>JBCLRG010000171.1:0-506 GCA_041223955.1 Oscillospiraceae bacterium 38-13 | reverse complement strand
TTCCTCGATCAGGTTCAGCACGAACTCCCGCTGGGTCAGCTTCCTGCCGGTCCGTTGGGTTTCCCGCTCCAGGTGGGTCTTGATCCGCTGGAAGAGCTCCTCCGGGATCTGAAAGGCCATCGTTCGAGTATTATTGTTTGCCATAGTGACATTACCTCCGTTTTCTTTCATTGTAAAATATTCGGTGAGCAGGTTTGTGATGTACTGCGCGGTGGTCAGGCCCGCCGCCTCTTTGGCCTCAGAAATTTTCTGATGCAGATTGAGGCTGATTTGCGCACACAAGTTCTTTGTAGCTGCCATGCTGCCGTTCTCCTTCCCGTTTGTTGTAACGACAGTATAGCCAGAAGCCTACGGAAAAGCTATTACCAACACCACCGAAGAACGCTGAACAGATGAAGCATATGTAACAGTGACGGGGGAGCTGATGAGAAACGAACCACCCGCGGCCCGCCGGGTTTCCGGTACGGCTGCAGGTGGCTTTTTCTTTTTGAAGTAAACTTTTATTA
>JBCLRG010000170.1:0-511 GCA_041223955.1 Oscillospiraceae bacterium 38-13 | reverse complement strand
TGGCGGATATTCTCCAGCAGGCGAAGCGGGAGCAGGCTCGGAACAGTCTGAAATATGGGGCGCTCTACCGGCTCAACTACTGCAAAGAGGTCAAGGAAAAGAACCGTACCTATTACGAGGTCTACATGCTGTCCAGAACGGAGGCCACGCTGGAGGCGGATAAATGCCTGTCCTTCGTGTGCCTCCGGCCTGACGGGGCCATTGAATCCCCCAGCACCGTCAGCCTCATGTGCCGGAGGGCAAAGGAGAAGGTCCCCGGCCTGGAGGACTTCCACTTCCACATGCTGAGACACACCTTCACCAGCAATCTTCTCTCCTACGGCGCGGCTCCCAAGGATGTGCAGGAGCTGTTGAGACACTCGGATGTCAACACGACCATGAACATCTACGCCCACGCCACCAGAGAGGCAAAGCGTTCCAGCGCAAGGCTTCTGGACAAGGTAGTGAGCAGCGGCTGACGAAGTTTTCCCTTAAATTTTCTCATAAGGGAAAAATCAAGGGAAACGGGCAG
>JBCLRG010000169.1:0-525 GCA_041223955.1 Oscillospiraceae bacterium 38-13 | reverse complement strand
TGCGGGACACTATGCGTCCCAGAACGGGAGGCGTTTATCAAGGAAAGCACAGCACACATCACCTGGACGCATTACGACTATGACGCGGAGCATATCAAGGCGTACCGCGTCATCGTTGAACCTGGACGGGAGGGCGCTTTTGTGCTGGGCCAAGTTAAGCCCCTGCGCTATGGGGAGCAGGTAGAGCGTGTGAAGCAGAACGCTATTCACGCTGAAATGGTAGAACTGACCTTTGCGGACGGCACAGAGCTTGAACTGCCCTATGCAGCATATTCTGGGCACTTTCACAGTCTGATTAACGACCACGGGCGTATTGAACGCATCCACTATAAACCCGGAAATGAGCTGGAGCTGGACTGTGTTCTCCAGAAAGAGCGCATCGCCTCTGCCGTCAGAAAGAGGACGCCCCGTAAGAAGAAACCGGCTGCCCGGTAGCACCCACAGCGGACAGCGCCGCCGAAAGGCGGTGCTGTCCGAGCAAGTATGTCATTTGGTAGCACACCAAATGACCCTTGTTAGGGGGCG
>JBCLRG010000168.1:0-533 GCA_041223955.1 Oscillospiraceae bacterium 38-13 | reverse complement strand
CGGCTCATGTTCGACGAATTTGCCAATGTGTCACTGCCGGACGGCTACGCCCGACTTCAGGCCACCATGCGCTCCCGCAACGTGATGGCCACCATTATACTGCAAAACATTTCCCAGCTCAAGGCCCTTTTCAAAGATGACTGGGAGGGTATCATCGGCAACGCGGATGCCTTTATCTATTTGGGCGGGAACGAGCAGAGTACGCACAAATATGTTTCGGAGCTGCTGGGCAAGGAGACGATCCAGACCCAAACCAGCAGCCAGAGCAAGGGGCGCAACGGATCGTACAGTCAGAATTTTCAACAGGCCGGGCGCGAATTACTCACGCCCGACGAAGTACGGATGCTGGACAACAAAAAGGCCATCGTCCTCATTCGCGGCGAGGCCCCGGTCATTGACGACAAGTACGATCTGATGAAGCACCCCGCTATCAAATTCACGGCTGACGGGGGCGCAGCCGCTTATATACACAGTCCAGTTTGCCTGTACGACGTGGGCGACCTGGACTTTTCCTTTACGTCGCTGGACGATGT
>JBCLRG010000167.1:0-545 GCA_041223955.1 Oscillospiraceae bacterium 38-13 | reverse complement strand
GTAAAGGCATACTCTGTCCGCATATCCTCGGCGGTTTTGGCCGTGATGGTGATATGCAGAATACGCTCCGTCCAGCTGTCGTCCGTATCATCGTCCGGGTCGCTGTCGGGGTGGGGGATCATCTCCACTTCCGAGGCGATGGTACACATATCCCAAAAGACAGCCTTGAGCCGATCCACCCGGTCGGGGGGCAGGGCGGCAACGTCTATGCCATCATCCGCCCCCGCTGTCCTTGCGGCAAAAACGGCCACAACCTCCCGCCAGTCCGGGCCTTGGCCTTGAATGTCAATGCTGCTGTAATCGCCGGTCTGCATCGTCTCCAGTGTGTTGGCCAGCTCCATATTGAGCTGCCCCACGGCCACATTGAGGGGCATGGCCCCCGGCGTCGGTTCATTGGCAAAGAGGATGCCGAATGGTGAGGCGATAATCGCCGCAACTAAAACAATCAGGCAGATAATCGGGATCAGGAACGCGCCGCCCAAAAGTCCGGCGATGGCGCTGATCAGGGAGGACACGGCCTTGGCCGTCACAACGGCGGCTTTCCG
>JBCLRG010000166.1:0-561 GCA_041223955.1 Oscillospiraceae bacterium 38-13 | reverse complement strand
AAGATTGGGCTGATGATTCCGCCTTGGGGTGTTCCGCTGTAGGTATTGTGAAATTTCCACTCCTCAAGATAGCCGGCTTTCAGGAATTTGCGTATCAGCCTTAGAAAGCGTTCATCACCAATTCGCTTGCGAAGGATAGAAATCAGAACTTCATGGTCAATGTGGTCAAAAAATCCACTGATATCACCTTCAATAAACCATTTCGTCCCTGTATATCGCTTTTGAATCATGGACAACGCAGTGTGGCAGCTCCTGTTTGGCCTGAATCCATGGGAGGTGTTCGCAAAGCTGCTTTCATATATACCTTCCAGCAGCATACGCACTACCTCTTGCACTAATTTGTCCTCTACTGAGGGGATTCCCAGAGGTCGCTGCTTGCCATTCTTTTTCGGGATGTAAACTCTTCTGCTTGGGGCGGGTTTGTATTCCTCTGTTTTCAGGGCTTGAATGAGTGCAGTAATTCTCTCAATGCTCATTCCGTCTATGGTCTTTCCGTCCGCACCTTTTGTCATGTTTCCTTCTTTTGCGTATATCTTTTGGTACGCCGCCAAAAAGAAATCC
>JBCLRG010000165.1:0-576 GCA_041223955.1 Oscillospiraceae bacterium 38-13 | reverse complement strand
AAAAGTGACAAGAAAAGCGGTTCTGTGAAAAAGGACGTGCGCCGCCAGATGACGGCTAAATATGTGAAAGAGCTGACTCAGCGGCAGAAGAACCAGGGCACGAGCGGCAGTACGGATACGGCCCCGGAAGTCCAGGCGGCGGAGCAGGTGGAGGAAATGATCTACACCACCGCCGACAGCCTCCGGGAGCGCACCGCCACCGCTGTTTCAAAATCCATTTCCCGCCATAAGCGGAAGCAACAGAAGAAACAGGAACACAGGGAGCAGCCACCCGGCGAAGCGCCCCCAGCTGGTACGGAGGCCCCGCCGCCCCCGGCAGGGGAATATTCACGGGAGCAGCCACAAGAGCATCCACGGGAGAAGCCCGCCAGCGATATGCGGACGCGCCCCCCAAAGGACAGCCATCACCCCGCCCCCATGCGGGAGCGCCGGCCTGATACCGTCCGTGAGCGGCCAGCGGCCTCCCGCCCCAGCCCGGATCGTGCCCCGGCAGGGCCGTCCCCGAAAGAGCGGATGCGGCAGACCGCCATTAAGGAAAAACGGAACCGGCAGACGGACATCCGGCGCAGGCCCGCC
>JBCLRG010000164.1:0-580 GCA_041223955.1 Oscillospiraceae bacterium 38-13 | reverse complement strand
ATCTGCCAGTATGAGTTTGCCATTCAGATCAAACGGCTCCAACAAAGCCTGTGCCATACCAATATCGTTTCGATTCCCACTGGAGAGCAAAAAGTGCAATGGATTCCCAAGCCCATCCGTTACCGCATGGACTTTCGTGGTTAAGCCCCCTCTGCTCCGTCCGGTTTCCTCGTGATATCCCCTTTTTTGACCCCGCTGGCATGCTGGTGGACTTTGATCGTGGTGCTGTCCAGCATCAGCGTTGTTTCGTCCACCAAATCCTGCACAATCAGGGCTGTGAGGATATCTTCCCATACTCCAGCTTTTGTCCAGGCACGGAACCGGCTGTACACACTTTGCCATGGCCCGAACCGCTCCGGCAGATCCCTCCATGGTATTCCGGTGTTCAGCCAATACAGGATTGCGTTGAGCATTTCACGGTTGCTTTTTCCAGGCCGGCCTCCTTGCGGCTTTTTTTCAGGTGGAAACTTGTCCTTGATACGATTCCATTGTTTTTCACTGATTTCATGTCTTTTCATGTGCTTTATTTTACCATCTCAGCACTTTACACACAATATTTAAGTTTTCAAACAGACTCTAG
>JBCLRG010000163.1:0-585 GCA_041223955.1 Oscillospiraceae bacterium 38-13 | reverse complement strand
GCAGGCGGCAGAGAATAACACCGCCATTTCCTCCGATGATCCGGAGGCCATCGCCAAGCTGACGGAAAAGCTGGAGGGGCTGAAGCAGACCCAGGAATTTATGAAAGCGGTCAACGCCTATTACAAGAAGAACGGCACTTGCCAGGGCTTTCCAGGCTTGTCCGATGAAGAAGCGGCCAAGCTGGAGAGCGGTATGGAGTACCACCCGTGGGATAAAAAGCCGTTTGCCTCTTGTACATTGAGTAACAACAATCGGAATATACGCACCACGGAAAAGCGCATCCAGAAACTTACTCAGGCAAAGGAGCTGGGCTACACCGGCTGGACGTTTGAGGGCGGCAGAGTGGAGGCTAACGGGGACAAAAACCGGCTGCAAATCTTTTTTGATGAAATCCCCAGCGAGGAAATCCGAACAGAGCTGAAAGGCTGGGGCTTCAAATGGGCGCGGAGCGAGGGCGCATGGCAGCGGCAGTTGACGGACAACGCCATCTACGCCGCCAGCCGGATTAAGGCCATCCAGCCCACAGACGGAACCAATCCTATAAAAATCCAGCCGAAGCGGAAGAACCAGTCCGGCCCGACACG
>JBCLRG010000162.1:0-598 GCA_041223955.1 Oscillospiraceae bacterium 38-13 | reverse complement strand
CACGACAGTACCCTGCGAAATGTTTCATTCCAAGAGGCCCGCCTCAAATCCTGCAATACCGTTGACTGTGAATTGGATGGCGTCGGCTTTTTGAACGCGACATTGGACGGCTGTTTTTTTGGACGTGTCGCCGCCCGCAGCATCCGGGGCCTGCACACCGCCACCATCACCCAGGGCGGCGCGACGGACAGCGAGGTGAAGCGTAACCGGGAATCCATTTTTGCCGCCCTCCGGCCCGAGCAGGGGCTGCGGCTGGAGTTTCCGGCGAAAAGGCGGGGTGGGCGGTGAAAAATCAATCGGACAACAGCTATTCCAAGTGGCTCTTCCTTGCCCTGCCCGTGCTGTGGATCGGCGCGGGGCTGGCCTCCGGCTATGAGGACGGCATGACGGCATTTGAAGTGCTGGGTAAGTTTTCCGAGTGGGCCGACCACCCGTTTCTGCTCCGCTGGACGCCCTATACTCTTAAATTCATGCTGGGGGCGCTGGTGGTGTATGCCTTTGCTGTGGTGCTGTACATTTCCGGCAAGCAGAACCGCCGGCCCGGCGAAGAACACGGCAGCGCCCGCTGGGGGAACCCCCGCCAGCTTGACCGCAAGTA
>JBCLRG010000161.1:0-602 GCA_041223955.1 Oscillospiraceae bacterium 38-13 | reverse complement strand
CCGAAGCCGGGGGCCACCAGGGCCACGTTCTTGCTCCGGTCCACGTTGGGGTTTTCCTCTTCGTAGATCGTGTCATCGCTGGTAGGCCGGGCGAACAGGAAATCGTCCGCCCCGTCATAGCTGTACTCGAGGGCGCTGGCCTGGACGGCACACAGGGCGCAGATCATGCAGGCCAGCAGGAAGGTTCTCAATTTCAAAGTTTCTTCATCTCCTTCGAATTTTTTTGTATGCAAACGCGCCGCCCAGGACCAGCACCAGAACCGCGCCGCCGATCATAAGCGGACGCCCGATGCCGGAGACGTCGACGGGTTCACCCTCCTGAACGCCGGAGTCCTTGGGAGCGTCGGTGCTGCCGAACACGGCGGTATAGGTAACCACATTACAGCCGGTTTTGGAAACCTCTCCGGAGTAGTCCGCCGTCACCGTGTACCCGGTGGCGTACTTACTGGAGGTGCTGCCGATGTACCGGGCCGTGGCGGTGTAGCGGGTGACCACACCGTCACCCTCCTCCTGGGTGGAATTGCCCCACTGCACATCCGCCAGGGTCAGGCTCCGCCCGCCATCGGAGATGGTCTTGGGCACCAGGGAGAGGTCCGCATCCG
>JBCLRG010000160.1:0-616 GCA_041223955.1 Oscillospiraceae bacterium 38-13 | reverse complement strand
CCCCGAAAGAGCGGATGCGGCAGACCGCCATTAAGGAAAAACGGAACCGGCAGACGGACATCCGGCGCAGGCCCGCCGGTCCCACAGGACAGCGGCAGACCAGCCCACCGGGACGAAAACCTGCAGCGGCCCAGCCGAAGCCCCAGGAGCGCATGAGACAAAAGGCCAAGGCAGAGGCGCAGACCCGGCGGGCACAGGCGGGGCGCGTTCCCACTCCGCCCCGCCCGGAACTCCAGCCAGCGCCCAGGCACATCGCGGGGAGTACCCCTGCCTCTCCCGGCAATCAATCTATCAATCCAATCAAAGAGCGCCCCCGGCGCTCTTTTGCGCCGAAAGAGAAGCCCACTGGCGGCTCTTTTATCCCAAAGACCCGGCAGACTGCTGCGGCGTCCAAGTCCACCGCAAAGGCGGCATCGGCGGCGAAGAAGAAAACGACGGCGCGGCCTATGGAGATGGCAAAGCGGCGTGTCCAGCGCAAAGCCCAGCGCAAGCTGCTCCGGCAGTCCACGGCCAAGACAAAGACCGCGCTGGATCTGTCCCGGAAAGCCGCCGTTGTGACGGCCAAGGCCGTGTCCTCCCTGATCAGCGCCATCGCCGGACTTTTGGGCGGCGCGTT
>JBCLRG010000159.1:0-644 GCA_041223955.1 Oscillospiraceae bacterium 38-13 | reverse complement strand
CACTATTCCCGAAGCTGCACCTGTCACTATATCCGCGTCAGCGTTGTGGAAAGCCTGGTGCTGGAAGCCATACGGCGGGTAAGCGGATATGTGCGGGAGAACGAGGCGGAGTTTATCGAGCGCGTCCGGGAGAAATCGGAGTTACAGCAGGAGGCGGCGGTAAAGGAGAGCCGCAAAAAGCTGTCAAAGGCCAAGCGGCGGCGGGAGGAAATCAGTGGCTTAATCAAGAAACTGTATGAAGCCTACGCCACGGGGAAGATACCCGAAAACCACTTTTCCGAACTGCTGACCGGCTACGATACCGAGCAGAAAACCCTTGACGGGGAAATCGAGCGGTTACAGGCCGAAATCGACCGCTACAACACCGACAGCGTGAGGGCTGACAAGTTTATCGAACTGGTGAAGCGGCACACCGAGTTTACCGAGTTTTCCGCGTCCCTGCTGAATGAATTTGTGGAGAAGATAATCGTCCACGAAGCCACCAAAGTAAACGGAGTGCGGGAGCAGGAGGTTGAAATCTATCTGAACTTTATCGGCAAATTTGACCTGCCCGAACAGGAGGAACAGCCGGAGGAAACGCCGGTAAGAAAGAGCAGGAAAAAGCGCCGCCACGAAATGACGGAGGAACAGCGGGCGGCTTTGCG
>JBCLRG010000158.1:0-652 GCA_041223955.1 Oscillospiraceae bacterium 38-13 | reverse complement strand
TGTGAGTTATATCAATGCTGGATCGGTGATGATACCCGCCAGCGGTGGCTGGCCCATATCCGGGCTGTCCAGCAAACTTTGAAGGAGGCGGCACATGGCTGTTACAGTTAGCGAAATCACCGTAGATAACCTACCGGGAATGGTGCGGCAGTACGGAGAGGGTCTTATCATCCAGGACTGTGATATGAACCCCTACGAAGCGGCAAATGTGGTCAATGAGACATTCATCCATGGCGGCATCCTGTTAGAGAGAACGGAATTTCAGAAGGTTATGGTTTTTCAGAACGATGGCCGAACCAATCTGTTATTTCCTTTCGTCCAAGTCAAATTGGAAATGGGTAAACTCGTCATGTGGCAATTTTTTACCTATAAGACCTGTCACAGTGTATTTCTGACCGATTACATCCGAGGTAAGAGAAGCATTTTAGGCGAAAAGTGGTAACAATATCCCAAAGCCCGCCCTCAACTGACTAACAGTTTGGGGCGGGCTTTTTGCGTTTATGAACAAACCAACAAGCGGCAGGAGCATGAGCGCCCCGGTGACTATTATGGTCACCGGAGCGTTTTTTTGTTTTTCCGCACATTGCAAAGGAGGCAATCACCATGCCGTCAAATCTGAATCTGGACTACTACTACGGGACCGAAGCGGACC
>JBCLRG010000157.1:0-664 GCA_041223955.1 Oscillospiraceae bacterium 38-13 | reverse complement strand
GTGTGCCCTTATGGCATAATAAGGACAAATCGGAAAACCCTTGTGTTGCAACGGGTTGGCGGTTTGTCCTTATTCTTTTTCCACCAAAAACGGCCCTCAAACGGGGTCTACGGGAGGGGGTGAAAAACCAAGGCTGCACTTAAAGGACAAATTTTTTCAGACCACGAAGGAGGTTAAAAATGGGAGCCTGGGGCATTAGAGAACGTCAAAGTGACTACGGACTGGACCTGCTGGGGACTATCATAGGCACACAACTGAAAGCAGTGGACTTCGCCATCTTCAATACAGCAGAGGCCATTGAGCTGCTGCGGCAGGATATTATGGAGGACATCAAGCGGACCAACCGGGGCTGTCCCCCGGAGGGGCTGGACTGCTACATCAACGCCAACTTCCCGCGAGACTTTACCCATGCGGCACTCCTGATCGCGGAGTGTCTGGCGGACTACTATCGAACCGGGGAGCTGATCGTCACCGAGTATGTTGGCGAAAACTATGATCCGGTAGACCATCATATTAAGGAGTTTGTTGTCACTCCGGCTGATTTCAAAATCCTTTTGGACGAGCTGCAAAGCGTCCAGAACCCGGAGTGTGAGTTATATCAATGCTGGATCGGTGATGATACCCGCCAGCGGTGGCTGGCCCATATCCGGGCTGTCCAGCAAAC
>JBCLRG010000156.1:0-667 GCA_041223955.1 Oscillospiraceae bacterium 38-13 | reverse complement strand
GTCAGGGTGTACTTGCCCGTCTCGGTCAGAGCCAGTGTGCCGCCGTCCTTGGTGAAGCTGGCGAGGGGCTGGTTTGCAATGTGCGGAAAAACAAAAAAACGCCCCGGCGACCATAATAGTCACCGGGGCGCTCATGCTCCTGCCGCTTGTAGATTTGTCCGTAAATGCAAAAAAGCCCGCCCCCAACTGATAATTAGTCAGTTGAGGGTGGGTTTTGGAATATTGTTACCACTTTTCGCCTAAAATGCTTCTCTTACCTCGGATGTAATCGGTCAGAAATACACTGTGACAGGTCTGATAGGTGAAAAACTGCCACGCGACGAGTTTTCCCGTATCCAGTTTAACTTGGAAGAAAGGGAACAGCAGATTGGTCCAATTATCGTTCTGAAAAACCATGACCTTCTGAAATTCTTTCCTCTCCAGCAGGATGCCGCCATGGATGAATGTCTCATTAACCACATTTGCCGCTTCATAGGGGTTCATATCACAGTCCTGGATGATAAACCCCTCTCCATACTGCCGCGCCATTCCCGGCAGGTCATCCACGGTGATTTCGATAACTGTAACAGCCATGTGCCGCCTCCTTCAAGGTTTGCTGGACAGCCCGGATATGGGCCAGCCACCGCTGGCGGGTATCATCACCGATCCAGCATTGATATAACTCACA
>JBCLRG010000155.1:0-685 GCA_041223955.1 Oscillospiraceae bacterium 38-13 | reverse complement strand
GCCCATCCCCGGCAGTCCAAATGCAACTGTCCCCATGCGGACGGGCGGCGGGTGATCTGCAAGCACATGGTCGCCCTGTTCTTCTCGGCGTTCCCGGAGGAAGCGGAGGACTACATAGAGGAAGTAGAGGAATACGAACGGGAGGAAGAACAGCGCATGGAAGATCACTATGAGGCGCTGCGTTCCTATGTGAAAAGCCTGTCCAAAAAGGAATTGCAGGATCAGCTCTTTGAGGCCCTTGCGGAACTGAGTGACCGGGGCCGCAGGTATTACCGTTAGCCGTTCAGCAAAAAAATACGTCTCACGGTGAGACGCATTTCCCAACAGGAAACGCGCCGCGCCGTGAGACGTTCCTTTATTCAGAGTAATACAACGGTCTGCCTATGGTGGCAAAGCCCTCCTGCTTTGTAACGACTACATTGTTATAGCCGCTGGCGCAGTGGATAATCAGGATATTGCCGCTCTCGTCCCAGCCGCCCACGATGCCAACGTGGGTGTCCTCCGGGTAGAATACCAAATCGCCCGGTTGCGCCTCAGTCCAGGTAATTGCTGTGCAGTAAGTATGCTGGGCGTGAGCGCCCCCGCCGTGGCCTATGGTGTAGGCCCCATCGGAGATATTGTAAAATACCCAATCCACAAAACCGGAGCAGTCGAGGCCGTAGGGCCGGTAGGTTCCGGTTGTGCT
>JBCLRG010000154.1:0-686 GCA_041223955.1 Oscillospiraceae bacterium 38-13 | reverse complement strand
TGCTTGAATACCTTGTATTGCCGCACGGCGATGTGGTTGGGGTTTTCTTCCTCCAACGCTTGAAAGAGCAGGTCAAGGGCTGAAACATGGTCGCCGTCCCCCTCCTTGGCCGCGCCGTACTCCAGCATGGTGAGCATCATCTCCATGTTCTGATCCTCCGGCGGGGCCTCGTGGAGCAGATAGAGCATGAGGGCGCTGTCCAGGGCTGTCTCGCTTTTTTCCCAAAACGGGTCACTGGAATGGGCGTTTTTCGGGGTGGTGTTGCGGATGAAATTGGCGATCAGCTTCAGCACATCCGCGTCGTTGCGGATGTAGTGGAAGGGGTTATAGCAGTCGGAGCGGTCCGGGTCAACCAGGTCGAAAACCTTGATCGTGTACCCCTCCCGGAGCAGCAGGGGGATGGAGTCGCGGGCAAGTTCCCCTTTCGGATCGGTCGCTATATATGAGGCGTTCGCTTCGTACAGATTTGGCTTCACGATGTAGCGGGTCTTGCCCGCGCCGGAGCCGCCCACCACGATTTGCAGGAGGTTGCGGAAGTGCTGGCGGCTGTTTAAGCTCATCCGCAGGTTCTGCGTGAGGATGGCGTTGCGCTTGGGGTCTTTGTCCCGATACTTGCGGTCAAGCTGGCGGGGGTTCCCCCAGCGGGCGCTGCCGTGTTCTTCGCCGGGCCGGCGGTTCTGCTTGCC
>JBCLRG010000153.1:0-698 GCA_041223955.1 Oscillospiraceae bacterium 38-13 | reverse complement strand
TCGTAATGCGTCCAGGTGATGTGTGCTGTGCTTTCCTTGATAAACGCCTCCCGTTCTGGGACGCATAGTGTCCCGCATGGACGGCGCAACCACAGAAATGTACGCTTTTCCCGGCTGATTTCCAGCATGGCGGCGGTTAGCCGCGCTTCATCGTGGGCAAAGTCCGATTGATAGTGCTGGGTGTTTTCTTCCACGATTCCCTGCAAAAACGGGATAATATCAATCATCTTTTCCATAGCGTTCGTCCAGATTAGGGCCATTCACCGGGGAGAGGTACTTCTCCCCAAATTCCTCCGGGGTCAGCAGCTCCCCCGCCGTGTCCAGCATAAGGTCGCTGTCGTAAACATCCCGTTCGCCGCTCTCCGGGATTTCCACAGGGATCAAGGTCAGTACCGTCCCCAAAAGGGCCGCGCTGCCATCGGCGCTCACCAGCTCATAGTAGAACATATCAGGGCTTTGCTCGTCGGGTGGGATGTCCTGATCCGTGAACAGGGCGGGAATACCGAAAATCTCAATTTCCCGCAGGGGCGTCTGCCCGGTCAATTTTTCCATAGGGTCAACTCCTATCTTCGTGTTTTTTGTGCGCGGCGGTTTCCTTTCTGGCGGGGGCGCTGTTCCTGCGTCCGCTCCAGCTTCGGCGGGGGCGGGGAGATAGCGTCAATGATTTCCCCGGCTGTGGAGTGGATCACGTTGAGCGA
>JBCLRG010000152.1:0-698 GCA_041223955.1 Oscillospiraceae bacterium 38-13 | reverse complement strand
AGTTCCGGGAAACAAAACGGCGCTCCCCGGCGCAGAGGATTTCGGACTTGATAAACGCCCAGGCAAACTGCTCCAGCGTCATGCCGTTGTAGTTGAAAAAGCCCGCCAGGGCGATGGGGGCGGCGGCGAGGATGCACACCCAGCTTGCCGTTTCCTTTCCGATGACGGGGCCGAGGCCCAGGTACACGCCCACGGCCAGCCCCACGGCGACAGCGGCGCAGAAAAACTGCCGCGCTGACAGGCCGAAAAAGATGGTTTCCTTGTGCTGGCGTACTTCTTTGGGGATTTTAATTTCCATGGGATTCTCCTTTCGCGGATAAAATAAAGGAACAGCGCATAAACCTCCGTCCCCTATGTGCTGTTATGCCATTGGATACTGCTGGGCACTTCGTTCCCCCACACGTCCCAGCCGGGGGCCGGGTAACGGGCGAACAGCTCCACACGGGGCACGTTACCCATAAGGGCCACAATGCGCCGCCGGGCCTCGTCCGGCTTTTTGCTGTGTTCCTCCACATGGGAAATGATCACCTGATGGACATTCTTAGCCTGCCGCCTGGGCTGGCCCCTGGTGGCAAGCAGACAAATCTCGGCATTGGAGCGCGTCCAATAGCCCAGGCCCCAATAGATGCTGTCCGCTTTGGGGGCCAGCTTGATCCAGGTGAAAGCAACGGTCTTAAAGGTGAAGCCCCACGCCCGGA
>JBCLRG010000151.1:0-699 GCA_041223955.1 Oscillospiraceae bacterium 38-13 | reverse complement strand
GCCCGCCGGGAGCTGTTGAAAGGGAGCGCCATCCAACCGCAGCTCCGCCGCCGCAAACAGTTGCCGAATCTCCAAAATCGGGCGCAGTTTTCCCGCCTGTGCCGGGAGAGTATATTCCAGCTCCAGCGGGCCTGCGTAGAGGTACAGCCCGTCCAGCTCCGGCGCACCGCTCACGGCCTCCGGCGTCAGGCGCACAGGTTGTTGATTGGGAACCGTCTCCGCCGCCAGCAGCCACACAAGCCCCGCCGCGCACAGCAGGAACAGGCCCATCGCCAGACAACTGGCCCACCGTTTTCCAATCCGCATATTCCGCCCTCCTCAATACTGGTTGTACTTAGCGTAACCGGGAAAATTGCCGCTGTCAAGGGGCGGGGGATGTTAATTGGTAGCGAATCCTGCATTTTGGTCGGGCGGCCTTGTTTTTTTAGAAAGTTTTGTGTATGTTGTGAAATAGAAAATTGCGACGAAAATGGATTAAGAAAGGGGCGCGCCCCTTTCTCATTCCCCCCATGGGGGGAATGAATTTCCTCTGCCGCGAGGGGAACAGCCCCCACGAAACGCGGGAGTGCGGGCGTCATTGCGGCGCGAAGTTTGGGACGTTTATAGACCGTGAAATGCGTCTCACGGTGAGACGCATTTATAAGGAAAAGGAGGATGTTCTATGAAACGCAGAATATTAAGCATCATCACCGCTCTGGC
>JBCLRG010000150.1:0-705 GCA_041223955.1 Oscillospiraceae bacterium 38-13 | reverse complement strand
TCGGCCAGCTTGTCCGTTCACCTCCTGAAGCTGGCGTCTTGGCGGCGCACCTTTTACCGCTGTTCACATGGGTTTTGTGCCTGCAATACCGTGTATTCAATTTTGAAGGTTCGTGAAGGTGATGGGGGAAAACGCACCTTTCACCTATCACAAAAAATCAGCCTTTTTTTATCCCCTGTTTTGGTCCTCGCTGGAAAATTTTTCTCAAAAATTTTTCTGGCTCTGCTCAGAGACCGGCTAATCCTTGGCTGACCAACGCATTCAATTTCTGCTATCTTAGTTTCACTCATTCCCTCGACATAGTACATCCACAGGCGGCGGTACTGCGTTCCGGTCAGGCAGCTCTTGATCTGCTCAATCAAGGCGGCGGTCCTCCGGGCCTGTTCCGTGCTGGCCTCGGCAGCATCTAGTGCGGCCAGAATATCTTCCTCAATGGATGGGACCGCCCCTAGCTTGTCCACATGGGGGTCCAGAAGGATGCCGTTGTCATAGAACCCGCGCCCGTCCTTCTCGGTATCATAGTAGTCACCGTCAGACCAGACCTTCCAGAGGAGAAACTCCTCCTCGCTGGCAAAGTCCTCGCGGGTCAGCCGGATATGTATGCCGGTGACGCTCCTGCACACAATGGCCGCCTGGTCAAACTTATTCAAAGCAAAGTCGCTTTTACTATCAAACATGTTGGCTCCTCCTGATAATTTCAATGGT
>JBCLRG010000149.1:0-709 GCA_041223955.1 Oscillospiraceae bacterium 38-13 | reverse complement strand
TCATCTCACGGGGCGTCTTGTCCTTCCCAAAATATTGGGCCAATTCCGCAGAGCTGATGATCACGTCGAAATCCTCCTTTTTCTTCTCCTGGCTCAACACCGCGTCGATCACGTCCGGGTTGAGCTGGTTCTTTTCGTCCATCTCCCGCAGCTTCTTGGCCTGGGCCTTGGAGGGGGACGACTGCTGCCCCTCAATGGACACGGCGATATACTTTTGATGTTCCGGCCGGATACGGGAAATCTCCACGGCGGGGGTGAACGACAGCTTTCCGCCGTCCATAAACTGTTTCAGCTCCGGCACAAGGTCATTCAGATAAATGTACCGCTGCACCGTCTTTCCACTCATGCCGTTGCGCTCGCCCACTTTATCCAGGGACAGCTTGCCCAGGTCCGCGCCGTCGCCTCGCGTCCCCTGGTGTTTGATGGCCTCATACTGCTGCTTCAAGGCTGCCGCCTTTTCGCTGGGCCGGATCGTTTCCCGGTGGCGCAGGTTGTCGTCCGTCATGGCAAGGACCGCTTCATCATCCGTCATGTTACGGACGATACAGGGCATATTTTTGTAGCCCGCCAGCTCGCTTGCCCGCTGCCGCCTATGGCCCGCTATGATCTCATAGCCCCCGCCCTCACGGGGACGCACCAGGGCGGGCTGGTGGACGCCGCCTGCCTGCACAGACGACACAAGCCCTTTCATCTCATTATCGTCCCGGAC
>JBCLRG010000148.1:0-767 GCA_041223955.1 Oscillospiraceae bacterium 38-13 | reverse complement strand
AGTTCCCCGTGTCCGGGTCCGGAACCGCCGGACGCTGTATCGCCGCCTCCGCCCGCGCCGCCGCCTCAATGGAGGACTCCGCCGCCTTCTCCGCCAGTTCCACCTGCGGCGAAGCCGCGTTCTCGGCATACCGCTTGACCGCGTCCCCTCGGACGTGATAGGTGGTCCCCTGCCCCTGAATCAGCAGCAAATCCCCGTCGCCGAAATCCGGCTTCTGGGGGAATTCCTTAATCTGCTTTACCAGCTCCGCCATGGGCCTCCTCCTTTTCCAGCGCCTCCAGCGCAATTTTAGCGGTATGGAACACCTTCCGGATTCGCTGCCGGGACTCCGACAGGCGGTCCACATCGTCCCCGCGGACCGTGATCAGCGACAGCAGCGAATAGGCCTCGGTCAGCTCCGCCTTGGTTTCCATCAGAAGATTTTTCATGCGCTCAGCTCCTCCACTCTTTTTTTCAGCTGCCGGACGGCTTCCGCCAGCAGCGGGATAAACTCCTCATACCGGAGGCCGTATTCCCCCGTCTCATCCACAGCCAGCCCGGCAAAATCCATCGGGTCAATTCCGCAGTCTCTCAGCGCCGCCTCCACGTCCTGGGCGATAAAGCCCAGGTGACGGCGCTTCCGGCCCTTCAGGCGGTAGCTGACGGGCCGCAGACGGTCGAGGAGTGGGAGATATTTATCCGGGTCTTCCTGGATGTCCTCCTTTTTGTTCCGGTCGGAGGTGATGATGGTGCCGTCGGAACTTTTCAGGGTGCCGTTGACCACGATC
>JBCLRG010000147.1:0-815 GCA_041223955.1 Oscillospiraceae bacterium 38-13 | reverse complement strand
TGTATGGAGATTATGACCGCAATTTTCAATATCTGCGGCGGCATCACCCAAACCGTGATGAGCGGGCTGGGCGGCTCTATTACCACGGCGGCGACCCTGCCCAGCGAGATTGTGACCGCGATAGAGGGGGTGGGCCTGTTGGAGAGCATCCCCCTGTGGCTTGTTTCCCTATTGGGCACCCTCTTTATAACCGTCATGTCCTTTATCCTGCTGCTCACCGTCTACGGGCGGTTTTTCCGGCTCTATATGTTCACCGCCCTGGCGCCCCTGCCCCTGGCGTCCTTTGCCGGACAAACCACGTCCTCCAGCGGCAGGGCGTTTATTAAAAGCTACATCGGCGTGTGTATGGAGGGCGCGGTGATCGTGCTGGCCTGTCTGATTTACTCCGCGTTCCTGTCCAGCAGCGCCCCCGCCGTGGACAGCAGCCTGCCCGCCGTCACGATGGCGTGGCAGTACATCGGACAGCTCATTTTCAATATGCTTATCCTGACCGGCCTTGTCCGCGGGGCCAGCCGGATTGTAAAGGAGATGTTCGGCCTATAGGTACATACAGTGTGATTTACGCGGACCCGCCCTGGCGTTATCAGAACTGGAAGGGGCAGGGCGTGGCCGAGCGGCACTACCCCACTATGACGTTGGAGGACATCAAGGCCCTGCCCGTGACGGGGCTGGCCGGAAAAGACTGCGTGCTGTTTCTGTGGGCCACCTGTCCCATGCTCCCGGAGGCATTGGAAGTCGTCCGGGCGTGGGGCTTCACCTTTAAGACCGTTGCTTTCACCTGGATCAAGCTGGCCCCCAAAGCGGACAGCATCTAT
>JBCLRG010000146.1:0-859 GCA_041223955.1 Oscillospiraceae bacterium 38-13 | reverse complement strand
ACTTCACCTTCAACGTCGGCGTCAACGACGGTTCCGACGGCAAGGAGATCGGCATCACCATCCAGCGTGTTGAGGCCATGTCCACCGCTGCCAGCGGCTGCGGCGCTTACTTCAACAGCAAGGACCGCCTGACCGACGCCTTCAAGATCACCCTCAACAAGCCCAAGAGCACCGGCCTGAGCCTCCAGATCGGCGACACCTCCGACAAGTTCAACCAGATGAACGTCACCGTGGGCGACATGCACGTCAGCGCCATGAAGTCCGCCAAGACCGGCCAGACCATCGCCGAGATCGACATCAGCACTCAGGAAGGTGCGCAGAAGGCCGTTCAGACCATCCGCGACGCCATCAACTACGTCTCTGGTGTCCGGGGCGATCTGGGCGCTGTCCAGAACCGCCTGGAGCACACCCAGAAGAACCTGTCCGTGATGGCCGAGAACATCCAGGACGCCGAGTCCACCATCCGCGACACCGATATCGCGGAGGAGATGATGAGCTACACCAAGAACAACATCCTGGTGCAGTCCGCCCAGGCCATGCTGGCCCAGGCCAACGCTGTTCCCCAGGGCGTTCTGCAGCTCCTCGGCTAATTCAAAATCTGACTTACGCAATAGCAATAGCATCGAAGCAGGAAGGGGGCGGGCCGGTGCCCGCCCCTTTTCCATGCGGAAAGGAAGCCCATGAACGCAATCGAAATTGCCCGGAAGCTGGCCGCCCTGGGCAGCGCGGCGGAGGCCTGTCAAGCCTATTCCCTTGTGCTCCACGAGGGAGGCGACCCCGCCGGAGAGCTGGAGGCGGCGGCCTACATCCTGCAATCCGGAGGAAACTACCGGATCTCCTACACCGCGTTTATCAAGCT
>JBCLRG010000145.1:0-870 GCA_041223955.1 Oscillospiraceae bacterium 38-13 | reverse complement strand
AGAGCCTGTTTAAAATCTTCTAATAAGGATGGCGATGAGAGCAAAAGTAAGCATCTGAGCAGAAATAAGGAGTTTGCGCTCACAATTTTTCCAAAGTCTGCGGAATTTGTCGAGCCAGCCAAATAGACGCTCTAGCACCCAGCGCCGTGGCAGAACGACAAACTTGTGTAATTCGCTGCGTTTTACTACCTCAACCTGTGCGCGGCAAATATCTTTCACCTGATTTGCGAATCGTTCGCCGGAATAACCCGCGTCCACCAGAAACTTCTCCACATGAGAAAGATTGTCCAGGTTAAGGAGAATCATCTGGATGGCTCCATCCCGGTCAGTCACATCGGCGGTTGTTACGGCTATGGCATGGGGCAATCCCATCGTATCAACTATAACGTGACGTTTGATTCCTGATACTTTTTCCCTGCGTCATAACCCTTTTCTTCCGCTGTATCCGCATTCTGTACGCTCTGTGCATCAACAATTCCAAACGTAGTCTTATCTCGCCTCAAGTCTTCGTTCCGTATCTGTTTCACCAGTTTTTGTAGCACTTTGTCCAGAATGCTGCCCCCCGTTTCGTCCTTCTCCGACCAAACACGGAAATGGTAATACACACTCTGCCATTTGGGATAATCACTGGGCAGCATCCGCCATTGTATTCCACCCTGGATTACGTACAGCACTGCACAAAACACATCATACAAATCATATTTTCGGGGCCGGGTTGTTTTCTTTGCCCCTTCCAAATCCTCCCGGATCAGCTTATATTCTTCCCGGCTGATATCACTTGGGTATTGATGCATTTTCCCCAGCTCCCGCTTGTTTTTTCCTATTATCTCCCACTCCGCCATTTTTGTCAAAAGATTTTAAACAGGCTCT
>JBCLRG010000144.1:0-884 GCA_041223955.1 Oscillospiraceae bacterium 38-13 | reverse complement strand
ACATGGCGATTGCGTTTCCTCATGGCATCCTCCTTTCGGTGGGCAGTAAAAAATACGTCTCACCGTGAGACGCATTTCTGCAATATTAAATTGGCATTGAATGTGCTTTGTTCCTGTGCTATAATTTTTTTACAAATCCATAATTGAAAAGAAACGATATTATGAAATATGCCTTAAAATATGTAATAGATTTTATAGCGTTGGCTATCTTATATGCGTTCTACTTCTTCAAAAGATGGAAAAGCAAAGGTAGAGATACATTGTTTTTTAACACGCTCATGTATGTGTATCTATCTTTTGTGGTTTTTTTCACTTTGATGCCAATCATAGTGAAACTCCCCTTTATTTTCAATCACCCCTACACTCCTATGAATATGGTGCCATTTGTAGATGTGTTATCGGGCAGGGGAGATTTTCTCAGGCAGATAGTGTTAAATATCATTATGACTGTACCGTTTGGCTTTCTATACCCGCTTTCGCAAGGTCAAAAATCAGGTTTTTTCAAAACGATATTCTGTTGCTTTCTTTTGAGCCTTGGCATTGAGTTGCTGCAACCGCTGATTAGCGGTTCCCGTTCTTCGGACATTACGGACTTGATTACTAATGTAATTGGTGGAATGATAGGATATTGTTTTTATATCATTTTTAAGCCGATTACAAACTGGATTTCAGAACAGCTAACAAAGAATAGTTAACAATCTGAACATTTCTGTTTACAAAAGAGTCTCTTGAAAATCGCCTCCTTGATTGATGCCGGAAATACGTCTCACGGTGAGACGTATTTCGCTGGGGGGGTTAAGGGGGCTTCGCCCCCTAACAAGGGTCATTTGGTGTGCTACCAAATGACATACTTGCTCGGACAGCACCGCCTTTCGGCGGCGCTG
>JBCLRG010000143.1:0-887 GCA_041223955.1 Oscillospiraceae bacterium 38-13 | reverse complement strand
TCGGAGATATTGTAAAATACCCAATCCACAAAACCGGAGCAGTCGAGGCCGTAGGGCCGGTAGGTTCCGGTTGTGCTGCTGCCGTCTGCCCATACCTTTTGAATGGTCCCCCAGCGGCTGTCCCAGCCGATCACCCGGCTCTTGCCGCCCCAAAAATAATTGACTTTGCCCACCAGCCTACAGGCTGTCTCCACCACGGCCCGCCGTTCCGGGGAAAGACCGTCGGGGAGGTTCCGCAGGATGTTCCGGGCCTGCTCCTGGGATGCGGACAGGTCGGTGAGCAGCAGCTCCATTGTGGAAAGCTCGGCCAGCAGTTCCGTCAACGCCTGGTTCTGATACTCGGTAAAGGCATACTCTGTCCGCATATCCTCGGCGGTTTTGGCCGTGATGGTGATATGCAGAATACGCTCCGTCCAGCTATCGTCCGTATCATCGTCCGGGTCGCTGTCCGGGTGGGATATTGTCTCCACCTCCGAGGAAATGGCGCACATATCCCAAAAGACGGCCTTCAGCCGGTCCACCCGGTCGGGGGTCAGGGCGGCAACGTCTATGCCGTCATCGGCCCCCGCCGTCCTCGCGGCGAACACGGCGACAACCTCCCGCCAGTCCGGGCCTTGGCCCTGGATGTCAATGCTGTCGTAGTCGCCGGTCTGCATCGTCTCCAGTGTGTTGGCCAGCTCCATGTTGAGCTGCCCCACGGCCACATTGAGGGGCATAGCGCCGGGGGTGGGTTCGTTGGCAAAGAGGATGCCGAACGGCGAGGCAATAATCGCCGCCACTAAAACAATCAGGCAGATAATCGGGATCAGAAACGCGCCGCCCAAAAGTCCGGCGATGGCGCTGATCAGGGAGGACACGGCCTTGGCCGTCACAACGGCGGCTTTCCG
>JBCLRG010000142.1:0-947 GCA_041223955.1 Oscillospiraceae bacterium 38-13 | reverse complement strand
AAGGGCTTTACAGGAACGTTCGCACAGTATAATCTGTATGAAAACCGCTTCTCGGAAATCCTGTCCCTGGTGGCTTATACGGGAATCGGACAGAGCGACGCCGCCTTTACGACCTCGCCGGAGCTGACCACCAACGGGATGCTGCCCAAGGGCTGGCGGTTTATTGAGGGGGACGGCATCTACCTGTACAAAGGCGGCACCTCCGGCGCAGCCAACGCGGGAAAGGAGCCTTATAGCGAGTTCTATGCCAGTCAGATCGCCCAGGCCATGGGTCTGCACGCGGTACGCTATGAGCTGGAGAACTGGAAGGGCATCCTGGCCTCCCGCTGCAAGCTGTTTACAGACATCAATACGGCGTACATTCCCATTGGCCGTATTGTCCGGGAGGGCGGGCTGAAAGCCTGCCTGGAGTATTACGAAAAGTTGGGACCAGAAGCTTATGAGGAGATCAAAAGTATGCTGGTGTTCGACGCGGTGATCTACAATGAGGACCGGCACTTCGGTAACTTCGGTGTCCTGCGGGACAACCACAGCGGTGCGCTGCTGGGAGCCGCTCCGGTCTTTGATAACGGGCTGTCACTGTTCAATTTTGCCATGCCGGACGATTGGAAGGACCTGGACAGCTACGCCAAGACGCGGGGAACCGCCTATGGGATCGGCTTTGAGAATGTCTGCGGGGAGGTCATGGGTCCAGTTCAAGCCCGGCAGCTTCGGGGATTGATTGGATTTACATTCCAGCGGCATCCCAGGCTGAATCTTCCGGAGGAACGCCTAACAGCGATAGAGCGGCATGTACAGAAACGGGTGCGGCAGCTTTTGGAACTGACGCCGGTTCGGGAAAAGGCAAAGAATCGTTCCAGGCGGGAACGTTAATAAAAGTTTACTTCAAAAAGAAAAAGCCACCTGCAGCCGTACCGGAAACCCGGCGGGCCGCGGGTGGTTCGTTT
>JBCLRG010000141.1:0-1016 GCA_041223955.1 Oscillospiraceae bacterium 38-13 | reverse complement strand
AGGGCGACCATGTGCTTGCAGATCACCCGCCGCCCGTCCGCATGGGGACAGTTGCATTTGGACTGCCGGGGATGGGCAGTATTGATTTTCACCTGATAGGGGACGGGGCCACTCCCGGCCACCTGACCCGTGTACTCGTCCTCACCCGTTTGGGAAAAGGAAAACACCTTTTTCCCCTCAAAGTATTCATAGCCCCGCCATGCGGACGCACCGCTGGCCAACGTGCGGATGCTCATAGTAGCCCCCCCTGATAGCCGGTATGTTCATAATACCACAGGGCCGCGCCCAAAACAAGGAATCTGACGAAATGCGTCTCACCGTGAGACGCATTTCTTACGGCCACCATTATTTCATATTGTCGATCATATTCAAAACAAGCTGTTTCTGTTCAGCGGTCAGCAACGCCCATTTATCCAGCAGTACCTGCTGTTCCTTGGTCAGTGGCACAAGCTCCCCCTCCGCAAAAAACTCGCCCAGTGTCATACCAAACGCCTTGCAGATTGTTTCCAGTGTTGAGATCGTTGGCTCCGAATCCTTGCGGAAAACGTGTGACAGTGTAGACTGTGCCAAGCCGGACTCTTTGCATAGGCGATATACGCTCCAACCCCGCTGTTCCATGAGCTGTTCGATCCGTCCAAGTACATCCATAGTCTATCACCTCTTTTGAA
Organism: Oscillospiraceae bacterium 38-13; assembly: GCA_041223955.1. Classification (GTDB taxonomy): domain Bacteria; phylum Bacillota; class Clostridia; order Oscillospirales; family Oscillospiraceae; genus Oscillibacter. The sequence continues at coordinate 348 of JBCLRG010000141.1, read as the reverse complement.
ACTATTCTACATTCGTTTTAGATTGCAAAATAGAACGAAAGCGGGCTTTAATTTACTTCGATAGTAGGCTATAATAGGATGTGCAATCAGGGATGAAAAATCAGCGGAAAGGGAGCGAAAAATGGAAATAGCAAACAAACGGATGCAGACCTGCTGCTTTACGGGCCACCGGGAGCTGCCGCCAGAGGAACAGGCGGAGATTGCCAACAGGCTGGAGTGTGTCATATCGGCCCAATACCAAAAGGGCATCCGATACTACGGTGCCGGGGGTGCCCTGGGATTTGATGCCCTCGCCGCCCGGACGGTGATCCGTCTGCGGGAGAACTGCCCCGGCATGAAGTTGATCCT
>JBCLRG010000140.1:0-1031 GCA_041223955.1 Oscillospiraceae bacterium 38-13 | reverse complement strand
GGCAAGCAGAACCGCCGGCCCGGCGAAGAACACGGCAGCGCCCGCTGGGGGAACCCCCGCCAGCTTGACCGCAAGTACCGGGACAAAGACCCCAAGCGCAACGCCATCCTCACGCAGAACCTGCGGATGAGCTTAAACAGCCGCCAGCATTTCCGAAACCTCCTGCAAATCGTGGTGGGCGGCTCCGGCGCGGGCAAGACCCGCTACATCGTGAAGCCCAATATATACGAGGCCAACGCATCGTATATAGCGACTGACCCGAAAGGGGAACTTGCCCGCGACTCTATCCCCCTGCTGCTCCGGGAGGGGTACACGATCAAGGTTTTCGACCTCGTTGACCCGGACCGCTCCGACTGCTACAACCCGTTCCACTACATCCGCAACGACGCCGATGTGCTGAAGCTGATCGCCAATTTTATTCGCAACACCACCCCGAAAAACGCACATTCCAATGACCCGTTTTGGGAGAAAAGCGAGACGGCCCTGGACAGCGCCCTTATGCTTTACCTGTTGCATGAGGCCCCGCCGGAGGATCAGAACATGGAGATGATGCTCACCATGCTGGAGTACGGCGCAGCCAAGGAGGGGGACGGCGACCATGTTTCGGCACTTGACCTGCTCTTTCAAGCGTTGGAGGAAGAAAACCCCAACCACATCGCCGTGCGGCAATACAAGGTATTCAAGCAGGCCCCCAGCGAAACGGCCATGAGCATCCTCATCAGCGCCGCTGTGCGCCTCGCGCCCTTTTCCCTGCCGGAGATACAGCGCATCACGGCAAGGGACGAGATGGAGCTGGGCAAGCTGGGGGAACGGAAACAGGCCATTTTCTGCATTATCCCGGACAGCAACGATGTGAGCCTCAATTTCCTTGTTGGTATGCTCTATTCCCAGGCGTTCCAGGAGCTTTACTTTCAAGCCGACAAGGTACACGGCGGCAGTCTGCCCATTCCCGTGCGGCTCATGTTCGACGAATTTGCCAATGTGTCACTGCCGGACGGCTACGCCCGACTTCAGGCCACCATGCGCTCCCG
>JBCLRG010000139.1:0-1032 GCA_041223955.1 Oscillospiraceae bacterium 38-13 | reverse complement strand
AGGATCAACTTCATGCCGGGGCAGTTCTCCCGCAGACGGATCACCGTCCGGGCGGCGAGGGCATCAAATCCCAGGGCGCCCCCGGCACCGTAGTATCGGATGCCCTGTTGATATAAGGCAACAATGACATCTTCCAGCTTGCCAGCGATTTTTTCCCGTTCCCCCGGTGGTAGGTGCCGGTGCCCGGTGAAGCAGCAGGTCTGCCCCCTCATAGCCTTATTCCTCCTTGTTTGAATAGTATAAAAATCAAACCGCTTTCAGATTTAATAATTATACTACCAATTATAAGGAAGTCAAAACTTAAATTGATAATTTTACCGCTGATACTCCCCAATGATTCAAGGTACAATAATGAACAGCCAGAGAGGGGGCGTATTGGGTGGACGAGGTTCTGCAATATGAAACATATTTGCGCGAACGGATCACGGAGCTACGCGGGCAAAGGGGAATATCAGAACACCGCTTGAGTCTGGAATTGGGAAAAAGCGGTTCCTATATCCGTTCCATCACCAGCGGGGCCACAATGCCCTCCATGAAAGAGTTGTTTAATATCATGGCATATTTTGAGGTCAGCCCCTCCGAGTTCTTCTCCGGCCTATCGGGAAAGAACACGCTACGGGTGACGCTGGGTGAAAAGCTGCGAGAATTGAGCGATGGAGACTTGGAAAAAGTGTCGCTGTTTATTGAATGGATCACAGAAAAATACGTCTCACCGTGAGACGCATTTCTTGAAATCCCTTGTTTTGAGCGCGGCCCTGTGATATTATGGATGTACCAGCCATAAGGGGGACGTGGAATGAGCATCCGCACGTTGGCCAGCGGTGCGTCCGCATGGCGGGGATATGAATACTACGAGGGGAAAAAGGTGCTTTCCTTTTCCCAAACAGGCGAGGACGAGTACACGGGACAGGTGGCCGGAAGCGGCTCCGCCCCCTATCAGGTGAAAATCAATACCGCCCATCCCCGGCAGTCCAAATGCAACTGTCCCCATGCGGACGGGCGGCGGGTGATCTGCAAGCACATGGTCGCCCT
>JBCLRG010000138.1:0-1042 GCA_041223955.1 Oscillospiraceae bacterium 38-13 | reverse complement strand
TACTGCCTGTTCATCATAGCCTCCAATCCGGCAGTCACCATTTCTTGTCCTTGTGACACTTATATTATACTAAATGTCAAGGAAAACGTCAAATTTTCGACAAGTTTTTACTGCTTTTTCCGCTTGGTTTCCTTGTCAAGTAAACGCTTTATTTTTTCTGAAACGGTGACGCCCTGGGGGGCAAAATACCCGCCTACTATGTAGGTCGTATTGCCGATCTTAATCTCCGTCTTTATTTCCGGCTGTGCCGTTCGGATTGCATTTGCCATTTGTCAAGCACACTCCTTTGTGAAATGTGTCCCACCGTGAGACGTATTTCCAATGAAAAATGCGTCTCACGGTGAGACGCATTATCGACAAATTTCGCACCGTCGGGCGGTGCTGTATTCAGTTGTTCACGATATAAAGCAAAGGCAGGTTCAGACGGCGGCTGGCAAAGCCGCTCCATAGGATTTTTCGTGCCTCCCCCCATTCCCGTGGCGGGGCGTCCTACGCTGTGACGCATAGCCGACGCAAGTATCATCATGCCTGTATGCGGTTCGTGGCCCGCTGCTGTGCCATAGCTGCTTTGCGGCGCTGGTCTTGTTCGCTCCGTCCTCCCGATGTCCTGCCTCCTTTCGCGGGGGAGTCTCCCTGCGTACCCGCCGCCCGGCTCCGCGCATACAGAATGTATCTGATTGCCCTATTCAGTTGTAGTGGTACAGGCCATTTCCGGCCCGCAGGGATGCGTCCTGCCGCACACGGCGCACTCCTGCCAAACGGAAATGTTATGGCATAAAATCATCGGGCGGTTCTCTGAATTGGAAACCGGCGATGGCTCTGAACAGTGCGATTTCTGCCTGATAGCGGAGGTCATCATCCACATAGGAGCGTTCTTTTCCGTATTCGTCCGTGTAGTGCCTCTGGCATTTGCTTGCGATAAAACCCGCAAAATGCCGAAACACAAATTCGACAGCCTCGGTGTCAAATTTTTTGGCTTCTTGGATAACGGCGAAAGGGACTAATTTCATGATGTGTCCTCCATCAATTCGCGCAGCCGCCG
>JBCLRG010000137.1:0-1053 GCA_041223955.1 Oscillospiraceae bacterium 38-13 | reverse complement strand
GTGTCTACTGCCCGGACGCGGATGGTGTGACTTCCGTTCCGGGAATACCAGCCGGAGGAATTGTAGTCCCCGCCCCATTCCAGGGTCACGGTATCGCCGTCCGGGTCGCTGCCGGTGGCGGAGACGTTGGCAAAGAAGTTGTTGCCGCTGGTCTGCCGGGTCACGCTGGCGGTGAAGCTGGTGATAACAGGGGCGGTGTTGATGAACTCAATCGTCCGGCTCTCCCAGGCGGAGGCCGCGCCCCACTCATCCACCGCACGGACGCGGATGGTGTGTGTACCAACCTCATAATAGCCGTCCTGCTGGTACTCGCTGCTCCATTCCAGATGCACAGCGTCCCCGTCCGGGTCAGAGGCCACGGCGCTCAGGTCGGCGTAGAAGCGCCCATCCTTCATATTCCGGGTGGCGTTGGCGGTAAAGCTCTCAATGACCGGGGCGGTGTTGGTCACGGTGATATTGGCAAAGGCGCTGGTCAGGTTGCCCGCATCGTCCCGGACGGTGGCGGTGATGGTATAGGTCCCTCCGGCGTAGAGGGCCAGATTGCCGCCGTCATTGGAGAGGAATCCGGTGTTGCTGTCCAGGGTGACGGGCCTGCCGCCCAGCTTCACGCCCCAGCTCACGGGCAGACTGCCCGCGCCGCTGATGCCTACGGGGAACTTGGCTCCGATATGAATGGAATCCGGCGCGGTGACGGTCAGCGCAGCCTTGAAGATAATGGTGATGGACTGGCTGGCGGTGGCGGTCTTGCCATTGCTGTCCCGGAGTGTGGCGGTCAGGGTGTACTCGCCGGGTTCGGGGAAGATCACGGTGCCGCCGTCATTGTCCAGGGTGGAGAGGTCAATCAGGCAGGCCGCTCCATCCTTCTGAGCGGACCATGCGATAACCGCCCCGTCCGGGTTAAAGAGCTTATCCATGACCACGGGGACCCGGTTGCCCACATACTCCATATCCGCCATGGAGAATTGCAAGGAACCGACCGGCAGGACGGTGATGGTGTCGCTGGCGGTGAAGGTCCGGCCCAGGCCGTCCCGCAGAGTGCCGATCAGCCGGAAC
>JBCLRG010000136.1:0-1065 GCA_041223955.1 Oscillospiraceae bacterium 38-13 | reverse complement strand
GAACACGGTAGTTAAGCTCGTTTCTGCCCACAATACTTGGCTGGCGACGGCCCGGGAAGATAGGTGGCGCCAACACAGGTCTTGGTTCAACAGAGCCGGGGCCTGTATATTCCTCCTTAGCTCAATGGTAGAGCACGCGGCTGTTAACCGCGGGGTTGTTGGTTCGAGCCCAACAGGGGGAGCCAAGGAGAATTGCCGCCACAATGGTGGCGGCAATTTCTCTCATAAAAATGAGCTGCACGGGCCTTTAGCTCAGTTGGTTAGAGCAGCCGGCTCATAACCGGCCGGTCCCGGGTTCGAGTCCCCGAAGGCCCACCAGATGGTCATTCGCCGCGGGGAACTCCTGAAGCGAAATAGGGGTATAGCTCAGTTGGTAGAGCAGCGGTCTCCAAAACCGCGTGCCGAGGGTTCAAGTCCTTCTGCCCCTGCCATACAATTCTACGGCGTAGCTGTATTGCGATAGATTTTCATATGGCCCGGTAGTTCAGTTGGTTAGAACGCTAGCCTGTCACGCTAGAGGTCGACGGTTCGAGCCCGTTCCGGGTCGCCATAAATGCTGCTGTAGCTCAGTCGGTAGAGCGCATCCTTGGTAAGGATGAGGTCGGCGGTTCGAATCCGCCCAGCAGCTCCAGAAAACTCCCGAAATCACAAGATTTCGGGAGTTTTTGTTGCAGTTTTTGGGGAATTTGTGTGGGTCAGAATGTGGGTCAACCGGACTGACCCACACCGTGACCCACACGCCGAAATGTCCGGAAAGGGACAGAGAGTGCCAGGCAGGAAGATGCGACTTCCTGCCTGGCTTTTTTCGTTGCTTTTTATGCCCTACATGACCTTCGCCATAAAATTCCCCATAGTCTCCGCTGCCTGGTTCTGCATCTGCCGTGTGGCGTGGGTGTAGGTGCGGAGGGTAAAGCCTGCATCGTAGTGGCCCAGCATACTGCTGACGGTTTTCACGTCTACGCCGTTCTGGAGCGCCAGGGTTGCGAAAGTATGCCCTTATGGCATAATAAGGACAAATCGGAAAACCCTTGCGTTGCAACGGGTTGGCGGTTTGTCCTTATTCTT
>JBCLRG010000135.1:0-1140 GCA_041223955.1 Oscillospiraceae bacterium 38-13 | reverse complement strand
ACAGTACGCATAAAGAACATTTCAGGAATATGGTAGGCAACCGCATGATGCAGTAGCGTTATGCGGTTGTCTGTCTGCTAACCCGGCTGTATTCCGGGGAAAAATCAATTTCGCCAATGAAATTGTAATGCACGTCAATCCGCTGGGTGCGATGGCCGCTGGACTTGTCCGGGGCGTGGACAACGATCTTTTCCACAAACTCGCGTAACAGGGCCGGGGTCAGCTCCGTCGGCGCGGTGTACTTCCGCACAATCTTCAGAAAGCTCTGCACATTGACGGCCTGGGTTTCAATCGTGTTTACAATAGCCTGCAATTCCTTTGCGGACTGCTTCAGTTCCTCCTGCTCTTTCTCGTAGCCCCCGGATAACTTTGCAAACCGCTCCGCGCTCAACGCCCCCGAAACACGATCTTCATAGAGCTGTTGAATGATACGGTCAAGCTCACTGATTCGCCGCTCCTGCTTTTCCAGCTTGCGCTTGGCCTGCTCCTGCTCTGCCCTCTGTACGGCGGTCTTGTTCTCCATCACGCGCCGCACAAACTCGTTCTCGTCCTCCTGGGCGTAGGCAACAACACGTTGGAGATTTTGGAGTACAAGCTGTTCTAAAACCACGGCCCGGATATAGTGGGCAGTACATTTCTTTCTTGACTGGTAGTTTGAGCAGATGTAACTCTCCTGCTCTTTCGTCAACGTGATACTGCGGTGGTGGTACAGCTTCGCGCCGCAGTCGGCACAATAGGCCAGCCCGGAGAACAACCCCATTTCTCCCATCTTGGTTGGACGGCGGCGGTGTTCCCGGCTTTTCTGCACAATCTCCCATGTCTCCTTGTCGATAATCGCTTCATGGGTGCCCTCAAATACCGCCCATTTATCCGGCGAATTGATGACCGTCTTTTTGCTCTTATAGGAGAGCTTGGTGGTTTTGAAATTGGTCGTCCGGCCTAAATAGGCGTCCTGTCCCAAAATACTCAGGACGGTGGCGGGGTTCCAGCGGCAGGGGTCGTCCGGAAAGTAGCGGCTTGTCTGGCCCGTGCGCTGAAACGTGATTGTCCCAGGCGTCGGGATTTCCCGCTCCTTCAGCATCCGGGCAATCTTGCCGGGGCCGTTGCCCTCAACACATAACTGGAAAATCAACTCCACCA
>JBCLRG010000134.1:0-1173 GCA_041223955.1 Oscillospiraceae bacterium 38-13 | reverse complement strand
ACCTGCGAGAAGCTGGCGGGCATTCTGGCCGCCAAGCATATCATCTGAGAAGGGGGATAAAACGAATATGTCTACTTTCAACAGTGCGGATATCGCCGCTTTCAAGGACGTCTGGGTCTTCTGCGAGCAGCGCGAGGGCAAGCTGATGCCCACCGATTTCGAGCTGATCTCCAAGGGCCGGGACCTGGCGAACGAGCTGGGCGTGAACCTCTGCGGCCTGCTGCTGGGCGGCGAGGGCATCGAGGCCGCCGCCAAGGAGCTGGGCGGCTACGGCGCGGACAAGGTCTACGTGTGCGAGAGCCCCATGCTGTCCGTCTATAACACCGACGCCTACGCCAAGGTGATCTGCGACGTCATCGAGGAGCTGAAGCCCGAGGCCTTCCTCATCGGCGCCACCAACATCGGCCGGGACCTGGCTCCCCGCTGCGCGGCCCGTCTCCATACCGGCCTGTGCGCGGACTGCACCCACCTGGACATCGACGTCGCCAACTACATCCAGTTCCTGCGGGAGGCCTCCACTCTCGACGTGGACGGCCAGAAGTGGGACATGGAGGACCGGAACCTGAAGATGACCCGTCCGGCCTTCGGCGGCCACCTGATGGCTACCATCATCTGCCCCCGCTTCCGTCCCTGCATGGCGACGGTGCGTCCCGGCGTCATGAAGAAGAACGCTTTCGACCAGGCCAAGGCGGACGCGTGCGTCATCGAAAAGCCCGCCTTCACCCTGACCGATGCGGACGTGAAGACGGAAGTCACCGAGGTGGTGAAGGCCGCCAAGAAGCTGGTGGACCTGATCGGCGCGGACTTCATCGTGTCCGTGGGCCGCGGCATCAGCAAGGATGTCGAGGGCGGCATCAAGCTGGCCGAGGAGCTGGCGGCGGAGCTGGGCGGCGTTGTCGGCGGAAGCCGCGCCACCATCGACAGCGGCTGGCTGTCCGCCGACCATCAGGTCGGCCAGACCGGCAAGACCGTGCACCCGAAGGTGTACGTCGCTCTGGGTATTTCCGGCGCGATTCAGCACAAGGCAGGCATGCAGGATTCCGAGTGCATCATCGCCGTCAACAAGAACGACACAGCTCCGATCTTCGAGATTGCGGACTACGGCATCTGCGGCGACCTGTTCAAGGTCACCCCGCTGCTGACCGAGGCGATTCGCGCCGCCAAGGCCGCGAA
>JBCLRG010000133.1:0-1198 GCA_041223955.1 Oscillospiraceae bacterium 38-13 | reverse complement strand
TTCCCGCTCCTTCAGCATCCGGGCAATCTTGCCGGGGCCGTTGCCCTCAACACATAACTGGAAAATCAACTCCACCAGCCAGTCCTTATTCAACGTCCCAGCTTCCTGCAACGCCTTTTTCTCCCGTTGGAACAGGGGCCATACCGCCGCTCCCTCCTCGGTAATCAGGCGCAGAAAGCGGTAACGCTCCGCTTCTTTCAGAACGGTGGCCAGTTCCTCCTGCCATGGCCCGCCAACCCGCTCCTTGGTGATGGCGGACAACAGCCCGGTTTCCATGCGGACATAGGGCCTGCCCGTCTGCTCGGCATAGTAGCGCAGCTTTTCCAAAAGGGCCTGGGCTTTTGTGTACTCTCCGTTCGCCAGATAACAACGTACTTTGGTCAGGTAGCGGTAACGCTCCAACACGCAAAACTCCCGATCCTCGTCCGGGGCGGTTTTCATCCAGCGTTCCACTATATCCATATCACCCTCATACAAGGCCAACCGGCAGCGGAGCGCCTGGATGTTGGGCAATAGCTGGACGGCCCTGTTTTCCCGCACAGACTGTTCAAAGGACGCCAGCAGCTCCCGCGCCGCCGGACTGTCCCCTTGCAGCAGGGCCAGCCGTACCCGGACGCCTACGGCGGCAAAGGCGATCTCCATCGTCCCGCCCTGCCCTGCCTCCACCTGGGCGCGGGTCAGCAGGGACATTACCTCGTAATTGTCCTCGCCTTTTTCGTAGTAGCTCTCGCCCAGCGCGGCCTTGACAAGTCCCTTTCCATAGCTGCCCAGCACACGCTCCACCAGCGGCCCCACAGTCTTTGCCAGCTTGGTATCGTCGGGACTCCAATGGCAAAAATCCTTGCCGCCGTTCATGGTGCTGGGGAGGTTGCTGGTGACGGAAAACTCCGGGAGGCGGTTGCCCTTGTCGAACAGCAGGGCGGGGATGTTTTTTATAATTTCCAGTACGTCCCGGCTCCCCCGGTGGGGCAGGCCAATGTCCAGGTAGGCCAGACGGCTCAGAGCCTCCCGCCGGACGCCGCCCTTGGCATTGGTGGCAAAGGCTTTTAGCTTCTCGTACCAATACTCGCTTTTTTCGTCGTCCATCAGCATGGAGTGCAGCATACTCATACCCGCCATCAATTCCGTCCCTCTGGGTACCTACACCACCCAGCCAGAGGTGCGCATTGAAACACTGGACGGGGTTCTGTACATCCAG
>JBCLRG010000132.1:0-1207 GCA_041223955.1 Oscillospiraceae bacterium 38-13 | reverse complement strand
TAAGCCACCAGGGACAGGATTTCCGAGAAGCGGTTTTCATACAGATTATACTGTGCGAACGTTCCTGTAAAGCCCTTCGGTACAACCCAAAAGCTGTCGTTCAAGGACAGGCCCTTGCATACGTTGATGATCCCCCTGGTATCATTGACACTCAGACCGAAGGTTTTAAGAATCTCGGCAACATAGGCGCGGTTCTTCGGAATCACCCGCCGTTGCAGCCACTTTAGTAATCCCGCATTATTCAGTTCCATGTCTAACGGAAACCGGCTGTGTTCTGTCTGATTGACTTCATGGATATCGGCTTTCAGACCTTCAATGCCATGCTCGGACAGGGAGAACGTCAGCAAGTCCGTATCATAGAGCCGAAGAATATATTCCTGCTCCATACTCTGTCCTCCTCGCAGTGCTTTTTCTTATTATATCGGATTTTTTACGGAAAGTAAACGAAGATTTTACGGTAGAGACAACGCTGACCGCATTCCCTTTGGCTGTGGATTAAGGAAAAAGCAAGACCACGGACAGCCTGTTATACAGGTTGTCCGTGGTCAGCTGCGAGTTTACTCCGTATTGAAAAATTGCCATTTGCATCTCCGGAAGCGTTATTTTCGAGCAACAGAGGAATTTTATTCCAATCATCTTTGGAAGTTTAGAAAGTATATAATTTCATTCTAGTTCTGGAGCATATTTACTTCTAAAAGTGCTCGTATTTTGCCTGCATCTTTTTCCCCTACACAAGGTTTCGGAACGGGGTAAAGTCGTTACCCATCTGATCGTCGCTGTCCACTCCGTCATTGACGGCGATAAAGCGGACGCCCATCTCAGGGAAGCGGATTTCCGTATATAGCCCCACCTCCAGATAGTTCCGGCCAAACCGGGACATATCCTTGACAATCACCATATTGACCAGCCCAGCCTCAATATCCCCTATCATATCCAAAAATCCAGGGCGCTTGAAATTTGTACCCGAAAATCCGTCATCTTTATAAATCTGATAACGGGAAATATCATGGTCTTTGCAGTATTTGGTGAGGATTTCGATTTGGTGCTGGATGCTGTTGCTGTCCCCCTCGTTCTCGTCGTCGCGGGAGAGCCGGACATAAAGGGCTGTCCATTTTTCGCCCTGGTTATTGTACTGCCTGTTCATCATAGCCTCCAATCCGGCAGTCACCATTTCTTGTCCTTGTGACACTTATATTATACTAAATGT
>JBCLRG010000131.1:0-1222 GCA_041223955.1 Oscillospiraceae bacterium 38-13 | reverse complement strand
CCACTGCACATCCGCCAGGGTCAGGCTCCGCCCGCCATCGGAGATGGTCTTGGGCACCAGGGAGAGGTCCGCATCCGACAAATTCGGATAGGTCCGGGTAGCGGACACGGTTCCGGTCTTGGTGGCGTAGCCGTCGGTTGTGACCTTGACCGTGGTGTGGTCCAGGTGCAGGGTTCCCGTGTAGCCGTCCTCGGTGGTGGCTTCGATCTCGGCATCCAGGGTCTGGAGAATTTTCTCCATGTTATTAGTATCGCTGGGGCGTGTGACCGTCTGGACATGGGGCTTGGTGTCCACGCCCACCTCATCCTTCCGGGTCATATCCAGCAGGTAATACAGCCGCCCGTTCCGCTCAAAATCCTCCGTGGGGATGAGGCCGGGGTCATCGTCCAGGGACAGCTGGTACACCTTCTGGATGCGCAGCTCATCGAAGTCGCCAGCCGTGTACTCCTCCACGGAAATGGGATAGTAGGCGCTGTCTCTGACCGGCTTGGTGGCGTCAGCCGCCTCGGCAGCCTGGACGGGAACGGACAGAAGCGTGGAAAGCAGGAATGCAGCCAGGAGCAAAGGAATCGTTCTTTTCATGTTGTTCTCCTATCTCAAAATAGTGGGACTATCTCTCGTCCCCGCTCCGAGCCGGAGCCTTCCGCTGGGGCGGAGCGATGGTTTTCTCAATGGAACCGCCAATCTGACGGCTCATGCCTTGAATCTCTTTCAGGAAGGCTATCCGGTCCTCAATCTCCCAGCCCTGGCAGCGTTTCGCCATTCCCGTCAGGTCCGGCAGTTCCCGCTGGATGCCGAAGCGGCGGCAAAGGATGTACGAAACGCTCTGGGCGCTCAGTTCACAGCCCTCCCGGCTGTAGGCGGGATTGCGGCCCCGGTCATGGAACCGGGCCTGGGCAATCTCGGTGGCGATGGCCGCGAACGCCTGGCTGTCCGGGCAGGCAGTGTCAATAGCCAGCGTCATCTGCCGGGGGTCATAATAGGCCCCGGAGGGCAGGTTTTCAGCGGCCACCACCTGGACGGGTGAGAAGTTCAGCAGGGCGGCCAGGGCCGCTTCCATGGCCTCCGTATCGTCCTTCAGCTGAGGCGTTCGCAGCTCCCGGCCCTGGGTCTGGGCGATATCGTAGACACTGGTGAGGTTGTAGCCCCGGCCCGTGGCGGACCGGGTGAAGATGCTGGCGCCGTTCTTCAGCTCCGGGTCCAACACAAAGCGGCCCAGGTC
>JBCLRG010000130.1:0-1268 GCA_041223955.1 Oscillospiraceae bacterium 38-13 | reverse complement strand
GCGCCCCGGCGACCATAATAGTCACCGGGGCGCTCATGCTCCTGCCGCTTGTTTTGTTCGTAAACGCAAAAAAGCCCACCCGCAGCTGATTGTTAGTCAGTTGCGGGTGGGCTTGTCTGATGGATTATGCTGCCGATCTCACACGGACGCGCAGCCCCTCCATGGGAAGGCCCTTGTAGCCAACGAGGTAGTAGTCCTTTCCGTTGTGTTCCACGGTAGTCCGGGTCCAGTAGGGGACATCGTGGTATTCGTCCGTTACCAGGGCCTCGATGCTGCTGCAACAATCGTAGTAGCGGCCCTTCGCCGTGCGGTACTTCCCGGCGGTCCCTTTCCGCAGACGGCTGACCTCCGTGATGGGCCGGGTAAGGTAGGAAATGTATTCCTCCACGTCCGCCAGCTTGTCCGTGATGCGCCGCAGTTCCTCCCAAAGAAGAAGCTGCTCACCATCGGTAAAATCAATGTCAAGGCCGCTCAGATCGTCATAGTCCGTGTAGGTAGAGAATTTGAGAAACTGCGAAATGCTCCGGTTCAGCTTGACAGCCTCCGAAAGCGCCGCCTGTAAATCTGCCATGCTGGGCCTCCTTCCTATAAGTGTTCTTTTAAGGTCTGCTGGACGGACTGGATATGCGCCAGCCACCGTTGGCAGGTATCATCACCGATCCAGCATTGATATAACTCATGCTCCGGGTCCTGGACGCTTTGCAGTTCGTCCAGAAGAATTTTGAGGTCAGCCGGGGTGACAATAAACTCTTTGATATGATGGTCTACCGGGTCGTAGTTCTTACCAACGTACTCGGTGACAATCAGCTCCCCGGTGCGGTAGTAGTCGGCCAGACACTCCGCGACCAAAAGCGCCCCATGGGTGAAGTTCTGCGGAAAGTTCTCGCTGAAATAGAAAACCAGCTTCTCCGCAGAACAGCCGCGATTGGCCTTTCTGATTTCCTCCATAACGTCCGCCTTGATTACTTCGAGAGCGTCCGCCACATTGAAGGTGGCAAAGTCCATCGCTTTCAGTTGCGTAGCTACGATAGTCCCCAGCAGGTCTAAACCGTAGTCGCTTTCTCGCTCTGTAATACCCTAGGAACCCATTTTCACACTCCTTCTCGGTCCGAAAAAATTTGTCCTTTAAGTGCAGCCCTGGTTTTTCACCCCCTCCCGTAGACCCCTTTTGAGGACCGTTTTTAGTGGAAAAAGAATAAGGACAAACCGCCAACCCGTTGCAACGCAAGGGTTTTCCGATTTGTCCTTATTATGCCATAAGGGCATAC
>JBCLRG010000129.1:0-1352 GCA_041223955.1 Oscillospiraceae bacterium 38-13 | reverse complement strand
AAGCGTCTTGCATCCCAGACGTCCCAGACACCGGAAGAGGCGCTACGGATCAAGAACGCCTGTCTGGAACGGGAAAACTATCGATTGAAGTTGGAGCTGGACCTGTTAAAAAAAGTGAAAGAGCTGGAGAGGGGGGATTACTGAGACAGTTTCGTCAGGAGCGTCAGTATGAGGCGGTGCGCCATGCTGCGGAGGAACAGAGGTATTCTGTGACTGAAGTGTGCCGTGCGCTGCATATCTCCCGTGCCGGATATTACCAGTGGCGTTCCGGCAGAGCCGGCGTCCGCACGGTGGAAAACAGGCGGCTGGCCGGACTGGTGAAAAAGATCCACGCTAAGGACCCAGATAAGGGCTACCGGCGTATCCGGGACGATCTGGTGCGTTATTACGGCGCGCCAATAAACGACAAACGGGCCCTGCGCATCTGCCGCAGTCTGGGTGTCCGCTCCACCATCAAATACACCCGGCATAGTTGTACCCGGCGGGCCTCAGACCCACAGTGCCTGGCGGAAAATGTGTTGAACCGCCAGTCCTGCTGTGACCGGCGGATTGTCTCCTTTGTCCTCCGGGACGCCAACGACAGCGCTCTAGCCCATGAGGCGCTGGATCAGGCCCTGGCCGCCAATCCTGACGCACACCCGCTCTTCCACAGCGACAGGGGCTTTCCATATACGACCAGGGTGTTTCACGACAAGCTGGCCGCAGCCGGGATGACACAGGGCATGTCCCGGGTGGGCAAGTGTATTGACAACGGTCCTATGGAGGGCTTCTAGGGCATCCTCAAGCAGGAGCGCTATTATGGCAGGAAATTCACCAGCCGGGAGCTGCTGAGCCGGATGATCCGGAAAGTATATTGCCTACTACAATTTCAGCCGCCTCCAGCGACGTTTGGGCGTCCATACACCGATGGAGATCTTCTCCCAATATAGAGAGCAGCCTGAAAAATTTTGCACCTTATTTCACTGTCTACTTGACGGGGGGGCAGTTCAAATTATCCCAAGATGAAGGGCGGCGCTTTTTATAGTGCCGCCCTTTTACTCTATCAAAAATTTTATGAAATGAGAGGGAGTTCATGTACGCACAGACAAAATATCGTGGTGAAATTAAAACTGCTGTTATGGGAGAGCGGACAATCACCATCAAAAATCTTACTCCCATTCTCCCCCGAAGGTACGGGAACAGCGCAAACGCGAGGTAGAACAAAAGCTGTTTGACGTGTTCAGCAAGTACGCCGGACAGCGCGCGTAACCCATCGACATCCTTGTGATATGGGGCCGCCCGAGGTATAATATAATTGTAGGTTGGCTCCCGTTTAACGGAAGGGAGCTAATTATGGATAGTAGAATAGATGC
>JBCLRG010000128.1:0-1386 GCA_041223955.1 Oscillospiraceae bacterium 38-13 | reverse complement strand
CTTTCCATCCTTTTTGTCCTCCAGAATATCAAGGAAGGCGTTAGTTACCCGGACAGCGCCGAAGAGGTTATAGTTCATCAGAATCTCCCAATGTTCCAGAGGAAGATTTTTGATAGGCGGTGTGAACGGGTTCGTCTTTAAGCCGGGGACCTTGGCCACACCTGCGTGGCTGATCAGGAAGTCTACCGTGCCGAAAGTTTCCAGCACCCCTTCCCGCGCCGATTGCAGGGATTCCTCGCTGGTGATATCCGCCAGGAACGCCTTTGCTTTCACACCGAGCTTTTCACATGCGGCGGCGGTCTCCTGACCCTTTTCCATGTTAATGTCCAGAATCGCAACCGATGCGCCGGATTCCGCAAAGGCCAGGGCTATGCCCTCTCCAATTCCGCTGGCCGCGCCGGTGACTACAGCCGTTTTACCCGAAAAATCGTATTTTACGTTCATCCCTTTACCTCCCTTCAGAATAAAAGCATCCTGGTTTACTGCGTGTTTTTCATGCCACATTGACAGATCCATGCCGCGCTACGGTGATGAAAATAGAGCGATTTGGAGTCAATCCTTGAAAATATCGTCAATGGCCTTATCCACCGCGTTCTCAATGCGCCGAATAATACGGGTCTTGTTCAGCAAATGCGTGTAGTTCAGGTTGTCGCTTCCGCTGTTTCCTCCCCAGGTACCGCAGCCAATGGTGATCGTGGGAGGCATACCATTGGAGTTAGTAGCTCCGGTAACCATGACGTTGGGCATCTTCACGGAGAGACGGCAGACGGGGAGTACCATACCGGCGTGCAGGATACGTTCATCGTTATGGGAGTAGATGCTGGAGCTGTGTCCGGCACCCTCGAAAAGAAGGTTGGCCTTGGCCTGGGTCAGAGCGTCCTCAAAGTCTTCGTAGCTGTTGATGCGGACCAGGGGGAAGAGAATCTCGCGGGCCAGCTGTTCGCTGGGACCGAAGGACTCCAGATCAACCAGGGCGATGGGGCATTCGGGAATCTCCACACCGATAGCGGCCAAAGCGTCTTTGGGCTGTTTACCGGGAACGTCGCGATTGATGGGACCGCCGCCAGGGAAAATCCCATTCCGGAGCTTGTCCACACTGGCAGAGTCGCGGACGCAGAAGCAGCCTTTCGCCTCGAACGCCTTAATCAGGTTCTCCTTCTGATCCTTGGGAACATAGATCGTCTGTTCGCCGGTGCAGTTGGTCCCAGCGTCATTGGTCCGGCTGGCCAGGACGTTGGCGGCAATTGTGTCAAAGTCCGTAAAGCCCTCGTCCACCAGAACCTGGACATTGCCCTGGCCCACGCCATAGCAGGGAGTGCCGGAGGAATAGGCGGCCTTCACCATGCCCGCGCCGCCGGTAGCGATGATCATGTCGCTCTCCTCCAT
>JBCLRG010000127.1:0-1466 GCA_041223955.1 Oscillospiraceae bacterium 38-13 | reverse complement strand
AAATTTTTTGGCTTCTTGGATAACGGCGAAAGGGACTAATTTCATGATGTGTCCTCCATCAATTCGCGCAGCCGCCGTGTAGCGGCCTTTCGCCGTCTGGAGACGGTTGGGCGGCTCATATGTACCAGCGGCGCAATTTTTTCGTCTGTCAGCTCTCTAAAAAAGTAAAGCAATACGATATCCCGATCTGCGGGCATCAAGTGGGACAAAGCGCAGGACAGCTTTGCATCATAAATAGGGATGTTTCCTCCATGAATGCAGAAAATTTGGTGCGGCTTCTCCGTCTGGATCATCTCATCATTCTCTGTTGACAGGGCGTACAATATCGCATCTGTCAGTGTAGACAGGGACTGCTCCACTTCTCCCCGCACGTCTTTCCGATTTCGTTCCTTTTTGATGGCGTTGAGGACAGATTTCATACAGTAGGATTCAAATATCATCTCGTTAAATCGTTCAAATCTTTTCATAAGCAAAACCCCTAACTTGTCCCTCTACTCCTTAATATCCCTGGAAATTGCTTTTTGCTCATTATCCGCAAGAACCTCCAAAACTTCCTAAAAGGTTATAAAAAACGACAACCTTTCTTAAATGCGTCTCACGGTGAGACGTATTTTATCGACAAATTCCGCACAATCTGTTATACAAAGAGCGGGACGGCAAGAACCGTCCCGCTCTTATAAGGTTTTATCTGTTTTTCAAGAAATTCATAAGCATCTGCGCCACCTGCGCCCGTGTCGCCTGCCCCTGGGGGCCTAACCGCCCATCGCCGTAGCCGTTGATGATGCCGTTCTCCACAGCCCACCGCAGGGCCTCCAGCGCGTAGCCGCTGGCCTTGTCCGCATCGGTAAAGTGCAGTTCCTTATCCGTAGCGGCGGGGCTTCCGGCGTACCGCCAGAGCATGACGGCCAACTGCTCACGGGTGATGTTGTCATTGGGGCCAAAATTCCCGTTTCCGTAGCCGCCAATAATCCCCCGGCTGGTGGCCCAGCGGATGGCCTCGGTGTACCACACGCCCTCCGCCACATCGCTGTATTGCAGCAGGTAATTGACAACCGGCCTGCCCTCTTTGTTAAAGAGGATTTGGGCAAATTGGGCGCGGGAGAGGTTGTCATTGGGGCCGAAGGTCCCGTTACTGTAGCCGTTCATCAGCCCATTCCGCAGCACATAGTCCACCGCCTCGTGATACCAAGTCCCCACGGTGCCAAGGTCTGTAAAGCCGTGGGAGGGGCAGTCCGCGCCGCCGTCGCAGGGCTTTTGCGTATCGTCCGGCAGAGGAACAAAGGATGCCTTTACCGTTACGGCCCTGCTGGGCATAGTGAAGGTGTATTTGCCGCCGCTTTGGGCCGTCAGCTTGATTTCATTCCCCCGGCTGTCGGTGACGGTCAGGGTGTCCAGCACATAGCCGCTGTCCGGGGTGACGGTCAGGGTGACAGTGCTGCCATTGCTGGCATTGGTGCGGTTGGAGG
>JBCLRG010000126.1:0-1555 GCA_041223955.1 Oscillospiraceae bacterium 38-13 | reverse complement strand
TTGCGCTCCGCTCAAAAGCCTCCTGCATAACCGGCAGAGGGGATAGGGCGGTCAGCCGGTCATAGATGCCGGTATAGCCCGCCACATCGCCGCTCAATTCGGAAACGCCGATTTGTGGCAGCTCCCGGCCCTCGGTCTGGCTCAGGTCAAAGACGTGGGCGATCTTAAAGCGGTTCGGGGCAATTTTCACTTTTTCCGTAAGCGGTTTTCCGTCCGGCCCGTAAATCGTCTGCCCGGACAATGGGTCGATCTTCTCCCGTTCCAGCGTGGCCCGGAAGTTACAAGGCGCTAAAATCTGGATGCCCTTTTCCCCTTTCTTCACCTGACGGCCCAACTGTGTCCAGGTGTTATACCCGGCAACATTGGTGGCGTGGGGGCACTGAAAGAGGATCAGCAGGGCATTTCCAAAACTGTAATGATGAAATTTTGCCATAGCGGTGATGTATTGAGCATAGCTGTCGCTGGCGTACAGCTCCCTGACGCCGTTTTCCAGCCGCTCCGTCAACTCGGCCACGCGCTCGTCAGTCTCATAGGGCATGGCACGTTACCTTATGGGAGGCTTGTGCGGCTGCTTAGGTCGTTCCGGCAGATATTTGGGGTCTGCGTCCACCTTGATCGTGAACGGCTTATCCCCGTTCATAGCAATCAATACCTCCGCTTTTTTGAAACGCTCCTTATAGGTCTTTACCTGCTCCGGGGTGAGGGAGATAAAATTTTCTTCGCCCAGGCCGCACACAAAAAAAGTGCCAAACACGCCGCCGTAACTGCGTTCCGGGATGGAGCGGTTAAACTCTAAGCCCTCAAATATGCCGTTCTCATTACATACAAGGGCAACTTCCTCCTGGAATGGGTAAATTGCCTGAATAAGTCCACCGACAGTTTTTTGCATTTCGGCAAGGCCATTGATTTCTTTCTCATAGGGAAGAAAACCGGGTTCCACAACTAAAACATTCATTGATGCGCCTCCTATCGTGTCGGGCCGGACTGGTTCTTCCGCTTCGGCTGGATTTTTATAGGATTGGTTCCGTCTGTGGGCTGGATGGCCTTGATCCGGCTGGCGGCGTAGATGGCATTATCGCTCAACTGCCGCTGCCACGCGCCCTCGCTCCGCGCCCAGCGAAAGCCCCGGCTTTTCAGTTCCTGCCGTACATCCTCGCTGGGAATTTCATCGAAAAAGATTTGCAGCCGGTTTTTGTCTTGGTTGGCCTCCACTCTGCCGCCCTCAAACGTCCAGCCGGTGTAGCCCAGTTCCTTTGCCTGAGTAAGTTTCTGGATGCGCTTTTCCGTGGTGCGGATATTCTGATTATTGTTGCTTAACGCAAAAGAGGCGAACGGCTTTTTATCCCAGGGGTGGTACTCCATACCGCCCTCCAGCTTGGCCGCTTCTTCATCGGACAGGCCGGGAAAGCCTTGGCAGGTGCCGTTCTTCTTGTAATAGGCATTGACCGCTTTCATAAATTCCTGGGTCTGTTTCAGTTCCTCCAGCTTTTCCGTCAGCTTGGCGATGGCCTCCGGATCATCGGAGGAAATGGCGGTGTTATTCTCTGCCGCCTGC
>JBCLRG010000125.1:0-1623 GCA_041223955.1 Oscillospiraceae bacterium 38-13 | reverse complement strand
ACGAAAATACGTCTCACCGTGAGACGTATTTATTCAGCGCACTTTACACGGAAATGCGTCTCACGGTGAGACGCATTATCCGGCAACACTCAAAGGAGGCGAACATGGAACCCAACAACCGAATGGGCGAAATCACCGGCAATCTCAAGAAGGACGTGAAAGACCTGCTTTCTGAGAGCGCCAACATCGTGACCGGATTTTTCAAGCGCGGACTTTGCACCGTGCGGGCCGTGGCCGATAAGTGGAAAGCGTTCGCGCAGAGCGTTTCCAGTGCGGCGGACGAATTGATGAAACCGCCCTTTATTGAGGGGCCGGAGGCCCCGACTGCCAATCTCCACCCTGCCGCCGAGCCTGTTGTTACTGTTATGGAAAGTCGGGATCGGAATTTCCCCGTGGGCAAGCAGATGACCCTATCGGAAGCCAACGAGTATGTACGCCAGATGGATGCCAGCCGCCACGAGGCAAAGGCCACTCCCCATGCGGTCAAAGTCAAAATTGACTATATGCGGGGCGATACCAGCGACCGCTACTGGCTCCCGCTGGAGATCGGATCGGGCCGGGGCGGGCTGCTGGAGCAGATGGAACAGCGGCTGGCCAGCTACCGCGCCGACCCGGAGCGTATCATGGGGGAGCTGGATTTTTCCAAGGTGGACGCGAAGTACCGGGATGATTTTCAAGCATCCTTTTTGCCGTTCATACAAAAGAGCATGGACGATCTGAACAGCAATCTGCTGCCCTTTTTCCGTAATCATTGCAGCATCACCGAACTGAAGCGGTCAGCGGAGGCCCTGATCCCCGGCATGGGCGAGGGGCGGCAGGCGCAGTATCAAGCGAAGCTGGACGAGAGGATCGCCGCCCTGCGGCAGATGGTAAACAGTGGGGAGCTGAAACAAGCGCCCCAGCAAGTACAGATCGTCCAGAGCGCGTCCCCCAGGCAGGCTGCGCCGGAAACTCCGGCAAAACCCCGGCAATCTGTCCGGGTACGGCTGGAACGGCTCAAGGACGGGCAGGCCGCACAGACCAAGCTGCCCGACAGGGCGCGTCATGCCCCCACCCGCCCGAAGCAGAAATAAGCGGCTGTGAAATGCGTCTCACCGTGAGACGCATTGATGCGCCCGCCTTTATGAGTAAAACTTTTCAAGCATCCGCGGAGTTGTTAAAAGGTATGTTTTCCCATTTTCCGGGAGAAGCCGGAAGATTTGAAGCAAGTCACATTCATCATAATTCTTGGCTGTGTATTCTTCCGGTACAGAAGATGCATCAAAATTTAAGATGTTTTTATCGTACATTGTTTGTGATTTGCCGAGAACATATGCCGGAGATACGCCAAAATAGTCCGCCATATCATTGACGTTTTCTTCCGCAGGGGCTTCTTTTCCAAGCTCCCATTTGCTAATAAGGCCCTGTTTGACACCAAGAATCTCCGCTAACTTCTGCTGAGATAAATCCTGGGAGCGGCGTAATTTTCGGATGTTATTTTTTATCATACTCTGCACTCCTAAACAACAAATACCTCTGAGGCACACGTTCTATCCCCAAATAATGCTTCAAAAATGCGTCTCACGGTGAGACGTATTTTTTACTGCCCACCGAAAGGAGGATGCCATGAGGAAACGCAATCGC
>JBCLRG010000124.1:0-1628 GCA_041223955.1 Oscillospiraceae bacterium 38-13 | reverse complement strand
TTCGCGCCGGGGTTGTCGTTGCCGTAACCTTCCAGCAGGTTAATGACGCCCCACACGCCCAGGCCAGCGCCGAGGGCGATCACCAGAACCTTCAAAGTGTCGATAGCAGAAGTGAAAAATTCCATAAAATTACCTCCATAATGTCGTAAAAATTAGTTTGAATTTGGTTTGTTTCAGCGGGGAATCCTCCCCGGAAATATGAAACACCGCCAACTGAACGTGTCAGTCGGCGGTGCTACCGGGCCGGGAACGTGGCTTTTGAGTGACAGCTATCAAAAGCGACTTGTCCGGCCAGACGGTCAAAGATTGTGCCAGCCTTTACAAATGCCGGTTTCTGCCGTATAATGCAGATAACACAGATAAATGGGGTTCTCCATGAACAATAGAGATTTGACTGGCAAGGTAAACTCAGCCCTGTACCGGCAATGCCGGGACCGGGGCTTTGCGGCTCCGGTGGATGTGCTGATGGAAATAGGCTATTTGTCCAAAAAGGACTATGAAAACTGGCGGTATGGGCGCGTCTCCTACTTGGAGCGCGTCTGTACGGCCAATTTAAGCAAACTGTCCACCGTCATGCACCAGATGCGGGTGTATGCGAAAAAGGCGGGGTTAAAGCCGTCTTTCTGCTACTACAAACGGTGGGGCGTAAAGAAAAAGGGCGGTCAGGGCCATAAGCCGGTGATCCCCCTTCGGTTCAGCAAGAGCGGCGATCCAGAAATTGAACGCTGGTATGCCACGCACTTCGTTGATACAAAGCGGGTTAGCCAGCTAAAGGCGGCAGCATTGGAGAGAGTGGAGCCGCCCCGTCAGGAGGGGGAATCCCCGGAGGACGGAGCTTCCATTTCGTAGCACTCGAAAACATCATCCGGCTTCACTGTCAGCCTGCGGGCCAGGAACTTCGCAATATCAAAGTAATTCTTCTTGCTGGAATCCAGCAGATACTTGTACTGCGGGTGCTTGGTAATGTCAAACTTGTCGGAAAAGAACGGCCTTACGCCCTGCACCTGCAAGATGCACTTGCCGCCGTCCATCACCGCGAGTTCGTCCACGTCCATGAGCGCCCTGCCTAATTTCTGGTAGTTGACGCCCATACTCCGCTGGCTTCCTCTGGTATCGGACGTGTTATAGCTGTCTATTGTGGCTTTCCCTAAAGTTTCAGAAATCTCCTTTAAGGTGCTTCTTTCCTTGCCTCCGAGGAACAAAACGCAGGAACAGTTGCCGATAATTGTCTCCGCATGGTCCTTGTAGACCGCTTTGAGCTGGCTCTGCGTCTGCACAACAATGTGCGCGGAAATCTCGCGGGAGCGAATCACGCTGATGAGGTGCTGGAAGTTGGGAATCTTCTGGTTGGCGAACTCGTCCAGAAGGCAGGTGACGTGGGTTTTCAATGCGCCGCCGTTCTCTAAAGCCTTGTCGCACAGGACGTTGAACATCTGCGTGTAGACCATGGCTGAGATGAAATTGAAGGTCATATCCGTATCGGAGACGATACAGAACAGCGCCGTTTTCCGGTCCCCAATCTTGTCCAGCTCCAGGTCGTCCCCCTCCATAAGCTGACGGACCTCTTTAATATCAAAGGGGGCCATACGTGCGCCGCAGGAAATCAGGATCGACTTAGCTGTCTTGCC
>JBCLRG010000123.1:0-1640 GCA_041223955.1 Oscillospiraceae bacterium 38-13 | reverse complement strand
GCCGCTTATATACACAGTCCAGTTTGCCTGTACGACGTGGGCGACCTGGACTTTTCCTTTACGTCGCTGGACGATGTGGAAATCATCGAATGAAAAAAGGAGGAAATTCTACTATGAAAAAGCACATTTCCAACACGACTCTCACCACCCGGAGCAAGGCCCGCCGGTACATGGCCGTCTGGACGGCGCTGGTGCTGTCCCTGTGCCTGTTCACCGTCCCGGCTTCCGCCGCAGGCGGCGACCCGCTGGATATTGTCAACAACCTGTCCGACTTTATCTTCTCCATTATCAAGGCCCTGGGCGTCATTATCCTGGGCTGGGGCATCGTGCAGGTGGGTATGTCCATCCAGTCCCACGACGCCAGCCAGCGCACCCAGGGCTTCCTGTGTCTGTTCGGCGGGCTTATGATCGCCTTTGCTAAGGAGATTTTGACCGCCATTGGCGCGGTATAAGCGGCCCCGTCAACCCTACGTCGGGGAAATGCGTCTCACCGTGAGACGCATTTCCCCCAATGAAAGAGGTGATTTTTTGAGTGACAACTGGATCGTCAGCAATCTGGAAAATGCCCTGGCAGACTGGAACGGGAAGCTGGGGGAGATATGGGCGCTGCTGACTCAATCCCCGGAGACGTTCAAGGGCGGCACCATTTGGAACTTGATCCTCAACGTCCACAATGCCCTTGTGGGGATCGGCTACGGCCTTTTGGTGCTGTTTTTCGCTATGGCTATCTTTCAGAGTGCCGCCAGCTTCCGGGACTTCCAGAGGCCGGAATATGTACTGCGCCACCTAATCCGCTTTATCCTCGCCAAAACCGCCGTGGGCCGGTGTATGGAGATTATGACCGCAATTTTCAATATCTGCGGCGGCATCACCCAAACCGTGATGAGCGGGCTGGGCGGCTCCATTACCACGGCGGCATCGCTGCCCGGCGAGATCGTGACCGCGATAGAGGGGGTGGGCCTGTTGGAGAGCATCCCCCTGTGGCTGGTGTCCCTGTTGGGCACCCTCTTTATAACCGTCATGTCCTTTATTCTGCTGCTCACCGTCTACGGGCGCTTTTTCCGGCTGTATATGTTTACCGCCCTGGCTCCCTTGCCGTTAGCCTCCTTTGCCGGTCAAACCACGTCATCCAGCGGCAGGGCGTTCATTAAGAGCTACATCGGCGTGTGCATGGAGGGCGCAGTAATTGTGTTGGCCTGTCTCATTTACTCGGCGTTCCTGTCCAGCAGTGCCCCCGCCGTGGACAGCAGCTTGCCCGCCGTCACAATGGCGTGGCAGTACATCGGACAGTTAATCTTCAATATGCTTATCCTGACCGGCCTTGTCCGGGGGGCCAGCCGGATCGTAAAGGAGATGTTCGGCTTATAGGAAAATACAGTGTGATTTATGCCGACCCGCCCTGGCGTTATCAAAACTGGAAAGGGCAGGGCGTGGCCGAGCGGCACTACCCCACTATGACGTTGGAGGACATCAAGGCCCTGCCCGTAGCGGGGCTGGCCGGAAAAGACTGTGTTCTGTTCCTGTGGGCCACTTGCCCCATGCTCCCGGAGGCGCTGGACGTGATCCGGGCGTGGGGCTTCACCTTTAAGACCGTTGCTTTCACCTGGATCAAGCTGGCCCCCAAAGCGGACAGCATCTAT
>JBCLRG010000122.1:0-1642 GCA_041223955.1 Oscillospiraceae bacterium 38-13 | reverse complement strand
TTCGCCGGGGGAATGCCGGTCATCCCAGCCCAGGAAGAGCCGCCCGGCCAGTCCCTCCACGGAGGTCTCCATCAGCTTCTCCAGCCATACCAGCCGGACCCGCTTCCCTCGTTTCCCGGCTCCACAGACCCGCGCGGCTTCCGTCAGCTTTTCCTTCCAGTTCTCAGGCTCCTCTGAGGGGATACGCCGGCTTCCCCGCCGCGCCCGCGGGGTGAACCAGGCCGCTGTGGCACAGCTGCAGTACCGCCGCCCTCGTCCGCCGGCGTCTGTAAATTTCTCCCCGCACCATTCGCAGGTTTCCTCCACGTGCGTCTGGTCCATCGCCAAAAGATAGCAAAACCGGCTGCGGTAGGTTTTACCCTCTGATTTCCCGTCAGGGCCGCTCCGCAAGACGCATGTTCTGCCGCAGGATGCGCTTTGTGGTACTCCTTCCACCACTCTATCCGGCACGCGTCGTAGCAGAATTTCCGTTGGCTGTCTGTACCCCACTTCGGCTGGAACTCCTTTCCGAAGTTTGAACATATTTGTGGGGGACGTGCCCGGCTTCGCCGCTGCCCTAATACCTTCTGGCAATGGTACGTTTTCCGGCACTGGTCGCTGCAGAACCTCCGCCACCGTCCCGCCCGGCACTCACCCTGGTCCACCACATCTCCACACGCTGGACAGATATTTACTGGTACCGGATAATATCTTTTTGCGTTGGTATACCGGTACCAGCATTCATTGCTGCAGTATTTCTGCCGCGTAAAATGACAAGTTTGGATAAACTTTTTCCCGCAGTTCAAGTGCGCCTTCTCTTCTGCCATAATCCCCCCCTTTTTTTGTTTTATCATGGGACGAATAGGTGCCTCGCTATTTTACGCTTACATATATTTCAATATTCATAACAAATATGACACATTACACCGTGGAGGGTGTCAATGCTGATTTGTGCCATTATATCCCTACTCTGGCACACCGCAGCAGAGGTTTTCCGCGAAAGCCGTAAAACCTTCAGGCTGTCTTAGCTGTTTTCGTGCGGGCTTATAACTGCTTCGGACTTCATAAGCACCGCTATCCTTCCAGACGTCCAGATACTTCTTTCCTCTTTTCTCTTTTTGATTTCCTTTAACTGCATATTTGGGCACTCCCAATCAGCAAATTGTTCTTGAATTCTTTGGCCTATTGTTGTATAATAAAAATGAAATCGCCGGTGTGATGGAATTGGTAGACGTAGCGGATTCAAAATCCGCCGCCAGCGATGGCGTGTGGGTTCGAGTCCCACCACCGGCACCACTTGGAAATACTCGGTTTTCTGTATTTCAGAGGACCGGGTATTTCCTCGTTTTGGGGCCAGTTCTCTCCTGAGTTCTCTCCTGACGGCGGTGCTACGGAGTGGTTTTCAGAGGCTGGCCTGGATGCCGGGCCGGATGGGAAGAACCCCGTTCAGCTTCACTGCGGAGGAGCTTTTCGCCGCCGTATCCAGGTGGGCATAGATGTTCGCGGTGGTCGAGAAGTTGCTGTGGCCGAGCCACTCCTGGATATCTTTCATGGAAACGCCGTTTTTCAAAAGCAGCGAGGCACAGGTATGCCCTTATGGCATAATAAGGACAAATCGGAAAACCCTTGCGTTGCAACGGGTTGGCGGTTTGTCCTTATTCTT
>JBCLRG010000121.1:0-1707 GCA_041223955.1 Oscillospiraceae bacterium 38-13 | reverse complement strand
GAAGAAATCAAGCAGCTTGAAAACAAGAAAAAGCGGCTTATCCAGGAGCAGAAAGAGCAGGAGCGCAAGGACAGGACGAACCGCCTCTGCAAGCGCATGGGATTTATCGAGAAGCTGCTGCCCGGCACCATCCCGCTGACCGAGGAACAGTTCAAGACCTTTGTGGAGCAGACCATCGCCACCGAACACAGCCGCTGCATACTGGACGGATTGACCGCCCAGAACGCCGCCACAGCCCCCGCACAGGGCGCGGGAACGGCGGCGAGGGGTAACGCCCAGCCCGCCGCCAAAGCCGCCCATACAGCGCAGGAGGACGGCGCAGACGGGAGCGCGGCGCAGGGGTAACGGGCTTGCGGAGCGAGACCGGGAGAAGAGGGCTATTTAATTTTGGTCAGTTTGATTTTCTTGTTGATACGCTATCGAAATGCCCATATTCTCCCGGCCCCAAGTACAATATCCATCATATGTTTCATTGAGATCCGGGGTCTGGTCAGGGAATAAAGCAGGAAAGATTGAAATGCTGTAAATTCCTGCACTCACTCCTTGACTTGTATCTTCTGGAATATCTCGAATATCACATCGGTATAGTCCACTGTCAGTATGTAGGTAGAAGAACATTTCCCGCAAGTTAGCTTTGACACCATTGATATATTGTTCGCTCTGCATCCAGGTATAAGGTTCCCAAGATATAACCTGGTCGTCCATAAAGCTTATCAGTTTCGATGTTTTTTCCTGCAATTCATTTGCAGTATCCCTTACTACTGGGGAAAAAACTTTGAGGATGCCGTCAGTATCCCCTTGGTCTATCAGTTCTACCAGTTTTTCCATAGGCGAGGGAGCAACCAAGAAATCCTCTGTATCCTGACCAACTCGGTAAACAACTAAACTACCAAACTGTCCGCTGTACCCATATTCAATATCCAGTCCTATGGGATAGATAGAGATGCTTGAAAATCCCACTACATTCCGATCTTCTGAATTATTTGGCACATCACGAATACAACAGGTGTAAACTCCACCATTTGTCTGAACACTATATGTTGCTGACCGCATTTCCGCATATATACCGTAGTGGCTGTTTCCTGTGCTATAAGCCCCAGTGAAATCCCAGGATACAACATTTTCTTTCAAAAAATGGACTAAACCTTGAATTTCTGAATCAAGATTGTTGGCGTTTTCTTTTGCGCTATTGGAAAACGCCTCGCAGATGCTATCTACATCCTCTGCAACCACTAACTCCATTAACTTTTCCATTGTTTTTCTGGGCACATTGAATGGCCTGTATTCTCCATCTACAACAAACTCCGTGTGTTCTGATGGTGTGAAGCCAATCATACCCCTTTGACAGCCGCAAAGCAACACGCAAAGCAAAAGTGAGAAAGTCGCTCTAAAATACTTAATAAACTTTATTGAACACATAAAATCCCCCCTGTTGCTTGTATTTAGTTTACCACAACAGCCGTCATTTTTCCACCATCATCCATCAAACAATTTCAAAACATCAGCCTTGCTCCTGCCAAAACCAGCGGGAGCGTTTTCATGGAAAGTGTATGACGAACCAGCGCGGACGGAAGCCAGAACGGGGGCGGGGCGCAAGGGTAACGGGCGTGCGCCCCGTCCCCTGCCCCCGGCAAGGGCGCACTTATATACCACATGAATGTGGTATGTGCGGTCTTGCAGACGGCGTTTTGTGCCTCTCGGCACAAA
>JBCLRG010000120.1:0-1766 GCA_041223955.1 Oscillospiraceae bacterium 38-13 | reverse complement strand
AAATTTTTTGGCTTCTTGGATAACGGCGAAAGGGACTAATTTCATGATGTGTCCTCCATCAATTCGCGCAGCCGCCGCGTAGCGGCTTTTCGCCGTCTGGAAACGGTTGGACGGCTCATATGTACCAGCGACGCAATTTTTTCGTCTGTCAGCTCTCTGAAAAAGTAAAGCAACACGATTTCCCGGTCTGCGGGCATCAAGTGGGACAAAGCACAGGACAGCTTCGGATCATAAATAGGGATGTTTCTTCCATGAATGCAGAAAATTTGGTGCGGCTTCTCCGCCTGGATCATCTCATCATCCTCTGTTGACAAGGCGTACAACATTGCGTCTGTCAGCGTGGACAGGGACTGCTCCACTTCTCCCCGCGCGTCCTTCCGATTTCGTTCCTTTTTGATGGCGTTGAGGACAGATTTCATGCAGTAAGATTCAAATATCATTTCGTTAAATCGTTCAAATCTTTTCATAAGCAAAACTCCTAATTTGTCCCTCTACTCCTTAATATCCCTGGAAATTGCTTTTTGCTCATTATCCGCAGGAACACCCAAAACTTCCCAAAAGGTTATAAAAAACGACAACATTTCTTAAATGTGTCTCACGGTGAGACGTATTTTATCGACAAATTCCGCACAATCTGTTATACAAAGAGCGGGACGGCAAGAACCGTCCCGCTCTTATAAGGTTTTATCTGTTTTTCAAGAAATTCATAAGCATCTGCGCCACCTGCGCCCGTGTCGCCTGCCCCTGGGGGCCGAGCAGCCCGTCGCCGTAGCCGTTGATGATGCCGTTCTCTACCGCCCACCGCAGGGCCTCCAGCGCAAAGCCGCTGGCCTGATCCGCGTCGGTGAAGTGCAGCTCCTTATCCGTAGCGGCGGGGCTTCCGGCGTACCGCCAGAGCATGACGGCCAACTGCTCACGGGTGATGTTGTCGTTGGGGCCGAAGGTCCCGTTTCCGTAGCCGCCCACAATACCCCGGCTGGTGGCCCAGCGGATGGCCTCGGTGTACCACGCGCCCTCCGCCACATCGCCGTATTGCAGCAGGTAGTTGACAACCGGCCTGCCCTCTTTGTTAAAGAGGATTTGGGCGAATTGGGCGCGGGAGAGGTTGTCATTGGGGCCGAAGGTCCCGCTGCTGTAACCGTTCATCAGCCCATTCCGCAGCACATAGTCCACCGCCTCGTGATACCATGTTCCCACGGTGCCAAGGTCTGTAAAGCCGTGGGAGGGGCAGTCCGCGCCGCCGTCACAGGGCTTTTGCGTATCGTCCGGCAGAGGAACAAAGGACGCTTTTACCGTTACGGCCCTGCTGGGCATCGTGAAGGTGTACTTGTTACCGCCCTGGGCCGTCAGCTTGATCTCGTTCCCCTGGCTGTCGGTGACGGTCAGAGCGTCCAGCACATAGCCGCTGTCCGGGGTGACGGTCAGGGTGACAGTGCTGCCATTGCTGGCATTGGTGCGGTTGGAGGTCACTTTGCCATGCTCCGACTTCTCCACAGTAATGGCGTAGGTGCTGGAACTCCAGCCCCCGCCGCCGGAGCCACCGCCGGAGTTGCCGCCTGGATTCGGCTGGGGATTGGGCTTTGTGGCTGCCTGATAGCCGATGGCTACCGGGGACAAGCTGCTGAACTTACATTGCAGGCCGTCCGCTGTCGGTGCATAGGCCAGAGTCTCCATTGTCCCGGCCTGCGCGCCGCTGGAAATGAGGTGCTGGACGGTGAAGGTGTAGCCGGTGGCCCCGGTCCCCGCCGGGTAGGGCAGGACCGCCG
>JBCLRG010000119.1:0-1894 GCA_041223955.1 Oscillospiraceae bacterium 38-13 | reverse complement strand
CGGAAAGCCCGGAAGTGCTGGGGAAGTTTCTTGCGCGCTTGCCCGTGGTTGAGGGTCCATGGGACGACAAATTTCACAAGCAGTTTTGCACGACCTGTCCGGCGAAAAATTGCGACGCTTGCCCGCACGCGGCGGAGCGGAACAACCCCGGTTGGTGGCTGACCCTTGAAACAGACAGCGGACACGCTGACAAATACGCGGTCATTGTTGCCTATCACAACGGAGCAAGAACCGGGGCCGTCGCAGAAGCGAAATCCGCGGCGGGGGCGTGGATAAAGGTGTTTACCCTGTTCAACCCGCAAATCGTCGCGGCGGTGGAAGTTTCGCAAATACTGACCCCGGAGAGAGGGGCCGCAGAATAGCGGAAAGGAGCGGGCGACCATGCTGGAACAACGCACAATGAACGGCCTTTTGACCATGTAGGCGTGGCCGCTTGATCGAAAAATCAGCGTCACACAGACGCGGCTGGTGGAATGGGCGCAAAGGTACAACGGAGAAATCTATATTTCGTTCAGCGGTGGGAAAGACACACGGTTCTTGCTGATCTTGCCGCGCGGGTTTACAAGGCGACACAGAGAACGGACCCGCTGACCCTTGTTTTTGTAAACACAGGGCTTGAATACCCGGAAATCCAAAAATTTGTAAAGTATTTCGCCGAATGGTTGCGGACTACATACGAAATTCCGGTGAACCTTGAAATCAGAACGCCAGAAATGTCTTTCCCGGAAGTGCTTTCAAAGTACGGTTATCCGGTGATCGGGAAAGAGGTTGCAAAGGTCATCTATTACGCAAAGCGCGGAAGCGGATGGGCGATAAACCGTCTTGAAGGGCTGGACAAGAACGGGAATCACAGCAAATTCAAAGAATAGCGGATAAACTTTATGTTCACGTAAGCACGATTTACCGGTAGATCAAGCGCGCCAGAATGGTTCACAGAAATTCGGACTGGACGGAAGAAAAACGGTATAACCCGGATGAAGCACACCGAAAGTATCGGCGGAATTTGGAAAAGAAGGGCGCAGGATTGAAGATCGGAAACGATCTTCAACTTGCGGACTATCTGGAAAAGAAAGTGATCGACGACGGGTATTCCCCCGCCGCCGCTCTTGCGTCGATCAAGCTGGAGGGAAAGACTTTTTCGACATCTATTTGCGTAAGTACGTTTTACAGCTACATAACAAAGGGCGTTTTTCGCTTCCTGACAAATGCGGACTTGCCGGAAAAGCCGAAAAAGAAACGGACCTATAAAAAAGTTAAGACAATGAAGCGCCCGCCGCGGGGGGACAGTATCGAAAAGCGCCCGGCGGAGGTTGAAACACGGGAAACGTTCGGACATTGGGAGGGGGACACAGTTTACAGCAAAAAGGACGGGTCAAAGGCCCTGTTCGTTTTAACAGAGCGATTGACCCGACGGGAAATCATTATGCGGATAAAGGACAGGACGGCGGAAAGCGTTATAAAGGCGCTGGACCGTATCGAACGGAAATACGGGCCGGTCCTGTTCAGGAAAATTTTTCAGACAATCACCGTTGACCACGGAGGAGAATTTGCGGACGTGGACCGGCTGGAGCGGTCCGCCCTCCGAAAGACTTTGAATCGGACAAAGGTTTATTTCTGCCACCCGTATTCGTCCTATGAACGCGGGTCAAACGAATGCCAAAACAAGATGATTCGGCGATCATTTCCGAAAGGAACCGATTTCGGCAATGTGACCGACGCGGAGGTTGCGCGGGCTGAAAATTGGATGAACAATTATCCACGTAAAATATTGGGGTGGAAAACGTCTGAAATGTTGTTCAGGGAGTGCGTCGCCGCCCTGATGTAAATAGTAAGATAAAGTGTACCAATATCCGCCACTGAAAGGATACCAATCCTCGCCACAAAAGGGGCCAAA
>JBCLRG010000118.1:0-1981 GCA_041223955.1 Oscillospiraceae bacterium 38-13 | reverse complement strand
AGCTGCTCCCCCATCTCGTAGAGATCGAGGACAACCAGCCGGTTGTCCATGTTGACGTTGGTGGGGTGGGCGAACACGTTCAAGCTGCCCTCGGTGATAAGCTCGGCGGCGAGGGCGATTTCCCGCGCCTCCGGGTCGGCCTGCTTCAGCACTTCCTCCCGCCAGTCGGTGAGCAGGGGCATACGGACTTTGCCCTTTCCGTGGAAATAGTTTTGATAGATATTGGAGGTACAGCGGTCAATGATGGATTTGTGGCTGGCGCTCATGCGTCCCGCGCCCATCTGCTGTTCCAAAATGCTTGTGATGATCTCAGACTTCATGGCAACGGGGTTTTCGTCGTCGGCGTAGCCGCTGGCGAGGTCAAGGGGGGAAATGTGGTGCTGGCTGTGGGGGGAGATTTCGATAATCTCGCCGCCCAGGGCCTTGGCCAGCGGGCCGTACTCGCGCTCGGCGTCAATGATGATCACATCGTCGCCGGTGCCCAGCGCAACCTCAGTGATGGCGTCTTTCATACCCATGCTCTTGCCGGAGCCGGAGACGCCCAAATAGAAGCCGTGGGGGGAAATGAGCCGCTTGCGGTCACAGATCAAAAGGTTGCGGGAAATGGCGTTGATGCCGTAGGACAACCCGCCGGGGTCCTGTATCTCCTGCACCCGGTAGGGCATGAGGACGGCGGCGCTCTCGGTGGTCAGCGTCCGCAGGGCCTTCACCCGGCGCAGACCGTAGGGCAGGACGGTGTTCAGCCCGTCCTCCTGCTGGTAGCGCAAAACAGAAAATTGGCAGAGGTGTTCCCGGCCAATGGACAGCAGGGTTTCCGTGTCCGCGTCCAACTGCTCCAGCGTGTCCGCGATATGCACCAGCGTCACCACGGCAAAAATCATGCGCTGGTCGCGCTCGGTAAGGTCGGACAAAAATTCCTTTGTCTCGGAGCGGAGCTGCTCCAGCTCGTAGGGAATGGCGGCAGTAAAATTGTTCCGGTCATTCTGGCGCTGCTGCCAGCGGGTGATGTCGCTCTCAATTCCTAAAATCCGGCTTTGGATTTCTTTCACGGCCTCGTCGGTGGGAATGGGCAGGATGTCGATGGACAGCATGAGGCTGCGGTCAAAATCGGACAGGTCGGAGATCATATCGTCCTCAATATAGCTGGCGTACTCCTTGAGAAAGAGGACGCGCCCATATTTGCCGCCCATCTCAAAGTGTCCGGCCTTAAAGGAGATACCGTCCGGGCAAACCAGGTCTTTGAAGTCTACCCCATGCCGGATCGCCGCAGTTTGGTCGAAGGTGAAACACTGCTCCTCTCCGGGCCGGAAAAAATCATGGAGGATGCGGAGCCGGTCATGGTTGGCAACCTCCCGCGCCGTACTGTCCAGCCGTCCCAGGCTTTTGGTCAGGTTGCCGTCCACCCGCCGGAAATAAGAACGGGTTTCCTCAATCTTCCGCTGGGGGATGGACAGGGTGATATACTTCTCCTGCACAAGATTGTTGCTCTCGGCGGCGCGGCGCTTCAGGATGGCGTTGGCCTCCTGCCGGTACTCGTCCAGCCCGTCCCAGCGTTCCTCCATTAAAATACTGCGCTCAAAGTCCACGGGGTTCAGACGGCGGTTGATAATGGTGATCTTGGTGGCGGCATCGGTGGGCAGGGAGTTGAGGACGCCGCCGTAGGCCAGGAAGATGCCCCGCCGCTCCTCGTCGGAGGCGGCGGCATAGTTTACATCGGTAAGCCGCCAGCTCTTGCTGTGCCGGTTCCCCACCAGCCAGATGCCGTCCGGGTACACGCACTTGACGGGGATCGTAGCCTGTACGCTCCGGGGGACGGTGAATTTCTCGCGCTCGCTCTTGTTGGCAGAGGCAAGGGATTTAATCAAAGTCCTGCCCTCCTTTCCGCTTCAAAAGCTCGTAGTGATAGTTCCGGGAAACAAAACGGCGCTCCCCGGCGCAGAGGATTTCGGACTTGATAAACGCCCAGGCAAACTGCTCCAGC
>JBCLRG010000117.1:0-2048 GCA_041223955.1 Oscillospiraceae bacterium 38-13 | reverse complement strand
GGCGGGCCTGCGCCGGATGTCCGTCTGCCGGTTCCGTTTTTCCTTAATGGCGGTCTGCCGCATCCGCTCTTTCGGGGTCGGCGCTGCCGGGGCACGATCCGGGCCGGGGCGGGAGGCCGCTGGCCGCTCCCGGACGGCATCAGGCCGGCGCTCCCCCGTGGCGGCGGGGCGGCGGCTGTCCTCCGGGGGACGCGTCCGCATATCGCTGGGGGGCCTCTTCTGTGGATGCTCTTGTGGCCTTTCCTGTGGCTGCTCCCCTGCCGGGGGCGGCGGGACCTCTGTGCCTGTGGGGGGCGTCTCGCCGGGGGGCTGCTCCGTGCGGCCCTTTTTCTTCTGCTGTTTCTGCTTATGGCGGGAAATGGATTTTGAAACAGCGGTGGCGGTGCGATCCCGGAGGCTGTCGGCGGTGGTGTAGATCATCTCCTCCACCTGCTCCGCCGCCTGGACTTCCGGGGCCGTATCCGTACTGCCGCTCGTGTCCCGGTTCCGCTGCCGCTGGGTCAGCTCTTTCACATATTTAGCCGTCATCTGGCGGCGCACGTCCTTTTTCACAGAACCGCTTTTCTTGTCACTTTTCCCTTTGATTTTATCGCTGTTTTTTCGCTCCCGTACTTCGGGCAAACTGTTCGCCTCCTTTCAAAACGGGGAAATGCGTCTCACCGTGAGACGCATTTCCCGGCAGTGGCTCAGCTTTCTCCTGGCGTTGTGGACATCAAGCGGTAGAGGCCGGAGTCGCGGGGGATGGTGTTGGCAAAGGGCACCAGCGCCCCGCCAAACCGTAACAGGCCGTGGCCGGGGTCGGCGTTGGTGATGTAGCCCATCTGCGTGTCGGAAATGTGCAGGAGCTTGGACAGCTCCGCCCGGTCTGTGGCGGACTGGTTGAACAGCAGCAGAAATTCGCTGTTGGCCAGCATGAGCCGCGCTGTCTCGGACTTCAAACATTCCTCTACGTTCTGCGTCGCCGCCGTCATGATCCCGGCGTACTTGCGGAAGCGTTTCCACGCCCGGTAGAGAAATTCGCCGGAATAGTGGTACTTAAAGTACAGGTAGCACTCGTCAATGAATACCCATGTAAACTTGCCCCGCTTGCGGTTCTCCATCACCCGGTTCTGGATGGCCTCCAGCGTCACCACCAGGGCCGTGGGCCGGAGCTGCTCCCCCATCTCGTAGAGATCGAGGACAACCAGCCGGTTGTCCATGTTGACGTTGGTGGGGTGGGCGAACACATTCAAGCTGCCCTCGGTGATCAGCTCGGCGGCGAGGGCAATCTCCCGCGCCTCCGGGTCGGCCTGCTTCAGCACTTCCTCCCGCCAGTCGGTGAGCAGGGGCATCCGCACCTTGCCCTTTCCCTGGAAGTAGTTTTGATAGATATTGGAGGTGCAACGGTCAATGATGGATTTATGGCTGGCGCTCATGCGCCCTGCGCCCATCTGTTGCTCCAAAATGCTGGTGATGATCTCAGACTTCATGGCAACGGGGTTTTCGTCGTCGGCGTAGCCGCTGGCAAGATCAAGGGGGGAAATATGGTGCTGGCTGTGGGGAGAGATTTCGATAATCTCGCCGCCCAGGGCCTTGGCCAGCGGGCCGTACTCACGCTCGGCGTCAATGATAATCACATCGTCGCCGGTGCCCAGCACAACCTCAGTAATGGCGTCTTTCATGCCCATGCTCTTGCCGGAACCGGAGACGCCCAAATAAAAGCCGTGGGGGGAAATGAGCCGCTTGCGGTCACAGATCAAAAGATTGCGGGAAATGGCGTTAATGCCGTAGGACAGCCCGCCGGGGTCTTGTATCTCCTGCACCCGGTAGGGCATAAGGACGGCGGCGCTCTCGGTGGTCAGCGTCCGCAGGGCCTTGACGCGCCGGAGGCCGTAGGGCAGGACGGTGTTCAGCCCGTCCTCCTGCTGATAGCGCAAAACGGAAAACTGGCAAAGATGCTCCCGCCCGATGGACAGCAGGGTTTCCGTGTCTGCGTCCAACTGCTCCAGCGTGTCCGCGATATGCACCAGCGTCACCACGGCAAAAATCATGCGCTGGTCGCGCTCGGT
>JBCLRG010000116.1:0-2144 GCA_041223955.1 Oscillospiraceae bacterium 38-13 | reverse complement strand
AAAAAGGAGTACATTCTTGACCCGCAGGGAAAGAAAATCTATGACCCGAAAAAGCGGCAGTACAAATGCAAGGCCATCCCCGCCACCGACTGGAACGAGCAGACCAAGGCCGAGGAATGGCGGGCGGCGTGGGCGCAGCTTTGCAACCGGGCGTTGGAGCAGTACGGACACGCCGGGCGCATCGACCACCGCAGTTATGAGCGGCAGGGCATCGACCAGATACCCACCGTCCATTTAGGCGTTGCCGCATCCGCTATGGAGAAGCGCGGCATCCGCACCGAGCGCGGCGATCTGAACCGGGAAATCGAAGTGACGAACCAAAAACTCCGGCAACTGAAAGCCCGTATCGCCAAGCTGCAAAAGTGGCTGAAAGAGGAACAGGAGAACACCGAGCCGCCCACCCTTGCCGACTATATCCAGGGCATCCTGACCCGCAGGGCGCGGGAGGGGAAATCGCAAGTTTCCCAATCGCTCTATAACCTCAAGGACGCAGCGAAAATGCTGAATTTCCTGCAAGCCAACAACATCATGGATATGGCGGGGCTTGATGAAAAATTCAAGTCCATGATAGGGGAACAGCTTGACATTCAGCACAAATTGAAACCCATTGAACGGCGGTTAGGCACTCTGAAAAAGCACATCGAGCAGGCCGACATTTATTTCAAGTACAAGGGAAAGAAGAAGCTGACCGAAGCCGAGCAAATCCTGTTCACGGCGGCAAAAGATTATCTCAAAGGCGTGATGAACGGCAAGACCGCCCTGCCGGTAAAGGCATGGAAAGCAGAGTATGCCAAGCTGACCGCCGAACGGGAAACGCTCAACCGGCGGTATCTTGCGTTGAAAGAAGAAGTGAAAGAAGCCGAGCAAATCCGAAAGAGCGTTTACAACATCTTGCGACAGGAACAGCGGGAGCAGCAGCCCCGCAGGGCGCAGGATATGGAGCGGTAACGGACAGGGAGGCGGGGATAGTCACCGTCGCCCTGTTTCAGCTTTTCATCAGACGGAATATGGATTTGAAATAGCCATTCAATCAAAATGACATAAATGCATCTCTGTCCATATAAAAGTTCAGTGCCTTTAACAGTTCTTCATTTGTTGCGTCTTTTTTCTGCTCAAGTGCATTGATAATCACATCTTGAAGAATTTCCGGTAGCACAGAACCGTCCATTCCGTTTTCAACCGCAAAATCTGGAATGATTTCTTCATCGGTTTCTTCGTCAAATTCAGGCGGAGCGGTAATGCAGCAAGCAGTTGTTAAAAACCATTCATCATCTGCTACATACATCTGCCAATCGTTGTCGTTGCAGAGAGCTTGCTCGCCCTCCTTCAGATATTTTTCCTTTAATAAGTTAATGACATCTTCAATCGTACATCTGACATTTTGTTTCATGTGATATTCTCCTTAAACAAAACAAAGATTTTTCGGTTAGCTTGCCGACCTAATTGTCAATCAAAGTATAGCACATTTCCCCACTGAAAGCAATCCGCGTTCTATGTCCGTTCCGACTATCCAGACCGTCAAGGCCGAGTAGTATTTTTTCGCACAGGGCGCGAAAAAATCTCCACCCTTACCCCTTGACCGTCTGGATTTTTGCCGTTGCCATTTCGCCGCCGAAAACGGGGAACAGGATTTGACAATCCTGCCCCCCGCTTTCGTCCGCTTCATTTTAACGGCAAAACCGTCTGCACTGGTGCGTCGGCTGACGGTAGGTTTTGCGGTGGCTCTGCCCCCGCGCCCCCGGCCTCTCCCAAAGAACAGGATAAGGGCAAATGCGTCCCCGGCGGGCGTGGACATTTAGACTTGCGGCACAGCCACCAAACCCGCATGAATACGGGCTTTCTGTTACGCTCCCAGCCCCGACGCGGGGCAGGGTAAGGGTTTTATACTACCCACCCCCGAAAACGGCTTTTACCCGTCCACGGGGCTTTTCCCGCCTGATTTTTCCCATCCCTTGAAAAGTTCCTCTTGACAAAAAGCCTAACGGCATTTTCTTAGGTGCGCCCTCAAAACCCGACCCCACCAGCAGGACGGGCTACCGGGCCACGGTGCGTATCAACGACCGGGCCACCCAGGAGCGGCTGAACGCGGCGGGGGTGGAGGCGTACCATTCGGCGGTTGAAAAGCTGATTGCCCGGGCCGAGGC
>JBCLRG010000115.1:0-2198 GCA_041223955.1 Oscillospiraceae bacterium 38-13 | reverse complement strand
CCTCCAGCTTTTCCGTCAGCTTGGCGATGGCCTCCGGATCATCGGAGGAAATGGCGGTGTTATTCTCTGCCGCCTGCGCCCTGCGCTCATAATAGTCGGCTTTATCGGATGCCGCGACGGACTGGCGCATTTTATTGCCTGCCCTTTCGCGGTAGCGTGCGTCTGCCGCGCCCATAACCGGCTGGCCCGATGGAATTGCGCTAATCATATCCCAGGATTGCCTGGACAGCGCATCACTTTGGGCGCGGGCTTTACTGGCCTTTTCGCGGAGACGGTCAATGCGTTCTTGTTTTTTCTGCTCGTATTCGTTCAAAAAATCATCCTCTCTGATAGTCCGGCATGAAAGATGGAAATGCGTCTCACGGTGAGACGCATTTCCACCCTGTCTTATAATCAGCGGCCTTTCTTCCGCTTTTGAGGCTTTTTCTGCCCTTTCTGACGGTCTTTCAAGTGCTGCTCCAGCGTTTTGGGCGGCAGATCGTCAACGGCGATAATCACATTTTTGGGCGGTACGCCCTTGAGCATATCGCGGATTTCCTTGGACTTGTCCTGTTCCATCTCGGCCTCCTTTCCCTTAGCATCCTCAGCGGCAAAACGATGTTCCAACTGCTCCACATTCCAGTTATCCTTGAAACGGCCTAATGCGCTGTGTCCGAATTGGTCTAAAGCCCGCTTGTCCAGTTCACGCAGTCTGGCCCACAACTCCGGGTGATGACAGCGCAGATTTTTTAGTTCGCCTATCCGCTGAAAGGGACAGCACCAGCAGGAACAGCGGTGATAAATCTCATAGAGGCCGTTCCAGTCAAAGCCCCGGTCATAGCAGATTTTCAATGCCTGGGCCTCGGTGATGCCCCATTCAACAAGGGGGTAAATCTCATCCTTTATGCGGGCCGGTTCATCTGCCGCTATGCCAACATAGTGCAGGGCGTTCTTTTCCTTTTTCAGCCGGTTGACCTCTTTGGCGATCAGATGGGTCTTGAGCTGGCCGGTACACCAGCGCACACGAATACCCGGCCAGCCGTTCCCATAGGGCGGTACACCCAGCTTCGCCCGGTTTTCAAGTGTTTTCGGTTTTTCTTTCGGCTGGTCGAACATAAGCCATTCAAAACCCTTGGGGTGGCGCAGGATCGTCAGGTGGATGCCCCGTTCCTGATACAATACCTGGTCGATTTTGTCCCAATGGCGGTACATTTCGGGAAATTCCATGCCTGTGTCCGCCGTGAGAACGCAGTCAATGGGCATCCCGGCCTCCAGCATAAGCAGGAGCATGGCCGTCGAGTCCTTGCCCCCTGAGCAGGAGACGGCGTGGTAGTATTTGTCAGCTACGGGCCGTCACCTGCTTTCGGGCAGAAAAAAAGCGCCCCTTTGGGCGCACGTTGCGGGGACGATCCGGCTGCTGGTCGGGCTGATAATCACCGGGTCGGACCGCTTTTCTTGAAAATCGCCGCTTTCTGCTGCTCTTTCATCTGCCGCTGGCGGCGTTCCTCCAGCGCCGAGTACACGCTTTCCTCAATCTCACGGGGGGTCATGGACACATCGGGGAAATACTTGCGGAGGCGGTCCCCGGTCAAAATCACTTTGGTCACTTCGGGCCGCTCCTGCGTCCCCTTGAACGGGTCGTCGTCCCTCTCCGGGGCGGGAGCATCATGGGCGGGCGGTTCAGCGCCCTGCTCCGGGGCGGGAGCTTTTTCCGGCTCCTCCCACGGGGGAATGTCTGCGGCGGGGGGCGTGTCCGGGGTCTGGGGAACATCGGGAGAGGCGGGAATGGGCGGCTGGGGGGCCGGTTCGCCAGCGGGTTCCGGGGCCGCGCCGGTGGTGGGGGCCTCCGGCTGCTGTACCGGCTCCGGCTGCTTGGGTGCGATGTCCTTATCGTCCAAAATCTTCCGCAATTCCATTTCGTCCAGCTTCTTGCCCTCGCCCTCGGCTTTCTTCATGCGGATAATGCGGTCAGTGGTGGTCTTATAGCCCAGGTCAAGCAGGTGCAGAACGGATTCCTGCGTCTTGGGCTTCAGCGCGGACATTTCGGCTGCGGTGGAAATGGAGAGCTTGCCCTCGTCAACCAGGTCGCACACGCCCTTGATTGCCTCCGACATACGGATCAGGCGGTTGAGCTTGGAGACGGTCATGCCCATTTCCTGCGCCAGCTTCGCGTCGCTTTGCAGCTCATTTGCGGAAAAGCCTTTCTTTCTGCGGCCCGC
>JBCLRG010000114.1:0-2231 GCA_041223955.1 Oscillospiraceae bacterium 38-13 | reverse complement strand
GGAGAGCGCAGCGGTCTCATCATCGGTCCCAGTGCCACAGAGTACACTGTCACCTCCAGCGATCTGGACACAGTAGCAGTGGAACAGGTGCTGACCTTCTGGGTGGCCGTCGCCAAGGCGGAGGGAAGCGCGGAGATTACCGCATCCAACAGCACCGGGGAACGCGGGAGCGTAACGTTGACGATCTGCTCCGCTACCCCCGCCGTGTCGGAATCCCCCGACAGCGGGGACAGTGCCAGCCTGACGGACAACCTGGAGATACGGCAGGAGATGATCCGCCTCATCAACCAGACCAGAAAGGCCAATGGAGTGTCAGAGTTGCCGGTCAATGAGACCCTGATGAACGCCGCTCAAGCCTGCTCCAACCGGCGCTACACCTGGCATCACGCTCCGGAGGAGAGTAAAGCCGCCGCAGATGCCGGTTACCCCTATGGCTTCGGTGACAACCTCACCGTATTTACTGGCACAGCCGATGCCGCCCGGCGAGCTGTCGACAACTGGATCAACTCTGCCGCCCATAGTTAAAGAAACGAAAATGACTTCAATCAATCTTACCGACAAAGCGGTAAAAGATTTCGATTTCCTGTTCCATGGTTCCATCCTCTGCCTTTTGGGGATGATGTACAACAATTTTGGAAATCAGGGCGTTCAGCAGCGGGGCCGTCAACTCCTGCAAATCCGTGTACTGCTTCATCAATTCCACCCACTTCCGCGCGTTGCTGGCGTTCTCCTTTTCGGCCTCGATTTTACCGGATAACTCCGAAATCTGGCTTTCCAGTTCCGCCTGTTCCTTCTGCCAATTCGCGGACATCATGTTAAAATTGCGGTCCGGAATTTTTCCGTTGGCGTGGTCCTCGTACAGCTTTATATAAAGCCGGTCGAGTTCCTCCAACCGCCTCTCCGCCTTTTTCAGCGTTGCCTTTACATTTTTGCCCGCTCTGGCCTGTTCCTTTTCCACCGCTTTCAAAAGCCGCCGCAACAGGGCGTTCTCGTCCTCCTGGGCCAGCTTGGTCCAGTATTGCAGCCGGGAAAGGACATAGGGATAAAGAACGTCATAGCGGATATAGTGAGACGTGCAAGCCCCCTTATACTGTTTGTACTTTGTGCAGTTGTAATAGTTAAAGGGATTTTTGACGCTCTTGTTTACGCCATAGCTCATAGACCAGCCGCAATCAGAACAGTACACCAGTCCGGCAAAAATCTGCGGTGTGCCCTCCTTCCGGGACCGCCGTCTCTGGGTGATTAACTCTTGCACCTTGGCAAAATCGTCCTTGCTGATAATGGCCTCGTGAGTATCGGGGATAGTGGTCCACTCGTCCCGGTCCTTGCGTCTGCGGGACTTTTCCTTATAGGAGTTGTTTACTTTCCGGTAGTGGACCGAGTTGCCAATATAAAGTTCATCCGTTAAGATTCCCTTTACCTGTGCAATGGTCCAGGCATAGCGTTTTTCCTCGGGGGCATCGGCGTAAATGTGGGCAAAGCCGCCGTTCCGCTGAAAGTTTATCCAGCTGGCAGTCGGCACCTTTTCGGCGGTCAGGGTTTGCGTGATTTTGAAGGGTCCCGCGCCATGGAGGGCAAGGTCATAGATTTTTTCCACTATCCAACAGGTTTCCGGGTCGATTTCCAGCTTGTTTTTTGTTTCGGAACTTTTGCGGTAGCCAATGGGGGCGTAAGTGGCGGGATGTTCCCCATTTTCATACTTTGCCCGCATTGCAGCCCTTATCTTCTGACTGGTGTTTTTTGCGTGCCATTCATTGAAAAGGTTCAAAATCGGAGCAATATCACTTACCCCGTTTTCCGTGTCTATCGCTTCTGTTGCGGAAATATACCGTGTTCCCCACTCTGTAAAGTCAAATTCCAGATATTGACCAACACGAATATAGTCACGGCCCAGGCGGGAAATGTCTTTTGTGATAACACAATTGACCTTTCCGGATTGGGCGTCTTTTATCATGCGCTGAAAATTCGGACGGTCAAAATTGGTCCCGCTCCAACCATCGTCAATGTACTCGCCTACAATCTGAAAACCTTGCGCTTTTGCAAATTGGGTGATAATGATGCGCTGGGTTTCAATGCTCTGGCTCTCCCCCTGCCGCTCATCGTCCTGGCTAAGTCTCATGTATGCTGCTGCCTTAACGGGCTGTTTCATTGTGCAATCCTCCTTATATTGAACAGCCCGCGCCTATAATACAAGGTCATTATACTACAGGCGCGGGCAAATTATCAGGCAA
>JBCLRG010000113.1:0-2237 GCA_041223955.1 Oscillospiraceae bacterium 38-13 | reverse complement strand
TCGCTCAACGTGATCCACTCCACAGCCGGGGAAATCATTGACGCTATCTCCCCGCCCCCGCCGAAGCTGGAGCGGACACAGGAACAGCGCCCCCGCCAGAAAGGAAACCGCCGTACACAAAAAGCGCGGAGATAAAGGCGGCGCAGCCGTCAAAGGAAAGTGAGGTGAATATTTGACGCGGGAAACACAATTTACATTAGGATCACTTTTTGACGGCATAGGCGGTTTTCCCTACGCCGCCTCTTTTTATGGCATCCGTTCCCTGTGGGCCAGCGAGATCATGCCGGAGTGCATATCCATTACCCACCACTACTTCCCGCATATGGCCCATGTGGGGGACATCACCCGGCTCCACGGCGGGAAACTGCCGCCTGTTGACATCGTAACATTTGGAAGTCCCTGCCAAGGGCTGTCAATGGCAGGCCAAAGAAGGGGCCTCGCGGACGAGCGGAGCGGCCTCTTTATGGAGGCCATCCGCATTATTGATGAAATGAGGGAAGCGACAAATGGGCAATATCCCAAATTCGCAATCTGGGAAAATGTCCCAGGTGCAACAAGTTCCGGGGCTGGACGCGACTATCAGGCTGTGTTGTCGGCGTTCACAAAGGGCGAAGTTCCAATGCCTCGATCTGGAAAGTGGGCCAACGCCGGAATGGTACGAGGCGGAGGCGTTGATCTCGCTTGGTGCGTGTACGACGCCCAATATTTCGGAACGGCACAGCGGCGCAGGCGTCTGTTTCTTGTCTGCGATTTTGCAGGAAAACGCGCCGGAGAGGTACTCTTTGTCCCCAAAAGCCTGTGCGGGTATTTTGAGGCGGGCGGAACGCCGCGGCAAGGAGCTGCCGCCTTTGCTGAAAGCCGCCCTGATACAGCGGATGCAGGGGCGCTGACAGCGGGAAACGGCCAATACCAATTTATCCCGCAGGAAGTAGAAATTCTGAACGACCAGGGCGGCGAATCCCTGTCCGTAGAGCGGGCGGGGATAGCCCCCACCCTGCGGAGCCAGACCCACGGCAATCTGCCGGTCATCGCCAGTACGCTGTGCGTTGGCAGTGGGCAGGTTCACGCCGGTATTCTGGATGACCAGTCTCCAACCCTGACCGCCGCCCATGAGCAGCCCCTGCTGGTACATCCGCAAATCGCCGGGACATTGTGCGCCTCCGCTGTTGGCCTGTCCCGGCCCGCCGGAATCGGAAGTGAGCAGGACTTTTGTGTTGTCAGCGCGGGCTTTTCCTATAAGGCGGGGAGCGCGTCTGGAAGCGTCGGCTATCAGGAAGAAACCGCCCCGACCCTGCTGGCTGGACAGCTTAGTGGAGTGTTCCAGACATACCCCGCTGTCAGCGCCATTGACTGCCGCAACCACCGGGAGAGGGGCGGGATCAGCGGCACATTACAGGCGAAAACAAGCTCTGGCGGCTATTCTCTGAACTATCAGAACCCAATACGCATCGGCTTTTGTGTGAGTCGGCTGACCCCGCTTGAGGCCGAACGGTTAATGGGCTTCCCGGACTATTGGACGGAATGTGACGATGCGGGCGACCTTATCAGCGATACGAAGCGTTACCAAATGTTGGGGAATAGCGTCGCCGTGCCCTGCGTGGCCTATATCATGCAGGGCATACAGCGCATATTGAGCGAAAGCGGTTGACGCTTTCTACATCGAAAAAAGCAAAGGAGTTGACCCTATGGAAAAAATGACCGGGCAGACGCCCCTGCGGGAAATTGAGATTTTCGGTATTCCCGCCCTGTTCACGGATCGGGACATCCCGCCCGACGAGCAAAGCCCCGATATGTTCTACTATGAGCTGGTGAGCGCCGAGGACGGCGCGGCCCTTTTGGGGACGGTGCTGACCCTGATCCCCGTGGAAATCCCGGAGAGCGGCGAACGGGACGTTTACGACAGCGACCTTATGCTGGACACCGTGGGGGAGCTGCTGACCCCGGAGGAATTTGCGGAAAAGTACCTCTCCCCGGTGAACGGCCCCGACCTGGACGAACGCTATGGAAAAGAAGATTGATATTATTCCGTTTTTGCAGGGAATCGTGGAGGAAAACACCCAACACTATCAATCGGATTTTGCCTATGACGAAAAGCGTCTGCAAGCCGCCATGCTGGAAATCAGCCAGGAAGATCGTACATTTCTCTGGATGAGCCGCCCCTGCGGGACACTATGCGTCCCAGAACGGGAGGCGTTTATCAAGGAAAGCACAGCACACATCACCTGGACGCATTACGA
>JBCLRG010000112.1:0-2267 GCA_041223955.1 Oscillospiraceae bacterium 38-13 | reverse complement strand
CCCACCCCGGAAAACGGGCTTCTAACCGTCCACAAAACACGCTATGACAAACACGATTTACATTCACCAGCCGGAGAAAGCTATCAGTTTCACCCGGCTCCCCAATTTCCTTTTTGAAGCCCCTACGTTCAAACCCCTATCCAACGAAGCGAAGGTGCTGTACGCCTTTATCCTGCGGCGGGCGGAATTATCCCGCAAGAACGGATGGGCGGACGAGTATGGGCGGATTTATCTGTATTACCCCATCTGCGAGGTGGTCG
The DNA here is from genome assembly GCA_041223955.1 of Oscillospiraceae bacterium 38-13. Taxonomy (GTDB): domain Bacteria; phylum Bacillota; class Clostridia; order Oscillospirales; family Oscillospiraceae; genus Oscillibacter. The sequence goes on along the minus strand of JBCLRG010000112.1, from coordinate 2,007 downwards.
CTTTGCTCCACTGTGGGCGGCAAAAGGCGGTGAATACCCTGCGGGAATTGCAGTATGCGGGGCTGGTGGAGATACAGAAACAGGGCTGTGGAAAACCTAACCGCATTTACCCGAAATCCTATGAAGCGGTTCCAAACACCGACTTCAAGAAATCCGGCTGCGGTACGCCGGAGGGCTGAAAACTGTACCCTGCAAGTACGAAAATCAATCCTCTTGGAGTACGGAAACCGGACGGTATATAGAAATACAGAGATTAAAACCATTTATTTATATCTATTCCATTCCAATCCTATCAGAGATATTTTCGGTGGGGAAACCCGCCGGAAAGGAATGGAATGGGGAAAGGAGTTCAATGGCACAACACGCAATTTTGCGTTTTGAGAAGCACAAGGGCCACCCGGCGGGGCCGCTGGAAGCCCACCATGAACGGAAAAAGGAGCAGTACGCCAGCAACCCGGATATTGACACCAGCCGAAGCAGGTACAACTTCCATATCGTCAAGCCGGAAGGCCGCTACTACCATTTCATTCAGAGCTGTATTGAACAGGCTGGGTGCAGAACGAGGAAAGACAGCACACGCTTTGTCGATACGCTGATAACCGCCAGCCCAGAGTTTTTCAAGGGCAAGTCCCCGAAAGAGATAGCGGCCTACTTCCAGCGGGCGGCAGACTTCCTCATTGACCGGGTAGGCCGGGAGAATATCGTTTCTGCGGTGGTACACATGGACGAGAAAACGCCCCACCTCCATTTAACTTTCGTTCCGCTGACAAAAGACAACCGCCTGTGCGCCAAAGAAATCATAGGCAACCGGGCCAATTTGACGAAGTGGCAGGACGATTTTCACGCCTATATGGTGGAGAAGTACCCCGACCTGGAGCGTGGGGAGAGCGCCAGCAAAACGGGCCGGAAGCATATCCCCACCCGGCTTTTCAAGCAGGCGGTTTCTCTCTCCAAACAGGCGAGGGCGATTGAAGCGGCACTGGACAGCATTACCCCGCTGAACGCCGGGAAGAAGAAAGTGGAAGCCCTTGACCTGCTGAAAAAGTGGTTCCCGCAGATGGAGAATTTCTCCGGCCAGTTGAAAAAATACAAGGTCACGATTAATGACCTGCTGGAAGAAAACCGGAAGCTGGAAGCGAGGGCAAAGGCCAGCGAAAAAGGCAAAATGAAAGACACAATGGAACGGGCAAAACTGGAAAGCGAGTTACACAACATTCAGCGGTTAGTAGGCCGTATTCCCCCGGAAGTGCTGGCGGAGTTGAAGCGGCAACCGAACTATGGAAAGGAAAGGTGATTGTATAACGAATATCAGATACAAAAAGGAAACAGAAATCGTGACTTTTCAAGGGAAAGAAATCACACTGGAAAATCTCTCCCCGGTATTCACGCCGGAGCAGGAAGCGGCCAAACGCCGGGAACTGGAACAGCAGCTTTATGATGTGTTCCGCAAGTACGCCGACAAGCGGCAGAGAGAGGAAGCCGGGGCGTAAGTTTTTCCAGACACATCATTGATTTACGGGGCTGTTGGCGGTATAATGGAACTGTCAGCAGCTCCGTTTCTTTTTTAAGAAAAGGAGCGACAAATGAATAATCGGATAGACGCAATCTATGCAAGACAATCGGTGGACAAAAAAGACAGCATTTCCATTGAAAGCCAGATTGAATTTTGCAAATACGAATTGAAAGGCGGTAGTTGCAGGGAATACACAGACAAAGGATATAGCGGCAAGAACACAGACCGTCCGAAATTTCAAGAGTTGGTGCGGGATATTAAAAAGGGCCTGATAGCAAAAGTCATTGTTTACAAACTTGACCGTATCAGCCGTTCCATTCTGGACTTTGCAACCATGATGGAACTGTTCCAGCGGTACAATGTGGAGTTTGTTTCCTCCACGGAAAAGTTTGACACCTCAACCCCCATGGGCCGGGCCATGCTGAATATTTGTATCGTGTTCGCACAGTTGGAACGGGAAACGATACAGAAGCGGGTGACGGACGCTTACTATT
>JBCLRG010000111.1:0-2395 GCA_041223955.1 Oscillospiraceae bacterium 38-13 | reverse complement strand
CCGGCAGGACGGTGATGGTGTCGCTGGCGGTGAAGGTCCGGCCCAGGCCGTCCCGCAGAGTGCCGATCAGCCGGAACGTACCGCCCTGGATGAACTGGACAGCGCCGCCCAGGTTGTTGAGATCGCCGGTGACATAGGTAGCAATATCGGCGGGCTTGCCGTCTTTCTCCAAGGACCACTCCACAGGCAGCTCAATGTTATTGCCCAGGGTCCGTACCTGCACCGTCTCGCCGGTGTAGACTTGTTTCTCGATAATGTCCACCTGCAACTCCTGGTCGGCCAGGACCTCAATGCTGGGACCGTCAAAGGAGAACACCCGCCCGGTGGGGTCGGTGATCTCACAGCCGAGGGTGAACACGCCCGCGTGTTTGATACGAATGTCGCCGGGATTGGTGGTCAGGTTTCCGGCAACGTAGGTCCCCCAATTCTGACGGAGGCCGTAGGTGTCATCAATGTGCCACTTGACGGCGGCATCCTCCACCACGTTCTTGGATTCAACGGCCACGGTAAAGGTGCTGTCCGTGTGGGCGTAGTTGGGCATCGTCCAGGCCACGGTGGGAATGGGATAGACGGTGAACGCCTGCTCATAGGAGTAATTGCGGCCCCCAGCGTCCTGGAAGTTGGCTTTCAGCTTGTACTCGCCCGCCTGCTTGAACTGGATTTTCCCGCCGTCAGCGGTCAGCTCCCCGGTCACATAGTCGGCCACGGGGACATTCTCGCCGTTCAGGGTCAGGGACCAGCGCAGGGGGTTCTCGCCCAATTCCGCAAAGCCCGTCACCAGCGTGACCACGGAATCGGTGTGGAACATTTGGGGCAAATAGAAGCCGGACACGCCCACGGGGTAAATCTGGATGGAAGCCGTGGCGGTGGTGACACGGCCCAGCTCATCCGTCACACTGGCGGTGAAGGTGTAAAGCCCCGCTTCGGGAAAGAAGCCATGCCCGCCCCTGGCGGTCAGGGCAAAGGGCGGCGCGATCTCTTTGCCGTCCCGCAGGACCGTCCAGACCACTTCATTACTGCCCAGGTTCTCGCAGGTCAGCTTCACATCCTCCGCAGTATCAGTGTGGCTCATATCACCGGCAGAGAGGGATAGGCCCACAACGGGGTAAATGCGGATGGTCTGCGAACAGCTATACTCCCGGCCCAGCGCGTCCATGGCGGTGGCGGTCAGGGTATAGGTCCCTACTTTGGGGAAACGAACTTTGCCGCCCAGGTTCCCCAGATCGCCCAGCATGGAGCCGGTCAGGGAAACCGACGCGCCGTCCTTCGTCAGCGTCCACGTCACATCCTGCCCCTGCAAATCGGAGGTCAGGAGGTCCACGGGGGTGCTGCTGTCCGTCCACGCGGCGGCGGGGAGGGTAAAGTCCAGGCCCGCCACAGGGTAGACCGCCACAGTGACAGCGGGAGCGGCGAACACCCGCCCGGTAGCGTCTGTCACGCTGGCGGAAATGTCATAGGCCCCGGCACTGGTGATCTGAATGGTGCCGCCGTTATCGGACAACTCGCCGGAGTAGGCGGCAGCGGTGCCGGGGTCATTGGAGGGGGTCACGCTCCAGGTTACGGGCAGGGCGGTGTCCTTTTCCAGTGTGACACTGATCTGTTCATCCGTATGGGTGGCGGCATCCGCCGTCAGGCCCAGGGAAAGAACGGGATAGACCTCAATGGTCTGCTCATAGGTGAACGCACGGCCCAGGCTGTCCGTCACGGAGGCGGTCAGGATATTGGTGCCGGTCTGAAGGAATTTCACGTTACCCCCAGCGTTGTCGAGGGTCCCGGTGATACCAGCAGCGAGGGAAACAGGCTGGCCGTCCACGGTCAGGGACCACGCAATTTTGCTGTCCCCTACATTTTCGGAGGTCATTTTCACCTTCACCGTCTCATCCGGGTGGGCGAACTCCGGGAGCTTGAAGGACAGGCCCATGGTGTCCCATACGCTGATGGCGGCGTTGGCGGTGAACGTCCGGCCCAGGTGGTCCGTAACGCTGGCGGTTACGGTGTAGTTACCGGCAGAGGGGAAGGTGATCTCGCCGCCGCTGTTGGTCAGAGAATTGTCAATAGCCGCCCCATCTTCGGAAGCAACTTCCCACACTACATCCAGGTCAGTCCCGGAGAGGCTGACGGCGGCGGGCTGGTCTATGTGGGCTGTCTCCAGCGCGTCCAGGGTCAGGACAATCACCGGCCAGACCTCCAACGGCTGGGCGGCGGTGTATTCCTTCCCCAGCTCATCCGTGATGGTGGCGGTGAGGACGTATGCCCCGGCCCCGTCAAAGGTGAGCGTCCCGCCGTTATCGTCCAGAGAAACGGCAACACCCTCGCCGTCACGGGTCAAGGCCCATTGGACAGTCGAGGGTGTGCCATGCTCCACGGTCAGGCTGATTTCTGCCGCTTCGTCCTC
>JBCLRG010000110.1:0-2395 GCA_041223955.1 Oscillospiraceae bacterium 38-13 | reverse complement strand
CCGGCAGGACGGTGATGGTGTCGCTGGCGGTGAAGGTCCGGCCCAGGCCGTCCCGCAGAGTGCCGATCAGCCGGAACTCGCCGCCTTGGGTAAACTGAATCGCCCCGCCCAGGTTGTTGAGGTCCCCGGTGACATAGGTGGAGAGGTCTGCGGGCTTGCCGTCCTTCTCCAAGGACCACTCCACAGGCAGCTCAATGTTATTGCCCAGGGTCCGCACCTGCACCGTCTCGCCGGTGTAGACCTGCCGCTCCACCATATCCACCTGCAACTCCTGATCTGCCAGAACTTCGATGCTGGGACCGTCAAAGGAGAACACCCGGCCGGTGGGGTCGGTGATCTCGCAGCCGAGAGTGAACACGCCCGCGTGTTTGATCCGAATGTCGCCGGGGTTGGTGGTCAGATTTCCGGCAACATAGGTCCCCCAATTCTGACAGAGGCCGTAGGTATCGTCAATATGCCACTGAATTACAGCGTCCGCCACCACGTTTTTGGATTCCACCGCCACAGTAAAGATACTGTCCGTGTGGGCGTAATTGGGCATGGTCCAGGCGATCACGGGAATGGGGTAGACGGTGAAGGACTGCTCATAGGAGTAATTGCGGCCCCCAGCGTCCTGGAAGTTGGCTTTCAGCTTGTACTCGCCCGCCTGCTTGAACTGGATTTTCCCGCCGTCAGCGGTCAGCTCCCCGGTCACATAGTCGGCCACGGGGACATTCTCGCCGTTCAGGGTCAGGGACCAGCGCAGGGGGTTCTCGCCCAATTCCTCAAAGCCCGTCACCAGCGTGACCACGGAATCGGTGTGGAACATTTGGGGCAAATAGAAGCCGGACACGCCCACGGGGTAAATCTGGATGGAATCGCTGGCGGTAGTCACACGGCCCAGCTCATCCGTCACGCTGGCGGTGAAGGTGTAAAAGCCGGGTTCTGAGAAGAAGCCGTGTCCGCCCCTAGCGGTCAGGTCAAAGGGCGGCACGATCTCCTTGCCGTCTCGCAGGACCGTCCAGACCACTTCGTTATTGCCCAGGTTCTCGCAGGTCAGCTTCACATCCTCCGCCGTATCGGTGTGGCTCATATCACCGGCAGAGAGGGATAGGCCCACAACGGGGTAAATGCGGATGGTCTGCTCACAGCTATACTCCCGGCCCAGCGCGTCCACGGCGGAGGCGGTCAGGGTGTAGGTCCCCACTTCGGGGAAGCGGACCTTGCCGCCCAGGTTCCCCAGGTCGCCCAGCATGGAGCCGGTCAGGGAAACCGCCGCTCCGTCCTTCGTCAGCGTCCAGGTCACGTCCCGACCCTGCAAATCGGAGGTCAGGAGGTCCACGGGGGTGCTGCTGTCCGTCCACGCGGCGGCGGGGAGGGTAAAGTCCAGTCCCGCCACGGGGTAGACCATGACCGTGACGGCAGGAGCGGCGAATACCCGCCCGGTGGGGTCCGTCACGCTGGCGGAAATGTCATAGGCCCCGGCGCTGGTGATCTGGATGGTGCCGCCGTTGTCCATCAGATTGCCAGTGTACTCCACAGCGGCAGAGGGGTCATTGGACGGCGTGATCTTCCAGGTTACGGGCAAATCTGTATCTTTACTCAGATTGACCCTGATCTGTTCGTCCGTATGGGTAGCGGCATCCGCTGTCAGGGTCAGGGAGAGGACGGGATAAACCTCAATCGTCTGCTCATAGGTAAAGTCACGGCCCAGGCCATCCGTCACGGAGGCGGTCAGGACGTTGGTGCCGGTCTGGTTGAACTTCACGCTGCCCCCGGCGTTGTCCAGGGTCCCGCTGATACCGGCAGGGAGGGAAACCGGCTGGCCGTCCACGGTCAGGGACCACGTAATTTTGCTGTCCCCCACATTCTCGGAGGTCATTTTTACCTTCACCGTCTCATCCGGGTGAGCGAACTCCGGGAGTTTGAAGGACAGGCTCATGGTGTCCCATACGGCGATGGTGGCGCTGGCGGTGAATGTCCGGCCCAGGTCATCCGTAACGCTGGCGGTTACGGTGTAGTTACCCGCAGAGGGGAAGGTGATCTCGCCGCCCTCGTTGGTCAGCTCGTTCTCAACCACAGCGCCGTCCTCGGTGGTCACTTCCCAGGTCACGTCCATATCAGTCCCGGAGAGACTAATGGCGGCGGGCTGGTCAACGTGGGCCGTCTCCGGCGCGTCCAGGGTCAGGACGATCACCGGACAGACCTCCATGGGCAGGGCGGCGGTGTACTCCTTCCCCAGCTCGTCCGTAATGGTGGCGGTGAGAACATAGTCCCCGGCAGCATCAAAGGTGAGCGTACCACCGTTATCGTCCAGAGAAACGGCAACACCCTCGCCATCACGGGTCAAGGCCCATTGGACAGTCGAGGGTGTGCCATGCTCCACGGTCAGGCTGATTTCTGCCGCTTCGTCCTC
>JBCLRG010000109.1:0-2407 GCA_041223955.1 Oscillospiraceae bacterium 38-13 | reverse complement strand
AACCCCGGCAAAATGGCGTTCTATCGCGTAACAAATCCACAACCAAAGGAGTGATGAAGCTATGGCAGTTTTCCGAGCGGAGCGCAACAAGGGCTACCCTGTCAACATAATGCGCCGTGTTCTCGCCGTTCTGATGAAGCACCACTATATCCGATACGGAAATCGCATACAAGTACCAATGGCGTCACAGATTGGTTCAACTGTAAAAGTGCGTTATGATAGGTTTGCCCCGGAAAAATTATACAGCTTTTTCATATTGTGAATTATTGTATCACTATTAATTGCTGCTATTTGCTTTTCAGCAGCCATATTCAAACTAATATAAAAAAGAGGAATAAGACTATGCCACACTTTCCCGGTTGGTTCGTTGCTATTTGTGTTTTGCTCCCCGTTGCTAATGCAATATACAAAGCATGGAAAATGGTTGTTATGTCCTGTTTTTCAAAGTAAAACACGGCTAAAATTGCGAGAAGATACTATTTTTATAAACTTTCCTCTTTACTGCCCCAAATGCAAACAGGAAACTCTAATCAATGTTAAACAAATGAATATGTCTATTATCAAAGAGCCAGACGCACAGACGCAGAGCCGATAACAAGCAAATTTTGAATTGCTGTTATCGGCTCTTTCTTTGATAATTAAATCTAATCTGCCGCACGACGGCAAAAGAAAAAAGCCGTCGTTTGACAGCTACTCATAAAACAGTATCAAGTAACAAACTGAAATAGGGTAACTGCCATACAGGGTGCAGAAAAAGACAAGTAAGAAACAAACCGTTTCTTTCCTGTCTTTTTCATTTTGTTACGCAATAGAACGCCGTTTTTGAAGGCAGACATATAAAACCCTTGCCCCGTCATTTCAATGCTCACAAAGCCGCATAAATCAATAACAAAATACCCCCTACTGCGTAACAATCCCCATAATAAATTGAGGGCGAAAGCAGTTTACTGATTTCGTCCTCTTGACTACCTACAAGCAAAGGCAGGAAAAGCTGTCAAGGGCGCGTAGCGCGAAGTTTACCCTTGACAGCTTTTCCCGTCTTTGCTGCTTCCTATCGGGCGAAGCGGAATTTCAGTATGGCTTCAACCAGTTTCGCCTTTAACCTATCCTGTGTATCGTCATTGATATGCCCCTTATACATAGACAGATATTTGATGTGTGCGGTGTAATATCGCAATACTGTGTCTACCGCTTCCGGTCTCCGGCAACGGCTTTTTCGATTACCTCAAAAGGTATCAATTTTTTATTCTTCATGTTTCAATCTCTCCCATTCTTTCCGTAATTGTTTCAGCGCAACATTTCTTCTGTGGTTTATCGTACTTCTGCAACGCCCGTACAGCCTGCCGATTGCTTCATCACGATAACCGATGAAGTAATATAGCAACAAAACTTCTTGCCTTAACTCCGGCAATTTTGATAATGCCGTTGCTAACCGTTCATCATCAACGATAACTTCCTTTCCCAATACAAGAAATGCGGTCGGCTTGTCCTGCTTTTCAAAGTAACTGTCCATAACAGAAGGTTCAAAATATCGTTCTGACATCAGATAGTCAAGGGATATTTCCCGTTCCATTTTCCGCTTCAAATCCCGCCATGCGTTTATAGCTTCATGGCGCAGGACAACCTTGCAGAACGCATGAAACGCATATTCGATATGTTCCATGAATTGTTCAGAATATCTCATTTTCTCTCACCCCCTTTCTTCCCAGTAGGGGGCTATTACAGCAAATACCCATACAGCAGAAAGTGCATAGGTATTTGAGTAATGCGAGTTATTAAGACATACTAAATGATATGTGTGTTCATACTCATAGGCAGAATATCCCGTTCCACAAGACAGGATTTTTTTGACAATTTACCATAACAAAAACTACCCATGAAATAAAAAACAGACATAGCAGTACCTCACAATACCGCCATATCTATGAAAGTCATTCTGCCACATAAAAAACGGCGGCTTTGATTGTTATTTCAAAACCGCCGTTTAGCCGCTTGTATTCTGTTTTGGCGCATGATGATTTTGCCGCCACACAACGGTTTTTTATTAACCGCCGGACGGCATGAAAATTTTCTTTTTATGCGTAGTGATACTTCTCTCTGTTCTGATGAAGAAAAACCAGTGCTACAATCATAGTGATTAGTTCTGCTATCGGTACTGCAAGCCATACCCCTGTTACGCCCCAAATATTCGGCAATGTAATCATACTAGCAAAAAAAGAATGGCCGAAATTGAAACAGATAGGATGAAGTCTACGTAAAAAGGGACAAGCCTCCTTAAAATCTCCTTTGTCCGCTCAAATGAATCGCCTCAACACTATCAGTAATATATGTTGCCTGATAATTTGCCCGCGCCTGTAGTATAATGACCTTGTATTATAGGCGCGGGCTGTTCAATATAAGGAGGATT
>JBCLRG010000108.1:2029-2495 GCA_041223955.1 Oscillospiraceae bacterium 38-13 | reverse complement strand
CCACTGATCGTCATACACATCGCCCACGACGGAGGGATTCCCGGAGACAAGGCCCAGTATGTACCCGTCGCCGGGCCTGGCCAGACGGATTTTGCCCCCCGTGAGGGTGACAAACCGGCCCGCACGGTCGCTGGCCTCCGGGTTGCCGTCGGCCCACTCGAACAGCTCCGCGTAGTCCGCGCCGGAGGCGTTGTAGCTTCCGGCGGCGTAGACGCCGGTGTGGGTGACGCGGAAACAGTTTGCGCGGGTGGTGGTTCCAGTGCTGCCTGGGGTGACAAAATCCCCTTTCCCTACAATAAATTTATCACTAAAGGCAGTGCTTAATACATTGGCTTCGCCGATAACCGTTTGATATAATGCGTCTGCAATTGTTCCGCTTCCTCCAGCGTGTGAATTACTTTTTCTTGATTCCGAATAATAACCTTCGGCATGGGAATTTCTCCCTGCTGCAAGGGTGTGATATCCT
>JBCLRG010000108.1:0-1929 GCA_041223955.1 Oscillospiraceae bacterium 38-13 | reverse complement strand
TCTGCATGTGCAGCATCACCAGACGCTGTAGAGCCGTATCCTTCAGCATGGGACCCGAATCCACCACTGGCTGTGGTTGTGCTCCCTTCTGCATGCGAATAATCTTCGGATGCAATCGTTCGCCAGCCTTCTGCATGTGCAGCATCACCAGACGCTGTAGAGCCGTATCCTTCAGCATGGGACCCGAATCCACCACTGGCTGTGGTGGCATGCCCTTCTGCATGGGCATAGGAGCCGGAGGCTGTAGATTTGTATCCTTCAGCGTGAGAATACTCTCCGATTGCCTCAGAAGATGAACCCTCTGCATGAGAGTACATTCCGACTGCCTCAGAAGATGAACCCTCTGCATGAGAGTACATTCCGACTGCCTCAGAAAATGATCCCTCTGCATGAGAGTAATTTCCATGTGCTTTTGTGTAATATCCTTCGGCGTGAGAACATTCTCCCGAGGCAACAGCACCTCGTCCCTCCGCGTGAGCCGACACTCCAGTAGCTTTCGTATATTCGCCTTCTGCATGCGCGGAATTTTGACTAGCCGTGGTTCGGACTCCCTCGGCGTGTGAATATTCTCCTGCGGAAATATTACCTTGCAAAGTATCGCCATTTGTTTTGTATTGCCTGGTCCGGTAATCGTTGAAAATCTCCGCCCCAGCCCCCGCCGTCACAGTAGTCCCCTGCGAGGGCTCCACCGTCTTCCCGGCCATAGACCGGCCTACGCCTTCCGGCGGGTCCTTCCATTCCACGTCAAAATCCGCCCCGGTCTTTTTGACCGGAATCTGACCTGTGGCCCCACCAGCGGGGAGGCCAACGCGTTCCGCATAAGCAAAGATATCCTGTTCCCTGTGCTCCGGGTCGTACAGGCTCTTCAGCATATCCCCTGAGGCGGTCATGGGCCCGTTGTTTTTCCACTTCCCGCTTACCGCGTCCCACACGTAAATATCATACGGCGCGGACTCTCCCACGCCATAGGCATACCCCGCCTTGGGCTCCGGGACTGCCTCCTCCAGCGCCTCCAGCGACGGATAGTAGCCCTTGATTTCAAAATCCCGGCCCTCCGCCCGGACCGGCGGAACCGTCTCCACATAGGCCTCCTGCGTCTGGTCCCACACCAGCCAGTTCCCCGTGTCCGGGTCCGGAACCGCCGGACGCTGTATCGCCGCCTCCGCCCGCGCCGCCGCCTCAATGGAGGACGCAGCGCTTTTTGCTGCCGCTTCGGCGGATTCCTTGGCGGCGTTAACATCATGCGCGATACCTACAGACGCATATTGCCTCCACTGCCGACCGGTCATGTGACAGGCTTCTCCCTGCTGTTCTACGGGGATAAGGGAATCATCATAGAGGTCAACAATTCCGGGCAGGTCACCGATAGAAACCTCTTCCACCGCTTTCAGGCCCCCCGTGGTTTTATCCGCCATTTCCTTCGCCTCCCTTCAGCTCCTCCAGCATTGTGTTGACGCTCTGGTGTATTGTCCGCATTTCCTGCCGGGCCGCCGCCAGACAATCCAGCAGTTGCCCATGAGCGGGAATTTGTTCCGTCAAATCATAGGCATTCCGGTTCCGTGTCTGAATTTCTTTCAACTTCTCATACATGCTGCAATCTCCTTTATTTGCGTATCCAGATTCTGTAATTTCGCCGCCAGCAGCGGGATAAACTCCTCATACCGGAGGCCGTATTCTCCGGTTTCGTCCACAGCCAGCCCGGCAAAATCCATCGGGGCAATTCCACAGGCCTTCAGCGCCTCCTCCACGTCCTGGGCGATAAAGCCCAGATGACGGCGCTTCCGGCCCTTCAGGCGGTAGCTGACGGGCCGCAGCAGGTCCAGGAGGGGGAGGTATTTCCCCGGGTCTTCCCGGATGTCCTCCTTTTTGTTCCGGTCGGAGGTGATGATGGTGCCGTCGGAACTTTTCAGGGTGCCGTTGACCACGATC
>JBCLRG010000107.1:0-2514 GCA_041223955.1 Oscillospiraceae bacterium 38-13 | reverse complement strand
GCCCTGGGATTTGATGCCCTCGCCGCCCGGACGGTGATCCGTCTGCGGGAGAACTGCCCCGGCATGAAGTTGATCCTTGTCCTACCCTGCCTGACGCAGACAAGGGGGTGGAGGCTGGAGGACATAGCGGAGTATGAGCGGATCAAGTCTCAGGCGGATAAGATTGTCTATACAGCCCAGCAGTACACACCGGGCTGTATGCACAGGCGCAACCGGCATTTGGTAGATCACAGCGGGGTATGCGTCTGCTATCTGACAAAGGAAAGCGGAGGGACGGCATATACCGTCAATTATGCAAAGCGGCATGGAGTCGAAATTATCAATATTGCTTGGAGAGACGGCCTTTACTCCATTAAAAAATGCGTCTCACCGTGAAACGCATTTCCAATCCTTCGGATAATAGGCGGCGATGCCCTTTGACGGCAATACCGAAAACTGCTATAATGATACAAACAATTCCGCAGGGAGGTGACTGCCCATGTACCGTATCGCGATATGCGAGGATGAACCGCTGATGGCACAGGAAAACGAGACAATGATTTGCCGTATTCTGGAGGCCCGCCATTTCCGGCGGGATATTGACTTTACCGTTTCCAGCTTTTCCACAGCGGGGCCGCTGCTGACCGCTCTGCGGAACCAGCCTACGTCTTTTCATCTGCTTTTGTTGGATATTAGGCTGGCGCAGGAAAACGGCGTGGAGCTGGCCAGCTATCTGCGGGAATCCGATATTGGCTGTTCCATTATCTACATCACCGCCTATACGGAATATATGGAGGACGCCTTTTCTACCTATACGCTGGGATATTTTTTGAAGCCGGTGGACGAGAAAAAGCTGGCAAAGGCCATCGACTGGGATCTGCGGAAAAACTACCGCCCGGAGCAGATCACACTGCCCGTCAACGGTGGCTTACGCAAGGTAATGGTCCAGGATATTCTCTATGCGGAGGCGGTCAACCACAAAGCCGCCGTGTATCTGCCGGAAGAAGTCATAGCCGTCAATCTGAGTTTTCGGGATTTGCTCTCCCGCCTGCGGGGGGACACGTTCTGCCGCTGCCACAACAGTTTTGTTGTCAATTTGAAACACGTCCATAAGCGAACCGCACGGGGATTGCTTCTGGATACCGGGACAGAACTTCCAATCAGCCGCGCCTATCAGCAGGAGGCTACCAAACAATTTGTTGCTTTTATCCAATAGGAACCGCCCTTTCTGTGGATCGTCACAGAAAGGGCGGCTTTTTAATCTGGCATTTGCAGAGCGGTAGCGGCGGAAAAGGTATGATCCGGGAATTTCAGCAGCAGCTCGCTTTGATACTTCCGCGCCACGGCCTGAACTGCCTTTAGGCCGTAGCCGTGGGCGGATTTGTCCTCTTTCGTTGTGCGGCACAGGTCACGTTCCGCGTCATAGTCCACCGGAGCAAAGCGGGAATTTTCCACCCCGATATACAGATGGACGCCCCGAATATGGAGATCGACCCGCAGCCATTTCCGCGCTCCATCCGGGGCCAGGGCGTTAGCCTCCAGCGCGTTTTGCAGTAAATTCATCAGCACCATACAAAGCTCTGTGTCCGGGAACGGCAGAGTTTCCGGCACGTCGATCCGGCGCTCCACCTCGACGCCCTGTTTCTGTGCCCGCGCCAGCATGACCGTCAACACCGCATTGATCGCCGGATGGGGCGCGTAAGTCAGAGCGGGGATAGAGGACACATCGGAAACCAACTCGCTCAGATAGGCGTCCAGCCGCTCCGTCTCTCCCGTGCGGGACAGGTTTTGCAGGACCAAATAATGATTTTTCACCTCATGGCGCAGCTCCCCCAGGGCGGCGGCGCTCTCCAGCACGGTGGCAAGCTGCTCCCGCGTCAGGCTTTCACGGGCGGACAACACCTGCAATTCTGTTTCCCGTTCGCTCCTGCGCCGGATGTAGGCCGCCGCGCTCTCCAAAAAGCACAGGGCCAGCAGCAGGCTGTTCCAGTAAAACAGCTCTGTGTCGATCCAGAGAATCGGGTCATCCAGGAACGCCCACAGGATAGAGGCATGGGGACCTGCCCGCCCCGCCGGGAGCAGACTCAACAGTACAATGACCACAACACACCCTCCCAGCCAGGGCAGGAAACGACGGAACACCGGATTGCCGTCCCGGTACTCCAGCGCGGCGCAGACCAGCAGAGCGGCGATGGAAAAGCAGAACACGATCCCGGCGTGGACGGCAAAATTGGAAAAGAGCGGGATCACCGTCTGAAATCCCGCCACGACCCAATAGACCAGCGCGGGCAGGACGGCGAAAGGCGCAAAGGCTTTTTGCCGTTTTTTCATACCCAGCATCAAATACAAAGCTGGCGCGGTGAACAGGAGCGCACGGGACTGGTACAGCGCCAGCCCGTAGAGCGCGGGCGGCAGGCTGAACAGGGAGAAGTTTTGCAGATAGAAGTACGCCGTCTGGCCCAGGGCGGCGGCGCAGAGCAGCAGGACCGGCCAAGGCCGGGTCCCCTCCAGCCAGCCATACAGGAACAGGCCCAG
>JBCLRG010000106.1:0-2570 GCA_041223955.1 Oscillospiraceae bacterium 38-13 | reverse complement strand
AAGAATAAGGACAAACCGCCAACCCGTTGCAACACAAGGGTTTTCCGATTTGTCCTTATTATGCCATAAGGGCACACCTTCGCAACTCACGCTCTGGCGTCGGGCGTGGATGTGAAAACCCTGTCCGGTATCCTGGGCCACACCAGGGCGGCGTTCACCTTGGACACCTACACCCACACCACCGGCGACATGCAGAGGCGGGCATCGGAAGTAGTAGGAGATTTCCTGACAGATATTTTCGGAGAGGAGCTGAGACCGTGGGAAGAAAACGCAAAAGCGGCGAGGGTACAGTCCGGCTGAGAAAAGACGGGCGTTGGGAGGGCCGAGTGGTTATCGGCTACGATGACAAGGGCCTGCCCAAGACAAAAAATGTGCTGGCAAAGACCAAGGCAGACTGCGTGGTGAAACTGGGGGCGCTGAAAGAGTCCATGGCTCCCGCAACCGCCGCCAAGATCAGAGCGGACATGCCCTTCGGTGAGTGGGTAGAATTCTGGTACAAAAACTACAGTAAGCCAATGCTCCGCCCCAGTTCCCAGCGATCCTATGAGGACTTTATCCGGCTCTACATCCGTCCAAAACTGGGCAGCGTTCCCCTGAACAAACTGACAACAAATGAGCTCCAGCAGTTTTTCAACTGGATGAGGAAGGACGGACGTACTCTGCATAGAGAGTCCAGGGGCGGCGGTCTCTCGGACAACATGGTGCGCAACTGCCACAGCCTATGCCGCAGGGCTTTGGAAAAAGCTGTGTCAGACCGATTGATCGTAAAGAATCCAATTGAGGGATGCAAGGCCCCGCCAATCAGACGGGAGGAGATGCAGTTGCTCACCAGGGAGGAGCTGCAAAGACTGCTCATCCAGGCCAAAGACGAAGGTTACTACGAGGTGTTCCTGCTGGAACTGACCACTGGCCTCCGAGTAGGAGAATTGATGGCGCTCCAGTGGAACGATCTGAATTTCAAGACCGGAGAACTGAGGATTGAACGGCAGGTTTATCGAACCAAAGAGGAACTGCTGATACAGCCGCCGAAGAATAAAGCGTCCATCCGGAGCGTGATCCTGCCGCCCGCAGTGGTCACTGCACTGAAAAAATATATGCAGACGGTTTCTTCCCGGTGGATGTTCCCCTCCCCGAAGAAAGAAGACGCTCCGATAGCCCCCTCTGTCGTCAGCCACCGTCTGACCAAGATTCTAAAACACGCCGGATGCAAAAAAGTAAGGTTCCACGACCTGCGTCATGTATTCGCCACTAATGCTCTGGAGCATGGGATGGATGTGAAGACCCTGTCCACCGTCATCGGTCACGTCTCCAGCGCCACTACGCTGAACGTTTACGCCCATGTCACAAGCGATATGCAGAGGCAAGCCGCCGCCAAAATCGACCAGGGCATTGGTAAAGTAGAGATTTCCGCAGAGAATCCCCAGGCTGTAGCCAGCCGCACCATGACAGATTTCAAACCCAAGCGGGGCAAGCGCCGCTACTGGGGCAGTGGATACTTGGGGCAGACCAAAAGTGGGCGCTGGAACGGAAGGTACACGGTGACCTGGCCCGATGGAACAAAACGCACCCGGGACATCTACGCTGACTCAGAGGACGAATGCGAAAAGTTGCTGGCGGTAATGATAACCGAGATGAAAACGGAGGTAGCCGCCGAAAGGGAGCGGCTGAGGGTAGAGAATAGAGCAAGCTGAGAACTGCGGCCCACCGGGACACTCCGGTGGGCCAGTTTTTCTCTGTCTGTGGGCAAATATGTGGTCAAGGAGTACCCAGCCGTACCAAGCAAGCAGAAATTGTCACGAGAATGGCAGGACTGAATCAGATAATGCAGATTTTCATGGCCATAAATCAGCCCTTATCCTCAGAGCAGCGTGTGCGCTGGTACAAACAAAGGGTTTGTAAAGGGGGGGGTCAATGGGGGATTAGTATAGTTGATTTAATTGCGGAAGCAGCTATGTAAAAAGGTTCTGAAAAATCTTCTATACAAATTTTGAAGAGGTATTTTCCATTATCAATTCTGAATTTTTCATTGTACTCAAAAAATTCTGATGGGCTTGCCATGCTTATAAAATCTTTTGAGTTATCCAAACTCCAGCATAACAGTCCAGAAATAGAATGCGGTTGTTCAAATTCAATGGAAATAGCATATTTATTTGAACTGGTATCCATTCGTCCCGCTACTTCGACTTTTATAAAGCTCATTTGACAGACTTCAAAATCCATCCACAAACAGTTTTTCAAATAACTATTTATTTTCGCTATTTCTTCATTGACTTGTTTCAAATCCATTTTGATAATCCTCAACTAAAGTTAATATTTATTGTATTGCTGTCTATTTAAAACATCAACCTTGCTCCTGCCAAAATCGGCGGGAGTTTTTTTCGTTGCAACTGCCGCTAATACTGCCAATCCAGCGCAACGGAACGGCGCAGACGGGAGCCAGAACGGGGGCGGGGCGCAAGGGTAGCGGGCTTGCGCCCCGTCCCCTGCCCCCGGCAGTCCAGCTAATAAAAATCAAGAAGGGAAGTGAGAAAAAATAGAGAACAGGGGTGCGACAAAAAGGGTATGACAAA
>JBCLRG010000105.1:0-2580 GCA_041223955.1 Oscillospiraceae bacterium 38-13 | reverse complement strand
ATGCTCCGCCTCACCTCTTTTGCTGTTATCTGTAGACAGCCTTGCTCCAGCCCTTCATCCTCGGTTATTGGATGCGCTTGACTTATAGATTTTGGCTTGTCCGGCTTGGGCTGGGTATGCTATGATAGAGATGTAAAAGTCATTCAGGAAGGAGGCCCCGCAATGGAAGGCCGCACCTATATTGCCGTGGATTTGAAATCCTTTTACGCCAGCGTCGAATGCGTCGAGCGGGGCCTCGATCCCCTTACCACCAACCTTGTGGTGGCGGACCTGCGCCGCACGGAAAAGACCATCTGCCTCGCCGTGACGCCCTCCCTGAAAGCCTGGGGCATCTCCGGCCGGGCGCGGCTGTTTGAAGTCATCCAGCGGGTCAAGGAGGTCAACGCTCAGCGGCTCCGTTCCGCGCCGGGGAGGCAGTTTACCGGCTCCTCCTCCAGCGATATTGAATTAAAGGCCAATCCGGCTTTGGCGGTGGATTATATCGTGGCTCCGCCCCGGATGGCTCATTACATGGAATGGAGCACGAAGGTCTACAACGTCTATCTCAAATATATTGCGCCGGAAGACATTCACAACTACTCCATCGACGAGGTCCTGATGGACGTGACCAATTACCTGGGAACCTACCGGCTCAGCGCCCGGGAGCTGGCCATGAAAATGATTCTGGACGTTCTGGAAACCACCGGCATTACCGCCACGGCGGGCATCGGCTCCAACCTGTACCTCTGCAAAGTGGCCATGGATATTGTGGCCAAGCACATCCACCCGGACGTCAACGGCGTGCGCATCGCCAAACTGGACGAGCGCAGCTACCGGCGTCTGCTGTGGGATCACAGGCCCCTCACCGATTTCTGGCGGGTGGGCGGAGGTTATGCCAGAAAGCTGGAGGCCCACGGTCTGTACACCATGGGGGATATCGCCCGCTGTTCTCTGGGCGGTCCGAATGATTATTATAATGAGGATTTGCTGTACAGGCTGTTTGGAATCAACGCGGAGCTGCTGATCGATCACGCCTGGGGCTGGGAACCCTGCACTATGGCGGACGTTAAGGCATATCAGCCGGAGAGCAAGAGCGTCGGCTCCGGGCAGGTTCTCCAACATCCCTACGGCTATGAGAAGGCCCGGCTGGTGGTACGGGAGATGGCGGACCAGCTATCTCTGGACCTGGTGGACAAGGGACTGGTCACCAGTCAGCTAGTGCTGACGGTGGGCTATGACCGGGAAAGCCTGAACGGACGGGGCTACAAGGGGGAGGTAACGGCGGACCGCTATGGGCGGGCCGTTCCCAAACACGCCCACGGCACTGTGAATCTGGGAGATTATACCGCCTCCACGAAGCGCATGATCTCCGCTGCCCTGGAGTTGTTTGACCGCATCATCGACCGAAATCTGCTGGTACGCCGCCTGTACCTCACCGCCACTTGTGTGGCAAACGAGACGGAGGTTCCGGAGAAAATGGCCTTTGAACAGCTGGATCTGTTCACGGACTACCACGCCGTTCAGGAACAGCAGGTCCGGGAGGCTGCGAAGCTGGAGCGGGAGAAGAAGGTCCAGCGAACCATGCTGGACATCAAGAGGCGGTTTGGGAAAAACGCGATTCTGAAAGGCATGAATCTGGTGGAGGGAGCTACCGGGAAGGACCGCAACGATACGATTGGAGGGCATCAGGCGTAATGGGGAAATATGACGATATCATCAACCTGCCGCACCACGTCTCCAGCGCCCATCCCCATATGCCCATGCGGGACCGGGCGGCGCAGTTTATGCCCTTCCGGGCTTTGACCGGCTATGAGGCCGCCGTCCACGAGACAGCCCGGCTGACAGATTCGAAGGCCGAGCTGACGGAAGATGAGAAGGCCCTCTTAGATTTGCGGCTGCAAGAGCTGGCGGACAGGATCACGGAGCATCCCAAGATAACGCTTACCTATTTCCAGCCGGATAAAAGGAAGGCCGGAGGCGCCTGCGTCACCATTACAGGGCGGCTCAAGAAATTCGATGAATATGAAGGCGAACTGCTTTTATTGGGCGGAGAGCGCATTTTAATTGAGAATATCCTGTCGGTTCAGGCGGCAGAGGCATGATTCCGGAAACACCCCCAGCATCCCAACCAGAGGATGCCGGGGGCGTTTTGCTGGGCCACATGGGCGTTAAGCCTTCTTCAGGGGCGGGGCCTCCACCTCGGAGAAGGCGGCCTCACGGGGGCTGACGCCGGCTTCCTGTTGGTTACCCCGGAACGCTGCCTGGACGCGCTCCAGCTGGCTCCGCAGATCCTGGACCCGCAGGAACCCGCCGCTGGAGGCCTTGGCGGTCAGGACCATATCATCCAGGCCGTCAATCTCCATGAGCAGCCGGACGGCTTCCAGCGTGGTCTGCCATTGGGCTTCTGTTGGCTGCCGTTGTGCCGCGGCCTTGAGGAGGATGCAGGAGGCGTCCAGCTGCATGATGGGGTCCGGTATTGCGCAGGGAACCTCCCGTTCCACCAGGGGCGTGGTTTGCTCATTTGTTTCAGCGAAGTGCCTGACCATCTCCATTTCCGAGTCGACCCATGCCAGAAGTGCGCCGCCATCACTCAGGTCTTTG
>JBCLRG010000104.1:0-2595 GCA_041223955.1 Oscillospiraceae bacterium 38-13 | reverse complement strand
CCGGAGGAAACGCCGGTAAGAAAGAGCAGGAAAAAGCGCCGCCACGAAATGACGGAGGAACAGCGGGCGGCTTTGCGCGAGCGGGACAAGGTGCGCTATGCCCGAAAGGTAGCCGCCAGGAAAGCCGCCGAGGAAGCACAGCGGGCGGCAATTCTGAAAGGCACGGCCTACGAAATCAGGCCGCAGGAAGCAGGAGCCGCCAATGTTACAATCTAACCCCCACCGAGCCGCCATGCTGAAAAAGAGCGTGGCGGCTTTTCCATTCCTATCCATTCCAGATTGAAAAACCGAAAGGAGATTTTGACAAATGGCAAAGACCAAAATTGAGAAAATCGCAAGCATCGAGGAAGAAATCAAGCAGCTTGAAAACAAGAAAAAGCGGCTTATCCAGGAGCAGAAAGAGCAGGAGCGCAAGGACAGGACAAACCGCCTCTGCAAGCGCATGGGGTTTATCGAGAAGCTACTGCCCGACACCATCCCGCTGACCGAGGAACAGTTCAAGACCTTTGTGGAGCAGACCATCGCCACCGACCACGCCCGCCGCGTACTGGACGGCCTGGCCGTCCAGTACGCCGCCACAGCCCCCGCACAGGGCGCGGGAACGGCGGGGAGGGGTAACACCCAGCCCGCCGCCAAAACCGCCCAGACAGCGCAGGAGGACGGCGCAGACGGGAGCGCGGCGCAAGGGTAACGAGTTTGCGGCGGGGGTGTCTATGGGTGGCTGCGTAACTGCTATGCAGTACCAACATGGACACCCCTCAGTCCGCAGAAAATTAGTGGAAAATTTCTGCCCCCTATGGTATAATACACCACAGAAGCATACAAAGGCCGTTCAGGAAATAAGTGAAAATGAAATTGCGAAAAATTTTGTACTTATATCTTGCCTTGTGGCTTGCTTTCCCTTGCATCGTAATTATTATTTGGATGATGGACTATAATCTGTTGATTGGGACTACGGGAACGGCATTTCGTATACAGGGCATATTAAACTGCATTGCGGCGGTTTGTGGAATAACGCTTGCGTTTCTGCATTATCGAGAAGCCGAAAAAGCACTGAAAAATAAAATAACACTTGCGATGATTACCGCTGGTACGGCCTTTTTATTGTTGTGTGGGAATTTTCTTTGCCTCTTTTTTGATGGATTTGAGGAATACCACAGCTTCACTTCACCAGACGGAATACATACCGTCGTTATCATGGAAAATGTCAGCTTAATCTCTGGACAGGTAACTCTATATGAGCGGGTCAATCCACTTTTGATTTATCCCAAAGAACGCATCATCACCGATGATGGACATAGACCAATCTGTGCTGGCGAATACTCGCTTGTTTGGGATGGAGATATAGTGATATTATCGGTTTCTGATGGGGCCGGAGGGAACGAAACAATTTCAGTTGCATTGGATGAGCGTTGAAAGTAGGTGGGAACTGTGGGATTAGCTTATTTTTCCATTTTTATTGGGATATTGGGGGCGGCGGCGATAGCAGTTGTTTTACTGAAAGCGGCGTGGGGAATCTGGAAAAAGGCGCGGCTCAAATTTTTGGCACTTATCCCTTTGCTTTTGGGTGGTTTCTGCGCTTTTGCCGCACTTTATTTCTTGGCAATCATTTTGAGAGAGGGATTTTATTCATTCTGATGGGCTAACTGAATAGAGAAGTCAAAAGTTGTGGGAGGACATAATAATGGAATACATATTTTCTGTAGAAGAAGCCACTCAAAACTTATTTACAAGACTTTCTGAAACGACAGGTTGGAAATATTTGAAAAGCCAACAATGCCTTAAAAAGACAGTCAAGGATTTGGTTTTTCAGATAAATTTTTTCACATCAAAATGGAATATTTCATATGAGAGGGTTGAAGTAAGCGCCGAATTTAAGCTGTGGTGCAAGAGTTATGGGAAATTGCCTGCAAACAATGTGATTGCAATGATGTCATATTGCCCGGAGCGGTGTACGTCTAATGGCGGAGCCTGGTATGATATTTCTACCGAGGAAAAACTTCTCGCTACCTTTGATGAGTTAAACCGCAAGATACAGCAAACGGCAGGCAGTTTGTGCGCACAATTTGAACAGGATTATCTTCGGGGAGTGGAAAGCCTGTTCCAGGAACATTTTGATGAATATCGTGTGTATTTGGATTTTATCGCTGATAAGCTCGGTATGTCACCGGCCATACGGGAAAAGGCCCAGGAAATATATGACAGCCTTTCCGATGATATGCGGCAACAGGTATTGGCGTATCAAAACGGGGCAAGAAATAGCTTTTGGATGATTAACAGAAGCAATTTGAAATATATTGTCGATAACGATTTGATACGCTTAATTCCAAGTGATTAGTATCGAAAACAGCATTTGATTTATTGCTACACGCAATCAGAAATTTAATTAACAGCAATGGTCGCTCGAAATCAAACGTCATTTTGACGCTCTGATTTTTGGGCGACTTTTTATTTCCCCTAATTCTAACTGGAACGGGGCGCAAGGGTAACGGGCTTGCGCCCCTACCCTTGCTTAAAAGCAAGGGCGCACTTATATACCACATGAATGTGGTATGTGCGGTCTTGCAGACGGCGTTTTGTGCCTCTCGGCACAAA
>JBCLRG010000103.1:0-2740 GCA_041223955.1 Oscillospiraceae bacterium 38-13 | reverse complement strand
CAGCGCCGCCGAAAGGCGGTGCTGTCCGAGCAAGTATGTCATTTGGTAGCACACCAAATGACCCTTGTTAGGGGGCGCAGCCCCCTTAAAACCCCCGCCCACGAAAATACGTCTCACCGTGAGACGTATTTATTCAGCGCACTTTACACGGAAATGCGTCTCACGGTGAGACGCATTGATGCGCCCGCTTTTATGAGTAAAACTTTTCAAGCATACGCAGAGTTGTTAAAAGGTATGTTTTCCCATTCTCCGGGAGAAGCCGAAATATTTGAAGCAGATCACATTCATCATAATTCTTGGCTGTGTATTCTTCCGGCACAGAAGATGAATCAAAATTTAAGATGTTTTTATCGTACATTGTTTGTGATTTGCCAAGAACGTATGCCGGAGATACGCCAAAATAGTCCGCCATATCATTGACATTTTCTTCCGCAGGTACTTCTTTTCCAAGCTCCCATTTGCTAATAAGCCCCTGCTTGACGCCAAGAATATCCGCCAGCTTTTGCTGAGATAAATCTTGAGAACGGCGTAATTTTCGGATGTTATTTTTTATCATACTCTGCACTCCTAATCAACAGATACCGCTGAGGTACACTTTCTATCCCTAAATAATGTTTCAAAAATGCGTCTCACGGTGAGACGTATTTTTTACTGCCCACCGAAAGGAGGATGCCATGAGGAAACGCAATCGCCATGTGAGCGTGTGGATGAACGAGCAGGAATACCGGCACCTGAAGAAGCAGGCCGAGCTTGCGGGGCTGGGCATTGACCCGTTTCTCCGCGCACTTGCCGCTGGAGTACAACTGCGCCCCCGCCCGCCCGACACCTATGCCGCCCTGCTCCGGGAGCTGTCGGCCATCGGCAATAATGTGAACCAAATCGCGTATTGGGCCAACGCCACCAAGGGCATCGGCAAAGCGGAGATCGCGGAGGCCGCCGCATTAGTCCGGCAGGCGTGGCGCACGGTAAAGGAGACGCTGTAATTGGCCTACGACAAAATCATCACTCTGCACGGACGTATGGATCACTGTATCGACTATGTGCTGAACGAGGAAAAAACCGGCCTCGCCGCCGCGCTGGCCTATGCGGAGAACCCGGACAAGACGCACCAGCTTGTCACAGGCATCAACTGCGACCCGGACACCGCCCTGTCGGATATGCGCGCCACCAAGAGGCGCTGGGACAAAAAGGGCGGCGTTTTGGGCTACCATATCATCCATTCCTACGCCCCCGGCGAGGTAACGCCGGATGAGGCCCACGCCGCCGGGGTGGAATTTGCCCGCCGTCTGCTGGGGGACAAGTACGAGGTTGTTGTGGCGACCCATGTTGACCGGGCGCATCTCCACTGTCACATCGTTTTCAATTCCGTTTCCTTTGTGGACGGGAAGAAATACCGCAGCGACTTCCAAAGTTATTTTGGGGATCTGCGCGGCACGTCCAACGAGGTAAGCCGGGAGCGCGGCCTGTCGGTCATTGAGCCGCAGGGCCACGGAAAACATTATACCGAGTGGACAGCGGAAAAACAAGGGCGAAAAATCGTGATGGCCGGGGTCATGCAGGATATTGACGCCGCCATCGGGGAGAGCTTTACCTTTGACTCCTTCCTTGCCGCCCTGCGGCGGCAGGGCTATACCATTAAATATGGATCGAATGTGAAGCATACCGCCGTCCAGCCCCCAGGCGGGGACTATGTATTCCGGCTGGACAGCCTGGGCGACGGTTACACCGAAGCCCACATCCGGGAACGGCTGGCGGCGGCGCGGCGGGGCGAACCCTACGAACTGCCCCTGCCGCCGTCTGCGCCGCCCATACCGCTGGTACGCCCCATTCCCCAGGTAAAAAAACGTTATACCGTTCGAGGGGACGCTGTCCCCCATCAGCCGCGCCGGAAAGTGCGCGGCTTTCGTGCGCTCTATCTGCGCTACTTATATTTACTCAACGGCTACCGCAGGCCCAAGCGCACCCCGCCGCCCCCGGCTGTCCGCAGGGAAGTGGCAAAGCTCCAGCGGTATCAAAAGCAATTCCATTTTCTACTGCAATACCGCATAGAGACAGACAGCCAGCTTGCCATGCTGGGCGACGCCCTGCAAGGCCAGATCGACCTGCTGACAGACTACCGTGCGGAGCTTTACCGGGAACGACGCGAGGGCCGGGACGTGGGGGCCGAGTTGGAGACTGTCAATGGCAAGCTGCGCTCTACCCGCCGCGAGCTGACGATCTGCCGAAAAATTACGGAGGATATTCCGAAAATCAGGGATCAGGAGCAGCTCATGCGGCAGGAGGAACGGAGCAGCCATGAGGCCGTCCGGGATCGAACGGACGAGCAAGTAAGAAAGGAGAAGAAAGGCAAATGGATGTAAGTGCTGAAGCTGCGGATGTTGTTGTCCGAGAAAGTTTGCAGGCGACTGAGGCGGCGGCGAAGCTGACCCTGGAGGGCGTGAAAAATGTCGCCGCCCTGCTGCTGGCGATTGCCAAGCAGGACATGAAAGTTGTGGGCCAGACTACGGCCAAGCGGCTGGCCCGCGACCCTGCCCCCGCCGTGGTCATTCCCATCAAGGCCGAGGACAAGGCCAAATTCCAGAAGCTGGCCAAGGAATTTGGAGTCCTCTATTTTTTCGCGCAGAAAAAGGGGAACGACAATGGGATGCTCAATGTCGTTTCCAATGAGAACTACGCCGCCCTGCTCAACGCCATCATGCAGCAGTTGGGCTACCCCATTCCCCAAAAGGAACAGGAGGAG
>JBCLRG010000102.1:0-2798 GCA_041223955.1 Oscillospiraceae bacterium 38-13 | reverse complement strand
TTTGCGTTGTCCCAGCAGACCTTGGCCGCGACCTTGCACATCAGGTCCGTCTGGGCCTGATCATAGTTCTCCACCTGCTCAACAGCGGCTTTTGCCTTTTTGACCATAGCTTCGATGTACTCGCGATTTGTCATTTCCTTTTACCTCCTTAAATTTGGGTCCTTAAATTCTCCACAGGCTTGCGCCTGAATGGATTTGGCGTTAATTGCTCGAGGCATCTTTGGTCGTTTGTTCAAATGAGGAATTAGTGGTAGTGCTTACGGTCTTTGACTCGGCAGTTTTCTGACATATACATTTCATTTTTTGCCGACATTTGATGTTATGTTCTGCCTCCATTCCGGCCATAAAGATCAATAATTTAGCCACTTGCTCCTCTGTCATTTCGTGAATTTTGAGGATAGCGCTTTCCTTGCTTGACGTTTTCATAAGCTATGCTCTCCTCCTGAGAAGTTGAATGATTCAAGTATAAATTGAATTAGTCACTTTGTCAAGTCTATTTCTTGACTTATTCAACTTTTTTTGATATTCTTATATTTGAAAGGAGGGATTGCTGTGAATCAATGCGATAGGATACGGACGATATTACAAGAAAACAATTTAAAGCAGAATCAATTTGCCCAAGATATCGGGGTAACAAATAGCTATATTTCAAAACTGCTAAAATCACCGGATATCCGAATTTCTCAATCACTTGCCTCTTTAATTGAAGAAAGATATGGCTATAGTGCCGAATGGATACAAAGCGGAGCAGAACCCAAGTTAAAACGAGTAAGCAAAAACAGGACATTATCCGAACTGCATCAAAAGGCTCTTGCAGAGTTAGAAAAAATGAGTGATGAGCAGGTGAAAGCTGTCCTTGCTTTTATCAACGCGTTAGATGAAATTGAAAAGTCATTTCAAACGAATACGTGAGCTTTGCTGTCCAGTGAACAATAAGAACTTGGCATAAATTTTGCCGCACCTACTTTAGAAGCAGGTGCGGCAAATTGAGATTAACAGTAAAACATTGGTATTTCAGCAGAGTGCAGGCAAAAAGGGTATCAACCATATTAAAGATAATTTCATCAGTTGCAGGGTTTCTCTCCAGGTGTATATCTTTTCTCTGCACTAAATCCGTAACCTTCAGGTGGTACCTTCTGGGGGCCTCATATTGATGCTCCCCTGGCCCGCAAAAACGGCAAAGTCCTCCCTTGGTGGGGACTTTTGCCGCTTTCGCACATCATACCAGCCGGTAGCAGTTAGAGGTACAGCTCCCGTTCTCTCTCCAGCGCGGTTCCGCTACAATCCACCCGCCCTGCTGAAGCTCCCGCAGGGCCCGCTGGACGGTTGCTCTGGAGAGGTTCAGGTCCTTGGCGATGGTGCGCACCGAGGGCCAGCAGCGGCCCTCGGCGTTTGCCCGGTGTTTCAGGTACATATAGACGGCCACATCCCGGTGGGGCAGTTCGGCGGCGTAAATTGAATCGAAGTAACCCATTTTCGCACCTCAGATTCTAAACGACACGCCCGGAACCTGTAGGCTTGCCCATATGCGTCGTTCCAGGAGGAGCTTGCTCCGGGATAGCAGCCCTGATCCGACCCTGAAATATGGCTTTCTCCAGTTCCTGTTTATTGGCATAGGCTACGGTCCGGGCAGACCTTTCCTCTAAAATGTAAGGTTCCCCGAAGGTGATGCCCCAGTCCAGGAATAGCCGCAGCCGGGTCCGCATGGGATGGGAGCCGGTCTTCATCACCACGAACTGGCCCTTGGGAATGGATTTCAGCTCGTCCGGCGTCATCAAGGGCCGCTCGATCATCTGGAGGGACTGACTGGGGTCGTTCTTTCCCGTGCTGATGGAGCCGCTCAGCACCGTGCGGCTGCCTAGGGCCTTGGACAGCACCTCGGCGGTTTGGCTCTGAGGTGCAAAACCACCGAAGATCGTATCCTGCGTATTGTCGACTATGATCTCCGCTCCCTCTTTCCCATAGTTTTTCTCCAGCTGGGCAAGGCTCTGGATGATAGGTACCAGCGTCAGCTTTCGGGAGCGTCCGGCGGAGAACAGGGGCAGAATGTCGAAGGCGGGCATGGTGCCCAGCTCGTCGCAGAACAATACCACCCGGTTCGGGAGCTTTCCCTCGTGCTCGTCGGCGACGGAGAACAGCTCACGGGAGAGCGTCTGGATCATGAGGCCCGCCATGAAGTTCTTACTGGGGTCCTCTTCCGGCAGCACCAGGAAGATGGCGGACTTTTGCGAGGCGAAGGTCTCCGCGTCGATGGCACTGTCGAAGCAGAGGATCTGCTCCAGCTCGGAGTCCAGGAAGGCGTTCAGCCGGGACAGCACCGTGGACATGATGGAGGCCATCGCCTGGTCGGCGGAGTTCAGCGCCGCACCAGCAAACCAGCGGGCCTTGTGGGTTTCCGGCAGGGCGTCCATGAGGAACTGGAAGCCGTTTTTGCCCTTGACTCTGCTGGGGCCCAGGAGGTCCTGCACCAGCTTGAACACGCTGACAATGTGCCGTTTTTCCGTATCCCCCGCGTTTTTAGGCGGCAGATATTCCGCTAGCAGGAGAACGACCGCTGTCAGCAGCCCTTCGGCGGAATCGTAAAAGAATGCGTTTTGCCCGTAGTTGGACGCATCTCCCTCCGGGTTGACAATGGTCTTGGCGAGGATTTTTGAGTACTTCTCCGCTTTGGCTCTGGCGGCGAGATTGCTGGGGTTCTCCCGGCTCACATCCATATAGTGGTTGTAAATAGTAAGATAAAGTGTACCAATATCCGCCACTGAAAGGATACCAATCCTCGCCACAAAAGGGGCCAAATC
>JBCLRG010000101.1:0-2823 GCA_041223955.1 Oscillospiraceae bacterium 38-13 | reverse complement strand
GGCGATGAGCGCCTGATAGTACAACGCCTCGGCTTTGGACCAGAAGTCCTCACCGCCCTTGCTGTCCTCTCCCTTGGATAGTGATAGGTAAGACTCTGGTTTTAACGCCTCGGTCTTTTCCCCCACTCCACACCGGACGGGCGCCATTTCGACGCATCCGGCGCACCCTCTTACTTTGTTTTGGGACACCCTTTCCGGGAGTGCCCCATATTCAATGGAGTAATGGCATATTGACTGTATAAATATTTACAGTGCATCAATGAGCATTTTTATCCTTTTCTTCTTTTTCGGGAAAAGCACATAAAGCTGTTCAGGGGTACTGCTGTGCAAAATTCGATGTTCCAGCTCTGAAAGAACACAAAGGTTATCAAAGTCATTGCTTCCACCCTTGTACCGGGGTATAATATGGTGGCAGTGGTATTCGTCCACCGGCACAAATTCACCAGACAGATAGCTGATACCTTTCATTGAGCTGTATTTACTGATTCTGAACATTGCAAGCCGACTATTTTTGATATACTTTGAGGTGTTCACCAAATAAGTTATCATTTCCATCGAAACACCGGGCCTATGCTTTTTCTCACCATAGTGATAAGGATTATCCCTCTTTACAGTTCCTTTAACTGCCGCAATCAATCCTTTATCATAGCTTGCCCAGCCAATCTCGATGATTGGAAATCCCTCAAAACAGTAGTAGCCGTTTTTTCCCCATGAGCTGTACTTTCCTTGAAGATAGTTGTTCTTACAGGATTGCTCATATGTAAACTTAGCCGTCTTTTCCATTGTGTGGTAAAACAGTTTTTTAATTCGCCAGCCTAATTGATTAAAACTCTCACAGAATAAGTTCATGCCACAGTAGTAGTTGTGGATGCCTACCACATAGGCGTTCCATTCATGGAATGTATCATATTGGGGATGTTTGCGAATCTGCTGCAACAGTTCTCTGCATTTTGCAACAATCTCATTTGCCCGGTTCTTAGGCAACGTATTGGCAACCATGAATCGGCCTTTCTTTTTCGGATGCTTAGTATTTCGCTTGAAAACATAGAAGTCATAGCCGAGGTACTTCATCCGCTCCCTTGTAAGGTCGTAGATTTTCGTTTTTTCCTCGTTAATGACCAACTTCATGTTTTTGGTCAGATACTTAGTCACACTATGACGAAAGCGTTCTGCGTCCTCCAAATCTTTGCACAGCACCAGAATATCATCTGCATAGCGCACATGAATCCCGATTTTCAGACTGGTTTCTTCCATCCGCCGCCTTCTGTTTCCTGGGTCATGGAATTTCTTCACGGTAGGGTCATGCCAGCAGTCACCTTGGTCCCTCAGCCAGACATCAAACCGATGCAGATAGACATTACTGACTAGCGGACCTAGGATGGAGCCCTGCGGGGACCCTTTGGGGTCCTCTACCTTGCAGGAATTCTCAAAATACCCTTTCTTGATGAAGTGATAGATATAGTTGAGAATAACCTGGTCCTTCACACCAATATGCCATAATTCACGGTAGGTTATATCCGGGTCTATGGTGCCAAAATAGTCCTTCATGTCAATGGATAATACATAAGGCTTGGTCTGACATTCATTTTTCACCTTTGCCAGAGCATTATGAGTGCTGACACGTTCCCTAAAACCAAAAGAACTGGGTACGAATTTCGTTTCGCAATAGGGTTCTAAAACAAGCTGTATGCACTTTTCAACCAGTTTGTCCCAGATGGAACAGATGCCCAGCGGACGCATTTTCCCATTACTCTTTGGAATATAGGTGCGCCTGACATAATCCATCCGTTTACTGAAAAGCCGTTCCCGCACAATCTCCGATAACTCCTCAACCGAATACTTCTCCAATGTTTTGTAATTGGTGCCATCCGGTCCCAATGCCATCCTTCCAGGACTTTGACTTAACTGCCGGACAGCCAGTGCCACATTCCTATCATCATAGACCATAGGATGCAGATTCCGCATATCCACAGTTTCTTCTTGAAAATCGCGGTAACGCTTCTCCATATCCACATAGTAAATATTGTTTACTGCCATAGGCTTTTCGCCTCATTTCCGTAACGATTAGTCTCTTGCGTCTAATGGGGCGAACTGGAAATACTGTTTTATCGTTCAAAGCAAGACTAAGGCCCTTTGCTACTCCCTATTTCTTGATAGGGTATCTTCGCTACTACGGCCCCGGTGACTACCCATTCATCATCTTTCTGGCCTTACCCTTTCGGTGCGGACCGTCCCCAATGATTGCTATAACGCTGGGCAGTTCCCTTGTATCAATACGACTGCCTTAATGCTGCACTTAGGACTCTCCTCTACTCCGTGGGCCTGCATTTCTGCGGTACGCTTCTCACGTACTCTATGGCGGCCATAACGCCATCCCCCATAACAACAAAACAAAATTGCGTGAGGTAGACCCATTTTTGTACCCTCTTTTCTGTCGAAAAGGGCGGATACTTATGGTTACGAAGTGTACAAGTAAAAGAATTTCTATCCATATACAGCGGAACCCGGGGTGTACTGTCACCAGCATTGTCCCCGCCTTCACCTATGCTTCGCGACTGCCTGTTACCAGACAGCCGGCAGGAGTATTAGTCGCAGTCGGATACACAAGATATTTGGCTCTTGTGCCGCCGCCAGTCGTATCAATTACCAACGAGATACGCTATTTCACCTCCTATCGGGCGTTCTCGTCTGGCTCACAACGGTGTCACGTTACTACACGTGCTTTATGTTGTGATTCAAGGCGCACTGTTTTCCATGATGCAGTTGACCAGCTTCAGAATGTCGTTCTCGCAGTAGATGTACTTGAACGGGTTATATCTCATG
>JBCLRG010000100.1:0-2996 GCA_041223955.1 Oscillospiraceae bacterium 38-13 | reverse complement strand
GTAGAAATCCGCTGGCACGGCCGGGGAGGACAGGGAGCGAAGACGGCATCCCTTCTGCTGGCAGACGCGGCGTTCAACACGGGGAAGTACGTGCAGGGCTTCCCGGAGTACGGCCCGGAGCGGATGGGCGCGCCTATCACGGCGTACAACCGCATCAGCTCCGAGCGGTCCACCGTGCACTCCAACATCTATGAGCCGGATTACGTGGTCGTGGTGGATGAATCCCTCCTCTCCGCCGTGGATGTGACGGCGGGCCTGAAGAAAGAGGGAGCTATCGTCATCAACTCCGGCAAGCCTCCCGCCGAGCTCCGGCCCCTGCTGAAGGGCTACGAGGGCCGGGTCTGCACCATCGACGCGGGGAAGATTTCCGAGGAGGAGCTGGGGAAGAACTTCCCTAACACCCCTATGCTGGCCGCAATCGTCAAGGTCTCCGGCGTGGTGGAGGAGCAGGAATTCATTCAGGACATGGAGGCGTCCTTCAAGCATAAGTTCGCCACGAAACCCCAGGTCATTGAGGGCAACATGAGAGCGCTCAAACGTTCAATGGAGGAGGTCAAGGAAGGATGAGCCATTTAGCGAAGGATATGACCCCTCAGGTCACATGGAAGGACATCACCCCCGGCGGCGCTATCTTCGAGGGCGGCACCTCCCAGACCGTGGAAACCGGCGACTGGCGGACCATGAAGCCGGTTTTGGATATGGATAAGTGCAAGCAGTGCCTGCTGTGCGCCCCGGTGTGCCCGGACATGTCCATTCCTGTCAACAAGGACGGCAAGCGGGAGGACTTCAACTACTTCTTCTGCAAGGGCTGCGGCATCTGCGCCAACGTCTGCCCCTTCGGCGCGATTACCATGGTAAAGGAGGCGAAGTGACGTGAGTATTCGAGAGAGACTTTCCGGCAACGAGGCCGTCGCCTACGCGATGAAACAGATCAACCCCGACGTCATGGGCGCTTATCCCATTACGCCGAGCACGGAAATTCCCCAGTACTTCTCCGCCTACGTGGACAACGGCGAGGTGGATACGGAGTTCATCGCCGTGGAATCCGAGCATTCCGCCATGTCCACCTGCATCGGCGCGGAGGCGGCGGGCTGCCGGGCTATTTCCGCCACGTCCTCCTGCGGCCTGATTTACATGGCCGAGATGCTGTATGTCGCGGCCTCTGACCGGCTGCCCATTACGCTGGCGGTAAGCTGCCGCGCCCTGAGCGGCCCTATTAACATCAACAACGACCACTCCGACGCTATGGCCGTCCGGGACGCGGGCTGGCTGATGCTGTTTGCCGAGACCAACCAGGAGGCCTATGACAACTACCTCCAGGCCATGCGGATTGGCGAGGCGGTGAGCCTGCCCATCATGATCTGCCAGGATGGTTTTATTACCTCCCACGCCATCGAGAATATCGAGCTGGAGGAAACGGAGAAGGTCCGGGCGTTCGTGGGCGAGTACAAGCCTCAGCATTATCTGCTGAATAAAGATGAACCCATCGCCGTGGGACCTTACAGCACTCCCGTGTATTACATGGAGACCAAGCGTCAGCAGGCTCAGGCGATGAAGGACGCGAAGAACGTCATCAAAAAGGTCGCGGATGAGTTTGCCGCCTGGACGGGGCGTCAGTATGGGCTCATTGAAAAATATGAGATGGATGACGCCGAGGAGGCCATTATCCTTATCGGCTCTTCTGCCGGAACGGCCCGGGAGGCCATCAAGCAGCTCCGGGCACAGGGGAAGAAAGTGGGCATGATCAAGATTCGCTCCTTCCGCCCCTTCCCCGCTGAGGAAATTGCGGAGGCTCTGAAAAACGTGAAGGCCTTTGCCGCCATGGACAAGGACGACAGCTTCAATGCTCACTGCGGCCCCATTTTCGCGGAGGTCTGCGCGGGGCTGTACGCCAATGGCATCAGCGGTCCCAAGGGCATCAGCTATATCTACGGCCTGGGCGGCCGGGACGTGCGGGTGGAGAGCATCCAGCATGTCTTCGCGGACCTGGAACAGATCGCTGAGACCGGGGACATGGGTGAGACGTACCGTTACCTGGACGTGCGTGAGTAAAGGAGGGAAGAGTCAACATGGCCTATAATCTGAAAGAAAACGTCATGAAGGAAGACCGCTTTGCGGGCGGTCACAGAATGTGCGCGGGCTGCGGCTGTCCCATCGCGGTGCGAACGGTGCTCCGGGCCTTGGACCCCGAGGACCATGCCGTGGTGTGCTCCGCCACTTCCTGCCTGGAGGTTTCCTCCTTCATGTATCCCTACACGTCCTACAAGGACAGCTTCATCCACAACGCCTTTGAGAATGCGGCGGCGACGCTGAGCGGCGTTGAGACGGCTTACCGCGCCATGAAGAAGCGGGGGAAGATCGACGCGTCGTACAAGTTCATTGCCTTCGGCGGGGACGGCGGGACCTATGATATCGGGTTCCAGAGCCTGTCCGGGGCTATGGAGCGGGGGCACGATCTGGTCTATGTGTGCTACGACAACGAGGCGTACATGAACA
Source organism: Oscillospiraceae bacterium 38-13 (assembly GCA_041223955.1). Taxonomy (GTDB): domain Bacteria; phylum Bacillota; class Clostridia; order Oscillospirales; family Oscillospiraceae; genus Oscillibacter. The sequence continues at coordinate 500 of JBCLRG010000100.1, read as the reverse complement.
CGGGGATTCAGCGGAGCTCCTCCACGCCTCACTATGCCGACACCACTACCACTCCTGTGGGCAAGGTGGTTCCCGGCAAGCCTCAGCAGAAGAAGAACCTGACGAAAATCATGGTGGCTCACGGGATTCCGTATGTTGCGCAGACCACTTTCATCGGGAACTTCAAGGATATTTCCGAGAAGGCCCGCAAGGCGATTTACACCCCTGGCGCGGCATTTCTGAACGTGATGGCTCCCTGTCCGAGAGGCTGGCGGTATCCCAGCGAGAAGATGATGGAGATTACGAAGCTGGCGGTGGAGACCTGCGTGTGGCCGCTGTATGAGGTGGTCGAGGGCAAGTACATTCTCAGCTATAAGCCCAAGAACAAGCTGCCGGTGGAGGAATATCTCAAGGCCCAGGGGCGGTTTGCGCATATGTTCAAGCCCGGCAGCGAGTGGATGATTGAGGAGGTTCAGAAGGAAGTTGATAAGAACTGGGAGGACCTTTTGATGCTTTGTGAG
>JBCLRG010000099.1:0-3180 GCA_041223955.1 Oscillospiraceae bacterium 38-13 | reverse complement strand
TACCCCGGTAAACGGACCCATGTACCCATCGGTCTCCGGGAAATGCCAAGGTCGAAGGAGACGGGCGGACACACGGTTCGCCCCTACGGTCCCTCTGCCGGTAGGACACCCCCTATGGTCCTTCTATCGATAGAACACCCCGTAGGGGCGGACCTATGTGTCCGCCCGTCTTCCGGAACCACCCGCTATCGATAGCCCAGCTTACTTTTTCAGCTGCTTCTGGAGCCAGTCCTTCCCGTCCACAAACCGGGAGACGATGAAGCAGGTCACATAATCTCCGGCGGCGTTGATCATCGTCGCCGGGGGGTCCACCAGGTTGCCGATGACCACCAGGATGGGGTAGGCGATCTCCATCTGCGCGGGGAAGAAGATGGAGCAGATGATATACTCGCCGATATACCCGCCGCCGGGGACGCCGCTCATGCCCACGGAGCTGAGCACGGCCACCAGAATCACGGGAATCAGCATGCCGAAATCCAGCTTCTGCCCGAAGACCCCCAGCACAAAGGCGATCTTCAGCACGCAGGAGAAGCACGAGCCGTCCATGTGCATCGTGGCCCCCAGGGGCAGCACCATGTCGGCCACATCCTTCCGGATGCCGGTGTCCGCGGCCTCCTCCATGTTGGTGGGGATGGTGGCGACGGAGGAGCAGGTGCCCAGGGACACCACGGCGGGCTTGGTGATATGCCGGAACATGATGCCGGCCGCGCCCTTTCCGCCGCCGAACCGGGCGAAGAGGGGCCACGCGGTGAAGATGTACACAAAGCAGAGGGGGTAGTACACCGCCAGGGCCCGGACGTAGTTCTCCGTAATCTGGGGGCCGTAGGTGGCCACCAGGTCGGCGAAGAAGCCGAAGAAGGCGATGGGGGCGTAGTAGGTGATGATCTTGACAAACTTCAGCATCACGTTGGACAGGTCCTCCAGGAAGCGGCCCACGGGGGTGTCCTTCCCGCCGTTGAGGTTCACGGCGAAGCCGAACAGCAGGGAGAACACGATCAGGGGCAGCATGGCCCGGCGGGTCAGCAGGCCGCTGAAGTCGCTGGCGGTGAAGAAGTTGACGATCAGGTCCGGCAGGGTGGCGTATTCCCCGATCTCCTCGGCGGCCAGGTTCGTCCACCCGGCGGGCACCGGGGGAACGAGCATCATCAGCACGTACATGATGACGGCGGCGATGGCCCCGGTGACAACGAAGGTGCCCACGGTGACGCCCATGATCTTCCCCGCCCGCTTCCGGCTCTCCATATTCGCCACGGCGCTGGAGATGGAGGCGAAGACCATGGGGACCACCACGCAGAACATCATGTTGATGAACACGGTGCCCAGAGGCCGGAGCACTGTTGCGCCGGTGCCGGAGAGGACGGCTCCCTCCCCGTCCACCTCGGCGGGCCAGGCCCAGCCCAGAATCGCGCCCAGTACCATGGCGCCCAGCATGATGCCTAAGAAGGCGTAGTTTTTCGCAATCGATTTCTTTTCCATAAGTCCTCCCAATTGTTCAGGTGTGTGTTCCTCCGGGGTGCGCCAGCTCCTCGTCGGTAACCTCCCCCCTGCAGACCACATTGGTGGGCCCGGTGAGGGACAGCTCCGTGATCTGGCTGTGCACCCGCTCCGCGTCCACGTACAGCGTCCCGCCGGTCATGTCCGCCCGGACCTGATGGCCGCTGACCTTCCCCTGGAGGGTCAGCACCGCCGCCACGGACCCGGTGCCCGTGCCGCAGGCGTAGGTGAAGTCCTCCACGCCCCGCTCGAAGGTCCGCTCATAGAACCGGTCCTCGCCGGTGAGCTCGTAGAAATTCACGTTGGCCCCCTTGGGGAAGACGGGGTTCCAGCGGATTTTCCGGCCCAGCTCCCGGAGCTCCTGTTCCCCGGCGTTCTGCAGGTCGTGATAGGGTATGACGGCGTGGGGCAGGCCGGGGTCCCCCAGCTCCACATAGGAGCAGGCGTAGCGGACGCCGTCCACCTCCACGGGGCAGTCCAGGCGGATGGTGGTGGGGTCGTTGAGGCGGACCTGATAGTAGCGCCGGTCGATGCGGCGGCCCGTCACCAGCCCGGCGGTGGTCTCCACGGCCTGGACCTCCCGGGCGAGGCCGGTTTCGAAGCCGTAGCGGCAGATGCACCGGGCGCCGTTGCCGCACATCTCCCCCGCGCTGCCGTCGGAGTTGAAGAACAGCATGCGGAAATCGCCGCCCTGCTCCGGGGCCTCCACCACCATCAGGCCGTCGGCGCCGATGGACATCCGCCTGCGGCAGAGGGTGCGGGCAATCTGGGGAAGGGCCTCCGGGGGGAGATGTTCCGTCAGGTTGTTGAGGATGATGAAGTCGTTTCCGGCTCCGTTCATCTTCCAGAATTTCATGCGTGCTTCCTCCTTGTCTGCTCTTCATTATAATCGCACTCCGTGCAAATGAACACCGGAGAACGTGCTGAAAACCTTGCAAAAAGTGCGGAGAGGGATTACAGGGGCAGCCCCATTTCATCGGGCATTCCGGTGAAGCCGTAGCGCTCATAGAGGGGGCGGCCCATGGGAGTGGCCTCCAGGGAGACGGCGGTAATGCCCCGGCCCCTGGCCTCCCGGACCAGGAGGTCCAGGGTATGGAGGGCGATGCCCCGCCTCCGGTATTCCGGGCGGGTGTACATGTTCATGATATAGGCCTTCCAGCCGCTGGGGTTGTGAACGGTGGGCATGACCTGGAAAAAGCTGACGCCCCCCGCCCCCGCGAAACGGGGGCCGTCGAAGACCAAGAGGGCGGTATGGGCGCCTTCAGGGAGGGCTTTTTCGTAGTAGCGGCGGGTCTGTTCCCGGACGGCGCTCAAGTCTGCGGAGTCCGGGAGGCGGTTGGCGGCCCGGAGGACTTCGATTCTGGTTTCCGTCAGGAGGGCAAGGTCTGCGATACCGGCTTTTTTGTAGTCCATGGGGGGGGCCTCCTGTGTGTGGGTTTCTTTGATTATACCCCTGCCGGAGGGGAACGTCAATGGTGGAAAGGGCACCCGCCGCCCTGCCTCGGGGTTTCTCCCTCCGGGGGTGTCCGGTTTAGAGATGTTATCCTGTGGGGGCGGACACATAGGTCCGCCCCTACGGTCCGTTTACCGGGGCATCAGGGGTTCCAGAAGGTCTAAGGGGAGATGGGTGGAAACCCTAAAGAAATGGCCCGGTCAGGGGACCGGGCCCCGCAAAGATGGTGCGGG
>JBCLRG010000098.1:0-3394 GCA_041223955.1 Oscillospiraceae bacterium 38-13 | reverse complement strand
TCATGTCTTTTCATGTGCTTTATTTTACCATCTCAGCACTTTACACACAATATTTAAGTTTTCAAACAGACTCTAGGGAACCACTGATTAAAGTCCCTTGCAAATACGTATGCAGTCGAAATTGAATGCAAAACTGAAAGTATAGGAACATAATGCCTTAAGTTGGTACGCTAGGAAACTAACCAAAGGGACAGCGGGGCTCAAAAAATGAACGAGGGGAAAATAGGCAGCAAAGCCGGTCGAAAGGGGCTCCATCTGAAAAAGGAGCTTGAAGAAGAGTTTAGCGTGCAGAGGCGTAACATGAGGAAATACGGTTATCCGTGATTTTGAGTCTTGGCGCGGTCCGGCCAGGGCGGACTGGGAGCAGTTTTCGCCGGAGGAGAGGGAGCGGGTCTGAGATTGGCTCTCTTGGGAAAACGCAGCAAACAAAACAGCACCAGAGAAGTTGACGAGTCATTGAACTCTGCGAGCTGTAAGCGATTTGCGTGTATCCTACTCTCTAAGGCCCCCAAAGTCTCGGATTTATTGGACTTTGGGGGCCTTTTTTAAATAACATAAAATTAATTATCTATTTTTTGGGTAAGCCATTCCAAACGGCTATCAGGAAATTTAACTGTTCCTCATCGCAGGTCTCGACGGCATGAATCATCTGAAGCCGTTTCAGATCCAAATGCTCCCTTTCAGGATACACAAAATCATTAAGTGTATTTGACAAGGGCATAATAACACGACACCTAAAGAATGGAGCCAACCTACACGAAACCGACACTATTAGGGAAGCTCAAAGCGGCGGTTTTTCTGCGATATGGCCGGAGTCCACTGGGGACCGCCCTGTTTTGGCTATCAAGGCGGCCCCCAGCAGACTCCGGCCATTCCACCCGCAAAGTCAAATTATCGCCATAGCAACTTTGAGACAAAATGTCCCAAAGCAACCGTTGTCCCCGCGCATTTTTGTATAGGGGCTCTGGTGGTATATCCCCCGTCGCCGCCTACTATTGAGCACAGGCGGGAGCTGGCGGTCAAGGGTGCGTAGCACCGCCGCTTGCGGCGGCTTGCCCTTGACGGCCTGCCCCGGCTGTGCCACCCCTCCCAGCGCGGCGGGGGATATATCCTCCAGAGCCGCCCCCTTTCCCATGAATGGGAAAGGGCGGGGGAATAGGGTTGAATGTGCTGTAAAACCGCTTATTTTCCACGGCTGGACTGTTAGCATTTAGCCGTTTGAAACCCGCTTATATCAAGGGTTTCCGGGCGCGTTCGGTAGGGGGGTGGTATGTTTATATGTCCTGTGCCCTATTCGTTCCACAAATGCTAACATGGGGCCGTACTTTGAGACATCTTGTCCCAAAGCTGGGGCGGCACTTTCGCGGTGTCGTCTTTTTTGTTTTTAAGACCAAAGTAGTATTGACAAGCGATTAAGACTGTGGTAGTATTTACTCGTAGCTACTACTACAGTCTTAAAAGGAGGTGATTGAATGGACATTAAACTTTTCGACTCTGAGCTGAAAGTGATGTCTGTCCTTTGGCGCGATGGCGATGTCCCCGCAAAATATATCGCCAAACTGCTGACCGAGGAGCTGGGCTGGAATGTCAATACGACCTATACTCTAATCAAGCGTTGTATCAAAAAGGGCGCGATTGAACGCTCTGACCCCGGTTTCATGTGCCATGCGCTCGTACCAAAAGAGGACGTGCAGGAGGCGGAAACAAACGAGCTGATTAACAAGGTGTATGACGGCTCCGCCGACAAGCTGTTTGCGGCCTTGCTGGGCCGGAAAAAATTAAGCGCCGCACAGATCGAAAAGCTGAAACAGATTGTCGGTGACTTGGAGTGAGGTGGTGTAAATGAGCCTATTGCAAATGAGCTTTGCGGGGGCTGTGATGATTTTGGCAATCATCGTGATACGCGCCTTGGCAATCAACCTATTACCCAAAAAGACTTTTTTGGCGCTTTGGGGAATAGCGGTCATGCGGCTGTTGCTCCCATTCTCTATCCCCTCTGCGTTTAGCGTGTATTCACTGATAGGCAATCATGCACCCACAGTAAATCCCGTAAACGGCCCGCAGACTGTTGGAATGTTACCGACTGAAATAACGGAGCAAATATCTACTATGCCCGGCAACATTTCAAATACTGCAAGCCCCGTTTCTGTGTGGATGATTGTTTGGGCCGTTGGGGTGCTGGTCTGCGCTTTCGTCTTTGCCATAGCATACTGGAAGTGCAGACAAGAATTTCAAACATCCTTGTCGGTAAACAATGATTTCATCAAAAACTGGTTGAGTACCCATCGGCTGAAACGCTCAATTTCTGTTCGGCAATCCAGCCGGTTTTCCGCACCGCTCACTTATGGCGTATTTCGTCCGGTGATTTTGATGCCAACGTCTACCGAATGGGAAAACACAAAGGCGGGCTATGCGCGGTCACTAATCAGCATGGAAGAAACACGGAGCGGCTTGACCCCTCTGTGCAACAACTTTAATAAAAATGCGATTGAAGAAAGGATAACTGCAATTATGAAAATCAAAAAAGCCTCTATTTTTTCGCTCGTTCTGGCCTTGGCGTTGGTTGCCGCTGTGACTACTGGCTTTGCTACCTCCGCCGCTAACGCTACGGAGCCGGATAGCCCGGGTTTAGTTCAAATGGAGTTTGACAACTCCAAAACTTTTGAAAAGAGTATTAACTTGGCCGATAGCGATACGGCCGGAGGGTTAGTTCAGATTTCTGGCGGCCAGATTTATGATGAACACAAGTTTACTCCGGACGAATGGGCGCAAATCCTTGAGCTGATTGAGCAGGGCGAAATTTGCTGGGTGGACTAACGGGCCAACACACTTATTGGCGGTATCTTTGGGACAAAATGTCCCAAAGCGGGGCGGCGCTTTTTATAGTGACGCCCCGCTTTTTTCTCAATGGCAGGCCGCAACATCACTTGTCTGCCTGGACTGGCGGACGGGCGGGACGATAAGGAACAGCCGCGACAGCGGCGGTGACGCAGCCAATCTCTTTGGGACATTTTGTCCCAAAGAGCCGGGTTTGGGGAGGCTCCCCAACAAGCATTTTTGACGGCCCCCGGCCAGTCAAAAATGGCAAGTGTGGCCACACTTGCCATTTGTGCACTTTATGTAATTTGCGTGTTTTAAGGCATGGCGCGGATTTTATACCTTTGGAACAAAATGTCCCAAAGCTGAGGGGATAGACAGCGATATAAAAGTATGCTATACTTGATTTCCAAGCAAATAGACAAATCCGAATTTGTCAATCAACAGGGCCTCTATCCCCCGGAAAGCCAATGTTTTCAAGGTGTTTGAGGCTTGTCAGTCTGCCCGTTTCCCTTGATTTTTCCCTTATGAGAAAATTTAAGGGAAAACTTCGTCAGCCGCTGCTCACTACCTTGTC
>JBCLRG010000097.1:0-3407 GCA_041223955.1 Oscillospiraceae bacterium 38-13 | reverse complement strand
ACGACCCCAAGACCCGGCTGGTCATTGAGAAGTATGTCACCGGGACCACGGACCCGCTGAAAGGGGTAACTTTCCTGATAACGGAGTCCAATGGTCAGGTGGTAGGCAGCTCCAACGGAGAGTATATCACCGACGAGAATGGCCGCATTGTGATTGAGGGCCTGGAACCCGGCGTGACCATTACCGCCAGGGAGATCAAGACATTGGAGGGCTATGTCCTCGACACCACGCCCAAGTCCATCAAAATCAAGGTGGGTGAGGCGCAGACCCTCCGCTTTTACAATCAGAAGCAGGGCTGCATCGTGGTGAAGAAGCTGGACAAGCAGACCGGGGAACCGCTGGCCGGGGTGGAGTTCCAGATCACCTACTCGGACGGGAGCTATCTGGACGACGACTACGGCCACCTGTCCAGCAAGGGTCTTTATAAGACCGATGCCAACGGTGAAATCCGTATTTCCGGCGTGGTGGGCACCCTGGTCATCACGGAGACCAAGCCTCTGCCCGGTTACGTCATGGACGAGGGCACCAGGACGCAGACCGTCAAGGTGAACCCCACCGACACGCAGACCATTACTGTGTATAACACCAAGGCCGGGGGCCTCACCATCATCAAAAAGGACGAGGAAACCGGGGAGCGCATTAAGGGAGTTCAGTTTGAAATCCGCAAGCTCAACGGGGAAATTGTCGGCACCTATACCACCGACCAAAACGGCGTTATTTCCCTGCCCGAAGCGGAAAAGGGATGGTATCAGGTGACGGAGCTGAAAGCGGCCAAGGGCTATCAGTTGGACGACACACCTCATCAGATTGAGGTAAAGGACGGCGGCACGGCTACACTGGAGATCACCAACCGGCAGACCGGCAGCGCCCTTATTCATAAGGTGGACAGTCTTACCGGCGAAGGCATCTACGGTGTGACGTTTCTGCTCTCCGACGCCAAGGGGAATCCCGTGGGCACCTATCAGAGCGATAACGAGGGTTATGTGTATATCGACCAGGGCCTCGCGGACGGCAAGTACACCATCCGGGAGATTGAGTGCGCGGACGGCTATATTCTGGACACCCAGCCCAAAACGATTTACGTTCAGTACGGCGGCTGTACCACCATTACCTGGCCTAACACCGCCGTCCGGGGACAAATCCAGATTGTGAAGAAGTCCGCGGACTACAACGCCACCAATGGTCTGCCCGCCGGTACGCTGCTGGAGGGGGCCACCTTTGAGATTTACAACGAGCGCAACGGGAACAAGGTGGACACCATTGTAACCGGGGCCAACGGCCTCGCGTCCTCCAAGGCCCTCCCCCTGGGCCGCTACACCATCCGGGAGACAAAGGCCCCGGCCAACTACGGCGCGTCCTCGGAAACCTATACCGCCGTGCTGGAGTACAGCGGCCAGATTGTCAAGCTGGAAATCACCAATAAGAGCCTGTCCACCGGCGTTTCCATCGAAAAGGCCGGCCCCAAGGAGGCCACCAGCGGCCAGCCTGTCCGCTATGTGTTCTCCCGGATCGGCAACACCAGCAACGTCATGCTCCAGTCGTTCTACTGGCGGGACACCCTGCCCGCCGCTGTCCGGCTGGATAAGGTAGTCACCGGCACCTACAATTTCCCCGGCACCTATAAGATTGTGTACCGCGTCAACAATACCGGGGACTACCGCACCCTGGCCGACAGTCTCAGCACCAGCCGGAATTACACACTGGCGGCGTCCCCCACAGCCCTGGGCCTTGCGGCAAACGAGCGCGTCACCGAAATCATGTTCGTGTTCGGGCAGGTCCCCGGAGGCTTTAACCAGGTGGAGGCCCCCATGCTCCACTGTAAGGCCGTGTCCGGACTGACCCCCGGCAGCAGCTTTGTAAACGTGGCCGACGTGGGCGGAACCCATGACGGCGTATGGGTGCAGGCCGTGTCCCGCTGGGTGACGACTGTGTACGGCAAGCCCACGCCCCTGCCCAAAACCGGCTATTGAGAACCCTACCGGGAAATGCGTCTCACCGTGAGACGCATTTCCCCCCTGCATGAAAGGAGGAAGTATGTCCGAGAAAAAGTATATCCGCTTTATCAACAGCGACTATGAAACGCTGTTCCATATCCCGGACGGCGGGCGCATCCGAATCACCTACCCCGACAGGGAACCGGCTGAACGGGTATGCCGGTTTATCGACGAGTACCACACGGCAGTTGGGAATTGTCACTACCACATCTGCGAGTTTGCCGAGCGTATGGAGCAGATCGGCGCGAAGTATGAGCCGCTGGACTACATCCGGGAACCTGAGTTTTACCCCAAGTATTATCTTGCGGCAAGTGAAAATGGCCCCGGCCCCGCATACTATATCATCGACACAAGGCAGGAATACGGTTTTGCGTTCGCACCCAAGGGAGCCGCGAGGGGCCAGAAGTATTGCATTTTCAGACGGCGGGTGGATGAAAGCGGCCATTATCGCGTTAGCTGCGTTGTCCAATGGAGCGACAATCTGAAAGACATCGCTCCCCAGGACTGGGGCTTTGACATGAAGAAGATCAAGGCCGTAACGCAGAAGCCGAAAAAGCGGACTGGCCCCAGGCGGTGAGCGGAGGCGATGCGCCGGCGTCCAGCCCAAACGCGAGAGCGCCCCCATAGCTGTGGCGCGGCTTTTCTCAGCACCAATTCTGAGCGGAAATGCGTCTCACCGTGAGACGTATTTCCGCTCTCTTATAAGGAGGCGAACACCATAGACGATTTTAAGGCAGTACCCAGCAGTCTGGACATCAGCAAATATCTGAAAGAATTTCTGATCATGTGCGACCCCGTAAAATACCCGCCGGGGGATGACGCTAAAATTGTACGGCGCTTGAACGATACCCTGCAAGGACGGGGGGAGCAGACGGTTCAGGAAATGCTGGCTGAAATAGACACGGTATGCGGACGGTTGGGAATCTACAATTCGGAATGGCTGGCATTTCAACAGAAAATTGAAGATTTCCAGCATCAGAAATCACTGTTAGACCAGCCCTATACCAAAAGCAGCAGCAAGCAGTACAAATATCGGAGCTATGACCCGCCCATTGGCCGCAAGTTAAAAATCGTCAATCAGCGGCTTTATGACTGCGCGGCAAAGGCGGGCTTTCCCCCGAACTTTTTCCGGGAAACTTACTTTGACCAGGTGACATTCTACTGCATACCCGACCACACGGATTTTAACTTTTCCTATTTCAGCAACTGCACCTTTGCCGTGTGCCGGATCAGGGAGGCCACCTTTGACGGGGCAACTCTGTCCAGTTCTGAATTTCATAGCTGCGTTATGCAGTACGCCACATTCTTTAATGCGTCCATCGACCACACCCATTTTCACGACAGTACCCTGCGAAATGTTTCATTCCAAGAGGCCCGCCTCAAATCCTGCAATACCGTTGACTGTGAATTGGA
>JBCLRG010000096.1:0-3650 GCA_041223955.1 Oscillospiraceae bacterium 38-13 | reverse complement strand
CATTGCACCAGCCCTCAAAGGGCTGATGACCTCCCCCGCCCGCAAGGGCGAGTATAAGCCCCGTCCCCCGCCGGGGGAAAAATCCCTTCCCCCTGCCGGGGGAAAAACCCCCCGTCCCCCCGGAGGGGGGACACCCCCACCCCTCACGGAGTGAGAAGAATCGCATTAACGGGGCACCCGTTCACAGCATCCCGCACCCGGCCGTCCAGGCCCCCCGGGCCTTCCCCCGGCTGCGCCGCCGCCACCGAGGCGGTCCCCACCACCTGAAACACCTCCGGCGCGGTGTAAGCGCACATCCCGCAGGCAATGCACCGCCTGGAATCCACAGAAACCGTCATAACCAAACCCTCCTTTCCTTTCCCCTATCATACCCCGGAGACGCCCCAGTTGTCCAGACTGGAAATTTCAGGGTGCTCCGGCGGATTTTGTTCACGAATTCTCATTTACTTTCCCTCCATTTTGTGTTATGGTGGGAACTGTTCATCAAGCTTGTGCCAAATGGAGGACCCTATGAAACGTTTCTTTCCCAGAGCGCTTTCCCTGCTTCTCTCCCTGACCCTGCTGGCGGGACTGGCCGTCCCCATCCAGGCCTCCCAGGCCCTGGGAGACGGCCTCAATTCCCTGGATACCCTCCTGAACCAGCAGACTCAGCTGTCCACCAACGTCTTCTGGAGCACCGTCAGCTCCGATTACCGGACGGAAAACCTCATTACATACGCCCCCAACGCCAGCGTGACCCCTATCGTCACCTACGGCGGCGTCCTCACGGACCGGAGCACCGTCTCCAACACCGCCAAGGCCCTGGAGGACCAGGGACACCGGGTGGTGGCCGGCATCAACGGCGACTTTTACAACGTCAACAACGGCCTGCCCATCGGCATCGTCGTCACCCAGGGGCAGCTCCGCTCCAGCGACGGCGGCTATCACGCCATCGGCTTCCGGGCCGACGGCTCCGCCATCCTGGGGAAGCCCGCCGTCTCCGCCTCCGTCTTCTTCGCCGCCCAGGACGGCACCGGCGAGCCCCTTTACAACGAGGCGGGGGAACCCCTCTATGACGAGCTGGGGAACCTCCGGACCAACGGAACCGGCCAGATGGTGGAGAAGACCCTGAACATCGCCGCCGTCAACAAGGCCCGGACCGAGGCCGGCATCTTCCTCTACACCTACGACTTCAACGCCGCCCACACCACCGGCAGCACCCAGCCCGGCGTGGACGTGATCTGCTCCCTTCAGGAGGGGCGGCTGTCCATCGGCGAGACGGCGTCCCTGCTGGTGGAGCAGGTGGTGGAGGCCCAGAGCGCCACGGCGCTGGGGCCCAATCAGGTGGTCCTCACCGCCAACGCCCAGGCGGACATCTCCGTCCAGAACGCCCTGCGGGCCATCCCCGCCGGGACGGTGCTGACCCTCTCCCTCAGCGCCGCCGACCCGGCCTGGAACGACGTGGAGTACGCCGTGGGCAGTTTGTACTCCCTGGTGGAGAACGGCGCGGTGGCCGGGGGGCTCCAGAACGGCGCCGCCCCCCGCACCGCCGTGGGCCAGCGCTATGACGGAAGCCTCATCTTCTACACCATCGACGGCCGGAAGCCCGGCCACTCCATCGGCGCCACCATGGCCCAGGTGGCCCAGCGGCTCATCGAGCTGGGCTGCGTCACCGGCCTGTGCCTGGACGGCGGCGGGTCCACCACCCTCACCGTCACCAAGCCCACGGAGTACGCTGCCCAGCGGATCAACCGCCCCTCCGAGGGCAGCGAGCGGGCGGTGAGCAACCAGGTGTTCCTGGTGGCCAGCAATCAGCCCACCGGGCAGCTCAGCCACTTCTACGTCAGTGCCAGCGACGCCTACGTCCTGGCGGGCAGCAGCGCGGAGATCTCCGCCGCCGCCATCGACACCAACTACATCCCCATGGACGAGCGCTATGAGCTCACCGCCTCCGCCGGAACGCTGGAGGACGGCGTCCTCACCACGCCCCTGGAGGGCGGGGACATCACCGTCTCCGCCCAGGGCGGCGGAGGACAGGGCAGCGTGGTGGTTCACGCCATCGCCAATCCCGACGGCGTGGCCATCCGGGATGAGCAGAATAACATCCTCACCACCCTCACCGCCGCGCCGGGGACGCAGGTGCAGCTCCACGGCTCCGCCGCCTACCACCGGATGCCCCTGAAGGCGGACCCGGCGTCCTTCACCTGGGCGGTGGAAGGGGAAATCGGCTCCATCGGCGCGGACGGCCTCTTTACGGCGGGGACGCCGGGGAAGGGGCGGATCACCGTCTTCGCCGGGGGACAGAGCGCCTCCATTGACGTGACCGTGTCCAGCATGGGCCTCCAGGCGGTGGAGGACTTCGAGGGGGAGACCACCTCCTTTGACGGCGTGCTGGGAGAGAACATGACCTTCCGCCGCTCCACGGAAATGGTGAAGGCGGGCCGGGGCTCCGGCAGGCTGGATTACGCCCTGGACCAGAGCGGACGGGCGGCGTGGCACTTCTTCAACAGCGTGCCCATGAACAGCCTGTACACCCAGCTGAATCTCTGGGTCTATGGCGACGGGTCCGGGAATACCCTGTCCTTCCTCCTGGAGAACGGCGAGGCCCACCCGGTCACGGCCCTGGACTTCGAGGGCTGGAAGCAGGTGACGGTAACGATGCCCGCCTCTTCCATCTGGGGCGTGGAGATCAGCGGTACCGGCAGCGGCGCCGTGTACCTGGACCAGCTCACCGCCACCTATGACGGCATCGTGGATGCCGTCCCGCCGGTGGTGAGCCTCCAGGCCGACCCGGTGACGGGGGCGGTTTCGGGCAGCGTCTCCGACGGGGTGGACGGCATCCCGAAGGACGTGACCATCACCTGCAACGGCGCGGCCTATGCCGGGGGCTATGACCCGGACACCGGCCGGGTCAGCGTGACGCCCGCCGCCTCCTCCGGGGCGGTGCGGGTTACGGTTACTGCCAAGGACGCCTCCGGCAACATCGGGCGGGGCTCCGTGGATATTCCCGCCAGCGGAACGGAGCGCCGGTTCCGGGACACGGCGGAGTACTGGGGCGCGGACTACTGCGATTTCCTGTACGACAACAACATCTCCAAGGGCTATGAGGACGGGACCTTCCGCCCGGACAATCTGCTGACCCGGCTGGACTTCTCCTACATGCTCTACAACGCCCTGAAGCTGGGGGAGGGGAAGTACAAGGATGTGGAGCTGCCCTTCGCGGATTTGAAGAGCATTCCGGATTACGCCCTTGCCGCCGTCCGGGCGCTGTACGCCGAGGGAATTGTCACCGGGACCCAGGGGAAGGACGGGAAGCTGTATTTCAATCCCGGCGGGAACCTGACCCGGGCCCAGGCCTCGGCCATGATCGGGCGGTCCCAGGAGAAGGGATACCCGGCGGCGGAGCTGGCCTTCGGCGACGCTGGATCGATTCCGGAGTACGCCCGGTTCTACATTGGGACCATGGTGTCCCAGGGGATTCTCAGCGGCTATTCCGACGGGACCTTCCGGCCCGGCGCGAATATCACCCGGGGCCAGATGGCGAAGATTCTCTATACGCTGCTGTAAGCAGAAAAAGCCCTGCCGCAAGGCAGGGCTTTCAGAGTGTCGAAAAACCGTAAAAACCATCCTCGACGGGAAGGAGGAGAGTTACGAGAGGAACCCAGGAAGGG
>JBCLRG010000095.1:0-3677 GCA_041223955.1 Oscillospiraceae bacterium 38-13 | reverse complement strand
AGGCCAACCCCAAAACCGGGGCCCCCGCCGCAAACCAGCGAAGCGTTTGCGGTGGGGAGAGGAGGAAGGAACGGAGCTGAGCGGAGCTTTCGCCGCCTTCGGCGGCGGAAGCGCAGTGTGCGGAGTTTCTTCCGACGAGGTCTCCTGACCGGGCCATTTCTCTAGGGTTTCCACCCTCCTCCCGGAGGTGCTGCCGTAGGGGCGGACCTATGTGTCCGCCCGCCCCTCAGGTTTCCACCGGTTCCCCGGTAGACGGTTCTAATTCATGCAATCTCTTCCGGTAGGACCCGCACCATCTTTGTGGGGCCTGACCCCCTGGTCAGGCCATTTCTTTAGGGTTTCCGCCGGTCTCTCCTTAGACCTTCTTTTTTCTCCCCAAACATCCCAGCATCAATACCCCTCCGCTTAAAATCGCCAGGTCCGCCAGATTGAATACATACCGCCTCAACGGCTCCGGCGCTTTCGGGAACTGGATATAATCATATACCTTTCCCCCTTGAACCCGCTCATGCAGGTTGCTCAGCCCGCCCCCCAGTATCAGGCCCGCTCCAATAGGACTCCTCCGGCGCTCCAGCCACAACAGGCCCAGCGCCAGCGCCGAGCCCGGAAGCAGCGCTTTTTCCGGAATGGGCAGGCTGAACGCCGCCCCGCGGTTCCACAGCCCTTTCCAGAGGATTCGCCCCTTCCACTGCGCCCTCTCCCGGCGGCTGGACCGGTCCAGATACCACCGGGCCGCCGCGCACGCACTATAGGCAATCGCCGCTGTGCCAATCGTTTTCACAGCTTTACTCCTTCCTTTCCTCCGCTTTTTCCATGGCCGCCCGGAGCGCTCCCCGCCCCCCGCCCTGGCGGTTGTTGCGGGCCAGAAGCTCCGCAATCTGCCCCTCGGTCTGCTCCATTTCTTCCCGGAATCCCGAGGCGGAGAGGCGGAGCGCGCCGTGGCCCATTATGATCAGCTGCTCCGGGCCGTCCGAGGTGGCTACCTTTACCCGGTGCCGCTTCCCCAGCTCATAAGTGGTCCGCTCGATATACGCGTCCGCCGTCTCCGCTTCCCGGGTATAGACCACGTGGATATTATGGTATTTTTCCACGGACCCCTGCCCGCCCCGGACTTTATAGGCGTCAAAGACGGCGATGACCTCGCACTTCCGGTAGCCCTGATAGTTGCACAGCAGGTCGCAGAGGGCTTTCCGGGCCGCGTCCAGATTCGACTGGGCAAGGCTCTTCAGCTCCTCCCACGCGAAGATGATGTTATAGCCGTCGACCAGGAGATACTCCGGCCCCGTTGGCTGCGGGCGGATGCTCCGGGACTCCGGGGACTCCCCTCGGACCGGACGCTTCGGCTCCCGGGGCGGCAGAAACGCCCGCCGCTTCACCGGGCCGTAGGTCCGCTCGAAGATGCTTTGCAGCTCCCGGTCCTGCTCGATGGTTCCCGCGTATGACCCGCCGCTCCGTTTGGGCGGCGGGTCTGCTTCCAGATCCGGGGCCTGGAGGCGCAGGCCGCTGTCCACATGGGCGTGGGCGGGCACCTCGTTCCATTTTACGGTATAGCCCGCTCCATGGGAGCAGAAGACGGAGTCCGGCGTATTCTCCACGTCCCGCTCCGGGTCATAGCCGGTGGCCTCGATCACCTTTTCCGGGGCGGCGCAGGGCCGGTATCCCGCGGGACGGCAGCTTAAACGGCCCTGCCCCCGGGTATACGCCGCCAGCTCCCGGGCATAGTCCCCCAGCGCCGCCACCGGCACCTGTCCCGTGAGCGCTGCTTCTTCGCCCTCCGTCTCCGGGGGCTCCGTCTCGCCGCCCATCTGCTGGATGTCGTTCAGCGCGCGGCCCAGCTGGGCCCCCGGGAGCTCCAGGCGGAAGGCGTACCAGGGCTCCAGGAGCACGCTTTCCGCGCTCATCAGCCCCTGCCGCACCGCCCGGTACACCGCCTGGCGGAAATCCCCGCCCTCCGTGTGCTTCTCGTGGCCCCGGCCCGCCGTCAGCGTGATCTTCAGGTCCGTTATGGGAGAGCCCGTCAGGACGCCCAGGTGGGGTTTTTCCCGCAGGTGGGTCAGGATCAGCCGCTGCCAGCGGCCCTCCAGCCGGTCCTCCGGACAGGCCGTGGCAAACCGCACCCCGCTCCCCCGGGGCAGGGGCTCCAGCAGGAGGTGGACCTCAGCGTAATGGCGCAGGGGCTCGAAGTGCCCCACCCCCTCCGCCGGGGCGGCGATGGTCTCCCGGTACACCACGCTCCCCGCCCCGAAGGCGGCCGGGATGCCGAAGTCCTCCTCCAGGCGGCGGCGCAGGATTTCCGTCTGGACCTCTCCCATCAGCTGGACCCGGATTTCCCCCTCGTGCCATGCCACGTGGAGCTGGGGGTCCTCCTCCTCCAGCTGCCGCAGCGCCCGGAGGGCGGCGGCGGGGTCCGCCTCCGTCTCCAGGCGGTAGGCCAGCACCGGCTCCAGGGACGGCACGGTCCACGCCGTCTCCCGGCCCAGGCCCTGGCCCGGAAGGGCACGGCTAAGCCCCGTTACCGCCACGGCGGTTCCGGCGGGGGCCTCGTCAAGGGGGCGGAATTTCGCGCCGGAGTAGAGCCGGAGCTGGTCCGCCTTTTCTTCCCAGGCCTCCTCCTCCGGAATCCCCGGGCGGCGGTTGGTCAGAAGGCTTTTGGCCCGGAGGACGCCGCCGGTGATTTTCATCCAGGTGAGCCGGGTCCCCCGGCTGTCCCAGGAGACCTTGAACACCCGGGCGCCGAATTCCTCCGGGTAGGCGGGCCGGGGGGCGTACCGCCGGAGGGCGTCCAGCAGGGCCTCCACCCCCTCCAGCTTCAGGGCGGAGCCGAAGAGGCAGGGGAAGAGCTTCCGCCGGGCCGTCAGCTCCGCGATTTCCGCGTCCGTGACGGTTCCCGTTTCAAGGTAGCGCTCCAGCAGCGCCTCGCTGCACAGGGCGGCCTCCTCCGCCAGCGTGGGGAGAGACACGTCCACGCAGCCGCTGTCCAGGCGGGCTTTCAGGTCCGCCGCCAGCGCCTCCCGGTCCGTTCCCGCCAGGTCCATTTTGTTGACGAACAGGAACACCGGAACCTGATACCGCTCCAGCAGCCGCCAGAGGGTCCGGGTGTGGGCCTGGACGCCGTCGCTGCCGCTGATGACCAGCACGGCGCAGTCCAGCACCTGGAGGACCCGTTCCGCCTCGGCGGAGAAATCCACGTGGCCCGGGGTGTCCAGCAGCGTCACGTCAAGGCCGTCCAGGGACAGCAGGGCCTGTTTGGAGAAGATGGTGATGCCCCGCTCCCGCTCCATGGGCTCGGTGTCCAGAAAGGCGTCCCGGTGGTCCACCCGGCCCAGGCGGCGGATGGCCCCGCCGTGGTAGAGGAGGGCCTCCGACAGGGTGGTTTTCCCCGCGTCCACGTGGGCCAGCAGGCCGATACAGATTCGTGTTCCCATGGCTGTTGTTTCCTTCCGGCAGAGTTTTTCACATTTCGGGATTATATCATGTTTTCCGGCGGATAGAAAGGGGCAGGGGGGATTTTTCGGATTTCTCCCCCCCCCTTCCCCCTCCCGGGGGGTGTTTCCCCCGGCGGGGGACGGGGCCTGTTCTCGCCCTTGCGGGCGGGGAGGGTTTCAGCCCTTTGAGGGCTGGTGCAATGCACCCCCCATTTTCTCTTTTTATTCCCGGAATAAAAAGAGAAAACGGGC
>JBCLRG010000094.1:0-3937 GCA_041223955.1 Oscillospiraceae bacterium 38-13 | reverse complement strand
TCCAATTCACAGTCAACGGTATTGCAGGATTTGAGGCGGGCCTCTTGGAATGAAACATTTCGCAGGGTACTGTCGTGGAAATGGGTGTGTGCGATAGATGCATCAAAGAACGTGGCGTACTGTATGGCGCAGCTTTGAAATTCGGAGCTAAAAATGCTTACCCCGTCAAAGGTGGCCTCCCTGACCCGGCACACGGAAAAGGTGCAGTCGCTGAAAGTGGAGAAATTAAAATCCGTGTGGTCGGGTATGCAGTAGAACGTTACCCGGTCAAAGTAGGTTTCGCGGAAAAAATTAGGGGGAAACCCTGCCTTGGCCGCGCAGTCATAAAGCCGCTGGTTGACGATTTTTAGCTTGCGGCCTATGGGTGAGTCAAACGTCCGATATTTATACTGCTTGCTGCTGCTCTTGGTGTAGGGCTGGGTCAGAAGCTCCTTTTGTGTCAAAAACGCCTGTATCTCCCGGCTGATTTCCTCCACCCTCTGAGCGTAGTCCTCGCCGCCTGTATTCCGCAGGCCAATTAAAAAAGCGTCCACTGTCCGCTCTGTCCGGCCCTGCAAAATGTCGTTGATTGTCCGTACCGTTTGGGCGCGATTCATGCCGTTGTAGTGCTGCGGCCTCATATCTTCCAAAAGGTCAGCAGCCCGGATGCTGATTTGATGGCTTCCCACCACTTTTCTATGCTCGTCTATCATATTCGCCTCCTTTAAGAAAGCGGAAATGCGTCTCACGGTGAGACGCATTTCCGGCTCAAAATTGGTGCTGGGAAAACCGCGCTCCAGCCCAGGGGGGCGCTCTCGCGTTTGACCGGGGCGCGGGTATGCTGCCGTTCACCGCCTGGGGCCAGTCTGCTTTTTCGCTGGCCTCTTTAGCTGCTCCAAAAGGCGGGGCTGCAGGACGGAGAGAACGGCTTCACGGTTGCGCCACACTTCCTCCAGCGTGGCCCCCCTTTTGGTGATCGCAGCAGAGCGTAGATAGCGGATGTCACTGGCGGTTGTTCGGGTAAAAGAGCAGTCATCCAATGTTGCACATAAAAAGTCGAGGTGTTCTAATGTGCAGTCGCTCATGCCGCAGGACTTCATATGCGCCATCTGGAAAGAGACATTTTTCAAACTGCTGTCGTAAAAGCGGGTGTGTGCGATAGTGGCCTCCCCAAAATTAACATTGTCCAGCGCACAGCTATGGAACTCACCGCCGTAAAAGGAACAGTGGCTAAAATCGACATATCCATTGATACGGCATACTGCAAAGGTGCAGAGATCGAATACGGAGTTACTGCAATACTGCCCATCCGGGAGGCAGTAAAGTGTTACCCGGTGAAAAAAGGAATCGCGGAAAAAGCCCGCCGGAAAGCCGTCTTTTGCCGCTTGATCGTAAAGCTGCTGGTCGATCACTTTTCTCCCGTTGTGCATTTTATAGCTGTATTGAGCATCGCTGATTTTGGTGTATCCATGAGATAAAAGTGATTTTTGATGCTGGAAGTCCTGAACATACTGACGGAGCATGGCTCTGTCCTCGTCATAATCTTTCCAACCTCCGCATACTGCGTCTACCTCGGCCAACAGTTCCCCAACCGTGCGTCCGCCCCGCCCTTGCAGAGTATCGTTTAGGGCAGGGACAATTTTTTCGTCATCCCCATATTTTTCGTGGTCGCACATGGAGAGGTAGTATTTCAGGCTTCGGCTGATGTCCAGACTGCTCCGTACCGCCTTAAAGTCATCCATGGTGTTTCCTCCCCTGCTTACCGCTTGGGGCCAGTCCGCTTTTTGGGCTTCTGCGTTACGGCCTTGATCTTTGCCAAATTGAAGCCCCAATCCTGCGGACGCATATCTTGGAGGCTCCCGCCCCACTGGACAGGGATGCTGGATTTGCAAAAGTCTCCAATCAGCCTCCGTTCAACGACGCAGAATTTCTTGCCCTTTTCGGCCCCCCTGGGGGCAAAAGCAAAAGCGTGGGTTTCTGTCTCGTCGATGTAGTAGTAGGCCGGGCCGCTGGATTTGTCGGTCGCCAGTAAATAATATTTTTCGTAGAACTCAGGCTCCCTGACATAATCCAGCGGCACATACTTCGCGCCGATCTGCTCCATACGCTCGGCAAATTCACAGATATGGTAGTGATAACCTCCAATATCTGTATGGTATTCGTCAATAAAGCGGCACACCCGTTCAGCCGGTTCCCGGTCGGGGTAGGTGATTCGGATGCGCCCTCCATCTGGGATATGGAACAGTGTTTGATAGTCGCTGTTGATAAAGCGAATATACTTTTTTTCAGGCATCGCAGTCTCCTTTCCAAAAGGGGGAAATGCGTCTCACGGTGAGACGCATTTCCCGGTGGATTTCTTAATAGCCGGTCTTGGGCAGGGGCGTGGGCTTGCCGTACACGGTCGTTACCCAGCGGGACACGGCCTGTACCCATACGCCGTCATGGGTTCCGCCCACGTCGGCCACATTCACAAAGCTGCTCCCTGCGGTCAGGCCGGACACGGCCTTGCAGTGGAGCATAGGGGCTTCCACCTGGCTAAAGCCTCCGGGGACCTGACCGAACACGAACATAATTTCCGTGACGCGCTCGTTGGCTCCCAGGCCCAGGGCCGTGGGGGATGCCGCCAGCGAATAGTTCCGGCTGGTGCTGAGACTGTCGGCCAGGGTGCGGTAGTCCCCGGTGTTGTTCACCTTATACACGATTTTATAGGTTCCGGGGAAATTGTAGGTCCCGGTGACTACCTTATCCAGCCGGACGGCGGCAGGCAGGGTGTCCCGCCAATAGAAGGACTGGAGCATGACGTTGCTGGTGTTGCCGATCCGGGAGAACACATAGCGGACAGGCTGGCCGCTGGTGGCCTCCTTGGGGCCGGTCTTTTCAATGGAAACGCCGGTGGACAGGCTCTTATTGGTGATTTCCAGCTTGACTATCTGCCCGCTGTACTCCAGCACGGCGGTATAGGTTTCCGAGGACGTGCCGTAGTTGGCCGGGGCCTTTGTCTCCCGGATGGTGTAGCGGCCCAGGGGGAGGGCCTTGGAGGACGCGAGGCCGTTGGCCCCGGTTACAATGGTGTCCACCTTGTTCCCGTTGCGCTCGTTGTAAATCTCAAAGGTGGCCCCCTCCAGCAGTGTTCCGGCAGGCAGGCCGTTGGTGGGGTTGTAGTCCGCAGACTTCTTGATGATCTGGATTTGTCCCCGGACAGCGGTATTAGGCCAGGTAATGGTAGTACAGCCGCCATACTGCACATAAATGGTCTTGGGCTGGGTGTCCAAAATGTACCCGTCCGCACATTCAATTTCCCGGATGGTGTATTTGCCGTCTGCAAGGCCCTGGTCGATATACACATAACCCTCGTTATCGCTCTGATAGGTCCCCACGGGGTTCCCCTTAGCGTCAGAGAGCAGGAATGTCACGCCGTAGATGCCTTCGCCGGTGAGACTGTCCACCTTATGAATGATGGCGCTGCCGGTCTGCCGGTTGGTGATTTCCAATGTGGCGGTGCTGCCGTCCTTTACCTCGATCTGATGGGGTGTATTGTCCAGCTTGGAGGACAGGTGGCCGTAGTCATCGTCCAGGTAACTGCCATCCGAGTAGGTGATTTCAAATTCCACCCCGGCCAGCGGTTCCCCGGTCTGCTTGTCCAGCTTCTTTACCACTATACAGCCCTGCTTCTGATTGTAAAAGCGGAGGGTCTGCGCCTCGCCCACCTTGATTTTGATGGACTTGGGCGTGGTGTCGAGGACATAGCCCTCCAATGTCTTGATCTCCTTGGCGGTAATGGTTACGCCGGGTTCCAGACCCTCAATCACGATCCGGCCATTCTCATCGGTGGTGTACTCGCCGTTGGCGCTGCCAACCACCTGCCCGTTGGATTCCGTCACCAGGAAAGTTACCCCTTTCAGCGGGTCCGTGGTCCCGGTGACATACTTCTCAATGACCAGCCGGGTCTTGGGGTCGT
>JBCLRG010000093.1:0-3939 GCA_041223955.1 Oscillospiraceae bacterium 38-13 | reverse complement strand
CACGGTGAGACGCATTTATAAGGAAAAGGAGGATGTTCTATGAAACGCAGAATATTAAGCATCATCACCGCTCTGGCTCTGTGCCTGAGCCTATGCCCCACCTGGGCGCTGGCGGCGGAGGCGGACCCCGCGCTCTGTCCCCATCACCGGGAGCATACGGAGGACTGCGGCTACACCGCGCCCACCGAGGGCCGCGACTGCGGCCACGAGCATACGGAAGATTGCTACACCCTGGGGGTACTACCCGACGCGGACGGCAGCAACCCCTACGAAGTTGGCGCGGATACGGAAAATCTGCTGGACTGCCAGCACACTCATGACAGCGAGTGCGGCTATGTCCAGGCGGACCCCGGCCAGCCCTGCGGGTTTGTCTGCCGTATCTGTCCCATCGAGGACTTGATCGCCGCCCTGCCGGATGAGGTCACGCCGGACAACGTGGAGGATGTGCGGGCGCAGCTTGACGAAATCCTCGCTTTGTTTTCAGTGCTGACAGAGGACGAACAGGAGCAGATCGACCTTTCCCGCTGCTACGAGCTGCAAGGGGCGCTGGACGGGGCCAACGACCCTGCCCCAATAACGGAATCTGTCGAGTATCAAGAGGCGTCCTGGGACGGCAGCCAAGTGACCTATGAGAGCAAGACCGAAACCTGTACCCTCGTTGAAAACAGCGCCGAGGCGGTCACATGGACTGCGGGCTGGTACGCGGTCAGCGGCACCGTCACCATTGACCAGCCCATCACCGTCAACGGGGAGGTACACCTGATCCTGACGAACGGCTGCACCCTCACAGCGGAAAAGGGCATTGTAGTGACGAGCACCAACAGTCTGACCATCTATGCCCAGTCAGAAGATGGCGGGACGTTAAATGCCACCGGCACGGCTGACGATAGTGGTAATGCCAGCGCAGGCATCGGCGGTAGCACATCCTCCTTTGATAGCGGCAGCATCACCATTCATGGCGGCGTGATCAATGCGACCAGTGGTGCGTCTCGCTGGTATAGCGGCGCAGGTATTGGCGGCAGCACCCCCAGCTCTGGAAATGGCGGCAACAGTGGTGCCATCAAGATATATGGTGGTACGATCACCGCTGAGAGTACAGGATATACCACTGGCGCAGGTATTGGCGGCGGCGGTAGTGGCGGTACTGGAGACGGCGGTGCCGGAACTAATATCATCATCTACGGCGGCAGCATCACAGCGACATCTCACTCGACTGGTAATGGCGGGGCTGGTATTGGCGGCGGTAGTGGTCAACAAAATGGCGGCACCGGGGATGCTATTGCCATTCATGGCGGCGTAGTACGGGCCACAGGCGGCTCTTTGGGTGCGGGTATTGGCGGCGGTGGCGGTAGTAAGAAGAGCGGAGATGGCACCGTCACCATCAGCGGCGGCACTGTAACTGCTGTTGGAGGCAGCAATGCCGCAGGCATTGGCGGCGGCGGTGGGTATAGTGGTGACTATGGTATGAATATTACCGGCGGCACCGGCAGCGTCACCATTACCGGCGGCATTGTGGACGCTACAGAAAACGGAGGTGGCGCTTCCATCGGCAACGGCGGGAACACAACCGCAGCGGCGACCGTCAGCAAAACCAACGCCATCGTGTTTGAGAACGGCGCGGGCACTGTCTGCGGCGATGTGACCCTTAACGGGAGCTATCCTGTCCCCGCGGATTACACGCTGAACATCCCCGCCGGGGCCAGCCTGTCCGGGAGCGGAACTTTGACCGGCGGCGGAACGTTTACCGCCGATTTGTCGGAGGATATGGTTTCTGTCCCCACCGATTTGTATTATAACGGGCATGACAGGTCAAATGACATAAAAACCCGGCTTTCCGACGGACTGACCCAGGGTATTGTGATTTGCGGCCAGACCTTTACGTTCAGCGGCTGGTCGGTGGAGGTCAGCAGGACAGACGATTCGCACTATACTGCTACTTATACGAATACTGACAACTCCACCACTTTCCAGAAAACCATCACGCTCCAGAAGTCCGGCACGACGCTTGACGGCGCTGTGAAAACCTACAAAGACGGCGCGGCGTGCAGTGACTTCACCGCCAGCGACACCATCACCGTCAAGGCCACGCCCACCGCAACCGGGCAGGCTCCGGCAAAAGCGGCGGCACGTCTGAGGGGTGATCCTACTGCGGGCCAAATGGTGGTGTTTGTGGGTGATACGCAGGTGTGCGCTCCTGCGGACGTTGGCGCGGACGGCAGCTACACCATGAACGTCAGCGCCGCCGATGTGCTGGTTGCGGCAGGAGGCCCAGGTACGGGAATCACCCTGACGGCGAAATTCGTTGGGAATGACAATATGGCGGACGGCGCGGGGACGGTGGATGTCAGCATCTCCGCCGTAGCGAAGATTGAAAATGGCAGCACCACCACCTATGTGGGCAATTTGGACGATGCGTTCAAAACGGAAAACGATGGCGCGACCATTACGCTGCTGAAGGATATTGAGAGAACAGGACCTCTCAACATCCAAATCACCTGCAACCTGGACCTGGGTGGGCATACCATCACCTGCACTTATGGCACAGCTATCGGCATTTGGAGTAACGCAAGTCTGACCATTCAGGGTGCAGGAGAGGTTATTTCTACGAATAAACAGGCTATTGTTGTGGCAGGGAATGTTACGCTGGAGGGCGGAACTTTTACCAGTAAACAACTGTATAGTGAAGGGGTGTATATCAATTCAGCGAACGCATCTTTATCCGTTGTCAACGAAAATGTAACCATACGAAACACAGGCGGCGGTTGTGGATTGGCTGTCAACAATGCACAGTCGGTCCAGCTCTCAGGCGGAACATACTCCGGGACGGCGGGGGCGATTAGTATTGTAGGCGGATCTCTCACCCTCGGCGGTCTGCTGCCCCAGGGCGGTGACACCCGGTACGCCTATTTTGACGAAAGCGGCACAACCCCCTTTACGGGTGTGCTGGGCAATAAGTCGCTGACCGGCACAGTGACGGTGAAGAAGTGCAACCATACCGGCGAGGGCGTCTGCGAGTACACGCCGAATGAAGGTGTGGAAACCCACGCCATGACCTGTCTGGCCTGCGGGTATGCGGGAGCTGCGGAGGACTGTCAGTACACCTATACGCCCGACAGCGGCGGGGAGCATCACATCACTGCTTGTCAGTTCTGCGGCAGGACCAAAACAGAGGCGCATACCTACGGCTCGTGGACGCCGGAACATAATGAGAACGCCGTTACCATCCGGCGCAGCTGTGAAAACTGCGGCTATACGAAAACGGATGGTACGTTCACAGCGCCGGCCCACGGCCAAACTATGCAATATGGAAAGCCGATCACGCTAACCTGTTCCTCCACCCTGCCGGGGGCAACTTTTAGCTGGTCCCTTAATGGAAGCACTGCCGAGGGGACGGGAGCCAGCTTTACCCTGCCGGAGACGCTGGCAGTTGGGAGTTACTTGTATCGCGTTACCGTGAAATGGCCTGGCTCGGAAAGCAATATCTGTACTGAAATGGACATCTTCGAGGTCACTCCCGCCCCGCTGACCGCCACCGGAGCAACGGCGGAGGGCAGGGCTTATGACGGAACCAATTCGGTGGAGATCACCGGCGTGACGCTGGCCGGGATTTTGAACGGCGATGATGTATCCGTTGATACCACCGGCCTGACCGGAACCCTGAACGGCTCCAACGCGGGAACCTATACCAACCTCACCCTGCCCGCAATGACCCTCACCGGCGCGGACGCGGAGAATTACACTGTGACCCGGCCCGCAGGAGCGGTCCCGGCCAGCGTGACCATCCGCAAAGCTGCGCCCCTCACCCCCAAGACCGGCGATCTGGCGGTTGCCAATAAGCAGGCGCATACTTACACCTACGGCTTGGGCGCTCTGCGGCCCGATGTGCCGGAGGGCATAAGCCTGGGCAGCACCGCCGTCACCTACGAGCTGGGTACGGTC
>JBCLRG010000092.1:0-4060 GCA_041223955.1 Oscillospiraceae bacterium 38-13 | reverse complement strand
CCGCCTGGTCAAACTTATTCAAAGCAAAGTCGCTTTTACTATCAAACATGTTGGCTCCTCCTGATAATTTCAATGGTTTTGGTGAGATTTGGACCATTGAAATCAGGGAGGAGCGCGGGCGGCGTACCATTTCCCAGCCAGGAGAAAAAGATTTTTACTTTCTTCTTCAAAATCAGACAGGAATGTGCATTTTCCGCAAAGGCCACAGTGTTGATTCGACGGGCTTCTGTAAAATCCCTTATAATTTGACCCTTTAATAGCGGTTTTTCCTGCTAAAAGGTATAAAAAAGAAAAGACGACAAGGGATTTCTGCTCCCTTGCCGCCTTTCGTAGCTTGATATACCGGATTCAAACAGTAGAAAAATGTTGATATTATTATGATTTTGGCAGGACTTATTCAGTTTCCGCTCCCACCCGCTGATAGGGCTGGTCAATGGGCCAGGACAGGCCCAGGGCCGGAAGCTCCAAGGGCTGATCTCCCTCCATGTAATACCAAATATCCAGTGCGTCCGGGTTGCCGTCCTCGCCGGTGAAGCCCATTTGCAGCGTCTTTTGGATGCTGTCTAAAAGTGTCTCGGCCAGATCGTCCAGACCGAACACGAAAAATTCCTCTCTTTGCGGGTCGGGCGGACCGGTGAACAGGGCCGATTCGCTGGACAGGCACACGCTCATGCCGCCCTTGCCGCTGATAACATCTTCCGCAAGGGTCAAGTTCCAGCCGGTCAGGTCCGCGATGCCCTGTATCAGCTTCTCCGGGGTCAGCTCCCCCTCATAGGCCATGGGATACTCGTTGAAGCCCCCGGCCTTTGTGCCGATATACAGCGTGGCCGTCTGTTCATCTGTCGGGGGCGTGGGTTCCTCCGGTTCCGTAATGATAACCTCCACTTCTGGAGTTTCCTGCGGTTCAGAGAGTTCGCCGCCCTGGGGCGGGGCGGGCTGGTTACAGCCCGCCAGCGCCACACAGAGGGTCAGTGCGAAAAGAATTGCAAGTTTTTTCAAGTATTTGCCTCCTGATTTTCAATAAAATTTTTCAGCATCTGCGCCACCTGTGCGCGGGTGGCCTGTCCCTGGGGACCTAACCGCCCGTCTCCGTAGCCGTTCAAAATCCCATTCTCCACGGCCCAGCACAGAGCTTCCAGTGCAAAGCCGCTGATCTCGTCCGTATCGTTGAAATGCAGCTCCTTGTTGGTGGCGGCGGGACTGCCGGAGTACCGCCAGAGCATGACCGCTAACTGCTCCCGTGTGATGGGGTCGTTGGGGCCGAATGTGCCGTTGCCATAACCGCCCACAATGCCATGACTGACGGCCCAGCGGACAGCCTCGGTGTACCACGCCTCACCTGCCACGTCGGAGAAGTCCAGCAGATAATCCACTCCAGGCCTGCCCTCCTTGTTGAACAGGATTTGGGCAAGCTGGGCGCGGGAGAGGGGATCATTCGGCCCAAACCGTCCATCGCTGTACCCGTTCATCAGATTCCGCTCATGGGCGAACCGCACCGCCTCATAGTACCAGTCGTCCTCGGACACATCGCTAAAGGGATTGTTCCAGGACTTTTCAACCGCCTTATAGCTCCCTTCAATTTTCACCTTGCCGTTAGGCTGCTTGAAGGTGTACGTCCCGTCCGGCCTCACCGTCACCTCCACGGGCTTTCCGTCCTTGTCGGTCACGGTGATTTTGTCCACCTCATAGCCATCATCCGGCCTGGGCTTCACTGTCACGGTGTCGCCCGGCTTGGGGTTAGAGGGGGAAACCGCCGCCGTACCGCCGCCTTCGCTGGGCCGCTCTACCGTGGGGGGATAAGTAGTCGGCGGAGTATAGCTTCCGCCGCCCCCGCCGCTGGAGCTGCCGCCACTGGAATTGCTTTGGAAATTTGCCGTAACGGTGACAGCCTGGGCGGGCATGGTAAAGGTGGTCGTGGCGTTGCTGGCATTGGCAAGGGTCACGCCGCCAGCGTTCACGGTCCAGCCGGTAAACCGCTGGCCGCTTGGAACAGTAGACGTGATGGTGACGGTATCGCCCGCCGCATAGCTTCCGCCGCCTGTGCCGCCGTTGACAGTTACAAAAAATGTCGGGACGGGGATATTCTCAAAATCCGCCGTAACGGTGACAGCCTGGGCGGGCATGGTAAAGGTGGTTGTGGCGCTGCTGGCATTGGCAAGGGTCGTGCCGCCAGCGTTCACGGTCCAGCCGGTAAACCGCTGGCCGCTTGGAACAGTAGACGTGATGGTGACGGTATCGCCCGCCGCATAGCTTCCGCCGCCTGTGCCGCCATTGACGGTCACGGTGTAGGTTGACTGCGCTGTGACGGTCAGGGTGCCGGGTTGGTAGCTGATCTCGTAGCTGTCCCCGTTTGTCAACACTGCGCCGCTGAGTGTGATCGTAAACGTCCCTACGATGTTGGTGTTCGTCGCTGTGCAGGCGGCGGTGGGTTCCGTTGCGATGCTGTCACCCTGAGCCAGCGTCACCGGCGCATAGTCGAATGCGGGCATCGTGCCGCCCTGCTGGACGGTCTTATCATTGGCCCTGAACACAACCGCCTTTTTTGCCACTGTGACGTTCAGTGTGTCACTCGCCGCATTATAGTTCTCGTCCTCCGCTTTGGTGGCGGTAATAGTGACAGGCCCGCCCGCCTTATGGATGGTGGCGGTGGCCCCCGAAATGCTGATAACAGTCGGATCGGAGCTTTCAAACGTCACCGCGCCGGAGCCGCTGCCGCCGCTGGCGGAGAGGGTAAACTCCGGGTCGCCGTAAGTCTTATTCCCCACGGGGCTGATGATAAGCGCGGCCTGCTCCTGTTTGCTGGTGTCAAAGGTTTTCGTGCCGCTGGCGGTGTCATAGTTGGCATCGCCGCTGTATGCCGCTGTGACGGTGTAGCTTCCGTCAGCCAGGTATAACCGTATTGTGCATCTGGAGCAGCCGCTTGGGAAGCGGCTGCAGACGCTTCTGTTCTTCCACTGGAACTGCTGTTGAGCACATAGGCTCTGATTGTCCCTGCGTAGATAAAGGGCACCCAGTGGAGGGTGGTGTCGGGGGTGGGTATACCAGGGCTGCCTGAATTCGCCGATCCCGGAAGCTTCTCCTCGGACAGGTCGAACCAGTAGGTTGCGCCGGGGGTAAGGCTAGGGAACTGCTCCGCCGGGGGCAGGAAATTGACCGTCCCACTGCCGGAAACATCTCCCACCAACTGTCCGCCGGGCTGCAAGATGATGGAGCCGTTGTTGCTCAGTGACACATCATCGGGGATGGCGAGGGTTTGCCCGTCCTCGATTGTCAGCGTCTTGCCATTGGGAATTTCTGCATTGGTACCGAGAATAATAGAACTGCCATAGATTTGGCCGCTGTCCCCCTCAAAAATCACGCCGCTCCAACTGTCGTTGACTTTGCCTGATTGGTCTGATATACTGTCCGCCACAATAAAGGCGTTGCCGCCTGCGGAAAAAGTACCGCTGGTTCCCCCATCGCCGCCGCCGATGCCTGCGCCGCCCCCGCCGCCATTGGCGGTCACATTGCCGCCGGTGATGAGGATGGTGCTTCCATCGCTCCAGAAGCCACCACCAATACCTGCACCATATCCCCCACCAGTTGCAGTTACTACACCGCCGCTGATTTCAATCCTACCGTTATTGTTCGAAGCATCCCTCCCGCATCCAATACCAGCGGCATAAATCCCGCCTTGTGCAGTTATGATGCCGCCAGTAATCGTAATGATACCGTTCCCGGTGCTGCCACCACCGCCAATACCTGCGCTGCAATCTACTCCGATTGCGGTTATTGTACCTCCATTGATGGTGATGCTGTAGTACGGACTCCGATCTCCGCTACCGATACCCGCACCGTACTGCTCTGTGGTTGCAGTCACTTTGCCGCCATTAATGATGATGTTGCCACTGGCCCCATTATTTCCGCCGCCGATGCCCGCGCCCTTGAAACCGCCAGTTGCAGTTATAATGCCGCCGTTGAACGACAGTTTTTGGGTTGTACCAAAGGGCTTTACAGGAACGTTCGCACAGTATAATCTGTATGAAAACCGCTTCTCGGAAATCCTGTCCCTGGTGGCTTA
>JBCLRG010000091.1:3366-4618 GCA_041223955.1 Oscillospiraceae bacterium 38-13 | reverse complement strand
CACATCTGCTGGCGGGTGAGGGGGGCGGAGAGTTTCAGGTCTCCGGAGGCATCGCCGGTGAGGATGCCGTTCTTCTTGGCCCACTCGACGCCTTCCCGGTGAGCGGGGCTGGGGTTGTTGTCCATACGCTTGTCCTCCTTTTGATAATTCGGGCGTACTGAGCCCACAATCTGACTGTAGGGACGGGACTTCCGGCAGACCATTCCGCCGTTGGACTGACTTCCGGATTGGCTGGTGTTGCCCTCAATGGCAACTACTCCGGTTAGGGTTACTTTTTCGATGATGCCCGTGTGGTCCGTGGCCGCGCCGCCGGGGAAGTCGTAGATCACCACGTCCCCCGGGCGGTAGTCCTTTGTGACCCACTGGCCGGACTTCTTCGCGGCGTTCATCAGGGCGCCGCAGGAGGCGGTTTTCAGTGGAAGGGGAGTCCCAGCCTGATGGAACACCCACTGGACAAACACCATGCACCAGGGGTAAGCGGAGCCGGAGACCTCCCGGCCATAGTACCATGTGTTGTATTTGACCCGGTTCGAGTTTGCCGGGGACTCTTTTACGCCAAGCTCTTTTCTGGCAACGGCCAACACCTTATTGGCATCCACAATTACCACACCTTTCTTTGATATAGGCAAGCACCGCCTCTTTTGCCTCCTCCATCTCTCCGGGGCGCAAACTGAACCTGTAGCCCATTTCCGCCCGAGTTCTGTCATTTAAGACAGCAAGTACTTCCGTCCAGTCAAGGCCGCCTCTTTCCGCAAGCCGTTGAAGGGTCTGGCTATGATTTCGGATTGCTTGTGCTTCGTGCGGAGCGATGATATTGTAAGGGATGTACACTGGCTGAGACCCAACAGATTCCAAAACTGGAAACATATTGTGGCGTTCAAACAGCTCCATTACTCTTTCCGCCGTCATCCCGCGCACCCGGAGACGATCTCCTTGGTCTGCACCAGAGCCTTTTTATTCTCCGTGTTGATCTCCCAGACAGCGCCCTCAATCATATTGATTACCGCCTCAGTGACTACCACGCCCATGGCCCGCAGCTGCTCCTGAACAAACTGCTGCCGCTTTTCCCCCGAGGGGTCCTGATCGTGATACAGCTGCTCCGCCGCACGGGCGAAGGCCGCCACCAGCTTCCGGGTATTCTCCTGTGTGGCGGCGTCGGCGTTGGCCTCCAGCCATGCTTTGGCTTTCGGCGTCAGGTAGGCCAGGAGGCCCACCACAAAGGCCGCCAGCAGTTTCCCGATGATCTCATACA
>JBCLRG010000091.1:0-3266 GCA_041223955.1 Oscillospiraceae bacterium 38-13 | reverse complement strand
TGCTTTGGCTTTCGGCGTCAGGTAGGCCAGGAGGCCCACCACAAAGGCCGCCAGCAGTTTCCCGATGATCTCATACAGGTTGTTCATGATGACATCCTCCTTATTTCTTGCCAAGGCCAAGAACGTTCCGCTCTGCCCGGTCCTCCACCCGTCGGGTCAGCCACATCAATGCCTCTTCAATGTGCGTCAGGGCACAGGCATTCTCCCGGCAGGAATACGGCCCCGCCTGGAACTCCCGCAACTGGTCGCGCACGATTTCCAGCAAGTCCGCGCCGCACACTCCTTTCCGAGCATCAGGGTCATTGCGCGGCCCGCACTGGAACTGGATGCGCACCCCGTCTCCGTCGCTCTCCGGAAGACCGCCGCTGAACGACACCACATAATCGTGATGCGCCCCGCCGGGGCCAGCATCCCCGTCTCTGTAGACCGCATTCAGATTGTTTCTCTTTTGGATGGTACTCAGTTTCTCCATATTATGTATCCTCACTTTCTCCGGGGTTCTCCCCGGCTTTTACCTTACTGATTTTAATGCCAGCCAGCAGCAGGGCCTCCACGCCTCCGGCTCCCAGGGTGTACTGGATCAGAGTATCCGGCACCGCTCCTTTTACACAGAAAATTACCGTCATTGCCACGATAAAGGACACAGCGAAAAGGCCCATCGCCAGAAGAATCAGGTTTGATGTCTTCACAGGCCCACCCTCCCCAGGAGAAACGCGATTACGGCGGCGCAAACAGCCCACAGGGCCTTTTCCACCAGGCCCTCCCATCGCTTGGCGGGTTTCTCCTTCAGCATCTGGACGGAGTTCTTGATCTCCGCCGTGTCCTCCCTGATCTGGTCAAGCCGCTGCTCAATCAGGGCTACGGAGGTGTGGGACCGCTCCAGCTTCTCATAGAATTCCTTATGTGCTGCTTTGTTGTGCTCAATTTCGTCCTCCAGAGCCGCGACACGGGGAACCAGAGGGCAGTCCCGGGGGTTATCTGTGCATTTTTCAGGCATAAAAATTCCTCCCCTCAATCTGTGGTTTTTGTGTATTTAATAGTGGCATAAACGACAGGCTTACGCGAGGCTAAAGTTGCACCCGCGATAACGACTATTGATGACGATTTAATAACGTAAAGTACATCCGAACCGTAGTTATCGCTTGTATGCGTGCTGAGAAGTTGTCCCGCCGCATCATTAGTGCGGTATATTGTACCCTCGATTCCCACAATGTTAGCGATATTCTCCTCGCCAACGGGAATGGTGGTCTCAGATGATGCAATCGCTTGGACTATCGTCTTCTGATACAGCGGCTTTCCGTCAATCCAAATCCCAATTCGCTGCTCTTCAGTGGAATACACGTTCTCCGCCGGGACATTCTACACTGCTTTGATGCAGTAGAGGACGGCCATATTGACGGGGCGGGTAGTATAGGCGTATTGGTCCCCGTGGAAATCTATCAAAGTGTTGATGGGAATTGGTTTTCCGTCACCCATAAAATAAGCTAGAGTACTTGCACCCCTGTCGTTTTCATATTCCGCATTAAGAGGCATATTAACAGGCTTTGTCCCTTCCGGTGGGCCAAGAGCCCAAATCTCACTATTAATGTTAGAGGTACCTCCGCTCCCAATCTGCGGAATAACAGTAGCATCCTGTTTTTCTCCCACCTCTCCACTTAACCGCTTCTCCGCCTCCCCGTGATACCCCCGTAGGAACAGATTCCGCAAATCCGGAACAGCAAAGGTATTCTCCCCATCGCCTCCGAAATGGCCAGCTGCCCCGAACTGCTGGCGGAAATGCTCCGCCAAATCTGGATAATCACCAATTGGATATTCCGCGCCATCACACACAAGATAATCCTCCGGCGCGGAGGTGCCCATAAAGCTGATCACGGTACCAACGGGATTTCCATCCGGCCCGGCGGGGCCGCGGGGGCCAAAAATTGGCTCTCCTTTATAAAACGCAGGCATAACTCCTCCTACCCATCAGTTTTGGTATACTCGACAACGGCGAATGCAGGGCGGCTACAAAGTGTATCATATCGCTGTATGCTGCACAAAAGTCTTCCGCCTTCGATCGAAAGATTATTCGTAGACTGCCCGGCCGATAAGTAGCCATCGCTGCTTGACATCAAAATTTTTGCCGATATAAGCGTCTCCACGTCCGCAATTCTAACACCTGTTGCATTCCAAACAAATTCTCCGGCTGCGGAGGGGCTGGCGGGCGTCGTAAATGGGAAAACTCTCCTGCAAATCGTTTTCCCGTCAATCCAAATCCCAACAGGGATTTCTTTTGTGGAGTAAATCTCCCAATCTGCTCCTCCCGGATTGTCTCCTGGAACGATATACAGAATATCCGTCTGTTTTTCCTCTTCTGTCAGCGCGTTGTATTCCGCTCTGGTAAGATGCCGGGTCGGGATTTTGACGGAGATATTACCGCCATCCAGGACCAGGCTTTCATCCGGCGTAAGCTGTTCCTGCTTACCGGAGAGGGCTGTCCGGACCTTCCTCCAAAAATAGGAAAGGCCCTCCTTGTCCAGATATCCCATGCCGTCATGCCTCCGTTACAATGGCGTCAATTTCTCCGTTGGTGATGCTTTCGATTTCAAAAACCTGCCCCAGCGCATCCCAGTCCGTTCCGGTCCATGCGTAGTTCATCCCCGTAGCTTCCACGTTCCACACGTCGCCGGTCTCGTTGCCCTCCGTGGGCAGGGAGGCATAATTCGTTACGCTGCCCTTGAACCGGTACACGCTGGACAGGTCGCTCTTGAGTGCCAAATCCGGCTTGCCGGTGATGTTTTCCCACGCTACGCTGTCCGCTGCCCCGCCGCCGGAATGGCTGTCCACATAGGCCTTGATCTTCCCCCACAGATAGCGGAGGCCATTACTGTCCAGATACTTCACTTCAAAATTTCCTCCAAATCCTCATTTGTCAGGGGCTCCACCGGGGCGGGAATGCGTTTCAACTCCTGTTCAAGTCCGCTGATGGACGCAATAGGATGCTGGTTGTCCGCAGTCCGGCCACTCAAAAGGCGGTGGTCGGTGGTTCCACCCTCCCCGCCGGAGACCGGCACGGAGGACAGCAGCTTGTCCCCGGAGAAAAGCCCCAGGTCTCCCTCCTCGGTGTAACCCAGCCCGTCCCCCTTCCGGGACAGCTCCTGATCCCAGATTTCCGGCGTGGGCGGCAAGGTACCCTCTCCGCCTCCGGCTGGGACGCCCTCCAGAATCACCCCCAGATTGGCCCAGACGGTGGGCAGGATGATTTCCCCGCCGCGCTTTCCGTATAC
>JBCLRG010000090.1:0-4780 GCA_041223955.1 Oscillospiraceae bacterium 38-13 | reverse complement strand
ACTTGCGACCTTATCAGGTCTGGCAATATTGTAGGCAACTTCAATATGGCGTCCGTCTTTTTGACCTTGCCAGAGGGTTTCACCGGCTCGGTGGATGCTACTGCGAACAGTGGATATTTCCAGTTGATTTCCAAAGATGATTTCAAGAACACTACCACCACGATCACTGACAGCGGCGACTGGGGTGAGATATATAAGCCGACAGATTTCAAGGAAAACGAGAATACCTATACGTTTGCAGACGGTACAGGAGCAAATACAATCCAGATTACACGAAAAGGCACCGGCGTCATGGGGATTTATACTTCACAAAATTTTACCGCCTCTAATGAGTTCCCGGACGATTGGAAGAAACTGTGGCAAGATGAGTGGCAAGGCAAACCTTGGGAAGATGATTGGTGGCAAAACACTTGGCAGGAAAACGATGATTGAACCACGAACAGGTAATAGGCGCCATTGAAGAAACAGTCTAAAATTGTCGCCCAACGGTAAATAAAAAAACCGTTGTTTTGGCGGCTGGTATCAACACGCCCAAACAAAATACAAGTAGCCTTGCGGCGGTTTTGGAATAACAAATTTCAAGGCCGCCGCTTTCTTTTGAAAAAATGGAAAACGGAGGGTGTGTTAAAGTCGCCCATTTTTAAGGACACGGCGGTATCCGGGAGGTATTGTCATGTCCTTTTCTTATAGTTTGCTGTCAAAAAAAGCCCACCCCCGCTGACGGGAAGCCCTGGCCGCAGCTGCGAAAATTGTAATATCCTGTCGCCCTCTCACGTCCGTATAGCCTTGCGCTATGCGGGCGTTTCTCTATTCCGAAGCCTCTGGACACGGTGTCCAGAGGCCAGGGGCGGCCCCGGCTGCCGCTCCCCGCCCCCTCCATTTCGATCTGTCCCTTTCCGCCAATATCGAAATGGAGGTTACATATGACAACCATCAAATTGAATAACTACTACCCCCACCTGACCGAGTGTATCACCATGGAAGTGTCGGAGGAGATCGCCGTCGTTCTCTCCACTGGGGGCCGCCAGTGCGACAGCTACAAGCGGCGCAAGCGGGAGCATAACGAGTGCTCTCTGGACGTTGACCCCGGCTTTGAGCCGGATGTGATGTTCCCGCCCCTGACCCCGGAGGAGATCATTCTGGAGGAGGAAAACCGCTCCGCCCTCTACGCCGCTCTTGACCAGCTCCCGCCCATTCAGGCCCGGAGAGTGTATGCCCACTACATTCTGGGCAAGAAAAAATCTGAAATTGCTAGGGCCGAAAATGTAGAGGGGAGCGCCGTTTGCGACAGTATCCGCCGTGGCTTAAAAAATCTTTCAGAAATTTTGAAAAATTTTCCTTGAGGTGTACCCGAAATCGGCCAAAACCCGCCTGATGTATGAGGAGACTTATATACTGAGGACAACTGAATACACAGTATTCCAGGCACAAAACCTGCGTGAACAGCGACAAAAGGTGCGCCGCCAGGACAGCCCGCTCAAGGAGGTGAGAGAAGCGGGCCGAGCGATCAGCGCGAACCTTTGACCCGGACCTGGCAAGCCGGGCGCGACGACAGCGCGGGGGACAATGAAACTTGCTCACGCCCTCCCATAGACTTGCGGGGGAGCTTCGCAATCCTGCGGAGTTATGACAGCCGGAGCCAACGGCGGCCTGGGATGCTCCCCTGTGCCGGGGCGCGTGGCAAATTCGGCGCAATCATGGATCGAAATGGATTTATCCTCGCTGGACTTCTGGCCACCGTGACCAGAAGTGGGGCAAGGTTGAAGGGCGGCGCTTCTGCGCTGCCTTTCTGCGTTTCCCCACATCCTTGTGCCCTGGGGCTGTCTTTGGTATAATATACTTGTAAAGGTTGACAGCTCCATTTCCCGACAGGAAAGGAGCTATCATGGAAAACCGTATCGACGCTATCTACGCCAGACAGTCTGTGGACCGCAAGGACAGTATCAGTATTGAAAGTCAAATCGAGTTTTGCAAGTACGAGTTAAGGGGTGGGAACCACAAGGATTATCAAGATAAGGGCTATTCCGGGAAGAATACGGACAGGCCAAAATTCCAGGAGCTTTTAGCCGACATTCGACAGGGCTTAATTCGCCGGGTGGTGGTTTACAAGCTGGACCGTGTCAGCCGTTCTATTCTGGACTTCGCAACCATGATGGAGCTGTTCCAGCAGTACAATGTGGAGTTTGTTTCCTCTACGGAAAAGTTTGACACGTCCACGCCAATGGGCCGGGCCATGCTGAATATCTGTATCGTGTTCGCCCAGTTAGAGCGCGAGACGATCCAGAAGCGCGTGACCGACGCTTACTACTCCCGGTGTCAGCGGGGTTTCCACATGAGCGGTGCCGCCCCCTATGGCTTCAAGCTGGAGCCTACCACCCTCCAGGGCATCCGCACGAAAATGATGATCCCGGACCCCGCCACGGCGAATATTGCCCGGTTGATGTTTGAGATGTACGCCGAGCCGTCCACGTCGTTCGGAGATATTGCCCGGTACTTTGCTGAAAACAATATCCTGATTTACGGCAAGGAATTGAAACGGGGCTTTATCTCCCAACTGCTCCGCAATCCGATCTATGCCCAGGCCGACCTGGAGCTGTACGAGTTTTTCAAAGGGCAGGGGGCGGTGGTAGTCAACGACGCGGCGGACTTCGCCGGGACCAACGGCTGCTATCTCTACCAGGGCCGGGACGTGCAGGAACGAAAAAACAAGGACCTGCGGGGGCAGATCCTTGTACTGGCTCCCAGTGAGGGCATTGTTTCCGCCGATACCTGGCTGCGGTGCAGGAAGAAGCTGCTGGCAAATATCACGTTCCAGGGAGGGCGTAAGGCCCGGAATACCTGGCTGGCCGGAAAAATCAAATGTGGGCGCTGCGGGTATGCCCTTATGAGCGTGGGCAACCCGGCAGGGACGCAGTATCTTCGGTGTTCCAAGCGGGCGGATAACAAAAGCTGTGAGGGCTGCGGGACGCTTCGGACGGCGGAGTTTGAGCAATTTGTCTATGGGGAGATGGTGAAGAAGCTCTCCGAATTTCAAACCCTGACCGCAAAAGCAACGACCGTCAATCCCAAGCTGACCGCCTTGAATGTGGAGCTGGCCCAGGTGGAGGACGAAATTGAAAAACTGCTGAACACCCTGACCGGGGCCAATGCGGTTCTGCTGTCCTATGCCAACGGTAAAATCGAGGAGCTGGACGCAAACCGCCAACGGCTGATAAAGGAAATCGCAGCACTGAACGCGGAAACAATTTCCCCACAGAAAATCGAGTTTCTGTCTGCCCATCTGGAAAACTGGAACACGATTGACTTTGACGACCGACGGCAGGTGACGGACATTATTCTCTCCCAGGTCCAGGCCACCAGCGACCGCGTTTCGTTTGAGTGGAAAATCTGAAAATCTTTCTCTCTGCGTTTTATACTATGGCCTGTGTGCCCTTGTTAAGCGTTGCTATCGCTGACAGATTAGGCGTTGACCCTCGGACCGTGCGCCGGGAGCTTCAGACAGCAAAGAATTTGACGCCGGAGGCAAAGGAGATCATCAAAGGTGCCAAGGTCACAAAATCGGATGCGCTGAAGCTGTCCCAGCTGACCCCAGAGCAGCAGACAGAAGCGGCCAGTCGGTTAGTATCAGGCGATATTCATTCCGTAGATGAATACCAGCCGCCTCCGGCGGTTTTGGAGCCAGCGGAGCTGGAACCGACAGTGAAGGCCCCGCCGCCCTCGGTTCCTTACTCGTCCAGCGGCAGGCACTTCGCAACCTTTGAGGAATCCATAGCCGATTTGAAAAATCCCGATAAGGATTGCAGCTACACCCCGGATTCTCTGCTGGCAGAGTTGGATTCGTTCATTGAAAAATTTCACCGGGAATTTGAATGGTACAGCGACCCCTTCTGCGCGGTTGCTTTCCCCAACATATCCCAGGTACAGCTTGATTATCTGCAAAAGCGGTTTGGCACGATCTCAACCGCTATCCACGATTTATTGAAACAAATGAAAAGGAGCAGAAACGCCTATAAACCATTAGAATTTGTATAAAAAGTCTTTGCAGACCTCTTTGATTATTGCGATGCAAATTTTGAGGGACAACTTTCTTTTTTCGCCCTCGGCATGAAGAAGGCTTGCGATGCTGTAGCGGACGCTTTCCAGATAAACAATCTTTACCCCCAAACTTTCTTGATCTGACTCGTAGAACATAAGCCAAAACTGCTCGTTGGCTTCAGCCCGTCATTCCCCACTTGCGAAGATACGCAAACACCCGGCGCTGGTCTGGGTTCGCGGGAGGCAGGACGAAGGGCGGCTTTTCCCTGGGCGGAGGCAGCTTGGGGCGGGGGAGGGGCTTGTCCCGGTCGGGGGAGTCTCTGGACCGCCCATGATAGGCCAGCAGGTAATCCACCGCCTCCGGGAAACGCATTCCGCAGAACTCCTGGAGGAATGAGATGGCGTCGCCGCCCTGCCGGGTGGAGTAGCGCCTCCAGGTAAGGCGTTCCTTGATGCGGATGCTGTCCATCTCCGCCGTGGTGTAGTAGCTGCCGATCCGCTTCAGCGTGTAGCCCAGCGAGGACAGCAGGTCCGGCAAATCCGTGTGCTTGGCGATGTCCAGCTCCGTTTCCGTGAAGCCATAGGCCATGTTTGTATTCAAAATTTCACCTCCTTCCGGCTGAAAGCAAAAACAGCCGGGCAGGGCACTCCTTTGGGGATACCCTGCCCGGCTGCTTCTCCTGGGGCCGTAGTGTTTGCGCTGTCACGTCCCAACTTTCACGAAATCCGCCCGTCTTTTTCTCCA
>JBCLRG010000089.1:0-4791 GCA_041223955.1 Oscillospiraceae bacterium 38-13 | reverse complement strand
CACGGTGAGACGCATTTATAAGGAAAAGGAGGATGTTCTATGAAACGCAGAATATTAAGCATCATCACCGCTCTGGCCCTGTGCCTGAGCCTATGCCCCACCTGGGTGCTGGCGGCGGAGGCGGACCCCGCGCTCTGTCCCCATCACCGGGAGCATACGGAGGAGTGCGGCTACATCGCCCCCAGCGAGGGTCAGCCCTGCGGCCATGAGCATACAGCGGAGTGCTACGCCCTGGAGGTACTCCCTGATACGGAAAGCGGCGATGATTACGAGATCGGTGCGGATACGGAAAATCTGCTGGACTGCCAGCACACTCATGACAGCGAGTGCGGCTATGCCCAGGCCGACCCCGGCCAGTCCTGCGGGTATGAGTGCCGTATCTGCCCCATCGAGGACTTGATCGCCGCCCTGCCGGATAAAGTGACGGAGGATAA
Source organism: Oscillospiraceae bacterium 38-13 (assembly GCA_041223955.1). Taxonomy (GTDB): domain Bacteria; phylum Bacillota; class Clostridia; order Oscillospirales; family Oscillospiraceae; genus Oscillibacter. The sequence goes on along the minus strand of JBCLRG010000089.1, from coordinate 4,357 downwards.
TGCGGAGGATGTGCGGGCGCAGCTTGATAAGATACTTGCGCTTTTTGCGGAACTGACCGAGGACGAACAGGAGCAGATCGACCTGTCCCGCTGCTACGAGCTGCAAGAGGCGCTGGACGGGGCCAACGACCCTGCCCCAATAACGGAATCTGTCGAGTATCAAGAGGCGTCCTGGGACGGCAGCCAAGTGACCTATGAGAGCAAGACCGAAACCTGTACCCTCGTTGAAAACAGCGCCGAGGCGGTCACATGGACTACGGGCTGGTACGCGGTCAGCGGCACCGTCACCATTTCCGAACCTATCACAGTCAGCGGCGAAGTGAACCTAATTCTGGTGGATGGCTGTACCCTCACAGCGGAAAAGGGCATTGTGGTGACCACCGGCAACAGCCTGACCATCTACGCCCAGTCTGGCGGCACCGGGACGCTGAACGCCACAGGTACAACTGACAGCAGCAACAATGCCAGCGCAGGCATCGGCGGCAGCACCACCATCTTTGACAGCGGCAGCATTACCATTCATGGCGGCGTAATCAACGCAACTGGTGGTGCGTCTAGATGGTATAGCGGCGCAGGCATTGGAGGCAGTACCCCAAGCTCTGGAAATGGCGGCAACAGCGGTACCATCAAGATATATGGTGGCACGATTACCGCTGAGAGTAGAGGATTTTCCGTCGGCGCAGGTATTGGTGGCGGAGGTAGTGGTGGTACTGGAAACGGCGGTGCCGGAACTAATATTAGCATCTACGGCGGCAACATCACAGCGATGTCTTACTCGGATAATAATGGCGGTGCGGGCATTGGTGGCGGCAGTGGTCAAACAAACGGTGGTACCGGGAATATTACTATTGGTGGTGGCACGATACACTCCACAGGCGGCTCTTTAGGTGCGGGCATTGGTGGCGGTAGCGGCGGCACCCAAAGCGGTAATGGCACCGTCACCATCAGTGGCGGGAAAGTGACCGCTGTTGGAGGCAACTATGCCGCAGGCATTGGCGGCGGCGGTGGAACTAAAAGCCAATATTTAACCTGGATCGGTGGCATCGGCAGCGTCACCATTACCGGTGGCATTGTGGATGCCAAAGGAAACGGTAGCGGTGAGTATGCGGGCGCTCCCATCGGCAACGGCGGGAACACAACCGCGACGGCGACCGTCAACAAAACCACCGGCATCGTGTTTGAGAACGGCGCAGGCACTGTCTGCGGCGATGTGACCCTGGACGGGAGCTATACTGTCCCTGCGGACTATACGCTGAACATCCCTGCCGGAGCCAGCCTGTCCGGAAGCGGCACATTAAGCGGCGGCAGTGCGTTCACCACCGAGAATCTGACGGAGGATATGATCTCTGTCCCCACCAATCTCTATTATGACGGGAAGGACAGGACGGAGTATCTGACAACCGAGCTGTCCGGCGAGCTGGACAAAGGCATTACGATTTGCGGCCAGACCTTTACGGTCAGCGGCTGGACATTGGCGGTTGCAAAGACAGACGACCTGACCTATACCGCCACTTATACAAACAACAACGATAATACAAATACGTTCACGAAAACCATCACGCTCCAGAAGTCCGGCACCGACCTGACCAGTGAGGGCAAGGTGCAAACCTACAAAGGCGATACCCTAACCAAAGACTTCACCGCCAGCGACACCATCACCGTCAAGGCCACGCCTACCGCAACCGGGCAGGCTCCGGCAAAAGCGGCGGCACGTCTGAGGGGTGATCCTACTGCGGGACAAATGGTGGTGTTTGTGGGTGATACGCAGGTGTGCGCTCCTGCGGACGTTGGCGCGGACGGCAGCTACACCATGAACGTCAGCGCCGCCGATGTGCTGGCTGCGGCAGGAGGCCCAGGTACGGGAATCACCCTGACGGCGAAATTCGTTGGGAATGACAATATGGCGGACGGCGCGGGGACGGCAACGGTCAACATCACCGCTGTGGCGAGGGTAGAAAAGGACGGCATCACCTCTTATGTAGACAAGAATGGTTTACTCAATGCGTTTGATATAGACAACGGCAACAATGGCGCGGTTATCACGCTGCTGGAGGATGTGGAACTGACTGGAAATAGCTGTATTTCGATCCAAATCGACTGCACTCTGGATTTTGGCGGGCATACCATTCTTGCCGACGCGACCGCAGTCTCTTATGCTGTTTTAGTCCCAGAAGGGAAAACGGTAACGATTCGCGGTGCCGGGGGCATTTCCGGAATCAATAATTCACAAGCTCTGCAGATAGGCGGAAATGTGACCTTGGAGGGCGGGACTTTTTCCTGCGCCGCTGGGAGTTGCGTATCTGTTGTGAGTAATAGCGCAAGCCTCTCCGTTACAAGCCCAAATGTGCGAATAGAAAATACGGCCGGCCGTGGGTTGCGTGTCGGTTTAGCGCAATCGGTTCAGCTTTCCGCCGGGACTTACTCCGGGACAACAGAAGCGATTACATTCGGCACAAATTGCAGCCTTACCCTTACCGACCTGCTGGCCGATGGCCACGCCTACCATAGTGGTAATACGCCCATCCCGCTCCAGCCGGACGGCAAGGAGCTGACCGGCACCGTGACGGTAAAGGCGTGTACGCACACCGGCGAGGGCGTCTGTACTTACACCCACAACGAAAATACGTCCACCCACACCAAGACCTGTCTGGCCTGCGGGTATGCGGGAGCTGCGGAGAGCTGCGCATACTCTGATGACTACGGGCACGATGAAACAAACCACTGGCAGACCTGTACCCTGTGCGGCGGGAAGAAGACGGAGGCCCACGGCTGGGTACACCAGTGTACCTCGGCAACAGGTATCATCCGCCGTTCCTGCGACAAATGCGAAATTGAGACAGTCGTGGGGACCGTCTCCATAACGCCCGATTTTTCTGTGACCTACGGGAAGACAGGGAGCGCAACGCTGGTCTGCACGGCGGAGCTGGCGGATGGCTACAGCCTTGAGCCGGCGGATAGTGCGGACAATTGCTGGGTTCTGATGGCACTGTCTGACGGCAAATCCTGGAATCTTGGGCGCGAGCTTGAAGTCAAACTGCCAGCTGATCTGCCAGCTGGAGAATACTGGTATAATGCGTCCCCCCGCCTTTCTTATCAGGGAAATAATACCATTGTTAAACGTTTCAATGTAATAGGCAAAGTCACCGTCACCCCGGCCCCGCTGACCGTCACCGGCGCAGCGGCGAAGGATAGGACATATGACGGAACCAATTCGGTGCAGATCACTGGCGTGACTCTGGACGGAGTTTTGAACAGCGACAATGTATCCGTTGACCTCACCGGACTGACCGGAACGCTGAGCGGCTCCGACGCAGAGACGTATACCAGCGTTACCCTGCCCCGGCTGACCCTCACCGGCGGGGCGGCGTCCAACTACACCCTGCCCCAGTCCATGGGCGCGGTCCCGGCCAGCGTGACCATCAGCAAGGCCACCTTGACCGCCACCGGCGCGACAGTGGCATCCAAGACCTACGATGGCAATACTGCCGCTTCTGTGTCCAGCGTGACCTTTACCGGGCTGGTGCCCGGCGAGGCGCTGGCCCTCGGTACAGATTACACCGCTACCGGCACCTTTGCAGACGCGAATGCCGGAACGGGTAAGAGCGTCAGCATCGCTGTGACCCTCAAGGACAGCGCCAAGGCGAACAATTACAATCTCACCAACGACTCGGTAAATGCCACCGGCACCATCGCCAAGGCCAGTCAGACTGCGCCCAGCATCACCGGCCTGCCCACAGGGACCATCACCTACGGCGATACCTTCACCCTGCACACCGAAGGCGGTGTAAGTTGGTCCGCCAGCGGCGCCGCCACTGTGGACAGCTCCGGCAAGGTCACTGTCACTGGCACAGGTAAAGTGACCATTACCGCAACAAAGCCCGGAGATAACAACCATTATTCGGCGGAAGATCAGATCACCTTTACCGCCGTTCCCAAGGTGCTGACTGTCACCGGCCTGACTGCGGAGGACAGGGCCTATGACGGCACCAATGCGGTAGAGATCACCGATGTGGCCCTGAGCGGGGTCGTGACCGGCGATGCGGTGTCCGTCAATCTGGCTAACCTGACCGGAACACTGAACGGCTCCGACGTAGGGACCTATACCGCCGTCACCCTGCCCCGGCTGACCCTCACCGGCGGGGCGGCGTCCAACTACACCCTGACCCAGCCTGCGGGTGCGATCACCAGCAGCGTGACCATCCGCAAGGCCCCGGCGCTCACGCCCAAGACCGGCGATCTGGCGGTTGCCAATAAGCAGGCGCATACCTACACCTACGGCCTGGGCGCTCTGCGGCCCGATGTGCCGGAGGGCATAAGCCTGGGCAGCACCGCCGTCACCTACGAGCTGGGTACGGTC
>JBCLRG010000088.1:0-5076 GCA_041223955.1 Oscillospiraceae bacterium 38-13 | reverse complement strand
GCCTCGGCCCGGGCAATCAGCTTTTCAACCGCCGAATGGTACGCCTCCACCCCCGCCGCGTTCAGCCGCTCCTGGGTTCCCCGGTCATTGATACGCACCGTGGCCCGGTAGCCGGATCTGCTGGTGGGGTCGGGCTTTGAGGGCGCGCCTAAAAAGATGTCGTTAGGCTTTTTGTCAAGAGGAACTTTTCAAGGGATGGAAAAATCAGGAGAAAAAAGCCCCATGGACGGTTAAAAGACGCTTTCGGGGGTGGGTAGTATAAAACCCTTACCCCGCCCTGCGCCGGGGCTTGGAGCGCACCAGAACGCCCCTATTCATGCGGGTTTGGGGGCTGTGCCGGAAGTCTAAATGTCCACGCCCGCCGGTTACGCATTTGCCCTTATCCTGTTCTTTGGGAGAGGCCGGGGGCGCGGGGGGGCAGAGCCACCGCAAAACCTACCGGCAGCCGCCGCAGTAGTGCAGACGGTTTTGCCGTTAAAATGGAGCGAACGAAAGCGGGGGCAGGATTGTCAAATCCTGTTCCCCGTTTTCGGCGGCGAAATGGCAACGGCAAAAATCCAGACAGTCAAGGGGGCAGAGTGGAGATTTTTTGCGGAGCAAAAAATACTACTCGGCCTTGACGGTCTGGATAGTCGGAACGGATATAGAACGAGGATTGTTTTCAGCGGGGGAATGTGCTATACTTGAACCGAAAATACAGATGAAAGTGGGCGGCTGATATTTCCCGGAGGTGCGTATGGCAAAACTAAAATCAATCGTCTTTGTGGCGGGGGTGATGCTGCTGATTTTAGCGGCGGCGGTGGGCTATCTCTCCATCAAGTATCTGACCGCTATCCTCCCCGCTGACAGCTACGAGGACAAAGGCGTTTATACCTTTTCCCCCTATCAAGTCCTGCCCGTCCAGGTGCAGAACACGGGGGCCAGCGGACGCGACCGCCGCATGAACCCCACCAAAACCGCCTACATGGTCTACTACCAGGACACCAGCGGGAGCGGCTATCAGTGGAGCCAGCAGGCCCTCACCCGTGAGCTGGGCCAGGAGATCGTGGACGCGGGGGCCGCTGTGGAGCGGCGGGTGCTGTCCGTCCCCGCTGACCGCTCCTATATCACCGTGGAGCCGGGCCAGACCGCCGAAAGCTACATCGCCGGACTGCGGCAAAAGTACATCACCGCCCTTGTGCTGGCGGGGGCCTATGTGATACTGTACGCGGCGGCGTGGTGTGTGGTCGTTTGGCTGAAAAAAAGAAAAGGGATAATAGAATGAGCAAGAGAAAAATGTGCGGGGCTTTTCTGCTGTCCTTTTTTGTGCTGGCGGCTGTTCCGTTGGCCGGATGCCACTCCGGGAAAGATTTTCCCGTTTATCAGATGGAGACATGGGAGGACGATACTGAAATTCTCTACATAGACGGCATACAGTATCAAAGGGATTTGAGCGGCGGCTGGGATGAACAAGCCCACTATTACAGTGACGGCAATCAATATGTCTGGACGCCTGCGGAGGGCATCGGTGAGCAGATAGGCGTTTGCGGCAAAGATGCGGACAAGGGCGGCGGGCTTGCCATCTATGAGATAGCAGGTGACGAGGCCCGGACATTCTTATATACCGCTCCCCGGAAATTTTATACTGGCGGTGTGGAAACCCGCCTTTGGATGCAAGACGGGGTAACGCTGGGAACGCCCACGACGGAAATGGTATCTTCCGTCACGCTTGTTTTTGAAAACGAGGATAGCACTTCGGCCCAGGTGGATGACCCCGCTATGATTGCCGCCTTGCTGGAGGCATATAGCGGTGATGGCGTTCAAGTACCCGATAGCGAGGACTGGGTATATGGTTCCCTAATTATGCACCACAAGGATTTTCCTTTTCTTCAATACGAGATTGAGTACATCTGTTCGCCGGAACTGGAAATATCCTATTGTCGAAACAAAAAACGCGAATGGCTCCCCTTGCCCGCCGAGTGGTATGCGGTTATTTCAGAACACGACTTCCCCACCCGTGGCGAGTGAGCCAAAAGCACAGACGAGGCGGCGCGGGCTATGGCGGACGGTTTTGTTTGGGATTGTTCGGCCCTTTGGGACAAAATGGAGCTGTTGACAAAGTGCCTGAAATAAAGAGACAAGGGAGATTTCAAGCAAGAAAAAAGATGCCTTTCGGCATCACACTGAGTGTTTAATCATTCTTTTGAGGTTCAAGGCCGCGGCGGAAAGGAGACAGTGGTCCTCCGCTGCCTCTAAACCTCGCCGCAGGAGACGCGTCAGGTTGTGTCCCCATTTCTGTGCGGCAAAAGTACCCTCACACCAGATCTGCCGCTGCTTCAGCGCCTCCCGGTAATCCGGCTCCCATCGCCTGGAGAAATGTTTTTGAACAACCGTCTTGAAATAACTGTCCTGGAGCTTTCTGGCGCCGGCCTTGTCCGTCTCATTCAAACATTTCTGCCGCAAAGGACAGCTGCCGCAGTCTTTCTTTTCTGCCCAGTATTCCCAGAACAGCCCGCTGCCGCTTCGATACAGCCGCTTGCGCCGCAGTTCTTTCCCGTTAGGGCACAAGTATACGTCCCGCTGTTCGTTATAGGTGAATGCATCCCGCTTCAGTTCAGCTTTCGTGCGGTCATGGGCGGGCTGTGGCACGACAAAGAAGTCGATGCCCAGTTCTTCCAGCGCTCGGTGTGCCAGGGGGAAGTCATAGGCGGAGTCCGCCGCAGCGGCTTGCAGCGGCACAACATGTTTATGGACATACTCCAACTGTTCCAAATAGGGCCGTGAGTCATGGACATCCCCCGGCGTCACGGTTACAGCGGTGATGATACCGTGGTCCGGGTCGGTTGTCTGGTGAGACAGATAATAAAAACCGCTGGGCTTGCCGGGCCGCTTCATGTAGCCCGACTCCGGGTCGGTACTGCTCACCTTCTTGCGGGAACGGCGCTTGTCCTTTTTCACCTGCTTTGTCCGCTTCGACCGGCGCTGCCCTGTCTGCCGTTTCAGCTCCTCCAGTCCCTCCTCCTCATAGGCGTCCAGCCGCTCCCAATAGTTCCCCGCCTCTTCCAGCGCATCTACCTCCTGTTCCGAGGCCCTGGACGCGTTGGCCTTGACATGGGTGGAGTCCGTCACCGCCAGCCGTCCGCTCACCAGACCTTTTTCCACGCACTGGCGCACCACTTCCTCAAACAGCCGCCGGAACACCTTCCGAAACGCAGGCTTCCGCCGCCGCAGCTGGCTGATCGTACTGTGGTCTGGCACTCGTTCATCCAAATCTATTCCAAGATACCAACGAAACGCGTTGCTGTCCGCACACCGTACCTCGATCTGCCGCTCCGAGGGGATGCCGTACAAAAAACCCAGCAACAGGTATTTTACTATTACTACCGGGTCAATGGGCGCACGGCCATACCTCCGGCTGTACAAGTGAGCCGTCTCCTCATACACAAACGATAAATCCAGCGCCGCTTCCAATTTCCGCAGAAAATGATTTTCAGGTACCAAATCCTCTATCGTTACCATGTGATATTTTAACTGCATTTCCTTGCCCCCCCTGCTCTAATTATACCATATTTCGAGCGCTTTGGGGGCACTTTGTCAACAGCTCCAAAATGTCCCGAGGTGGACGGTTCAATAGATAGAAAATCGGAGGAAAATATGATATTCGTTAGCACAGACCAAGGGACTTTTGAGTTTCAATCCGTGGATGATGCAATAAATTTTGTGCAAGTTGCGGCAAAGAAAAAAGACACTCTTTGGGTTACTGGGGATGAGCTATATCCCTGCGTGGCTGTCTGCACCAATGAACCGTATGCAGCAGTTAATTTTTTTCAAACTGATATGGGAGATATGTGGCTCTCTTATAACGATAACAATCAAAAGGAAGTCACTTTTCTTGCGGACGGTGTGGAATGGTGTCCATCAGCGAATGCAGTGGTTCCCCTGAATGATGCGATATTATGTATCAGAGAATTTCTCAGCACCTACAAAAGACCGTCTTGTATTCAGTGGCAAGAATTATAGACTTCAGTTTGTTATTGAGAACATAAGCCCTACAATTCGATAAATCTTCCAGCCGCCAACGGAAACGGCATATAAAAAACCATTGGATGGGCGGCAGGGTAGATGTTGACTGCCCCGCCGCCCTGTCAATTACCGCTCCACATCCTGCGCCCTGCTGGGTTGCTGCTCCCGCTGTTCCTGCCGCAAGATATTGTAAACGCTCCTGCGGATTTGCTCGGCTTCTTTCACTTCCCCTTTCAACGCAAGATACCGCCGATTGAGCGTTTCCCGTTCGGCGGTCAGCTTGGCATACTCCGCTTTCCATTCCTTTGTCGGGATTGTGGTCTTGCCGTTCATCACGCCTTTTAGATAATCTTTCGCTGCCGTAAACAGGATTTGCTCGGCTTCGGTCAGCTTCTTTTTCCCCTTATACTTGAAATAAATGTCGGCTTGCTCGATGTGCTTTTTCAGAGTGCCTAACCGCCGTTCAATGGGTTTCAGTTTATGCTGAATGTCAAGCTGTTCCCCTATCATGGACTTGAATTTTTCATCAAGCCCCGCCATATCCATGATGTTGTTGGCTTGCAGGAAATTCAGCATTTTTGCCGCGTCCTTGAGGTTATAGATGGATTGGGAAACCTGCGATTTCCCCTCCCGCGCCCTGCGGGTCAGGATGCCCTGGATATAGTCGGCAAGGGTGGGCGGCTCGGTATTCTCCTGTTCCTCTTTCAGCCACTTTTGCAGCTTGGAAATACGGGCTTTCAGTTGCCGGAGTTTTTGGTTTGTCACTTCGATTTCCCGGTTCAGATCGCCGCGCTCGGTGCGGATGCCGCGCTTCTCCATAGCGGAAGCGGCCACGCCTAAATGGACGGTGGGGATTTGGTCGATGCCCTGCCGCTCATAACTGCGGTGGTCGATGCGTCCGGCGTGTCCGTACTGCTCCAACGCCCGGTTGCAAAGCTGCGCCCATGCCGCCCGCCATTCCTCGGCCTTGGTCTGCTCGTTCCAGTCGGTGGCGGGAATGGCCTTGCATTTGTACTGCCGCTTTTTCGGGTCATAGATTTTCTTTCCCTGCGGGTCAAGAATGTACTCCTTTTT
>JBCLRG010000087.1:0-5077 GCA_041223955.1 Oscillospiraceae bacterium 38-13 | reverse complement strand
GGCCTGACTGCCTGTTGTTTTCGGGGTGTCCCCGTTCCTTTACGATACACTCCTTTCTGCCCGTTCACCACCTTGAAGTCGTCCACCACCACGCCGCCGAAGTTGACGCTGGCAAAGCCTATCAGTCCGAGCGTTAAAAGCGTCGCAGGCAATGGGTAGGGCTGCATGAGAACCATGCAGGGGTGAAACTCCCGTGAGGTTACGCTATTAACCGTCCGATCACAGCCCTTTTTTCACCATTAACCATTTACCCATTTTTGAAAGGGGGATTTATAGAATGAACAATGCTGATGTGCCTATTTGGGAAAAGTACACGCTTACCATTGAGGAAGCGTCAAAATATTTCCGCATTGGGGAAAACAAGCTGCGGAAACTTGCAGAGGAAAATCCCACGGCTGGCTGGGTGATCTTGAACGGGAACCGTATTTAGATCAAGAGGAAACAGTTTGAAAAAATCATTGACACACTGGACGCAATTTAGCGAAAAATATAGTGAAAAGGAGCCTTGAATATGCTATAATAGATGTAGGCATATCAAGGCTCTTTCCGACACGGAAAGGAGCAAAAACAATGTCGGAGAAAAGACGTGATAATAGAAACCGCATTTTGCGTTCGGGAGAGAGCCAGAGAAAAGACGGGAGATATGCTTACAAATATACCGATACTTTTGGTAAAGTGCAATTTGTCTATGCGTGGAAGTTAGTGCCTACGGACAAGACCCCTGCCGGGAAGCGTGACGACATATCCCTTAGAGAAAAGGAAAAAGAGATACAGAAAGACCTTGACGACGGGATAGACACAATCGGAAAGAAAATGACTGTCTGCGAGCTTTACGCAAAGCAGAACCGCCACCGGGGGAATGTTCGGTACAACACCACACAGGGGCGCAAGCGGCTGATGAAGCTGCTGGAAGCGGATAAACTTGGTTCCTGCCCCATTGACAGTGTAAAACTATCCGACGCGAAAGAATGGGCGTTGCGCATGAAAGAAAAGGGAATATCCTACAAGACCATAAGCAACGACAAGCGTTCCTTAAAAGCCGCGTTCTATACGGCGATACAGGACGACTGTATAAGGAAAAATCCCTTTGACTTCCAGCTAAACACCGTGATCGAGGACGACACAGAGCCGAAAGTACCTCTCACAGCGGAACAGGAAGAAAGCCTTTTGTCCTTTATGCAAAGTGATAGCGTCTATCAGAAATACCGTGATGAAGTTATCATACTGCTGGGGACAGGGCTTAGGATTTCCGAACTCTGCGGACTGACTGAAACCGACCTTGATTTTGAAAACAGGATAATCAATGTAGACCACCAGCTTTTACGGAGCGCGGAAACAGGCTACTACATAGAGAAACCCAAAACGCAAAGCGGTATCAGACAAATTCCAATGAGTGAAAAAGTGTATGAAGCGTTGGGGCGCGTGTTGGAGAACCACAAGGGAGCGAAGCAGCTCACCATTGACGGTTACAGCAATTTTCTTTTCCTCAACCGGGACGGTTGCCCGAAAACGAATGTGAACTATGCTACCATGTTTCGGGGACTTGCGAAGAAGTACAACAAGTGCCATGAGGAAGCCTTACCCAAAGTAATGACACCTCACACCCTGCGCCATACGTTCTGCACCAATTTAGCCAATGCCGGAATGAACCCGAAAGCGTTACAGTATATCATGGGACACTCAAACATCACCATGACGCTGAACTATTACGCACACGCAACATTCGCTTCCGCAAAGGCTGAAATGGAAAGGCTGATTGCAGCATAGCCGCAGACGGATTTAATACTTCTTTTACTACCATTGAGAGGGAAAACCTAAGAGGTTATGAGGGTATATAAGAACTTCTCCCCATATCTAAAATGCCGGGAAAGCCCGGAAATACGGGCTATACCGACATATAAGAACTTCTAAAGAGATAATCTAAATTCACCAATAATTTTCAGATACAAATATGTACTTTCCTGAATATTTTTATGATTTTGATATTAAGAAAGAATATCACAAAAACCTCTCATTTTCAATACTTTGGCAGGGATTATTTCAGAGGAATTCCCGCTTGCAGGAAAGTTACAAATTTCGGCAATTGTCAAAACGGATAGGATTGTGAGGTAAGGGAAGATGAGCTATGTTGAGATGGCAGATATACCTAAACGGCTTGGGATCGAAGCAGGCGACAAGATATTTGTTAGCTCGGCAGTAAAAGATTTGATAAAAATATGTCGGGACAACAACGAAACCCCCGATTTGCATGTACTAATTGATGGATTTATCGAAGCGGTGGGTATAGAGGGCACCCTCATTTTCCCAACATATAATTGGGACTGGTGTGGCGGCGGCACTTTTGATTATAAGCACACACCCTCAAAGGTGGGGGCATTGTCCCAAGTTGCTTTGGAGCGCAAGGACTTCAAGAGAACTAAGCATCCAATTTATTCTTTTGCAGTGTGGGGAAGGGATCAAGAATATTTGTGCTCATTGGAAAACAAGAGCGCTTTCGGCGAAGATTCACCTTTTGCGTTTTTCCGGGATAACAACGTTAAAAATGTCATCATCAACGTCGATTTTGCCCATTCCTTTACCTTTGTGCATTTTGTTGAAGAAAAGTTTTTGCATTGTGTTCCCTATCGTTATATGAAAAACTTCAGATCAAATTATATAGATGAGGCTGGCGTTTGTACTGAAAGGGTCTATTCAATGTGTGTAAGATCATATTGGTACAATGTGATCGAAAAAGTCGATCCTTATGAGGATGAGTTTATTGAAAAGCACGCTCAGGAGAATGTCTATATTAACGGATTGAAATTTGCAATTGTAAATTTGTCAAAGGTGTACCCAATTATTAAGGAAGATATTCTGGCAAACAGGGGCAGAAAACTATGCTCCTGGAGAGGCCAAAACAGTGAATTAGACATCGGAGAGTTGATGTATGGAATTGTTGAAGAACTTTTTCCGTTGTGCAGAAGCATTACTGGTACCGGCTTCAGAAATTCTATAGAAATCATAAAGTCCTATGTACCGGAATTACAGGTTTCTGAGGTTAAATCTGGTACCAAAGTTTTTGATTGGACCGTTCCGGCAGAATGGAATATTTCGGAAGCGTATATTGAAGATCAAAACGGCAGCCGGATCATAGACTTTAAAAATCACAATTTGCATGTTATGGGATATTCGATACCTGTGGATCAATGGATGGGTCTGGAAGAGTTGAAACAGCATATTTATACACAGGACGATCAGCCGGATGTGATACCGTACGTTACTTCTTACTATACTGAACGATGGGGATTTTGCATGAGCAAGAATATGCTGGCCTCCTTAAAGGATGGACAGTATCACGCTGTTATCAGAAGTAACTTGGATCAAAATGGTTCGCTGACTTACGGAGAGGCTTATTATCCTGGTGAGAGCGAAAAAGAAATATTGATCTCTACGTATTTGTGCCATCCCTCTATGGCAAATAATGAATGCTCTGGTCCGGCGGTGTCAGCACTTTTGGCAAAATATGTGGCAAGCATGAAGAAAAGAAAGTATAGTTACCGCTTTTTGTATCTTCCGGAAACGATTGGCTCCATCACTTGGCTGAGCAGAAATTATGAGCGCCGCCATTTGAAGGAGCATGTAATTGCGGGATTTGTTTTATCCTGCGTAGGTGATGAAAGAGAATATTCTTTTATCCACACAAGGCATGGCGATACTTTGACTGACAAGCTTTTGACAAATATTTTGAAATTTCACTACCCAGATTATAAGGAATATTCTTTTTTGAAGAGAGGCTCGGACGAGCGGCAATTCAATGCGCCAGGGATAGATCTACCGGTATGTACTGTATGCAGAAGTAAGTTCGGTGAGTATCCTGAATACCATACTTCAGCGGATAATCTGTCCTTCGTAACAGCAGCGGGATTGACCGGTACATATCATTTGATGAAGAAATGTATTGATTCTTTGGAATATAATGAATTCTATAAAATCAATGTGCTATGTGAGCCGCAATTAGGAAAAAGGGGGCTATATCCAACAGTTTCACAAAAAGGCAGCTATGACTCTGTGGAAGCTATGACAAATTTCATTACATATTGTGATGGAAAAAATGATCTCATTGACATTCCCTCACCAATAATTCCATTTTCTTCAAGGACAATCGACCATTCAAGAACAGCAGTGCGTACGCTCTCAACTATCGTATATATTTGGTTGGTAGAAATATGAAGTGCATATTTTGTCTGGATTGGAGCATTTTTGCCTAAAAAAGAATTGATTTCAGCAGGAAAATTGACAATCGCAGGCTTTCCCTTTGAGGTGCTGTATATGTTTATCAGATTAGCTATGGAATCACGGGACTGATGTATATTGAACCCATACTCACGATCAAATAATACCGGAATCCATCCTCGCATTGGATTCCATGCCTTTACTTCCCCTCGAAGGATTCGGTAATTTGGCACCTTATCCTTAGTACCATACCCATTGAGTTCTTTATTGAGCCATTCTCCAAAATCTTTTAGATGCAATTTTCTTGCAATCAGATATGCTTTGCGTAGCAAAGACAAAACATCACCGCTTTGTGTTAACGCCTCGCGTTGTAAATCTAAAACAATTCCATTCATAGGCACCTCACAAACCTAAATGAGCTAACAGTGCCGGAATTTGGGTTGCAATACCAGAAGCAATTAAACTTCCAGTTATACCCACCATCAAATCCTTCATTGTATTCAAAACCGCTTTTATTTTTGAAGGAGATGCTTTGTTTTCAATTGCATCTTCTGCTTCGGCTACGAGCTGCTCAAATTCAACAGATTTTTCCCCAAGCTCATCGGTCAACATAGGATATTTGCTTATTCGATTCAAAAAATCAGAAACGGCTTTGTAGTCAAAATCCTGTGAAGGTGCAATTACCTGCGAAGAATTTACACTTCCCTGCTGAATTTGCAAATTGGAGATGGACCCGCCCGACACATTTATGTTAATCCCTCTAGCGTCGTTGACCGACGGGCTATCTAAGAGCCTGTTTAAAATCTTTTGACAAAAATGGCGGAGTGGGAGATAATAGGAAAAAACAAGCGGGAGCTGGGGAAAA
>JBCLRG010000086.1:0-5436 GCA_041223955.1 Oscillospiraceae bacterium 38-13 | reverse complement strand
ACTCCGCACCATCTTTGCGGGGCCCGGTCCCCTGACCGGGCCATTTCTTTAGGGTTTCCACCGGTCTGCCGGTAGACGGCTCTAATTCATGCAATCTCTTCTGGCAGAACCCCGCACCATCTCTGCGGGGCCCGGCCCCCCTGACCGCCCCTGCCCCTCCCCGGAGAAAATCCGCGAACAGACACGCCCATCTCCAAAAAGGGGCTTGCGGTTTGCGGGAAATATGGTATACTGGTGGCAGGATTATCCCCCGCTCCGGAAGGAGCGGCAGTTTGTGAATGAGGTGAGTGCCATGGTTGGTGGAATTTCGGGCGTTGGCGGCATCGGGATGAGCTATGCCGTCTCCCCCTACAGATCGCGGCTGGCGGAGGGCGTTCAGGGCGCCCGGGGCGCTGCCCGGCAGGCTCAGATTCTGGGCCCCCGGAAGGCCGCCTCGCCGGAGACGCCCGTTCAGCCCGTGGACGCCGCGCGGCCGGTCTCCCGGGATGAAATCTCCCTGCCGGAGCTGACCAGCCGCCTGGAAAACGACCCGGCCGCAATGGCCGGACGGATGCGGACCCGCTACGGCGAGGTGAAGCCCGACGGGCAGTTCGTGGAGACCGGAAAGGCCCCCGCTCAGGAGTCCCGGCGCAATGCGCTGGAGGGCCAGCTGGCCCGGGCGGAGGACGCCCTGGCGAAAAATGACCTGGAGGGCGCGGAGAGCGTCCTGAAAAACGGCGCGCCGGAACGGACGGCTCCCGGCCTGCCGGAGCAGAAGGACGAACCCGCCCTCCCCGGACAGGAGAAAACCGCCGCCCAGGGGGCGGAGAGCGCTCAGGACGCCCTGAAGGAGGGCGAGTGCCAGACCTGCGAGGAGCGGAAGTATCAGGACGGCTCCGACGACATGGGGGTCTCCTTCCAGACGCCTACCAACATCAAGCCGGAACAGGCCGCCTCCGCCGTCCGGGGCCATGAGATGGAGCACGTCTACCGGGAACAGGCCAAGGCCGATCGGGAGGACCGGAAGGTGGTCAGCCAGAGCGTAACCATGCATACGGAAATCTGCCCGGAGTGCGGCAAGTCCTTCGTCTCCGGCGGAACCACCCGCACCGTCACCAAGGCGGACACGGACAACAGCCAGCAGCAGGACCTGGCCCGGCAGAGCCAGGAAGAGCAGAAGCAGGCGGTCCGGACGCCTTTCTCGGCAGTGGCATAAGTGTAAGCGCCTGTTTCCTATCTCCCCGCACACCGTCTGAACCGGTCTTTTTCCGTCCAGCTGCGTCAAAAATGCTCGGAATACATCCAGTATTCCTGCGCTTTTTTCCTTGCCGGGCGAAAAATTCCCGGCCCATCCGCCGCACCGGGAGATAGGAAACAGGCTCTAAGGCAGGACTCCGGAGACGGGGTCCTGTTTTCATAAACAGACCGGGAAAGGAGCGTGTTTATGGATTTGACAAACCCCTGGCTGGACTGGGCGGTGGAGCTCCAGGCCCTGGCCCAGGCCGGGCTGTACTACAGCAAAGACCCCTTTGACCGGGAGCGCTTCCAGCGGGTCCGGGACATCGCCGCAGAAATGCTGGCGTATAAGACGGAGCTGCCGCCGGAGACGGTGCGGGACCTCTTCTGCTGCGAGACCGGCTATCAGACGCCGAAGCTGGACACCCGGGCCGCCGTCTTTCAGGACGGGCGGATTCTCCTGGTGCGGGAGAACAGCGGGAAATGGTCCCTCCCCGGCGGCTGGGTGGATGTGAACGTCTCCGTGCTGGAGAACGTGGTGAAGGAGGTCCGGGAGGAGGCGGGGCTGGAGGTCACGCCGCTGCGGGTCATCGCCGTCCAGGACCGGGAAAAGCACAACCGGCCGGTTTACGCCTGGAAGGTCTGCAAAATCTTCGTCCTGTGCGCCCCGGCGGGCGGGGCCTTCCGGCCCAATCTCGAGACCACCGCCAGCGGATATTTCCCGCCGGACGCCCTGCCGCCGCTGGCGGAGGAGAAGAATACGGAGGAACAGGTCCGCATGTGCTTTGAGGCGCACCGGGCGGAGGAGTGGGAAACCCGCATCGATTAAAAAACCGGAAATCCCTGGAACCTTTCTCCCCCGGAATCCGTCTATACCGGTAAAGAGGCCCCGCTGGAAGACGGGGCGGAAAAGGAGGACCCACAGATGAAAAGAGGATGGTTTCTCGCGGCCCTGCTGATTCTGACCCTCACGGCCTGCGGCGGAAGGGCCGGAGGAGCAGACAACATGGCGGCCCCCTCCGATATGGCCTATGATTCCGGCGGGGAAATCTGGATGACGGAGGCCCAAACCCCTGCCAGTGCCCCCGCCGGGCCGGAAGCGAGCATGGAGGAGGGCGCGGAGAACCGCCTGTCCGGGGCGAAGATGGTCTACACCGCCGAGATCGAGGCGGAGACCACGGACTTTGACGCCTGCTCCGCCGGGCTGGAGGACCTCGTGGACCGGATGGGGGGCTATCTGGAAAACGCCTCCGCCAGCGGCAGCGGAGGACGCCGCTCCGGCAGCTATACCGCCCGGGTTCCCGCCGCCCGGTTTGAGGATTTCCTGGAGAGCGTGGGGGAGCTGGGCCACGTGGTGAGCCGGAACCGGAACGCCCGGAATATCAGCGAGGCATACTACGACACCGAAAGCCGCCTCCTCACCCAGCGGACCAAGATGGAGCGTTTACAGGCCCTGCTGGCCAAGGCGGAGAACATGGAGGACATCATCTCCCTGGAAAACGCCATCGCCGAAACCGAGCTCCAGATCGAACAGCTCACCGGCTCCCTCCGGCATTATGACGCGCTGGTGGACTTCGCCACCGTGGAGGTCCGCCTCCGGGAGGTGGCCCGGCTGTCCACGGTGGAGGAGGCCCCGCCCACCTTTGCCAGCCGCGTGGGGAACGCCTTCACCGGGGGGCTCCGGGCCTTTGGGGACTTCCTCCAGGACCTGGCGGTCTTTCTGGCCTTTCACTGGCTGTGGATGCTGGTGCTGGCGGCCCTGGTGCTGCTGGGAGTCAGGGTTTCCCGGCGGCGGCGGGCGGAGGGGGTCCGCCCGGTTCGGAAGGGCTGGAAAAAGGAACCGAAAAACCTGGATGACAAACCGGAGAAAGACTGATATACTGAAGGGGCGGGTTCCACCCGCCCCTGATTTTTGATATCCGCAAGGAGGTAATCCATATGAAACTCACCTGGCTGGGCCACTCCTGCTTTCTGGCGGAGCAGGACGGCTATCGGATCCTGCTGGACCCCTACACCGGCGTGGAGGGCTATCCGCCCCTGGCGGAGACCGCCCGCCGGGCGGGGGCTCCGGCGGGGCTTCCGGTCCACAGCATCCTTTGCAGTCACGGCCACTTTGACCACAACGCCGTGGAGGAGGCGGAAACGGTCCCCTTCGACGGCCCCTGCCCCTTCACCATCCGCAGGGTGGAGACCTTCCACGACGGTGAGAGCGGGGCCCTCCGGGGGACGAACACGGTTCACATCCTCACGGCGGGGGGCGTGACCGCGGCCCACCTGGGGGACCTGGGGCACCGGCTTTCGCCGGAACAGATTGCCGCCATCGGGCCGGTGGATGTGCTGCTGGTGCCCGTGGGAGGCGTGTACACCGTGGACGCGGCGGAGGCCAAGGCCGTCTGCGAGGAGCTGAATCCAAGGTGCATCGTACCCATGCACTACCGCCACGCCCCTTACGGCCTGCCCAACGTGGCGGGGGTGGAGGACTTCCTCTCCCTGTGGCCGGAGGTCCGGCGCCTGGCGGGGCCGGTGCTGGAGGCGGATGAAAACGGCGTGCTGGTTCCCCGGTTTTGTGAGGAGGGCTGATATGTACCGCTATATACTTTTTGACCTGGACGGCACCCTGACGGACTCCCGGGAGGGCATTGTCCACTGCGTGCGGGAGACCATTCGGGATTACGGCGATCCGGCGCCGGAGGAGGAAACCCTGCTCCGCTTCATCGGCCCGCCTCTTCAGGACTCCTTTGTCCGCTTCTGCGGCTACAGCCCGGAGAAGGCGGCGGAGGCGGTGGAGCGCTTCCGGCTGATTTATGAGCCTGTGGGGCAGTATGAGAACCGGGCCGCCCCGGGCATGGCGGAGGTTATGGGACGGCTGAAGGAGCAGGGCCGGGTGCTGGCGCTGGCCTCCTCCAAGCCGGAGAACCTCTGCGTCTCCATCTGCGCCCGGTTCGGCTTTACCCCCCACCTCTCCGCGCTGGTGGGCAGCCCTCCCAACGGGGACTGGGAGAAGGAGGACGTGGTCCGGGAGGCCATGCGGCAGCTGGGCCTCACCGCCGCCCACGCGCCGGAGGTGCTGATGGTGGGGGACCGGAAGTTCGATGTGCTGGGGGCCCGGGCCTGCGGCGTGGACTGCGTTGGGGTGGAGTTTTTCGGCTACGCCCCGCCGGGAGAGCTGGAGGAAGCCGGGGCCGTGGCCGTGGTAAAAACCCCGGAGGAGCTGGAGAGCTTTATTCTGGCCCATTGAGGGACGCTGCCGGGATTCCGGGGGGCTACAGGCTCCCCCGTTTGGGGTCCATGGGGAAGACGGTCAGGTCCTCGCCGCCGCCCCAGAGGGCCAGGAAGACCTCCTTCTCGTCCCGGTAGCCCTGGCGGAGGAGAGCCCGGCGGACCCAGTCATCCTCCTTCCCCGCCTGGCGGACGTTGCCGTCCAGCAGCTTCCCGTCCATGACGAAGGGCGTCTGGACCTGGGACTGGGCGGGGTTCTTGTTCAGGTCCGCCGGGGTGGCGGGGCGGTCGGTCTCCCGGGGGAGGAAGCTGACGGTGCCGTTGTGCTCAAAGACGGCGGTCTGGAGCTGGCTCAGGTCGAACCAGCCGCCGATGCGGCAGTAGGTCAGGAATTCGTTCAGGTCCAGCTTGGCCTTTTTCAGGTTTTCCCGGTAGATCACCCCGTCCTCCAGAAGAATCAGGGGCCGCCCCGTGACGATGGAGCGGGCCTTCAGGGATTTGCAGCACAGGACGGAGATGCCCGCCGCTACCAGGCCGTAGACGATGATGGCGGTGAGGGGCTTGTGGGGCTGTTCCAGCTCCGTAGCCAGTTCTGCCGCAGAGGAGCCGATGGTGATGCCCACTACGTAGTCGAACATGGTCATCTGAGAAACCTGCTTAGCGCCCATCAGCTTGGTGAGGAGAAACAGGGCCAGGATGGACAGCAGGGTTGTAAGGATGGTCATGCCGGTATCCTGAAGAATTTGTGTCATGAAAAAACGCCTCCCATGGTACTGTTGGAGACAGTATGCCGTGGGGGGCGCATTTTATGCGGGGTCCTACCGGAAG
Organism: Oscillospiraceae bacterium 38-13; assembly: GCA_041223955.1. Classification (GTDB taxonomy): domain Bacteria; phylum Bacillota; class Clostridia; order Oscillospirales; family Oscillospiraceae; genus Oscillibacter. The sequence continues at coordinate 174 of JBCLRG010000086.1, read as the reverse complement.
AGATTGCATAAATGAGAACCGCCTACCGGCAGACCGGAGGAAACCTGGGGGACGGGCGGACACACAGGTCCGCCCCTACGGGAGCGCCTCCGGGAGGAGGGTGGAAACCCTAAAGAAATGGCCCGGTCAGGGGACCGGGCCCCGCAAAGATGGTGCGGGGTCCTACCGGAAGAG
>JBCLRG010000085.1:0-5664 GCA_041223955.1 Oscillospiraceae bacterium 38-13 | reverse complement strand
GAAATTACCAAGGCTTGTGAATTTTCCTGCGATGAAGCCGTCCTTGCCAAAATGGGGAGCGGCAACGCGCAGGACTACGGGAAAACCTTGCTTGACGCGATGGCCGCAGTTGGGAGATACAAAGAAAATCTCGGCGCTGTTACTTTAAGCGAAAATAAACAGCTATTGAAAGAAAGGTTAGGTGCAATTATGAAGTTTAGGGAACAATCGAGGTCAGTTAAGATATTGACTGTCCTGCTGACACTGTGTGTAGTTCTGGGAGCGGCCTTTGTTGGTGTCTATTCGCTGGGGCCATCTACGGCGAATCCCCATGCAGCGTCTCTCCCTGGTACGCCACTGGACACCACCGGCAGGCCCTCGTTGTCGCTGGATGTCAGCAACGCCGCCGTCAATGTGTTGGCAGCTCCCCGGGGCAGCAAGATCTATGCTGAGTTTAACGAAGATGTATATCAGGTTGAGCCTCGCATTGACGGACAGCGGGATATCTGGAGCGTGTCGATATCATGCAAGACAAATACAAACAACAATGCTGAGACCATCAAATTGTATATTCCTGATATTGCGTATGGGGATGTAACTTTGAACGTGGACAACGGGCATTTGACTTGCGACCTTATCAGGTCTGGCAATATTGTAGGCAACTTCAATATGGCGTCCGTCTTTTTGACCTTGCCAGAGGGCTTCGCTGGCTCGGTGGACGCTACAGCCACCAGTGGATATTTTCAGCTGATTTCCCAAGATGATTTCAAGAATACCACTGCGACTATTCCAGATAACGGCAGTTAGGGCGAGATATATAGGCCAAAAAATTTCAAGGAAAGTGGAAATTTGGCTACCTTCACAGATGGCACTGGAGCTAATGTAATTCAGATAACACGGAAAGGCTCCGGTGTAATGGGGATTTATACCTCGAACGCATTTGACACATCGAATTTCCCGGATGACTGGAAAGACTTGTGGCAGGACGAATGGCAGAGCAAGCCTTGGGAAGATGATTGGTGGCAAAATACCTGGCAGGAAGATAACGATTGAACCAAGTATTCGTATCAAGTAAAAGGCGTACTGCAGGGATATTCAAAAAGTGATTGTCGCCCAGCGGTAAATAAAAAAACCGTTGTTTCGGCGGCTGGTATCTATGCGCCCAAACAAAATACAAGTAGCCATGCGGCGGTTTTGAAATAGTAAATTTCAAGCCGCCGCTTTCTTTTGAAAAAACGGAAAACGGAGGGTGTATTAAAGTCGCCCATTTTTAAGGACACGGCGGTATCCGGGAGGTATCGCCATGTCCTTTTTTCTATCATTTCAATTTAGACCATCAAAAAAAGCCCGTCCCCCGCATGGGGGAATTGCGGCTATGAAGTTATACTTTCGTGCCCACTTGTTTTGCGCTTGCCGCCGTTTATCCTTTATGTTTTCATGCGCCTTCCGGCATGCTTTATAAATGTATGATGCGATATCCCAAGTTTTGATGCCGCCTGCCGGGCGGATATCTTCCCCTCCAACCACTTTTCCGCGAAGAACTCAAAGTCACCCGGCATCTCCATTCTCTTTCTCCCGAATCGAACGCCATTGGCTTTTGCCGCCGCTATGCCCTCCGCCTGACGGAGGCGGATATTCTCCCGCTCCGTCTGCGCCACGTAGCTCAGCAGCTGAAGCACAACATCGGCGATCAGCGTTCCCGTGAGGTCCCGTCCCTGCCGGGTATCCAGCAGAGGCATGTCCAGCACGGCAATATCAATCCGTTTTTCTTTCGTGAGGATGCGCCACTGTTCCAGAATTTCTTCATAATTCCGGCCAAGCCGGTCGATGCTTTTCACATAAAGCATATCTTTAGGCTTCAGCTTTCTTACCAGCCGTATATACTGAGGACGTTTAAAGTCTTTGCCCGACTGTCTGTCCATAAAAATGTTCTCTTCCGGAATGGACAGGCCCTGCAGCGCAATCCGCTGCCGGTCTTCATTCTGCTCTTTTGTACTGACCCGGATGTATCCATAAATTTCTATTGTCCTCGCCTCCCGCTTAGAATCCTAAATGTGGTTTGAGCCCCACTATTCTAGCATAGGAGGTATTCCGCAGTCAGCCCGGTACGGAATTCTTGTTCCTTTTTGTTACTCAGCCTTTCTCCAGAGGGGCCGGACTCTGAACACGACTCAGTCCTCTGCCCTCTGCGTCCAAGCAGACCAGAAATTACGTATGGGTAAATTTCAAAATGCAAACCACCTGCTCAAATTTTGGCAGGTGGTTTGCATTTCGTATTTCCCAATCAGGTTTTACTTTTCTGAAAACTTTTCAACATCTGCGCTGCCTGCGCACGAGTAGCCAATCTTGTTGGGTCAAGCCGTCCATCGCTGTAGCCACTGAGAACACCATTCTCCACCGCCCAGCGCAGGGCATTTGGGGCGTAGCCGCCGGTCTCGTCCGCATCGTTGAAATGCAGCTCCTTATCAGCGGCAGCAGGGCTTCCGGCATACCGCCAGAGCATAACGGCGAGCTGCTCACGGGTGATATTGCCGTTAGGGCCGAAAGCCCCATTTCTATAGCCGCCTACAACCCCCTGACTGGCGGCCCAGCGAATCGCCTCGGTGTACCACGCGCCGTCTTCCACATCGCTGTACTGCAGCGGGTAATTGACCACCGGTCTTCCCTCTTTATTAAAGAGGATTTGAGCGAATTGGGCGCGGGTCAAGTTGTTGCTGGGGCCAAAGGTCCCGTTTCCATAGCCGCCCATCAGCCCGTTCCGCAGCACATAGTCCACGGCCTCATGATACCAAGTCCCCACGGTGCCAAGATCAGCAAAGCCGCGAGAAGGACAGCCCACGCCGCCGTCACAAGCCGTCCCATCCGGCAGGAGGACGAAGGACGCTTTCACCGTTACGGCCCTGCCGGGCATGGTGAAGGCGTACTTTCCGCTCCCTTGCCCCGTCAGCCTGATCTCATTCCCTCGGCTGTCGGTAACCGTCAGCGTATCCAGCTCATAGCCGCTGTCCGGGGTAACGGTCAGAGTGACGGTGCTGCCGCTGTTTGCATTGGTACGGCTGGACGTCACTTTGCCGTGTTCCGGCTTCTCCACGGTGACAGCGTAGGTGCTGGAGCTCCAACCGCCCCCGCCTCCGCCTCCGCCATGACCGCCGGAGGACGGAGGCTCCGGATTGGCTGCGGGAGCCGTCCAGCCCACGGAAATCGGAGACAGGCCGGTCACAACCACCTGGATTCCCTGCGCGGTATTCTTTACCTTATCCGGCGTAAATACTTCTGTATCACCAGGCCGCTTTCCAAAATCAGAGGTGGTGAACATATGCACTACCGTGAAGCGGTAATCGCTGTTGGTGCCCTCCGGGTAAGGCAGAATGACGGTCAAGCCTCCGGAGGGGAAGTTGTCCTTCGTGGCTGGGGTCCAGGTCGCGCCGCCGTCCGTGCTGACCAGGAGCGCCACATTATAAACGGCGGTATTGCCCTGGGGGATGCCGGGGGCGGCCTGAGTAATTTCCGTTTTCATCGCCATTTCCAGCTTCTCAGGGGTATTCAGCGTTTCAATGTTCTCCAATCCAGGGGGAACCTCAGAAATGCCGGTTTCCATAATTAGCCGGAACTGCTCGCCGTTCTCCCCGTCAGGCGGTTCAGGCAGGAACTCCACTTCCCTTGTGTCCACACGGCAGGCCGCACTTGCGCCGTGATAGCGGTCGTTCCCCCCATAAACGGCCTCAAAGGTGTAGGATGCGTCACGGTTGGGCAGCGTGGCCGTCCAGGTGCCGCCCGCCCCCGCTGTTACGGTAATATCGTGGTCACAGGTCACCTTGGCCGAACCTCCGGCGGGCAGGCCGGTCAGGGTCAGCGTTACTTTGCCGCCGCCGGACAGGGAGTCGGAAGAGGGAGCCAATTTCAGCACCGGCGTGATCTTCCCCGTGCTGACTGTGCAGTTCGCCGCCGCCCCGTTATGGTTTTCATCTCCATCGTAGGAGGCGGTAAAGGTGTAGGACCTCCCGCCGGAGGGCAGCTCCGCCCTCCAGGTGCCGCCGCTTCCCTCCGTCACGGTGATATTTCCATCCGAACAGGTCACGATGGCCGAGCCTCCATCGGGCAGTCCGGTCAGCGTCAGCGTCACCGTGCCTCCGCCCGGCAGCGAGGCCGGAGACGGCGTCAGGTTCAGGCTGGGCGCGGCCTTGCGGATGGTCACGGACACAGTACCGGCGGCTTGCGCGTAGTTGGTCCCGTCCGTGGGCGTAAAAAGCACGTTCTTCGTGCCGCTGTCCGCCACAGTGGTGAGCTCCTGTCCCTCGGCAAAGCTCCAAGCGCCGGGAACGGGAACCCCTTCCGACACCGCCGTGCCCCGGATGGCGGTGTCCGGGACGGGGTCGCCGTTATAGACGGCAGTGATGGGCTCGATGGTCAAGGCGGGCACAAATTTATCCTTCACCGTGACGGTAATGGTCAATTGAAAGCTGTTGTAATTGGTGGATTCCGTTACAGGAATGGTGATCGTGCCGGTATTACCCACCTTTTTCTCATCGTTCACCAGTTGATAAGTCAGGACGGCGCCCTCCGCTTTAGGCGTATCCGCAAAAATCCCGTTGTCATCCGACACGGTGATTTCCCCCAGCACATACCCCGCCGGGAGCAGGTCCTTCAAATCAAAGGTCTTGGTCACGCCGAATCTGCCCTCGGCGCTGCCGGTTGTATTTCCGGCGTAACCGGCCTTTGAGATGGTCACGCTGGTGCTTACCGTTCCGCCCGGCTGGGTCAGGATGTAGTTTCCGGCCGACGGGCCGGTCAGCGTCAATTCCGGCAGAGTGACGGACGTATAAGTACCCGCGTCGGAGCCGGTAATCGTGCCCTTGAGACCGGCGGTGTTCACCGAGACGGTATCGCCTGCCTTTACGCCATTCAGGTCTACGGAGGTGATGGATACCTCATTTGTGTTATCATAGGCCCTGTCCGCGGCCCCGGCCCCGGCGACAGTGAGGGGCTTGGGGTTCACCGTTACCGTAAAGTCATTTTCCCCCAGACCGTCCGGCAGTTTTGCGGTGAGCGTCGCTTCTCCGGCGGGCAAACCGCTGGTATCAATGGTAATCTCTTCGTTCAGATTCCCCCCACCCACCTTGGCCGTGCCGCTGTACACCTCCACGGCAGATGTGATAGCAGGGGTGGTGGTCAGCGTTACTTTGAGCGTGCCGGTATCGCCGTAGGTACAGGCGAGAGGACTTGTTGGAGCATTCAAGGTTACTGCGCCGAGCTTTACGGAAACCGCGTTGGAATCATCGCCGTTAACAATAGCATTGGAGCCGGCTTTTCCGCCGGATGGCTCCAAAATCGCAATTCCCTCCAAGGTCAAGCCGGTGTTGAAGCGAACTGCGGCGGTAGTCCCTTCCGCCGCAATTTCAGACTGTGAGAGCGTCATGGTGTTTTTTGCGTATATTCCAATTCCGCCTAATTCCCCTGATCCGGCCGCTGTAACGTTTGCGCCGCCCCGGATGATGAGATTTTCCATGGCTGCGATTGCGGCACATTGATCTTCTTTGGTGGATGCGGTGACGCTTCCACCCTCAATAATGATATCCTTCTTTGCGCAAATTGCGTGGCTTCCTTGGAGTTGTAAGCAGTCAAGTAAAATGGGCCAAATTTCGCCACAAAGTATACCAGTGCCGGGGCGAGGTTTCGCCAGGAAGT
>JBCLRG010000084.1:0-5708 GCA_041223955.1 Oscillospiraceae bacterium 38-13 | reverse complement strand
CTGGGGAGGTAGTAGGGCGCGGGCACGGACTTCTCCGTGATTTTGTAGGAGCCGGGGGCCAGCCGCAGGGAAACCGTGCCGTCCGCGCCGGTGGTCACGTCGTTGCGGTAGTCGCCGTCAATGGCTTCGATGGTAAACACAGTGCCGGGGATAATGTCGTTTGTATCAGCGTCAATTTTGGCAATGGTCAAAAGGGGCTGCTTCAAATTATCGAAAATCAGCTCCCGTTCCTCGCCGGGGCCGAGGTAGATGGTCTGCATGGGTTCATCCCCCACCACATAGGGGTCCGGGACGGACTTCTCAATGATTTCATAACTGTCCACGGGGATATTGGAGAGGACGGCCTTTCCGTCCGGCCCGGTGGTCACGTCGTTGTGATAGCCGTAGTGGATGCCCTTGACCTCAAAGACGGTTCCGGGAATGACCTCCTTGGTCTGCGCGTCCCGCTTGAGGATGGACAGGCTGGGCAGCTTCTTATCCGCCGCCGTCACGGTGACAGTGCCGCCGCCGTTGATAGTGGCCTGATCCACATGGGCGATAACCGGCTCAGTCAGTGTGGCATAGGGGGCCGGGGCGCTCACCTCCACAAAAGCGTACATCCCCTCGGTCACGTCCGTTACGGTGATGGAGCCGTCCGCCTTGGTGGCCTCCGTGCCAATGATCTGGCCGTCCTTCACGATATTGAACACAGCGCCGGGGAGAGGGTTGCCGCTGTCATCCAGCTTAATCAGCTTGACTTTCACTTTGGCGTCATTTTCAAAGACAAGGGCGATGTCGGTCTTGCCGTCCCAGCGGAAGGTCTGCTTGGTCTTATTCACATCGGGGCTTTTGGTGTAGCCCTCCGGGGGCGTGACTTCCTCGGCGGTGTAGCTGCCGAGGGGCATATCCTTCCAGGGTACGTCGGTCAGGTAGCCGCCGGTTCCGGTAACATATGTGCCGGTAAAATCATTGTCCACGCCCTCAATTTTAATAACCGCTCCGGCCAGCCCCTTGGTGGGATCGTCCGCGTCCACCTTGCGGATGCTGCCCTCGCCGGTAATGGTGGGGGTATCCGCAAAGGTGACGGTCACGGTGTTGTTGCCATTGCTGGGCAGGACAACATACTGCGGGCCAGCGTTGTCGATCTCGTAGCCCTCCGGGGCCTCCAGCTCGGTTACGGCATAAGTGCCCGCATCCAGAGCGGTCAGGGTATATGTCCCGTCCTGCCCCGTCACAATCTCTTTGGAGAAGGCGCCATTTTCCGAACTCACTAAGAATCGCGCCCCGGCGAGGCCCTTGTTGGGGTTGGTGCTGTCCACCTTTTTGACGGTAAGCTCATATTTTTGGCGGGTGATGTTCAGCTCGCCCACCATAACGGCCTGCACGTCATTTGCGGGGTGATAGTTGGAGCCGGGGCCGGTGTAGGCGTACTCGTAGACGCTGCACTCGCCCCATACGCCCTGTGCGCCCAAATCCAGAATATATTGGGCGCGGTCGCGGAACGATCTGCCGTCCATGGTATCGTCAATGCTGGTATAGCTGGTATGCTCCAGATTGTTGTAAACGCACAGCAGTTCCTCGGCGCAGGCCACCACGGGGTCAGACAGCAGACCGGCCTTGTAGCGCCAGACGACAGCCTGGGTCCAGGAGTTCATGGTCCAGGTGTAGTTGCTGTCCCACACGTCATCCACACCGAGGGCTTTGGCCTGATCGGTAAAGACGCCGGTAGAATGTGCGTAGAAGTAGGCCATCATCGTTTTGACTGTGGGATCGGAGATGGGCTTGGGATTTCCCCAGGTGTGGCCTTTCAGTGACCAGCCCATGCCCTTGCCCTTCTCGGCACAGAAGCCCATGGTACTTTTTCCGTTGAGGGCAAAGTGCATCTGGTGCATATAGCACTCACCCAGGGCCGGGGAATCGTACTTGGTTCCGCTGTAAGCGCAGTCATCCATTTTGATGGTATCCGGCGCGGCGGCGCTGGCGGGAGCCGTCAGCATACTGAGAATGGAGACGACGGCCAGAAGCAATGCGGTAATTCGTTTTTTCATATAGCCTCCTCATCATGTGTTGGCATGAAAAGAGGCTATACCCCCCTAAAATATCGGGAAATACCGTCCTCCTTTCATGCGTGTGTTTGGGTGTTCCCGATCTCTATTTTTAGGGGAATAAAATAACCGCCCTGCGGAACAAGGCGGCTGCGGAGAAATGCGTCTCACGGTGAGACGCATTTCCGGGCACAGAAAAAGGCCCTCCAGCCGGGGGGCCTTTTCCGTCTGTACTTTTAGGGTTCGTAGGGATTGTGGGTGTTCGGCCTGCCGACAATCATAAAGCAGTAGGTCACGCCGCCGCTCTCGGTCACGCCCACGCCGATACTGTCACAGTCCGGCTTTATCATCGTTTCAAAGTGGCCGGGAGATTTAAGCCAGTTGTCGTGGGCGTGCTGGGCGGCGTCCTCCGTAGCGACGCCGGTGAATACCGTCAGGTTTATGCCGAAACCGTAGGGGTAGCCGCTGGCGATCACGGCCTCACATTCCTCTTTTGTGTGATGCCAGGTGTACCGCTGATCCGAGAGGGCTTGGGCGGCGGTCATCAGGGCCTCGCTGACCGGAAGCTCCGCCACGCCGTTGGCCTTGCGGGTCTGATTGATAAGCCGTACCAGTTCCTGCCGTACATCCGGTTCCTCCGTGGGGCTGGGGCCATCCACGACGGAGGGGGCCGCTGGAGTGCCGGAGCCAACGGTGAGCGTCAGGGTTCCGCTCTCTCCAGCACGGTTGGCAGCGGTGATGTTTGCGGTTCCCTCCGATTTGGCGACAGCTACCCAAAAGCCTGTGATCTGCTCCACCGCTACTGTGTCCGGGTTGCTGGAGGTAACGGTGTACTCCGCCCCGCTGGGGCCAATCATGAGGCCGCTTCGCTCTCCAATCTCCAGAGTGCTGCCCTTGTAGCTGTTTACCCGGACAACACTTGCCGGGGGATCTGCAGCTATGGTCGGAACGGTGAGCAGGGAGAGTGTCAGAATGGCGGCGGTGAGCCGGGTGGTCAATCTTGCTTTTTTCATGGTCGCTTTCCTCCTGTAATGTAGTTTTTTGTTGGGATTTCCTAACATTATTATACTACATTCGGAAGAAATTGTCCAAAAATGGCGTGTCAAGTCTCGACTGCCCGGACACACCAGCGGTAGCTGGGCTGGTTCATCACACAGGTAAAAAGGGTGATGCAGTTGTCGCTGGTGGCCTCCAGCATGGTGTTGTCCATCACGTCAACCTTTGCCACACTGGTAACGGTATAGGTGCGGGTTCCCAGGGCCGTGGTGAGGGTGATGGTATTGCCCGTGTCAAGCGTATGGATTTTGCCAAAATGATTATTTACACCCCGGTTGTGCCCGGCCAACGCAACATTTCCATTCCAGATGCTGGTGTTGGTGAAGTGGCCCGCCCCCTTTTTCAGAGCGGCGCTGTCCGTCCCCTGATAGATATTGACACTCAGGCCGATGGACGGGATTTCCAGTGTGCCCAAACTGCCGTTACGGTAGTAAAGGTCGGAGGTTACATCGGTAAAGGCGGTGACAGGGCCGCTGGTGGTGGGATAGGCCGGACTGGTGGGCGCGGAGCTGTCAACCGCGCCGGGGAGGGCCGGTGCGCCGCCGCCTGTGCCGCCCGTCACGGTGAGGGTGTACTTCCCGCTCAGGGGGCCGTCCGCCGCAAGGTTCGGGGTCAGGTACTCCCCGGAGTTGGGCAAGTAGCTGGTGGGTGTCCCAAAACCGGGAGGAATGAGGGCGCTGCTCTTGCTCCTGTCCTTGTTGGCGGGTTCGGCCCCGGTCTGGATGATGTCCTCCGTGCTGGTGGGGGTGCCAAAATCCCCGGTGGGCGGGCTGTCAAATGTGTACTCCAACGCAGAGGCGGGCATGGAAAACGCCGCCAGCATAAGGCAGACGGCCAGCAGGGTGGAAAGATACTTTTTCATTTAGACATACCCCCGTTTCTTATCTCGGATAAATTTGTAGCCCCGCCAGCCGCCGTAGCCGATGATGGCAAGGGCGGCGATCCCGGCCAGGGCTGTGACCACGATTTTCCCGGCGACGCTCCCGCCGCTGTCCTGGGCCGGTTCCGGGGGCTGGGTCTGCTGGGGTTCGCCGCCCTCCGGGGTGGCGGTGGGTTCTGGGTCTAAATGCGTCTCACCGTGAGACGCATTTTCCGCAGAAAACACGGCGGTATAAATCACCGTGTCCCGGCTGGTCTTGGTGACTTCGCCGCTGTACTCCACGGAGACGGTGTACCCGGTGACGCTGCGCCCGCTGGCGGTGCCGGTGTAGCTGGCGATGGCGTTGTAAAACTCCCCCGCCTCCTGCCAGTCTACGCCCGCCAGCGTCAGTGTCCGTCCGCTGTCCGTGATGGTCTTGGGGATGAGGGATGCGTCTGCGTCGGACAGATTGGGATAAGTGCGCTTGGCAGAGACTGTCCAGCTGTTATTCTTATAGCCAGCGGCCTCCACGGTGATTTTGGTATAGTCGGGCTTCAAAATGCCGGTGTAGCCGTCCTCGGTGGCGATCTCGCGCTCCGGCTCCAGCGTCTTGATAATCTCGGCCATATCCTTAGTGCTACTGTCCAGCGTGACAACCTCGATGTAGTCCTTGGAGTCCGTCTCGCTCAGATCGTTCTTCAGCACGTCCAGCAGTGTGTAGTGACGGCCCTCCCGGTCAAAGTCCCCGGTGGGGATGGCGGCGGGATCGTCACGGGTGGAGAGGTAGTAAACCTTTTCCAGCCGGATCATGCCGTTTTCCTCGCTCGTCCGTACCTCTGCGGGGTAAAGGGCCGCAGGGGGCGGCGCTCCCTGGGCCGGTTCCGTGTTCCCGGCCTCTGCCGCCAGCGCCGTGCAGGGCAGGGCGGCGAGGGCCAGCAGGAGCGCGGAGGCCAGAGAAACCAGCCTGTGGTGTTTCTTCATGGAAAAACCTCCTGTTTCTTAATGTGGGTGTTCTCGTACATAGGCGGCAAAGCGCCGTTCCTGCGCTTCAAAATAGTCGCCGTCGATCTCATAGCCGGTGAAGTCCAGCCCAGCGTCATAGGCGGCGATCCGGCTGCTCCCGCTGCCTAAATGGGTGTCCAGGATTTTGTCGCCCGGTTTGGCGAACAGGGCGTATATCCAGGCATAGAGTGCGATGGGCTTCTGTGTGGGGTGGATGCGGCCCGGCTGTACCGGGGACAGGGCGATCCGCTTGCAGGTCAGGTCAAAATTCGTCCAGGCCAATTCAAAGGACGCAAAGGAGACTTCCGGGGAATACTTTTTGTCCCAGCACAGCCAGCAGTGGCTGTCGGCGGCGGGGAGCATACTGATGAAGTGGTTGGCCCCCCATATGACTTGGTGCCTGGACACGCGCCGCAGCTCCCGGAAATACTCCGGGGGAGGCGGCTTGGCGTCCCAGAATACGGGTTTGTATTTGCGGGGCTTACCCTTGCGCCGCCCCATATCGCCCCGGATGTTGAGGCCGTATGGGGGATCAACAACAGCGAGGTCAAAGGCGTTTTCCGGCAGCTCCCACAAAATATCTGTACAGTCCATGTGATACGCTATGTTAATGCGGCTGGTCCCCTCCTTTCTCGGTGAAATAAAAAATGTGTCTCACCGTGAAACGCATTTTTGCCGGTTCCAGGGCGCGGACGCGCCCGCCGCCCCCGCCAGCGATAACCGCCGGACTTTCCGGGAAACGCACCCGTCTCCCCATAGTAGCAAAA
>JBCLRG010000083.1:0-5794 GCA_041223955.1 Oscillospiraceae bacterium 38-13 | reverse complement strand
AGCTGACGGACCTCTTTAATATCAAAGGGGGCCATACGTGCGCCGCAGGAAATCAGGATCGACTTAGCTGTCTTGCCCGAAACGACTTGTCAAGGACTTTTTAATACTGTTCACAGAATATTCAAAATTTCGGCATAGCAAAAGCCGGGAACCTGTTCACAAATTCCCGGCTTTGTATCAGGGCATCTATTTACGCATGATTGCCGTTTGCCGTTAGACAATATACTGATAATTAGGGCAAAATTCTAGCGTTGCTTGCCTTGCGAGATAGAATGCTTGGAAATCGCTTAATTCAATTTCTTCTTTACTTCCATGAATTTCGCTATGGTACTCATTTGTTTTCGATGGACAATATTTCACATATGCTTGAACAACTGTACAGGCTCGTACTGTAATTGCGACCACCGCACCCTTAAAATGTAAAGTCATCCATTCTACAGTATTTTTAACAGAACGATCGTATGTACGTGTAACAGATAATCCCCTTTTGTCTTTTAGCGCGGCACTTGACAATCTGCCATTTTCCCAAAAATCAGGTCTCTGATTCTCTGGGTAGACAGCTCTAACTAAAGATTCTCTCTCGTCAAATTTTGAATCCATAGAAGTTATTAACCACCTCATATATCGTTTCTATCGGAATATCTTCTGTTATCATTTTTCCATCATGGCCGTAAAAAAACTTTTTAAGTCGCCCCCCTTCAAACACCTCGAATTCTAAATAATCACCAATATCATTTTCGTATTCAAGCTGTATACTCTCCCTGGCTGTTGGAAAAATACTAGGTTGTCGAGTAAGTTTTTCAACAATACTCAGCACAGAATCCAATAATTGTGATGAAAATTTGGGGGCTCCATTACCGTTCCAATTATCTTCTAAACACCTGATTTCAGATATTTTTTGATAACTATGCAGCAAATTTACATCCATAGCAGAAACACCATCCAAATACAGATTGATACTTCTACTATTATACATTTTCCATTTTGCAGTATCAGTCGAAACCGTGTGCGTATCAGATAATGATTGTTGGGGAAATTCAATTTGAGTACCGTTTGTGGCGGAAAAGAATGCAATACAAAAAGCAACCGTGCATGCACCTGTAATAATAGGGGTTATTGATGCAGTTTTCTTTGCATTTTCACTTGTTGTAGTAATTGACAGCATGTTATTCATTGTTCCGCCCTCTGGAATATAGGAACTTTTTGTGTGCCTACAAGCTCATCATTAACATATATACAGAATAAATACTCCCCATTTTCACGAAGAACAAGATTTCGAATATCCATATTCATCATAAATCCTTGATATTCGGTAGGCAGTATTTCTTGGACATCCTCTGGTACAGGAGGAAACTCTGAGACACCAGAATCTTGAATGATTTCTCCATGCGGGTCAGAAATAGTAAAACGAATTCGATTTGTAACGTGTAAATTTACACCTTGGACTCCAACAGCAATTCCGAAAGAAAAATTTCCCGGAATAAATTGGGGACGTAAAGCAACTTGCGGGGAGACAAGCTGTTGAAGAACTCCACCTGTTGGAACAGGGATGGCATTAATGGAATCACAAAGCATAAATGCAGTAAGTTTTGCCATACTCATTTGCCCCTTTCAATATAAAATGCAAAGTTCAGCCTCTATTGTGATCTGCTAAGTGTGATATATGTTAATAGTTTACAAGGATATTATACTATGGCTGTAGAAGAAAAGCAACATTTGTGTCAAAACATATCCAATCTTTTATTAGCACCAATCACTCCACAGCGAAACAGTGTAATATCAATTCTTTTCATGCTTATACTACCACAAATCACTCTGCTTTTCAAGAACGGCGGCACAGCCAGAGCAAAAACAATTTTGTTCCTGCTCTGGCTGTACCCGCTTTACTCGTCAGCCATTATTTGGCGAACTTCCTCGCGGAGCATACGCTTGATTTTGTCCTCCATCGTCTCGGTGCTGGTTTCACTGAAATGCGCCCATACAAGATAGGTGGTCTTGCCGATTTTCTTCACCATCGAGGGCGAGGTGTCCGGCTTGGGCCGGGGGAAGGTCATGCCAGCGGTAGCATTGGGAAGTTTGTTTGCCATAGGCGGCTCCTTTTAGTCCATCAGATTTTTCAAACGTGCCAGCTTATCCTGCGCCGTTGACTTGCGGAAATTCTCGCCAGAAAAACGGATAGGGGCGCACATCTCCAGTAAGCGGTCATAGATGCGAGCGTGGGCGGTGTCCTGGGGGTGCTGCAAATCCTGAAGGGACAGGTTGGTGGTGACGATCAGCGGCCTGCGGCTGCGGTAGCGGCTGTCGATCACGTTGTAGACCTGTTCTAAACCATACTCCGTCCCTCACTCCATGCCGAAGTCGTCCAGTATCAGCAGCGGGGCGCGGCACAAACGGGCTATGTACTCGTTGCGGCCCTCAAAGCTGGCAGTCAGGTCGTTCAGTATCAGGGCAAAGTTTCTCATGCGAACGGCAACCTCCTGCTCCATCAGAGCGTTGGCAATGCAACCGGCAAAATAGCTCTTGCCAGTCCCCACGCCTCCCCACAGCAGATAGCCAATGTTCTCCGCTTGCATGGTCAGCCAGTTCTCAACATAGAAACGGGCGTGTTTCATCTGCTGGCATTTGCCGTTGTCGTTGGCGAACGTCCACCCCCGCATAGCCGGGTCGGTAAAGCCCCGGCGTTTCAGATCGGCCACAGCCTGACGGTGACGGCGGGCCTCCTGCTCCGCCGCCTCCCGGTCAAGGCGCTCCTGCTCACAGCGGCAGGGGTGGGGCAGCAAACGGCCCTCCAGCGGCGGTGCGTCCATGCGAAACTGTTTCGGGGTACGGCACTTGCCGCAGTACAAAAGCCCGTCCTCGCCAGTGTAGTCCCCCGGTTCCAGCCGGGTCACGGTCATACGCTTGATAATGCTGTCAAAATCATTCATAGGCTCTCGCCCTCCTTGCACGAATAGTCGGATATGCCGCCCTTGCCCTTTCGCCTGTCCTCTTTCGCCCAGCGGCGGATGGTGGCGGCGTGGCTTTTGTAGGTCTTGCCGGTGGAGGCCATATATTCAGACAGTCTTTCGATGTACTCCTGCCAGACGGCGGGGAAGTCTGCTTGCAGTTCGGCAACCTTGGCCTCCGTCAGAAAGACGTTCCCATAGCGGCCCCGCGCTGGCGGGCGCTCACTCACTCCACTCAAGTTACTATTTCTCAAGTTATTATTACTCATGTTATTAGGGGACAGTTTTCTGTCCGTCATAGGGACAACTTTTTGTCCATCAGTGGGACAAGTTTCTTTCCCTCTATGGGACAATTTTTTGTCCGTCAGTAGGACAATATCTTGTCCATCTGGTATCTTCACATAGATGCGATTAGGCTGGGAAAATCCCTGCCGCCTGCGCTCAATCAGCCCAACCGTTTCCAGCTCGGTCAATGCGTTCTTGACGGTCATGGGGCTGCGGTCAACCGCATTGGCGATTTTGCAGACGGGAAAGACGATGTAGATTTGCCCCTCATCGTCCTGCCAGCCATTGGCAAGGGAGAGGTTCGCCCTGTCCAGCAGAACAGCGTACAGCAGTTTGGCAAACTGCGTCAAGTCCGCCTCCATCAGAAAGCGGGGATAGGGTAAATAGGGCGGCAATTTGGTGTCGCCGGTCATGTAGTCAGCAATCGTGTTCACCTCCCGATTTGTGGGCCGTTAGAGGGCCGTTTTAGGGGTTCGGAATGATAACATACAGCCCCCCTATCGACCACGCCTGGAAAGTCCCGTAATATCAAGGCTTTTTCGGGCCTAAAGCGTTACATACCAGCCCTATGTCGGCGCACTCGCTCACAGGTCTTTCGCCGCCGATCCTGTTTTGAGCAATCAGGGCAGTATTTGGCCCGGTTGGATTTGGGGATGTACCAGCCGCCGCATAGGACGCATTTCTTCATGTTCTCCCGATAGAGCAGGGCGGCGCACAGGCTTTCGTCCAGCGGCAGGACAGCGGCCCGGAACCAGCGGCAGATCAGCGAGTAGGAAATGCTCTGCGGGCAGACACATTCTTCCCCATCGTCCAGCAGGAGGCAGTTGCCGTCCTAGTAGTTGCAGCACTCATGCACCAGCCGCCGGACAGCCCGATATTGCTGATAGGTCATCGCTCCTGTTCCTCCCTGCGCTGGGGCTGGCCCTCTCTGGCAAGGCGCTCGGCGGTCTTTTTCAATGTCTCCACCGCCTTGATGTCCTCCCGCATATCCCGCATTTTCAGATAATCAGCGTCCTTTTCTGCGATCAGCTTTGCGGCCTCCGCCCTCCATGCCTTGGGGGTGATGCTCTCGCCGGATGCTTTCAGCGTGTCCAGATAGCGAACAGCAGCATCGAACAGGGCAAGGTCGGCGCTGTGGCGCTGCGCGAATTGCTCCCGCTTGGCCGGGGCAACCTTGTCCAATTTCTGGCGGACAGACTTGTATTTTTGATACTGCACCCACATTTCCAGTCGTTCATCCAGCACCGACAACCGGCGCTCGGCCTTGACAATTTTGCCTCGCAAATCATAATAGCCGCTGTTCATGGCCGAAACCTTTTCGTAAAGTTCCGGCATGGACGAAATACCGTTTGCCTGCAAAAAATTGAAAAGCGCAACATTCTCCTTGAGGGCCTTGACCCTGGCATATTGGGAAGTCGGGGCGGTGTCCTGCCTTGCCTGGAAAAGAAAATCCATGATGCTTTCCCGGCCCTGGGGCTGGGTGGATTGCTCCTTGCTCCAGTTATACAGCCGGGTAATACGGGCTTTAATTTCTTTTAGCAGCTTGTTGTCGGCGGCAATCTCCCGGTTGATGTTGCCTTTCTCCGTCTGGATGCCCCGGCGCTCCATTTGGCTGGCGGCAGGCCCCATGTGGACGGTGGGGATTTTATCAACGCCTTGGCGCTTGTAGCTGCGGTGGTCGATGCGCTCCGGCCTGCCAGCGGCCTCCAGCGCCCGGTTGGTATAAGCGGCCCACGCCGCCCGCCACTTCTCGGCGTTGCCCCGCTGGTTCCAGTCGGTGGTGTCCTCCCGGTGATTTTTCCAGCCGCCTTTGCCGTCAGGGATGCGCTGGCCCTGGCCGTCCAGGTCGTACACCTTGCGGCACTTCGCCCCCCATTCCCCATTTTCTTTTATAGGCCGAATTGTCAGCAGAATGTGGGCATGGGGGTTGCCAGTTCCCTTGTCATGGATGGCGAAGTCAGCGCACATTCCAGCCGAAACAAAATTGTCTTGCACGAAAGAACGGACAAGGGCAAGCTGCTCCGCTCTGGACAGTTCAACGGGCAAGGCCACTTCAATTTCTCTGGCAAGCTGGGCGGTGCTGGACTTCTCGATTTGCTCCACGCTGTTCCAGAGGGTGGAGCGGTCTGCAAACTCTGGCGGGGCGTGAGAGGGCAGCATGATTTCTGTATGGACAACACCACCTTTGCGTGTGTAGTCATGGGTCAGGCCGTCCCACTCGTTCACCAGTTTTTCGCCGCTCCGATATGCGGCAGCGGCCACGGCGGACTTGCCCTGGCTCCGCTGGATGATTTGGATTGGACAGTGAAAAATTGCCGTAAAAAAGCACCTCCTTCCAGTGTTGGATATTGGCCCCGCCGGAAAGTGACAGATGCGCAGCGGGTGTCACTTTCTGGCGGGGGTGCAAGGGGATTGGGGAGTGCAGCTCCCCATCGCGCTCGGAGAGCGCAACAGCCCCCGGCAGGGCGCACGACACCGGCCACGGTGTATAAGTGCGCCCTTAGTATAATTACATGAAGGGAAACAGGCCGGACTGAGGAACAGATTAACAATCCGGCCCACGC
>JBCLRG010000082.1:0-5841 GCA_041223955.1 Oscillospiraceae bacterium 38-13 | reverse complement strand
TCAGTATGAAAAACAGAAAATCCGTAGTGCCGAAACACTCACGGATTTCCTGTTCGCTATTCCCAAACGCCTTCCAAACTTTTTTGACTGCGGTTGGAGTAACGACCTTTTGGTGCGAGTGGCGATATAGGATTTACCCCGAAAGCCAGTAATATCAACGGTTTGCAGGCAGTCAACAAGCAATATTCACGTTAAATGAATAGTACAATCTCCAATCTCCAATTTCCAACGGTGTATCGTTAAATACAAGGAAATAAACCTTTTGCCACTTATGGCGCTCCCTCTTTCTGATTGCTCTAATTGGATAGGGCCATTTAATTTTTGCGAACTACGTCTTCGGACAATACTGAAGTTTTGAGCCAGCAATCATATATCTCCAGCAATCTTGGTGGAAAGGAAACCTCTTCATGTGTAATTTCGTCCATATAGTCTCGCACTCTGTTTTTCAACGCAGTTTCAATAGAGAATACTACTTTTTCAGCATCCGAGAAATCTATTTCTGGTGCAAGAGGATGCTCTGGCGATAATGCCGTCAGATATGTAAACATATCGGTTTCAGATATGACGCTTAGCCTATAACTGAGGCAAATCAGCAAAACATAGGTGAAATATCGGTATAGCCCTATCATTTTGTGGTAAAATTCTACATTGCAGTCATGCCTTTTGGCAAGACCTTTAAGCACATAAATTAGGGGAAAATGGAAATTTACCCATTGCTGACACAGATTACACAGTTGCTGAATATCCTGGTCCAGATAGTTGCACTTAAGCCTGCCAAAATAGTCTGTGGAATTGGGGCTGCCTATGAGCTCCTTGTAATTTTGCAATATATACTTGGAATAATCGCATCCTCTCAAAACTTCCAATGGAGATGCTGGATACGAGACTGCCTCGAACAAAAACCTTGGATCTGTAGTTGGGGGCGCTTTCTGCCAAAGAATAGCCATAAGTTCTGTATCACTCATCGGTCGGGCGGACAGCAAGACGTCCTTACGTGAAATCATCTGGAGATTTTGTGCTACTTCTTCCTTCGTCATGAGAGGGTCAAAAGTTATAAAACCTAGTCTGAGTGTAAAACCCATACTGCTCAAAATCCGTAATGAACACATTGCCTGCTCCAGGTCAAGCCCCTTATTGTAGCGCTTGAGTTGTGTAGGAGAGCCAGATTCCAATCCTAAAAATATCCGTTTCAGTCCTACATGTCTCGCCTGCTCCAAAAGTGTGATCTGCTGACGGCTCCATGCAAGGCTCCGGCTTTTATCTACAACTTGATCTAACCTACATGAAATATCAAAATCCATGTGTAGGTTTTTGGATGATACAGACTCTAAAAAGGCTTTAGCTCTTTCGTAGATGTAATTATCCTTGCAGTTTCCCAGAAATTCCTCATCCGCGAAATAAATGTATGGCTTTTTCTGATACTCTTGGAAAAGTCTATGGTATCGTTTCCACATTTTGAGCATATGGTGCGGAGACATGCCCCTCCAACTCAGCCCCTTGAACTTTCTGGGACAGAAACTGCATTTACCATAATTACAGCCTCTACTGAATTCCAATGTCATAACGCCATCGTAAGAGAACAATGTTTCCACAGAATCAAACGCGGGCAGTGGCAATTCGTCCATCTCAATCAGTTGCCGATATGTAAAATGAATCGAACAGTTTTCGCTGTAATACAGGTTTGGAACGAGCGATAAGTCCTGCTGATTGTTAATATGATTTCTACATAATGCGGCAAATGTCAATTCTCCTTCACCGCTACTGACTAACACCTTCGGATAGAGTCCAAGGATATGGCGGAACTCCGTCGCAGCCAAATAGTTTCCCACGATGATTTTACATTCTGCATACGCATTTGATATATCCAAAATCAACTCTTCCATTAGAGAAAAATGCCCAAAGTTAGTCGATAGTCCTACATAGTCATAGTGCATTGCAGAAATAAGCCGAACAATTTCGCTTTTCTCCATAAATTGCATGTCGGCAATTGTTACTTTTGCCAGATTGTATTTTCGCAGATAGCCTGCAATATCGGCAATGCCTAATGCAAACCGGTAGGATGGATATTTTTCCGCATAGTGCAGATTAACCAGCAACACTTTCGGAAGCTGTATCCGTTGCCTTAATCGGTCATTCATGTTGAAGACTTTTACAAAAGCGTGTGAAAGCTTGATTGTTTCCACACAGGAAAATTCCTGTTCCAGTTCTTGGTGGAACCCTCCCTGTGTAACGCGCAGGCAATAAAAGTAAAGGTAATGGCTGTCTGATATGTAAAAAGCCATATTTTCATTGCAGACATTTACAGGAATTGATTTTCCAAAAAGTAGCTCAGAGAGGTCATCTTCAATTTTTTCAAGCGACTTGCCCTGGAACAGAAGCGCGGGGATCGTAGCCTCTTCTTGCCGGATTCGCTTTAAAATGTTCTGATTCATAAGCTAACCCTCCTTGCCTCCGCTACATAAAACAGCTAAATTCTGTCAGACAAATAGCATTTCCTTTGCTTCATAATCTATGGAATTCCGCCCGCACCCATTCCAATATGGAGTAAACGAATACTTCTTATAAACTTCCTGAAGCGCCTGTCCAATTGCCAGAAGCTCATCTACAGAAGGTCGTTTATGGTGCTGTAATATAGTCCCATAATCATTATGGAACACGTTGACGATTGGAACCACTCCATTTTCAGCTAAAAACATTATACCAGAAATTGTCGATTCCACTGGTTCTAAGCCAGCAATCAGAATCGAATGAGCCCTTCCATAAGGGAGAACCTCTGCTGCCCGCAAAATGGCTTTTTTCAGATGCTCTCGACCATAAAGTACAGCCTTTCCAGGACAATATTGTTCAAACAATTGGTCGTCATAGACTTCAAGATTCATTGATAGGCGTATGTTATATTTTCCAGCGTCTTTAATCAGTTCTAGATTTCTAGGGGGCATTGTTGCAATGTGGATCTCAAGCATGGAGCGTCCCATTATAGCGATCTCTTCTGCCTCAATTGCAGCGGAAAGATCTAAAAATGTTTGAAAATTTTCATCTTCGCAAGGCAAATTGCCGCCTACCAGCATGATTCCTTTGATCTGCTCTGCATCCTCCCGCAAAGCGATACGGGTCGTTTCACATAGCATCTTTTTATCAATCCACATAGCATAAGCATCGCCTTTCCGGCGGCTATTTTTCAATGAGCAGTAATGGCAGCCCATATCTAGGGAATTATAGTGACAATACGCCGGAGTGAAAAACGCCAAGTACATTCCCCCGTAGAGATTTGCAATATACCCACAACTGACTCCATCGCTCAGCTCCCGCTCCAAGAAACAGGGACGCTTAGGAAATGTAACATCTATAATGTGTCTACCGTCCTTTTGAATATGGTAGCCCAACTCATCTGAAAAGTCCAACATCCACGGGGAATTCCTTTTATAATTGACCGCTGAAATAATATCCTCCATTAGCAACTCTTGGGGGGCCCTCGAAATTGCTTGGGTGTACTGTTCGTCACTGTTATTGTAGACTTTACGTTTCTCCATGAAACGGTCAGCTTTCGAAAACTGGTTAATAAAGCGGTCGGAAAACGAAATTCCCTCTGATAAAAAGTGCAGTTTCAAGCGCACTGCATTTTTCCGTTTTTCATCATTCATATTCATGTCTTTGCCCTTTGCTTTACAGTTTTAATCAATTACAACAATCCTTTGAGGGCCATCATCTGATAGGGATAACCCCTCCGGTCCCTAGGCTCCACCGAGGCTTTCAGCTCCTGTAGCAAAAACTGCTCCATAATGGCCGTGATCTCCGGAATCTCCGCCTCTGGAATTTTCTCTGCGTATTCCAACTCAATAAATGTCCCCAATTCCGTTACCATATCAATACAAACCAGAATATTTTTATATCTCCATACATTTCGAGTTTTTTCAACACAGATTACCTTCTTAAAATCCATATACTCAAAAATCTTCTCCATTGCTGTTACATTGGTAATATCTGTTTCATATTCCTCACAGTGTGTTTGGATGGTAGCCCCCAGCGGAAGCCACCGCTTATAATTTAGTTGCTGTATCGTCGGAGTCTCACGCAGACGTAACCACTCAGAAACAATGTCCTCTGCAAAAAAATTACGGTGTTGTGGCGCAAAATAGGTATCTTTCTGGTACTCATCAGTAACCACATGCTCCGCACCCAATTCTGCAATGCGTTCTACAATATTACAGGCATTGAGTAGCTTAAACTTCATTTCAACTTCCTGATCTTTTCTCTTGCTCATAAGTACTCCTTTCTAAACAATACGGAAATCATAAAAAATTATCTGACCAGCAGAATAATGATACTTTTTACTGGAATCTTTTATGTTTGCGGGAGCAGTCAAACTCCATTCTAATACAACGGACTTGTTGCTCAGCAGATTATCTCTGTAACGATACCAGATTAAATTTGCATATTGATAAAGTTTTTTAACTATAGTTTCATCCAACTTGCTCTTTCCTATGGCCGGGGTCGGAAATCGAAGATGTATGTTTTCTTCCACAAAACCTTGGCGTGTTAGCCGATGTGAGTCGCCATAAGTCCACTCGATTATGAGTTCATCAAAATTGACCATAAGAACACCGCTGATATGAGCAAAAAAATACTCACTCACGATTACAAGATCATATTGCGAAGAAAGCCTTGACGCATATTGAACTACCTCATCTGAGGTGATTCCCAGTTTGCAAGGCAACGAAGTGTCCACTCCCTCGCGATTTGCTACCCGCACCGTCCATAAACAGTCCTCACTAAAATGACAACCCATCTTAAACTCTTCCCATTGAATACAAGGCAACGGAAGCCTTCTCAGTTCCAATAACCCAAGATATTTATTCATATGATCATTTTCCTACTTCAGATAATGATTGTAGTAAAATATTCGTACTATTTTGACATAAACGGCTGGTCTCTTGACACGCATAGGAATGTGCTAGGACAACGTGTTTAGTCTCACAAAAGGCACTAATATAATATGCTGAGAAAAATGCACCTGCTCCCATAATATCACGCCCATCTGGATGATCAGACCTGTAAAAATGCTTTTCCCCATTTGAAAGCATACATGAGCCACTCGAACCATATGTGGCAATTAAAACACTCTCTTTTAGATAGCAACTAATCGTTTCTAAGATTTGAAGAGCATCGCTTTCATCACAGCTAAACTGTATAAAATCCGGTTTCCTTTCATAACCCGATAAAAAAGCTGCCTTTTCAATGATGTTGCTGGAACTCAAGTTGATATAGAGACATGTACACTCGCTTTTTTCCACCTCGTTGAGGAACTGACACAGGATATCTATATGTTCTTCGTAAAAATCAATATATAAAAATTCAGCACCTTTGGGAACCCTAATCTTATCAAAAAACGGTGGGCATGCAGACAAGAAGGTTCTTCGTCCAGAGCCATCCTCAACAAGCACTGTTTTTCCTCCAGGGTCCCAGATTTTGGGGTCAATTACTGAAATGCCTGCCGTCTCCATTTTATGTAAGTGCTTAGAAGATACACAAGAAAGCGGCACAAACAGTGCCTTTTTCCCCAATTTGGCCAAGACAAAGGTTACAATTGCGGCATCATTTCCTGTTGTGCTAATTATTGTATCAATGCTTTGAGATTCACCTAACACAATTTCTCCAATTGCTTTGCAATAAATGAAGTTCACTATATCACCAAATATGCATATATCCATATCTTTATTATATCCTCAGATCATAAATGGTATTTACTTACAATTGTGCGTAATTTTTGAAGAAACAAAAGTTATTTTATTATAGCGCATGGTATGTTATTTTTCAATATTTTTATTCTGAATATTTTTATAC
>JBCLRG010000081.1:0-6011 GCA_041223955.1 Oscillospiraceae bacterium 38-13 | reverse complement strand
TTTCCACGGCTGATGTGTTGAAAATTAGCAATCTCAAAGCCTTGCCCCGCAAGGGTTTCCAGCTCCGGTTTTGTGGGGGCTGGTATAGTATCATTCCCCAGGCCCAATTTATCAAAATACTGTCAACATCTGAATTTATGGGAGGTATCTATGAACGGTCAAAATTCAATGCCTTACAGCCCTGAAAACCAGTCAACGCTGGTCGCCGGGAAAAAGCGTATTCGGAGTACGTCCGTCTGTGTTTGGCTATCCCCGGACGAGCAGACAAAAATCCGGGAGCGCATGGCAGACGTGGGTATTCGCAACCTTTCAGCATATATGAGAAAAATGGCTCTCAACGGCTATGTGTTCCATGTTGACCTTGCTCCAGTCAAAGAGATCGTTTCCCTGCAAAGGCGGTGTGCAAATAATCTCAATCAAATCGCCGTCAGGGTGAATACTTGTGGCGGAGTTTACCCCGAAGAAATCAAGACCCTGCAAAAAGACTATGCGGATTTATGGGGGCCTCTCTCTGAACTGCTGGAGAAACTTTCGGAGGTGGTGGCGCTGTAAGCGCATAAGGCCCATGAGCGTCAGCGACGGGGCCGCAGACAGGGAAGCCTCTGGACACGGTGTCCAGAGGTTTCCGGCGGGTTTGGGGGCACCCCAACAAGCATTTTCGCAAAGCGAGAATTGCAAGTGTTATACACTTGCCCTGCTTGCCGCTAATCATGCGGTCGGAAGTCTGTTTTTTTCGCCCCATTCGCACATTCCATCCAAAATGGGCATAAGGGACTTCCCACGCTCTGTTAAACTATACTCAACTTTAGGTGGAATTTGCGGGTATTCCTCCCTATGTACCAATTGGTCATTTTCCAACTCTTTCAGTGTGGAACTCAGCGTCTTATAGGAAATTTCCCCAATATATTTTTTCATTTCGTTAAACCGCACGACCTTAAATTCCATCAAGGTATAAAGGATTGTCATTTTGTATTTGCCATTGATTAAAGACAGGGTATAGCTAAAACCCGTATCGTTAAGACACTCTTTTGAAATGCAGCGTTCGCCCATAGTACACTTTCCTCCAGGTAAGTATCGCACTTATATGTGCGTACTTGATTTTAGTTTAATTCTTGCTACAATAATACTATCAGGTGTGGGTAAAGTCAAGCCCACAAAATCAGGAGGTATTTTACATGAGCAAAAAAATTGTTGTTATTACTGGCAGTCCTCGTAAGAAGGGCAATAGCTTTGCCATGACGGAGGCGTTCATCCAGGCGGTAGAGGCGAAAGGCCATACTGTTACCCGCTTTGATGCCGCGCTGAAAAATGTGGGCGGCTGTCGGGCTTGCGAAACCTGCTTTAAGACTGGAAAAGCCTGCTCCTTTGATGACGACTTTAACACGATTGCCCCCGCTATTCTGGAAGCCGATGCAGTGGTTTTCTCCATGCCCGTCTACTGGTATTCCATCCCCGCACAGATTAAGGGCGTCATTGACCGCCTGTTCTCTTTTGTGGTGGGCGGCAAGGATATTGCGGGCAAGGAGTGTGCTGTGATTGCCTGCTGTGAAGAAGATGATATGTCCGTCTTTGACGGTGTGCGCGTTCCCATAGAACGCTCTGCCGCACTGATGAAGTGGAAGATGGTGGGCGAGGTTCTGGTTCCGGGCGTGCTGAATGTCGGTGATATTGCTAAGACAGACGGATGTAAACAGGCGGCGGCTCTGGCAGAGAAGTTTTAAGGAGGAAAACCACCATGCCCAAGAAAATTGTCATTCTCAATGGCAGTCCCCGCAGAAACGGAAACACCTCCGCGCTGGTTAAAGCGTTTACCAATGGCGCGGAGAGCGTCGGCCATACTGTAACAGAATTTTTCCTGGATGGCATGAGCATCCACGGCTGCAAAGGCTGCTTTGGCGGACATAGCAGCAGAGAGTGTCCCTGTGTTCAGCGGGATGACATGGACAAAATTTATCCGGCGGTGCGGGAGTGCGATGTGATCGTGCTGGCAAGTCCGCTCTATTACTGGAACATGAGCGGTCAAATCAGAACTGCTATTGACCGCCTGTTTGCTTTGGAAGAGGGGGACGGCAATCTTCTGCGGGGACATAGCAGAGCTTCTGCTCTGCTGATGGCTGCGGAGGGCTGCGGCTTTGATGATGTTTTTCTTTACTACAATCACTTGATGGAGCATTTGAAGTGGGATAATCTCGGCCATGTTCTTGCCGGAGGAAACGGAGACATAGGAGATATTGAGGGAAAAACCGAAGTATCTGCCGCTTATGAACTTGGGAAATCTATTACATAACAAAAGAAGCGAATGGATATATTGTCCTATTTGCGGCAGCAAAACACGTGATAAAATAAGAAAAGACAGTGTTTTGAAAAACTATCCCCTTTACTGCCCAAAGTGCAAAAAGGAAACTTTAGTTAGTGCAAAAAATCTACAAATAACCGTTATCAAAGAGCCAGACGCATAGACGCAGGGCCGATAACACGCAGACTAAAATGCGGTTATCGGCTCTTTCCATTTGAAAGATACGGCAACCGTTGAGGAGGTATTGTCGTGTCTTTCTATATTTTCCACCTCCCTGACCTGTCAAAAAAAGCCCGCCTCCTCTAAAGGGTAGTCCTACCCACAACTGCGAAAATTGTAATATCCTGTCGCCCCGATACGTCCGTATAGCCTTGCGCTGTGCGGGCGTTTTTCTATCCAGGCGGAGCTTCTGGACACGGTGTCCAGAGGCCCGCTGCCGCTCCCCGCCCCCCTCCATTTCGATCTGTCCCTTTCCGCCAATATCGAAATGGAGGTTACATATGACAACCATCAAATTGAAGCGCTACTATCCCTATCTGACCGAGAATATCACTCTGGAAGTTTCCGACGAAATCGCCGTCGTTCTCTCCATCGGGGGCCGCCAGTGCGACAGCTACAAGCGCCGCAAGCGGGAGCATAACGAGTGCTCCCTGGACGTTGACCCCGGCTTTGAGCCGGATGTGATGTTCCCACCCATGACCCCGGAGGAGATCATTCTGGATGAGGAAAACCGCTCCGCACTCTACGCCGCCATTGACCAACTCCCGCCCATTCAGGCCCGGAGAGTATATGCCCACTACATTCTGGGCAAGAAGAAATCTGAAATTGCCCGTGCTGAAAACGTGGTGGAAAGCTCCATTTGCGACAGTATCCGCCGGGGTGTTAAAAATCTCGCGGAAATTTTGAAAAATTTTTACGGATAGGGAGCAACAAACAGCCCCTCCTTTCTCTTATAGCGGCGCTTTGTTTGTGCGGTTCTCTGGGACAAAACAGGATCGACGGCGCCGCTGTAGAAAACGAAAACATTCCCGATTTGCTCCATCCCCTTGCCCTGAATGTCGGGCGGCAGGGTTTCCGGCGTGTAAGCCGCCAGGAACCGTTTGGACATGGGGTTGCGGGGCGTGTCCAGGTAGCAGCTGTAGAGATGGTCCCCCTCCCTGTAGACCGCAGCGTAAGCCCTTCCGGTACGCTCCTGGAGAAACGCGGCCACGGCCTGTTTTTCCAGGAGGAAGTCCGGCTGGACGCCCAGCTCCAGTTCATGTGCCATGGTGTTGATGTACCGGGACATCTCGAAAGCGCCGGCACAGCCGTACTCCGGGGCCGCGGGGCCATAGCGGTCTGTATATAAGGCCCACTTTTTCGGCTCGTCGGGATTTTTGAAATCAAGACGAAACGAAAGGCCCTCCCGCCCGGTGTCCAGGGGCTGGAACCGAACGCAGTCGTACACGGCTTCAGGGGGACGTTGCCAGTTTCGGTTTCCAGGTACTTTTCGATGGTCAGCGTAGTCTTGGGGATGTTCTCCACATCCAGGTGGTTGCCTCCGCTTCCGCTCCCGGAGGAGCTTCCTCCGCTGGTGGTCCCGCCGCTGGATACGCTGTTGCTGCCGTTGCGGACAATAATCGTCCGGGGCGTGGGATCGAGGACATAATTGGAGGGGACCTTGGTTTCCACCACGACGACCGTTGAATTGGGGATCAAACCAGTTACCGTCACAGTCCCGTCGGCCCCGGTGGTATATCGGCCAATGAGATTCCCATCGCCGTCCCGCAAAGTAAATTCGGTGTTAGGCACAGGCTTCCCGGAGACAGCGTCCTTTTTCGTGAGGGTCAAGGAGCAGAGGGGTTCGTTGTACACGGTGATCGTCTGGGTGTCCGCAGGGTTCACCGTGACGGTCTGGATTCTGGTGGCCTCGTCGATGATGTGGGTGGGGAGGCTCTTGACCTCCTTTACCACGACCGTTCCCACCACAGGAACCCGAATTTCCCCATTGGCATTGGTGGTGTACAGGCCCTTGGAGGAGAGGTGGCCGTTGGCGTCGTCTACATAGCCGCCCTCGGCGTAGGTCAATTCAAACTGAACGCCACTTAAAGGCTCTTTGCTGATCTTATCCAGTTTCCTGACAATGAGAGTCCCCACTTTTTTGTTGTAAAAACGGAGGATGTTGGCCCCATCATCGCTGATCTTAATAGTTTTTGGGATGCCGTCCAGCACCACGCCCTCGGGCACCTTAATCTCCCGCACGGAAATGGTGGACCCAGGCTCTACCCCAGGGATCACCACGCGGCCATCATCGCCGGAAATAAACTCGCCGTTGCTGTTTCCGACTACGGCTCCGCTGGAATCGGTCACGAGGAAGGTCACGCCCTTCAGCGGCTTGTGCTCACTCCCTTCTTCCTCCAGGTACTTCTCAATAATAAGTGTATTCTTCGGGCTGTTATAAAAATAGGCGTGCTGCACATCGCCGGGATTGACCACAATCGTCTGACTCCTGGTTTCCGGGTCAATGGTGTACCCAGGAACTGTGGCCTGCTCCGTAATGACTACTGTGCCCACGATTCCGTTGATGGTGATGGTCCCGTCCGGCTGAGTGTAGTAGATTCCGTTGCTGGAGATTTGTCCGTTTTCATTATCCACCACGCAGCCGGGGGCGTAGGTCACTTTGAACTGCACTCCAGCCAGGGACGTCTTGCGGTCCAGGCTGCTGTACTTGTGGATGACAAGGGACCCCAGAGGCTGGTTGAACAGCTCGATATTGTAGGTACCAGGGCCCTTGACCTCAATGGTTTTCGGCGTATCGTCCAGCAGGAATCCGGGTTTACATTTTACTTCCTGCACGATATAGCTGCCCGGTTCCACGGGAATCTTGATGACCCCCCCCTCGTCCGTTCGGAACTCGCCATTGGACTCTCCGACGACGGTGCCGTCCGTCCGGGTGACGCGGATCACCACGTCGCTCAACGGCTCCTTGGTGGTGGAGGACATCTTCTTGATGACCAGATTTCCGACGGGCTGGTTGTAAAAATACACGCTCTGGTGGTCATTGGGGTTGACCACGATGGTCTGACTCTTGCGGTTTTCGTCGATGAGATAGCCCGGAATACTGGAAACTTCTGTAAATACCAGTGTGCCGGTCACCCCGGAAATGTTGATCTGGCCCGATGAGTCGGTATAATAAATTCCGTTGGAGGACAGCTTGCCGCCGATGTTGTCCACGACCTGCCCATTCGCAAAGGTGATTTTGAAACCGACACCCTCCAAGGGAGTCCGGCGGTCCAGGCTGCTGAATTTATAGAGCGTAACGGAACCCTTAGGCTGGTTGCGGAACTCCAGGGTGACGGTCTGCCCCGCCTTGATGGTAGCAGTCTGGGGCACATCATCCAGGATATAGTTCTCCCTGGCCTTGGTCTCGCGCGCGACCAGTGTGGTGCCGGGGGCGATATTGGAGATCAAAATGGTCCCGGCGCTGTCCGTCACAAATTTTCCGTTGGCGTCTCCAATCATGGTCCCATGACTGTCGGTGATAAAAAACTCGCAGTCACTTAAAGGCTACCTGATTCACCATCCCTCCGCTCAGGGCGCCAGGGACCAGATTGGGCGTCAGATACTCACCGGAGCCGGGGAGGTAGCTGGTGGGCGTCCCGAAGCCGGGGGCCACCAGGGCCACGTTCTTGCTCCGGTCCACGTTGGGGTTTTCCTCTTCGTAGATCGTGTCATC
>JBCLRG010000080.1:0-6181 GCA_041223955.1 Oscillospiraceae bacterium 38-13 | reverse complement strand
TAATAAAAGTTTACTTCAAAAAGAAAAAGCCACCTGCAGCCGTACCGGAAACCCGGCGGGCCGCGGGTGGTTCGTTTTTCATCGGCTCCCCCGTCACTGTTACATATGCTTCATGTGTTCAGCGTTTTTCGGTGGTGTTGGTAATAGCTTTCTCAATGCTTTCCGACTATACTGTCGTTACAACAAACAGGAAGGAGAACGGCAGCATGGAACAGAAAAAGAACCTCTGTGCTCAAGTGCCCCTCAGCCTCCACGCGCAAGTCTGCGAGGCCAGAGAGGCGGCGGGCCAGACCACCAGCGAATACATCACGAACCTGCTGATCGAATACTACAATCTGAAGAAAAACAGAGGTACGGCAACTATGAGCGGCAATACGAGAACGATGGCCTTCCAAATCCAGGAAACCCTTTTCCAGCGGATCAAAGCCCACCTGGAGCGGGAAAGCCAGCGGACCGGCAGGAAGCTGACCCAGCGGGAGTTCGTGCTGAACCTGATCGAGGAAGCGCTGATCGAAGCTGAGGCGGCTACCGCTGAGGAAGCCGAACGTGTCAACGCCTCCATGGCCAGCGCCAGCCCTACCGGGACCACCACCGAGGAGGATGATTCCGAGGAGGACCTGCCTCCCGAGAAGCCCTGAATCACCACATCGCCGCCGCGTCCCCGCCCTGCGGGGGCGCGGTGCTTTTCTTTGATGGCAGTAGAGAAGATTCCACCGTCCATCGGCTTTCCCGGATTGTTAAAAATGGTACAGATATTTCGTTGCTCTTGATGAATGGATATTCCGGCAGAGGTGTGGACTGCACCAGAAAATTTCGAAACTTCTGGCGGTCCTCATTCGCAATTCGTAAAATCTCCGATATGCTGTGTCTGGAAAATGGTCTGTCAGTAATTGCGGCGCCGAAGCCCAGCCGGGGTAGCTACGGCACATGGTTAGGTAAGGATAAACCGCCAACTGTCCGGGGACAGTTGGCGCAGATTATCGACACCGCCCTCGGTCAAGGCTGCAAGGATTTTGACAGCTTCCTCACCGCCATGAAAGCGGCGGGCGCAGAGGTGAAACGGGGCAAGCACCTTGCGTTCAAAATCCCCAATGGTAAGAGGTTCGTCCGCTGTGGTTCTCTCGGCGCGGACTACTCCGAAAGGGCAATTATGGAGCGCATTTCCGGTAAGCGGATCGTTGCTCCCAGGGCAAAGGCAGCGGTGAAGCCCAAGCCTGCCTGGGCCAAAGCGTATTCCGCCCAGTGGAGCGATGCACTGGGGACATTGAAATCCGATCTGCCCTACGGGGAGGGTGAGGCCAACAAATTTGACCTGTACCTCCCGAAGGACGGCGGCAGAGAGAGCTACGGCCTGGTGGTCTATCTCCACGCGGGCGGCTTCACCACGGGCGACAAGGCGGAGGACCGGAAAATGCTCTCCTGGCTGTGCTCCAAGGGCTATGTGGCGGCGGGAATCAACTACACCCTCCGGGACGAGGCCCACCCGGAGGCCAGTGTCCTCTCCCAGTCCAATGAGATCAAGGCTGCGATGCCCTGTGTTGTCGCTGCCGCGGAGGAAGCTGGCTACCCCATCGAAAAAATGGCGGTAGCCGGTGGCTCGGCGGGCCACGCCCTGGCCATGCTCTACGCATACCGGGACGGGCGGTCGGCCCCGGTGCCCGTGGTGTTTACCTTCGGCGCGGTGGGGCCGTCCAGCTTCTATCAGGAGGACTGGGGTGTCTTTGGCCTGGACCAGAGCGACGAGGCCAGTGCGGAATTGTTCAGCGTAATGGCCGGGGCGGAGATTACCCCCGCGGAGGTGGCGGACGGCTCCTATCTGGAGAAGGTGAAGCCCATCGCTGCCGCGGAGTGGGTGCAGGAGAACCCCGTCCCCACTGTTGTGGCCTACGGGACTCTCGACAAGGCGCAGCCCTTCCTGGCCTCTCTGCGGCTGAAGGCCGCCCTGGAGGAGAACGGTGCAGATTTCAAGTATTTTGAGTTCCCCCACTCCGGCCACGGGCTCCAGAACGATAACGCCCTCTCCAGACAGTGGATGGAGGCCATCGAAGAATATCTGGACAAATACATGGAGGTATCGCCATGAAAATTGCAGTCAAAGCTTTGAAAATGATTGGCATAGCCATTTTAGTGATTATCGTGTTACTGGCTATCCTGATTTTCCTAATTTTCACCGCACCGATGGTTCCCCAAAGATTATACAAAAACAGTGGAAACCGGCGGTGAAATTGAGGCCGCATATATGGCGGCAGGTCAATACCAGGTGAAACACATTGAGGCAGAGGCCCCAGGCGATTGGAAGAAATTTGTAGCCTACCATCCTGCTGATTTGGAGGAAACCAAAAGCACATGCTTTACTGTGCAGACGGTTATGTAACCGCCTGGTTTATGTGGCAGCTTCAGGGCGATCAGGATGCCGCGAAAGCGTTTATCGGTGAAAATCCTGAAATTCTGGACAATACTATGTATCAGAATATCTTGATAAATCTAAATTGAATAATGAAAATCTGAAGCGCACCGTGATTTCAAAATCAGGGTGCGCTTTTTTAACAACAAAATTTTTCTAAATTACCCTTGACAAAGTTTATCTGAACAGAAAGCGGAAGGACAAGGCCCACTGTGCCTTGTCCTTCCGTTTTATTGTGAGAGGGATAATCAGAAAATTGCTCCGCCGCCCCAAACCTGGGCCTGTGTGATTGCCAGAACAGTTTCCGTGGGAATACCAGCAATCTCGCTGCCGAAAATTTCCCGCAGATTTCCTCCCGTCAACATAGCGGCAAGCTGGGACTTTGCTGCGGCGGACGAGGCCATTTGAGATGCCTGTATGCGGCGCTCAATCTGCTTTTCCACCGCCAGCTTCATAAAGTCCGCGTGGCGGGCCATACGTAAATCCCACCAGCTTTCTCCATCGTCAGAACTGCTCTTGGAGTAGGTGATCTCCCCGCCCGCGCTGGAAGAACAGGCATTACAAATATTACCGTCCTCTCCGATGGCAACGGCCTGGGACATATCCCATGTACTCCCCGGCATGATGGCCTCGTTTCGTGCCACGTCAAAGGCAAACCATGTGTCGATCTTCGCAAAAATCTCTTGGGCGTAGGCCGGGTCTTGCTCCATGCGCTCCTGTACCTTGGGATGGATGACCACAGCCTTACTCCCAGGCGGGACGTTGCCCAGGGCGTGAATCTCTTTCGGAGCAGTAAATCTGCCATCTATGGAACCGTAGAAGGGATTAGCCCCGGTTGGCTGCCAATTCTCCAGTGTTTCCTGGGCTTTGTCCCCGTCCTGGTACAGCAGGTAGTGGGGATAGTCGTTTCTTGTTCTCCAATAGCCGCTGCTGGCATCAAAGACGTGATAATGGATGTTGGGATATTTGGCTTTCAGCATGGTTTCCAGAGAAGGAGCCTCCGTTGCTTCTGTTGCCTCCACACTCCCTGCCTGAACCTGCCCGGTAGCCCGCACCGACAAATCCATCATCAGGCCGGTAGGCAAACCCGCCATACCCATAAGGCCGCTTATGCCGGTTGTCAGCGTGTCCATCCTGCCCCGGCTGGCCTGCTCCGCCATATCCATGAAGCTGTTGCCCTGTGTCCCGGTCTGCTTTGCCTCGCGGGATTTTGTGGGGGCACTATGTACTCTTGTCCCATAATTCGGTTGGATGATACTGCTCATAAACTGCTCCTTTCCTGCAATAAAACAGTTGCGGAGAATATCTGCTGATCCATTTTCAGCTCCAATTCTCCCATATACTTCTCCGCCTCCCGGCGCACGTTGGACAGGCCGATGCCGTGCATGGGAACATCCTCTTTTTTCGTTGTGACAGGCAAACCGTCCTGTCCGAATACCACCTCGCCCGCAAAAGAGTTTTTGACCTCGAGCAGAAAGAAACGCCCTTTTCTCTTTCCGGTCAGTATAATAAACCGCTCACCCTCGCTGACCTTCTCGCAAGCCTCCAACGCATTTTGCAGAAGATTTTGCAGGATGATACCCACGTTAAAGGCGTCATAGGCCCCCGGCTCCGGGTAATGGAAATCCATTTGAAAGCGGATGCCCAAATCAAGGCTCCGCCGTCGTGTATCGTTGACGATCACATCCGTGACCGGGTTTCCCGTTTGAAGCGTCAATTCAAAGTCGCTGATACTCTCGTTCATCCGGGCGATATAGTCATCCAGGCTGGCGTACTCGCCGCTCTGCGCCAGACCCTTGATGTTGGTCAGGTGGCCCCGCATTTCGTGTTTCAGCCCACGGATGCGGGTATAGAACTGTTCCGTCTCATGGATACGCGCTCGGATTGCCTGTGTCTGCTGGTACTCCATGTAGTGGGTGGCCTGTTCCTCCCGGAGCGCCGCCATACCCTGCTGAAAGGCAATGGTTAGGTAGGCCCCGGCGTAGAACAACAGGGCCAGTACCGGGATTACCGCCAGAAACGCCGGGTGACGCTCATAGAGCTGGAGCAGAACGCCGTCCTTGAACTCGATCAGCAGCCGGGAGATTACCTGCCCGAACAAAATCCCCGCCGTTGGCACCAAGCTGATATAGCACAGCTCCCAACGATGGAGCGTCATACGCTGTTTCCGCATCTGACGCTGGAGGGCGTAGAGCATAACAGCCAGCATAGCAGCATGGGACAACAGAAGCAGCATCAACAGGATTGAAGACCGAAGATAGACCGCCTCCGGGTGCTCCTGCTGGATAGGAAGTGACCGCTCCACAATGAAGTACAGACTTTGCAGCATCAGACCGCTGGAAATCCTGGTGTTGAAGTAGAGCATCGTCAGAAGGAATACAAAGGGCTTTTCCAAGTCGATCCATTTTGACACCGCCAGTAGCAGCGTCGTCAAAATCAGCCCGAAAGAACCTTGCGGGAGCGCGGCCCAGTTGCAGACGATCTCAAACAGGATGTAGACGGAAAATACAAGGAGCAGCTTTCGCCACTTCCGGCCCTGGGAGGGGATAAATGGCTTGAAAAAGGCGGTGAGCAGGACTGCGTAGGTCAGTTCTGCCCCAGCAGAAAAAGCACTGTTGAAAATGCGGAATCCTGTTTCACTCATAGGCCCGCTCCTTTTTTCAAGAAATGGAGATACGCTTTTACAAAGTCTTGGTACTTATACTTTGAGAGCAAAAGCCGTTCCCCATTTGTCAGTGTCACTTCCGTTTTGCTGTACCCGGCCACATAGGCGAGATTGACCAAATAGCCCTTGTGGATGCGGAAAAACTGGTCTTGCAGTTCCAGCTCCAAATCTCCGATTTTTGCATAGCAGACAAATTCGCCATTCTTCAAATGCAGCTCGACCTTATGATTGCTGCTTTCGATGTAGTAGATGCTGTCCAGCGGTACGGTTTTGCTGGTGTTGGCGGATTGGAGCGTCAGCACACGCCCCGGTTTTTCCCTGGCAGTTCCGATTTGTGCAACCGCGCGGGAAAAGACCTTGGCAAACTTTTCCTCGTCCACCGGCTTCAGCAGGTATTGGAACGCCCCCACGTCAAAGGCATCGAATACATACCGCTCATAGCCGGTCACAAAGATAATGACCGGCTGTGTCCCGGTTGTACGCTCCCTGATCTGACCGGCCAGGGCCATACCGTCCAGGCCGGGTCGGTCGGTGGTCAGCTCTATATCCAGAAAGAGCAGGTCAATTTCTTGGGTGTCTGCAAGGCAGTCGTCGGCAGAAGCGTACTCCACGATCTCACAGGGGCAGGACTGCGCCCGGATCAGTGAAATGAGATAGGCACGGATATTGGCTTCATCATCACAAATCGCTATTTTTATCATGTTGATATTCCTCTATGTATTTATTCGTTCATATGGGCGCTGGAGTAAAGCCGGTTGACGTGACTGGACGGTTTGAGAGCGTGACTGGACGGCAAAGGGCTTCTTAAAGAGTATATCATATACTTGCTACATTACCCATCCCTTTGTTCCATGTCCCCTGTACTCCGTACTAATAGAGCGAACTATAATAGAAATCTGCTAATTCTTGAAGAATAGTGTATGACCTTGACGGAATTTTGACTTTTCCCCGTATAATGAAAAAAATGGAGGTGTCTGCATGGTATATCGAATTTTAATCGTTGATGATGAGCCAATCCTGACCGAATTGCTTTCAACTGTAAGCAGTCAAGTAAAATGGGCCAAATTTCGCCACAAAGTATACCAGTGCCGGGGCGAGGTTTCGCCAGGAAG
>JBCLRG010000079.1:0-2500 GCA_041223955.1 Oscillospiraceae bacterium 38-13 | reverse complement strand
AGCTCACTGGTCGAGTGACTCTGCGCGGAAAATGTAACGGGGCTAAGCATGCAACCGAAGCTTGGGATTGTCCGCAAGGGCAGTGGTAGGGGAGCGTTCTGTACGGGGTGAAGTCGCATCGGAAGGAGCGGTGGACTGTACAGAAGTGAGAATGCCGGAATGAGTAGCGAGAATTATGTGGGAATCATAATGGCCGAAAATCTAAGGTTTCTTGGGGAAGGTTCGTCCGCCCAAGGTAAGCCGGGAGCTAAGGCGAGGCCGAAAGGCGTAGTCGATGCACATACGGTAGAAATTCCGTAGCCGCCGAAACTTAAACCAGAGGGACACTTTGAGATAACCGAACCCGGGCGTTGGTTGACCCGGGCGAAAGGGAGCGAAATATAGTAGCGAAGTCGGTGATGCTCAGAGGCGAGAAAAGCTCTGGCGTATGCTAAGGCGCCCGTACCGCAAACCGACACAGGTAGATGAGGAGAGAATCCTAAGGCCAACGGGAGAAGGGTTGTTAAGGAACTCGGCAAGTTGACCCCGTAACTTCGGAAAAAGGGGAGCCTCGAAAGAGGCCGCAGAGAATAGGCCCAAGCAACTGTTTACCAAAAACACAGGTCTATGCTAAATCGAAAGATGACGTATATGGGCTGACGCCTGCCCGGTGCCGGAAGGTTAAGAGGAGGTGTCATCCGCAAGGAGAAGCACTGAATTGAAGCCCCGGTAAACGGCGGCCGTAACTATAACGGTCCTAAGGTAGCGAAATTCCTTGTCAGGTAAGTTCTGACCCGCACGAAAGGCGTAATGATTTGGGCACTGTCTCAACAGCCCGCCCGGCGAAATTGTAGTACTGGTGAAGATGCCAGTTACCCGCAACTAGACGGAAAGACCCCATGGAGCTTTACTGCAGCTTAATACTGGAATTCGGTAATTCATGTACAGGATAGGTGGGAGGCATGGAAGCACGGGCGTCAGCTTGTGTGGAGCCGCCGGTGGGATACCACTCTTGGATTGCTGAGTTTCTAACCTGCGGCCGTGAATCCGGTCGGGGGACACTGTTAGGCGGGCAGTTTGACTGGGGCGGTCGCCTCCTAAAAGGTAACGGAGGCGCTCAAAGGTTGGCTCAGCACGGACGGAAATCGTGCAGTGAGTGTAAACGCAGAAGCCAGCCTAACTGCGAGACCGACGGGTCGAGCAGTAACGAAAGTTGGAGTTAGTGATCCGGTGGTATGTGAGTGGAAATGCCATCGCTCAACGGATAAAAGCTACCCTGGGGATAACAGGCTGATCTCCCCCAAGCGTCCACAGCGACGGGGAGGTTTGGCACCTCGATGTCGGCTCGTCACATCCTGGGGCTGGATTCGGTCCCAAGGGTTCGGCTGTTCGCCGATTAAAGTGGCACGCGAGCTGGGTTCAGAACGTCGTGAGACAGTTCGGTCCCTATCTGTTGCGGGCGTAAGAGATTTGAAGGGAGCTGTCCTTAGTACGAGAGGACCGGGATGGACATACCTCTGGTGCACCAGTTGTCGTGCCAACGGCACAGCTGGGTAGCTACGTATGGACGAGATAAACGCTGAAAGCATCTAAGCGTGAAACTCCCCCTAAGATGAGATCTCTCACTCTTAAAGAGGTAAGGGCCCAGGAAGACTACCTGGTTGATAGGCCGGAGGTGGAAGTGCAGTAATGTATGGAGCTGACCGGTACTAATAGCCCGAGGGCTTGACCTACAAAGAACATGCAGGCGGCCTGAAAAAATGAGTAATCACATTGTTCGGTTTTGAGGGTGCAGGCAGTGTACCGGAATAGGTATGCACCTTTAGCTCAGTTGGTAGAGCAACTGACTCTTAATCAGTGGGTCCCCGGTTCGAGTCCGTGAAGGTGCACCAGTTCTGAGCTGGGTGTATCCAGGGGATACACCTGGTTCAGAGAACCCCTCAGGCAAGCATCCCTACCCACGTCCTTTCGTCCCCCGTCCTCCGTAAAAACTCCGAAGCAAACCAACGAAGTGTTTGCTGAGGAAGAGGAGGGGCAAAGGAGCGGAGTGCAGTTTTCGCCGGAAGGCGGAAACGGAACGGAGCGGATTTCGCCCCGACGACGCGGCCCGTTGGTCAAGTGGTTAAGACAGCGGCCTCTCACGCCGTTAACATCGGTTCGAATCCGGTACGGGTCACCACTTTCTCAAAGAAGAAAGTACTTGACAAGTAAATAGAAGCGTCATATAATGAGTTTGTTGTCTGGGTCTTACCCAGTTAACATACGGCGCAAGTCCGAAAGCTTTTTCTCTATGATTCTGAGGAAAACCAACGAAGTGTTTTCCGAGGAAAGCGAGGAGCAAGGGAGTGGACGTAGTTTTCACCGAAGGTGGAAACGGAGCCAAGCGGACTTTGCGACGAGCAAGTTGGTGCTGATTAGAACGAGGGTCCACCCGTTCCCATTCCGAACACGGTAGTTAAGCTCGTTTCTGCCCACAATACTTGGCTGGCGACGGCCCGGGAAGATAGGTGGCGCCAACACA
>JBCLRG010000078.1:0-6471 GCA_041223955.1 Oscillospiraceae bacterium 38-13 | reverse complement strand
CCACTGCACATCCGCCAGGGTCAGGCTCCGCCCGCCATCGGAGATGGTCTTGGGCACCAGGGAGAGGTCCGCATCCGTTAATCATAGTTAGGGATGTACCGTAAAAGTATTTTCAGATGTCGATTTTACCTGCGAAACGGTAGAAAATCTCCACTTCCTGCTCCCGAATGCCATCCGGTCCCCGTTTCCCTTCGTGAACCAAGATTTTCTCAATCAGGGTGTTGAGCAGGGGGGCATCCAGTTCGGTGATCTCGCTGTACTGCCGGATGAGCTTGACCCACTTCTCAGCATCCTCAGCGGACTGTTTGTCATTTTCTATGGCCGATTTCAGCGATGCGATCTTATCATCCAGTTCCGTCTGCTCCGCTTGGTACCGCTCAGACAGCAGATTGAAGTTGCTCTCCGTGATGCGGCCTGCCGACCAGTCCTCATACATCTTTACAAAAAGGTCATTGACGGTTTTACGGCGCTTTTCGGCTTTCCTGAGTTCGGCCTCCCACTTTTTCTTCTCTGCCTGCCGTTCTTTATTGCCGTTTTGAAGCAGCCGTTCCAAGAGCTGCCGCTCATCCTTCTGCGCCATAGATGACCAGAATTGCAGCCGTTCCAGTACATAGGCGTACAGCGTGTTGTAGCTGATAAAGTGCATGGTACACTCGTCCACCTTTTTGCTGTAGGTGCCGCAGGAGAAATAGCCTGGATGGTTTCCCTTGTTTTGCCTTGCGAAGTGCATCGTCCATCCGCAGTCCGCGCACTTGACCAGACCAGCGAATATCTGTGTCGTGCCATCCCTCCGCTGCCTGCGGCGGCTGACGATCTGTTTCTGCACCTGATCAAACACATCCCTGCTGATGATGGCCTCGTGAGTTCCCTCCACGCGAACCCACTCCGAGGCAGGATTCCTGGTCTGTTTCTTCAATTTGAAAGATTTGACGGACGTTTTGTTGTGGATACTGTTGCCAAGATAGTTTTCGTCTGTTAAAATGAGCCTAATCTTCGTTTCATTCCATGCGTATCGCGCTTTTTCAGGTGCGTTTTGATAGATGTGCGCATAAGCGCCCTCTCTGACGTAGTGGATATATCCGGGAGTCGGAACCTTTTCCCGAATCAGCGCTTTCATGATCTTTGCCGCACCCATCCCGTGGACAGCCATGTCGAAGATCTTTTCCACAATCCACTTCGTTTCTGGGTCCACCAGCAGATGACCTTTTTGTTCCGGGTTCCACCGATAGCCCAATGGCGCGAATGAACTGATGTGAGCGCCGTTCATCCGGCGGGCTTTCAGGGCGGCCTTTACCTTCTTACTGGTCTGGCGAGCGTGCATCTCGTTGAGAATATTCCTTCTGTAGAGAAAAAAGATGCACATAGAAATCTATCATATTACGATGAATTTCTATGTGCATCAAAGGATATGAGACGACAACCAAAGATTGCAAAAATAAGTTTCTATTCCAATGAAATAAATTCTTTCGGCGTAACAATATATCGTGTATGCCGGTAAAATAACTCTTTTCCGCAGCACTTCTTAAATTTCATTCCACTGCCACATGGACATAGTTGATTCCTGCCAACCTTAACTATGTCCTTTCGTTCACGTAATTCTGTTACCGCCTTAATAGAGAATTTTTGAAGATGGGGCAGGCCAAGAGATAGAAATTGGTCAAGCCTTGAGAATTTTTCGACCTCACTTCTGTTGTCATCGGCCACTTCAATTACACATCGTTTATCCTCTGGATGACTAACTAAACACACGGCCTGCAACTCTTGAATTTCATCAACGATTTCTCTTGCAATGCTTCCATAATAAAGATTTCCTTTGATGTGCGGGCAATCTAAACTCTGCATGGACTTTCCGCAAATACTACAGTGTGATTTACTAATAATATATTCGCTACTACCAAATACATTGTATGGATAAAGCCCTTCATAGCCCTCCAACAATTCATAAAGATTCGGAAGTTCCTTCCGGGCGTTAATTTCTAAATATCTCCCCACACATTTTATGGCATCAAAACAGTCCTGTAGGGCATCCCATGACAATTTATATTTATGCTCATCCAACAATTTAAAATAAGCTGATAGGTGGCAAAAAGTTTTAAAATAGAGTTTGTATATAAGTTGAGCATTTGCCAACTGCTCATTATTACCTCTAATAGCCCGTTCTTTTACTGCATCAAATAAAGTTTTACATTCATTGTACTCTTCAAAAGATTGTTCATAATTGGATGAACTAATTCGCCGCTTTAATATATCAAGTTTTGAGCAGATGACAGATACTTCAGGGAGTATTTTATATCCATAAAAGTAGTTTAGCATTGCTCCCTCACATATTATTCAAATCTATTTTTTCAAATGTTTCTTTAAATGTTTTGGCATCCCCGGAATAATGAATAGACTTCTCTGTATCACCACTTTTTAGAATAAACATTACATCTACTTTGGACGGCTCATTTTCCCGACCTTTTAATTTTTCCCATATATAACTGCTTACCATATTAATAGCAAACGGCAACAGTATACTGGAGGCCACCCAAATAACAGGCATCCATATATCAAATGAATGAAGAGATCGAATCTGAATATCATCTTCTGCTAATACACCAAAAGAATGCTCTGGAGACTTCCCTCGACAGTACTTTAAAAAATCAATAGTTTCTTGCGCAAAATAGAATTCATGATCCCCGTAAGCGGTAGGAACCGCCAAGATATCTGTATTGTTCAGTTTTGATTGTGTATCACATGAAATACCCTTACTTGTAAAATATTTAGAAAAATCGATATTAATGTCTTTAATGGTAATATTGCTGTTCATTTTATGTCCCGTCCTTTATATATTTTCAGGTATATCTCTACTAACCACTTTTAGATTTGTTATAAGAATAAATTTGATTATGTTGCCCTTGTGTCGGTTTTTATCTCCCGCACCATTCTCACTAAGGCTAATCTCTCTGTCGGATCAAGCCATAAGCGGAAGTCTGCCGCAATCTCAGGGTAAGCACTCACGCCCCCGCCTTTGCCCTGTTTTACATATATCCCAACAGCGTGCGTCCGCCGAATCCACAAAGATGGAGTAACGGTCAGCGATGTTGTATGTGCCTCATGAATCAGCTCCTCGCAGGCCCTGTCATCAA
Source organism: Oscillospiraceae bacterium 38-13 (assembly GCA_041223955.1). Classification (GTDB taxonomy): domain Bacteria; phylum Bacillota; class Clostridia; order Oscillospirales; family Oscillospiraceae; genus Oscillibacter. The sequence goes on along the minus strand of JBCLRG010000078.1, from coordinate 3,343 downwards.
ATCCTCCGTTCATGTCATTTTCCCATTGGCGGAGGAACTCCAAAGTATTGCGGCTCCGCATCCAGCTTTGAATGACATATCCAGGAGAATCATCTGTGTATTGTTTCGCTATTTTTGTCAATGAAACCATAACTCCACAAACCATGGCTCTCACATAGCGCTGCATAATTTCAATCTGACTTCCAATCGTTTGGGATGTCCGCAGCTTTTCTTCATCCAGCGAATCGTAAAAGGTCTTTCTGTGATAGTCTACAGAGTCTTTATCTAATAGTCCCTTCCCAAGAAGCCGATCAACCGTAGACTCATAATGGAATGCAATGCGTATATATAAATCACTCATTTCTTCCGGTGTCATGATCCAGTTCTCCCTTTTTTCTGACAGTATAGCAGAAAAAACGGGATTTGAATAGCCTTAATTTATTAACGGGCTGGAGATTGATATCTGGTTGTTTTTCTGGGATGGCCAGCCTTGTCATAATCCACATTGCATCGGCGCTCCCGTTCGAATTGGGCATCCATATATGTCCTCATGCCAACAATGGGAATATATTTTGCATTGGATAGGAGTTTGTCCACCGCCGCTCTGCCCCATTTCGGATTACCAGAAGGGGATGGGATGCCTTTTGCATGAAGCATATCCACAATCTTGCCCAAACTGGCACCAGCAAGATAGTATTCAAATATGCTGCGGACAGCATCCGCCTTTTCTTCATGTACAACAATTTCCTCATTAACTAAAACATAGCCATACGGAAGTTTCATGGTGACCTCACTTTCTTAAACATAAATAAAAGCAGGTTTAGGCGAGAATGACCTCACCCAAGCCTGCACTATAACATATCAAAGATATGTGATTATAGCCAATTTATAAGATGAATTTACAGCAAATTAGCTAAATTTTGATTAAACCTGCATATAAGTGGCATTACAAGCAGGCCTTGTCTACTGTTTAAGAATGGGGCCAGCTCACTCTCCCCATTGAGCGTGTCCACATTGTCGTTCACGGCAATGTAACGCACACCCTTGCTGGGAAAATAGATTTCTGTGTACTGGCCTGTCATGATGTAATTGCGGCCCAGACGAGATAAATCTTTCGTAACTACGCAGTTGATTTTCCCGTCCTCAATGTCATCGATCATCTTCTGGAAGCCGGGGCGGTCATAGTTCGTGCCTGACCAGCCATCGTCTACATACTCGGATACTACATTGAGGCCATGGGTCTGGGCATAGTCACGAAGCATCATGCGCTGCGTCTGGATACTGCCGCTGTCCCCTTGCTGCTCATCGTCGCGGCTGAGTCTGAGATAGAGCGCTGTGTTATAAATCGGTTGTTTCAAAAAACGACCCTCCTTTGGTTGAAACAACCCACGCTTACGGCACCAACAATACCATAAGCGTGGGCAGATATCCAGCGCTTTTCCCTAACAGGCCGGACGGATTTCATCGTCCTGCTGTTTTGCGGAAAATTGAATCAAATCCTCCAGCAATAAATTCATCGGCTTTCCGGTAGATGGAAAATGTTCCGTAACTTTGATGCGGTTCTTTCCATGAACAAAGTATAACTGCCCATCTTTTGAATACCTGTAGCGACCGATCCCAAAGACCTGGTCGGCCAGACTGCGGTTTAGTTTAATAATGGCGATGCCTCCTTTTCTCGTTACAACGGCCTACACGGCGCGTTTTGTGGGGGTGTTTGGTGGTTAGGTGGGTTAGGAGGTGTCCTGGGGCTCGCACCGTTCTCAAAGGCCCGGAAACGGCGGTTTCAGCGCCCTCTGTGCTGGTCATGTTTTATGGCTCCTCTGGTTTCCATATTCTCTATCGTCTGCTCTATCTGAGGCAGACGGTCCTGAATTTCTTTGCACAGCGCCAGCTTTTTTCGTGCCGCGCGGATTTCCTGATTGACCTGGGCCAACTGCTCATATAATTCAGCCTTTTCCGCTGTAAGCCGCTCACGGGGAATACCGCAATGCTCCAGAACAGCCGCAGCTTCCATGTATTGAGAAAACTCCGTTTCCATGCCGGACAGGCCCTCCTCGTAAAGCGCCTTGGCCTGGGTCAGAGACTCCACATCTGTCAGAGCGCCATACAGCTTTTTTCGGCGTTTTTTCCGCACATTGAGAATCATGCGTTTCTTGGTCAGGCTGGCCAGCGTTTCTTCTGTACGGGTCTGGAATACTGCCATGTCCTCTTGCGTGGAAATCCCATTTTCCCGGAGGAACGCAAACTGCTCCCGATAGCGGTCAAAGCGTATGGCCTCCTTGCGAAGCCTGGGCGTCATCCTGGGTGGGTACTGCCGCTGCTCAATTTTGCCTAAAACATAGAGGTAATGGACATACAGCGCCATAAAGCCTGTATATTTCGGGTGCTTTTTGAATGACCTGTATGGAGTTCGGTAAATTACGGCGGGCCGATCCCCAGATTCGACAGCCTCCATATTTCCCTGGATGGCGGCCTGGATGCCATCCTCGGTGAACAGCGGATTCCTCCGGCCTGGGATCATGAATCGCTCCTGCCCCCGCAGTCGGAAACCCAGCCGGTTCCCATGGCTAATCTCGTAGCCCATATGCTCCACAAGCATGAAAAAGTGACCCAGGTCGTTGGCGTCCTCGATGGCCGTCCGTAGGTCAGCCTCCAGCATGGAGCGGAAGGTGGGCTGGCCCTTGGATCGGCGGAGCCACTCGATGTAACTGACCGCCTGGGAGGGCTGGCCCTCCATGATGACAGACAGGCCATGCTCCCGGCACAGCCGGTCGGAGATGGCCTGGATTTGACGGTAATATTCTTGTGTCGAGACATGATATTTTTCCCCGGTCTGAGCGTTCACGGAATTGAAAACCAGATGGGAGTGGATATGGTCTTTATCAACGTGGGTGCCGATGACCACCTCATAATCCGGCAGATATTCGGCAGCGAATTCCTTGGCGATTTCCAGAGCCAGTTCCGGGGAAACTTCTCCCGGCTTGAAGGACTGGATGATGTGATAGCACTGTCGGCCATCCATTTTCCCAACGTCCCGCTTAGTGTCCATCATCTGACGGTACTCCCGACCTGGATCGCAGTTCTGATGGGCGGTGAGAATTTGGTGATCTGTTTTATCTCCGTTTAGCACATACTGGATGGCCTGATCCAGTCGGGCGTTCCGGGCGAGTATTTTGGTAACAGCCACTACTTCCTCGCGATCTGGTACATCAGCTCGTAAACCTGATCCAACAGACACAGCCCCCGGCGTGCGTCCTCCACCTTGGCAATCCCGGTGTTGACGCTGCGGGCGATTTGTAGGCTAAGTACCCCGCGCCTTACGAAATCACTTAGGCAGGTTTCGGTGTACTCGCCTCCGAACCGG
>JBCLRG010000077.1:0-6704 GCA_041223955.1 Oscillospiraceae bacterium 38-13 | reverse complement strand
CTTCCTGGCGAAACCTCGCCCCGGCACTGGTATACTTTGTGGCGAAATTTGGCCCATTTTACTTGACTGCTTACAGTAACATCGCAGCTCAGAGTTTCGCAAATCTTGATAAGGGTTTGCATGGAGATATGCTCTCCCTTACCCATGTTCGCGATATGATTCGTTGTCAAATGCGCCTGGAGCCGTAAATCTTTCTTGCTCATGTTCTTGTCGATCAGTGTTTTCCACAGCGGTTTGTAGCTGATTTTCATAGTCGTTTCTCACCTTTCCAGGCCAAAGGCTGTAGTAACGGCCCTGGCACTATGGTTTATTAACTATTATAGCGCCATCATTGAGAAAACACAATACCCTGTTGTAATTCTACTCCAAAAACTACGGCATACACAACGCATTTGTCTTTACATCAATTTGGGTATCAAGTGCTTCATGCCCTGCGACTTAGCTCAATACGGATAAAGAAGCAAGGAGAGGTTAAAAATTTTTGCCGTCACTATCCGGCGGAGCCTCGCCGGATAGGTCTGGCTCAATCGTCAGGCAAGTCCACCTTGCCTACAAAAGAATAATAAATCTCGATGTCCTGGTGGCGCGTTCCCTGCTCGTCCTTCCAGCACTCATGCACCACGATTTTCTCCACGAACTCCCGCAGGAGAGTGGGGGTCAATTCCTCGAAGCTGGTGTACTTCCGAACGACTGCCATAAACTTCTCCACGTTCACAGCGGCCTCCTGCGCCTGACCCAGCTCCGCCTGTAACTCGGTGACACGGGCTTTCAGCGTGGCCTGCTCCTGCTCATAATCGGCAGACAGCTCCATGAAACGCTCGTCCGTAATGCGCCCGCTCACGCTGTCCTCATACAGACGCTTGAAGATGCCGTTCAATTCCCCGATGCGCTTCTGCGCCGCCTCCAGCTCCCGGCGGCGGGCTGCGTTCTTCCGCTTGCCGCCGTCCTCGTTCTGCGCCATCAACAGCTTCATAAACCGGGCCTCATGCTTGGCGGCGTAGCTGGTGACTTTCCGCAAATTCTCGGTCACGCCCGCCGTCAGAAGGTCGGTGCGGATGAAGTGCGCCGTACAGTCGGCGGTGCGCTTCTTGTAGCTGCCGCAGATGTAGCAGTCCTGCCGCCGCTTGTCCGTTTCATACCTCTGCTGGTACATGACGCTGCCGCAGTCGGCGCAGAACAACAGGCCGGAGAACAGGCCAACCTCGCCGTAACGGTTGGGTCGCTTGCGCTGTTTGCGAAGCTCCTGCACTCGCTCCCAGGTGGGCTCGTCAATGATGGCCTCATGGGTATGCTCAAAGACCATCACCTTGTCCTCCGGGTTGAGGACGCTGGTCTTGACCTTGTAGGACACCTTCTCCGTCTTGAAGTTGACGGTATGGCCCAGGTATTCCCGGCGTTCCAAGATGTGCGCCACGGTGTTGCTCGACCACTTGCAAGGGTAGTCCGGGTAGTAACGGCGGGTGCTGCCGGTGCGCCGGTACTCCATCGTCCCCGGCGTGGGGATGTTCTGCTCGGTCAGCATCCGGGCAATCTTGGTGGGGCCGTTCCCGGCGAGGCACAAACTGAATATCTGCTTTACCACCGGCGCGGCCTCCGGGTCAACGATGAAATGTCTGTCCGGGCCTTTCAAATAGCCATAGACCGGCTGGCTTGTGATCGGCATACCGCTTGCTCCTTTCGCTCTGAATACTGCCTTGATTTTCTTGCTTGTATCCCGAACCATCCACTCGTTAAACAGGTTACGCAGGGCGCTCATGTCGTTCTCGCCCTGGGCGCTGTCCACGCCGTCATTGATGGCGATGAAGCGGACGCCTTTCTTTGGAAAGGTAATTTCTGTAAATAGGCCCACTTGCAGATAATTCCGTCCCAACCTGGAGAGGTCTTTCGTCACGACCGTCTTGACCGCGCCGCTCTCCACAGCGTCCATCATCTCGGTGAAGCCGGGCCTCTGGAAGTTGGCTCCGCTCCATCCGTCATCCACGAAAAACTGATAGGGCATCAGGCTATGCTCACGGGCGTAGCTTTCGAGGATGCGTTTTTGATTGCTGATTGAATTTGACTCGCCCTGCAATTCATCGTCGCGGCTGAGGCGGCAGTACAAGGCGGTGATAGGGGCTTGAGTGGCTTGCTGTCTTAACATCGTTCCTCCATTCCGACAGCCCCGGTCCCGCTATTCCGATGGCAACAGTATAGCACAGGCCGGGGCGGTTGTATAGTGCTTTTTACTTCTTTACAAGAAAAAGTTTAGCGGCATTTTCGAGCCTGGGATTATCGCGGGACTACCGGCAGGAGGTCACAGACCGTGGTGGGTCTGGCAGCGGCTCTCGGCCTCCAGGACTTTCGCCATTTTGTCGGCGGCGGTGTCGGTGGTGTCCTGCTTGAAGTAGCCGGAAACGGTGAGGACGGTGTTGCCCATGCGGATTTCAGTCACGCAGTCCGGGCGGCGGGTGGTCTTGGTCTTGCTGGGGGTGTCGGTCATAGGCGGCTCCTTTCAAATTTTTGTTGTAGCATTCATAGGGCCGTTTTTGAGGCTTGGAATGGTAACATACAGCCCTCCATTGAGGACGGCCCAAAAGTCCCGTGATACCGGGCTTTTCAAGGGCCTAAACCGTTACATAGCGGCCCGGTGGCGGCGCACCCGCTCACAGGTCTTGCGCCGTTCTCCCTCCTTGGCGCAATCCGGGCAGTATTTGGCCCGGTTGGATTTTGGGATGTACCAGCCGCCGCACAGGACGCACTTTTTTCTTTCCCGGCGGTGGAGCAGAGCGGCGCACAGGCTTTCGTCCAGGGGCAGCACCGCCGCCCGAAACCAACGGCAATTCAGTGAGTAGGAAATACTCTGCGGGCAGACACATTCCTCGCCATCGTCCAGCAGGAGGCAGTTGCCGTCCTGGTAATTGCAGCAGTCATGAACCAACCGCCGGACGGCCCGGTACTGGTGGTAGTCCAGCCGGATGATGTTATCGGTCATGCTCGTCCCTCCGCTGGCTGGGTGCGCCGTGAAGCACCTGGTCGATGTTCCGCTTGACGGTCAGCAGCTCGTCCGCCTGCCGCTTGCGGTCATGGTACTCGGTGTACCCGGCGTTCTTCTCGGACAGCAGGGCCTCGATCTCCGCAGTCAGCCGTTTGATGGTGGGCAGCTTGGTGATGCCCTTGGCCTTGAAGAAACGAACAGCGGCCTCGGAGCGGAGCAGGTCGGCCTCATGCTCCTGCCGGTAAGCGGCGCGGGCCTTGGGTGGTTTCTGTGCGGCAAGGCCCTCCCGGACAGCCTTGGTGTCCCGGTAGATGATGATTTGCCGCCGCAGCTCCTTTTTCTCTTTCAAGGCCGTTTCGATGGGCTTTAGCTTGGCAGAGCTGTCATGCACAGCGGCAAAGGCGGCGGACACAGCGGCGTCCAATTCCTCCGGCGAGGAAAAGCCATGCTCGGTGTAGAGGTTGAGGGCCTGCGCCGCCTGTTTCAGATTGAAGGTGGAGGCCCACCGCTGATAGCCGATGCCCTTGCCCTGGGCTTTCTTGGCCTCAATGTCCACCATACGCTGAACGCCCTGGGGCTGGCGAAGCTGCTCCCGGATGCTGGGCTTGGCTCCCCGGCTGGGACGGGCGGCGTTGCGCTCCAGAGCGGCACCGACGGCGGCGCGGTCGAACTCGTCCCCCAGCTTTCGGGCGGTGATGGGCTTGGCCCGGTCGGGGGTGAGGTAGGACAACCGGCCCCGGCTCTCCTTGACGGTGATGCCCTGCTGCAACAATCGCTGGGCAAAGTCCTCGAAGCTGACGGCAATAGCGAGAACGGCCCGTATCTCCCGGCGCAGTTTCTCCTTGTCTGTTTCAAACTTGGTGGGCGGTTTACCCTGGGCAGCGTTCTCGGTGTCCAGAGCAAGCTGCCCTTTCTTCTGCGCCCAATATTCGCGCTCGGTGACACGGTTTTTGCTCCCGCCCAGCAAGTCGATTTGGTACAGCCCCGCCCCTTGGCACAGCTCCATGACCTCGGCCCGGAAGTGGCGCATAGCGGCGGCGGTGCAGCGGTGCTTGGCTCCGGCCTGGGTGTCGCTGGCCCTGTCCATGTACGGCTTGCGCTCCACCTCGGCCACCCGCAGGGAGTTGATGATGATGTGAACGTGGATGTTGCCGCTGTGGTTGTGGCCGTCCGGGTGGGTGCAGACCAGGGCTTGGTGTCCGGGGAACTGCTCGGCGCAGAACCGCTCCCCCAACGCCTGGGCCTTGTCCATCGTCAGACCGTGGTCGGGGCCGTCCCTGGGGTCAAAGGACAGGATGTAGTGATGGCTTTTCACGTCCTCCCGCCGCTGGTTCTTTCCATAGCGGAGATTGGCCCGCATACAGGCCACGGCGAAGTCCTCCCCGCCGCAATTCAAAGAAGAAATGCGGTAGTCCTGGCGGGGAACAAGCCGCCCGTTCTCGTCCAGGATGGGCCTTCCGGTAAATTCGTCATGCTCAAAAGTGAGGTACTGCTCCGCCGCGCCGTAGTCGGCATTTTTAGAGCTTAAATGTTTCAGTGTTGCCAATGGCTTCACCTACCTCCCGAAGCACCTGGAACTTGAGGGCAGCGAGGTCGGACAGCGCCGCCCGAACCTCTGTGGAAAGAGTGTTGTACGGCGTTCCGTACTCGTTCAGATAGCGGGCAATCTGATTGAGGTTGCCGCCGATTTTCCCATACTCCCCGGTCAGCTTACCAACAGCGGCAAGCAGCTCGTCATTGATGGGGGACACGGTGATGATGGGCTTGACCGTCGCGCCGGTGATCGCCTGCCGGATAAATTCGGACTGGCTCATGCCGTAGGCGGTCAGGCGCTCCATGAAGTCGGCGTGTTCTTCCTCGGTGACACGGGTCTTGATAATGCGGGTGCGGTGGGGCGTGTTGTAGCGTTTGGACAATCATTTTACCTCCTGTTTCAAAGTTCCCTTTAGGGTATAGTTCGCCCATTATACACCTTTCAAGTTTTCCATATTCAGTTGTCATGGGCGATGTGTTACGCGATGGAGAAGGGAACATCAGGCTTTGGAAAACACAATGCACCCAGGTGGTCAAGACCATCTGGGTGCAGAGAATTTTACTGATATTCACTTTTTATATCGCTCATCGTTAAGGCTATTATAGGGCGAACGAAAAGCATTGTCAATGCGTTTTGGTGTCTACTTTTGTCGTATTCCTTTCTGACCCGATGGAACAGTACAGACGCAAAGCGGGTGTACTGTTCCGGCGGGTGCGCCGCTCTGCGGCGATTGCGGAAACGGCCTCCGTTTTCCGCTCGGTCAGGCGAGACCGCAACGGGCGAGGCTGACGGATTTTTGTGGCGCGGCTGCGCCACAACACCGGCGCGGAGCGCCGGTCAAAGGCGGGTTTGGGGTGGCAACCCCAACAAGTATCAGACCAGGGGGGACAAATGAGCGGAGCGAAATTTGGGCCACGGGTCGATACTTGCTCTCTAATATTGTAGCAATTACCAGGAATTAAAAGTCAACCAGCTTGGAACTTGCTCCCAATCCAACTGCCTGAAATTTACGGAGTCCTCTTCCAGCCTTGTTTGCTCCAAAATTGCGTCTGAAATTTGCTTGGTGAGGGACAGATCCTCACTGAATATGACGACCTGGATCTCCGGCTCATAATACTCGATGCAGATTGTCAGACCAAAATCAGCATGAAAGGCCACATATCGATTGAATGGGTACAATTCTTCCGTGGGGCAGTTTTCCAGGTCAAATAGGCAAAACTCCTTCTTGCCGCTGAACCAGCAGGGCTCCAGGGAATACTTCTCCTCCAATTCCCGCAAAAACGCCGCCAAAGGCGCCTGTCCAATTACAGTCCACTCTGGCGGGCAGTCTGCATGGAACAGTAATACATGAAGACAGGAAAGTCCAGAAGAAAAGGTATCCGCTTTATATTTCATTGCCCTGCCATTGACCAATACCCATCTCCACAAATCACAGTACGCACAGAAAAACAGCAGTTTTGAAAAGGTATCATGGGGATAACAGAAGTGCCAGCCTACCGTCATAATAAGTTCGTCCGGCTCGTCTGTAGCAGGTGAAAAGCCGTAGGTTAATTCCGCCAAAGCCTCATAGAAAAAAATCCAAAACGGCGGGTGGCCAGGGGTGCGGTGTTCAACGACTTCCTCAATGGTTTTAATGATCTCACCGCGAAATGTAAAGGTACGAAATGTAAAGTCAATCCAATATTTTGTTCCGTCAGCCATATTACGAAACGATTGACAGTCCTTCAAGTCGTAGCCCATATGCCGGGAGAGGATATTGCTGTCCTCCTCGCCCATCTTCTGTAAATACAGCTTGTAGGACGGAGGGAGGGAACAGCCGTATTTTTTCTTAACCAACTGTTCAAGGGCCTGGATGTCCTCCTCCGGCGCAGGCTTGAGGTTTTGAATTCGCTCCGGCTCAAAAATAGAGATACATTGTTCGACCTTGCGAAACAATTCTACTTTGGAACCTGGAGGACAGGTGAACAATGTGCGAAGATCGCATTTCATGGCAATATCCCCCTTCTTGCTGATTATGATTATATTATAGCCATACTCAGAATTTTTACAAGCAGTCGGAATAGCGTGGCGGCTGTCAATTCAGCAAAGTTTTCTTGTGATACTTTACCACACCTGAGCATTCGCGCCGGGGTTGTCGTTGCCGTAACCTTCCAGCAGGTTAATGACGCCCCACACGCCCAGGCCAGCGCCGAGGGC
>JBCLRG010000076.1:0-6850 GCA_041223955.1 Oscillospiraceae bacterium 38-13 | reverse complement strand
TCATAAGTTTTCAAAACGTTTTTTAACGTTTTGAAAACTTGCTCAGGCTGGCGAAAATCCTTTTTCGACAGCCTGAAAGGCCCCTGTCCTCCGGACAGGGGCCTTTTTATGATCTTACTGGGGTTTTACAATGAGGTTTACAAGACGGTTTTTGACAAAGATTGTCTTGACAATCTTCATGCCCGCTGTGGCCTTCTGGATTTTCTCTACCGTCATGGCGGCGTCTACCACCGCTTGCTCCTCGCTGTCCGTAGGCATGGAAACCGTGCCCTTCAGCTTGCCGTTCACCTGAACCGCGAACTCCACTGTGGATGCCACGGTCTTGCCCTCGTCGTAGACCGGCCAGTCGCTCTGGCAGCACAGCTTGCCCGTCTCCGCCCCGAAGCCGAACCGCTCCCACAGCTCTTCCGTGATGTGGGGTGCAAAGGGGTTCAGAAGCTGTATCAGCGTCTTCATGTCTCCTTTTGTTACGCCGTTGCCCGTCAGCTCGTTGACCGCCGTCATCATCGCCGCGATTGCTGTATTCATCTTCAGGCTGTCGATATCCCCCGTGACCTTTTTGATGGTCCGGTGCAGAACCGCCTCGTTGGCCGGGGAGGGGTTCGGGTCCTCACTGGCGCTCTCCGCCAGGTTCCACACCCGGTCCAGGAACCGCTTCGAGCCCTTTACCGCCTCCGTGGACCAGGTGGCCGCCTGCTCGAAGTCGCCCACGAACATGATATACAAGCGCATCGTATCCGCGCCGTACTGCGCCACGATGTCGTTGGGGTTCACTACGTTGCCCCGGGATTTGGACATCTTCTCGCCGCCCTCGCCCAGAATCATGCCGTGGCTCGTCCGCTTGCCGTAGGGCTCTTTGGTGGGCACTACGCCAATGTCATACAGGAATTTATGCCAGAAGCGGGAGTAGAGCAGGTGCAGGGTGGTGTGCTCCATGCCGCCGTTATACCAGTCCACCGGGGACCAGTAGTCGAGCGCTTCCTTGCTGGCCAGGGCTTTGCCGTTATGGGGGTCCATATAGCGGAGGAAATACCAGCTGGACCCCGCCCACTGGGGCATGGTATCCGTTTCCCGCTGGGCCGGGCCGCCGCAGCAGGGGCAGGTGGTATTGACCCAGTCCGTCATTTTGGCAAGGGGGCTCTCGCCGGTGTCGGTGACTTCATAGCTCTCCACCTCCGGCAGGAGGAGGGGGAGCTGGTCCTCCGGCAGGGGGACCCAGCCGCATTTGGGGCAGTTCACCAGGGGGATGGGTTCGCCCCAATAGCGCTGGCGGCTGAACACCCAGTCCCGCAGCTTGAAGTTGGTTTTCTTTACGCCGAAGCCGTGCTCCACGGCGTACTCCTTCATGGCGGGAATGGCCTCCTTGACCGTCATGCCGTTCATGAAGCCGGAGTTGATCATGATGCCGTCGTCCTTGGCGGTATAGGCGCATTTGGAGATGTCGCCGCCCTCTACCACCGGGATGATGGGCAGGCCGAATTTGGTGGCGAACTCCCAGTCCCGCTGGTCATGCCCCGGCACGCCCATGACGATACCCGTGCCGTAGCCCATCAGCACGTAGTCGGAGACGAACATGGGCACGGACTCGCCGGTGACGGGGTTGACAACCTCGATGCCCTCCAGGCGGACGCCGGTTTTCTCCTTGTTCAGCTCGCCCCGCTCGAAGTCGGATTTATGGGCGGCCTCCGCCTGGTAGGCGGCCACGGCCTCCCAGTTGCCGATGCGGCCCTTCCACTTCTCCAGCAGGGGGTGCTCCGGGGAGATGACCACGTAGGACACGCCGAAGAGGGTATCCGCCCGGGTGGTATAGACGCTGATGGAGTCTTCCGTGTTGGTCCGGAAGGTCAGCTCACAGCCCTCGGAGCGGCCGATCCAGTTCCGCTGCTGGATTTTGACGCGGTTGATGAAGTCCACGTCCTCCAAATCGTCGATGAGCCGGTCGGCGTATTTGGTGATGGCCAGCATCCACTGGCTTTTCTCCTTGCGGATGACCTCGCCGCCGCAGCGCTCGCAGACGCCCTCCACGACCTCCTCGTTGGCCAGGACGATCTTGCAGCTGGTGCACCAGTTCACGGGCATGGAGGCCTTGTAGGCCAGGCCTTTTTTGAACATCTGGAGGAAAATCCACTGGGTCCACTTGTAATAGTCCGGGTCTGTGGTGTTGACCTCCCGGTCCCAGTCGAAGGAGTAGCCCAGCATCCGCAGCTGCTTGCGGAAGTTGGAGACGTTGTCGTGGGTGACTTTGGCGGGGTGGATGTGGTTCTGGACGGCGTAGTTCTCCGTGGGCAGGCCGAAGGCGTCGTAGCCGATGGGGAAGAGGACGTTGAAGCCCTGCATCCGCTTTTTGCGGCAGATGATGTCCATGGCGGTGAAGGGGCGGGCATGGCCCACGTGGAGGCCCTGCCCGGAGGGGTAGGGGAACTCAATGAGGCCGAAGAATTTTTCACGGCTCCGGTCGCCGTTGACGGCGGTGAAGGGTTTGGCTTCCAGCCATTTTTGCTGCCATTTTTGTTCAATGGCGGTGAAATCGTACTTCATAGATGGTCTCCTTCTATTTTTATATATTGGCATATGAATGACGCTTGTTCCAAGCGGGGGGTTTTGTTTCTCCCCCTGGCAGGGGGGGAGGGGGTGTCCCCCGGCGGGGGACGGGGCCTGTTCTCGCCCTGGCGGGCGGGGAGGTCATCAGCCCTTTGAGGGCTGGTCCAATGCACCCCCCATTTTCTCTTTTTATTCCCGGAATAAAAAGAGAAAACGGGCCGTGCACGGTCCAAAAGAGAAAAACAAGGGGATGCGGTTTACGGGGGCGCGCCTGGGGCTTGGGAAGAAACCAGGCATATCCCTGCCCGCGGCGCAGTGCAAGCGGGGGGTTGGAGGTTGTCGAATTGACAAGCGCCAATTTGGGTGCGGTGCTGTGTCCGCCTTTTTCCCGGAACCTCCCTTCTATCGGTAAACGGCTTTTATTCATGCAACCTCTTCCGGTAGGACTCCGCACCATCTTTGCGGGGCCCGGTCCCCTGACCGGGCCATTTCTTTAGGGTTTCCACCGGTCTGCCGGTAGACCGTTTCTTCTGGAACCACCCACTATCGGTAGGCCAACCCCAAAACCGGGGCCCCCGCCGCAAACCAGCGAAGCGTTTGCGGTGGGGAGAGGAGGAAGGAACGCAGCGGAGCGGAGCTTTCGCCGCCTTCGGCGGCGGTAGCGGAGTGCGCGGAGTTTCTTCCGACGAGGTCCCCTGACCGGGCCATTTCTCTAGGGTTTCCACCAATCTCTCCTGAAACCTTCTGCCGGTACCGCTTTCGGTTCGGGCAAGGCTCTTGCCTCAACTCCGCTGAAAGGACAGGTACCGCGTTCCCTGAAAGCTCAGCTCACCCCGGTCTCCCTCTGCCAGCATTCCATACTCCGAACCGCTGACGGCCAGCTCCATCCGGTCCCCGCTCTCTACCTGAAAGGTGACATAATAGAATGTGCTGGTATGACTCATGCTGTTCTTGCGGTGATGGCGGGAAACACTCGTCCGCTTGGTCACAACCTCAGCCGAAACCGTCAGCCGGGGAGACGCGTTGTTTTTGCTCCACGTTCCAATGCCCCGGACCGCCATGACAATGAACCCGCCAATGACCACCAGGAATACACCGGCAATAAATATCGGGACAAATGTGAACATGAAGCTGTCAAAGCCGCTCACGCCAAACCCGCCCATACCAAATCCTGCGCCCATTCTTCTCTCCCTTCCAAACCGCAAAAAAGCCCCCAGCCATTCGGCCAGGGGCGTGGATTCACGCGGTACCACCCTGTTCAGCCGCCAAAGACGGCCCTCAATGCCCGCTAACGGAGGCAATCCGCCCCGCCCTACCTCTCAGGCGGGTGACTCCGGGACCAGTCATCCACGGACTTTCCCCCACCGGCTCGCAGCGTCCGCCGGCTCTCTGGGGGCGGGAAGGCCCGTCTTTTTTCCCTTCATCGTCTTTCAACAGGCCCTATTGTACGGGCGGAATCCGGTTTTGTCAAGTGAAAAAATTCTGGGGACCCCTTTTTCGGAACTGCCCATCTCCCGGCAGACCGGAGGCCTCGGTTTCACCACCGCGCCAAAATTGGCGCTTGTCAATTCGACAACCACCAAAACCCCCGCTTGCACTGCGCCGCGGGCAGGGACATGCCTGTCTTATGCCATGACTCCAGGCGCGCCCCCGTAACCGCGTCCCCTTGTTTTTCTCTTTTGGACCGTGCACGGCCCGTTTTCTCTTTTTATTCCGGGAATAAAAAGAGAAAATGGGGGGTGCATTGGACCAGCCCTCAAAGGGCTGATGACCTCCCCCGCCCGCCAGGGCGAGTATAAGCCCCGTCCCCCGCCGGGGGGAAGAAAGGCCCCGGGGAACACCCCTTACTTCCCCTTCACCTCATCGAAGAGCTTCTCAATCTCCCCGTCCGGCGCCGGAGTCAGCAGGCTGACCACCACGATGGCCGCCAGGCCCACCACAAACGCGGGCAGCAGCTCATAGATATCCAGCGCGCCGCCCATGGGACGGACCAGGAACTTCCAGATAAAGATCATCGCGCCTCCGGCCACAAGCCCCGCCATGATACCCTGCCGGTTGCTCCGCTTCCAGTAGAGGGCGCAGAGAATCGCCGGGCCGAACGCCGCGCCGAAGCCCGCCCACGCAAACGACACGATCTGGAACACGTTGCTGTTGGGGTCCGACGCCAGGAACAGGGCGATGACGGCAATCACCACCACCGTCAGCCGGGCAATCAGCATGGTCTGCTTCTCCGTCAGCTTCACGCCGAACACCTCCTGCACGATGTTCTCCGAGAAGGCTGAGGAGGCCGCCAGAAGCTGGGAGTCCGCCGTGGACATGGTCGCGGCCAGAATGCCCGCCAGGATGCACCCCGCCACAATTGCGGGGAAGATGCCGTAGCCGGACAGCAGGTCCGACAGCTTCACAATGATGGTCTCCGTGGCGCTGCCCTCCAGGAAGGGCACCCGCCCAGCGGCGGACACCGCGTGGCCCACAATGCCGATGAACACCGCCACGCCCATGGAAATCACCACCCAGGTCCCGGCGATGCGCCGGGAGAGGGTCAGCTCGTTCTCATCCCGGATGGCCATGAACCGGACCAGAATGTGGGGCATGCCGAAGTACCCCAGGCCCCAGGCCATCATGGACACTATGCGGATGATGCCGTAAGGGTCCGCCCCTCCGGTGGAGACGTTATAGGTCTCCGTGAAGCTGAAGAAGCCGGGGAGGGTCCGGGCGTGGGCGATGACCGCGTCCATGCCCCCCGCCTGCACCACGCCGAAGATCACGATGACGGCCAGGGCGGCAGTCATGATGACGGACTGAATCAGGTCCATGGTGGCCACGGCGTTAAACCCGCCGATGGAGGTATAGCTGATGATGACAATCGCGCCGATAATGGCGGCGGTCATGTAGTCCCAGCCGAACAGGCTGTTGAAGAGCTTGCCGATGGCCGCCAGGCCGGAGGCCACATAGGGCACGAAGAAGATCAGGATAATCAGGGCGGAGATGCACATGATGACGGGCTTCTTCTCGCCGTAGCGCCGGGAGATGAAGCTGGGGATGGTGATGGCGTCCAGCTTTACGCTGTACCGCCGGAGCTTTTTCGCCACCAGCAGGAAGTTCAGGTAGGTGCCTGCGGCCAGGCCGATGGCGGTCCAGCTGGCGTCGGCCACGCCGGAGAGGTAGGCCAGCCCCGGAATGCCCATCAGCAGGTAGCTGCTCATGTCCGAGGCCTCGGCGCTCATGGCCGTGACCAGGGGCCCGATGCCCCGGCCTCCCAGGTAAAAGCCCTCGGCGCTCTTTTTGGAGCGGCGGCCGATCATCACCCCGGTGAAGATGACGAAGCAGAGGTACAGGATAATGGTACCCATAATGCAGATTTGTGCGGTCGACATAGTTTCTCTCCTTTTCCGTTCAATGGGTGCTATCATAGCATACTTTTTACCAGAATGAAAGACAGAACGAGGTATAGAATGCGGTCTATACCCCGTTCTGTGCAGTTTCCATGAAGAATTGATTTTTCAGCCTCTTTACGCTGTACGGTTTTCAGGAGAATTTCCGGAAGGAAATCAGCCCCGCCAGCTCTCCAGAAACGTGGGCGTCAGGGCGTCCGTATAGGCCACCAGGGAATAGTCCCCGCCGCAGAGACACCAGTCGTACAGCAGGGCCCGCTCCCAGAGGGCGTAGGCCTTCACGATTTCGTTCACCGTCCGGTCCTGGCGGAGCTGCCCCGCCTGCTGGCCCTCGGCGATGATTTTCCGCAGCAGCTTGAAATAGGTCCGGTTCCGGTCCAGGAGGTGTTTTTCCCCCCGGGTCAGCAGCTGGGTGGAGAGGAGCCGGGCCAGGAGGTCCAGGGAGATGCCCCCGTCGATCATGGCGAAGAGCTCATGGTTCAGGAAGGCCAGCTTTTCAATGGCGTCCTGCTCCGGCGAGAGGGCGGGAATCAGGGCCTCGTACTTCTCGTCGAAGACATTGGAGAGGGTGCCCAGCAGGGCGTCCTTGCCGTCGAAGTAGTGGTAGAAGGAGCCCTTGGAGGTCTCGGATTCGAAGACGATGTCCTCAATGGTGGTGTCCTCATAGCCCTGTTCATAGAAGAGCTTCCAGGCGGCAGAGATGATGCGGCCCTTGGTATTCCGGGCATTTTTTCGCGGCATGGCGGGGCCTCCTTTCCGGGGGGGTCTTTCCTATTTTGATATATCATACTTTCCAGGGCCTGTCAACGGCGGGGGAGGGGGCTGGTGCTCGCCCTAGCGGGCGGGGAGGTCATCAGCCCTTTGAGGGCTGGTCCAATGCACCCCCCATTTTCTCTTTTTATTCCCGGAATAAA
>JBCLRG010000075.1:0-7130 GCA_041223955.1 Oscillospiraceae bacterium 38-13 | reverse complement strand
GCATGAATGAGAACCGTTTACCGGCAGGCCGGTGGAAACCCTAGAGACGGGCGGACACATAGGTCCGCCCCTACGGGTGTCCTCTTTGAAAAATGCGTGACCGCCCCTCCGGCGGGAAGGGCTTGAACCAGGGGAATTCTTATGATATAATCAGACGGCTTTACAAATCGGGGCCCCCGGCATCGCTTCCCGGCGGGCCCCGCCGGTTCGGGAGGTATTATGGCGAAAAAACAGGATTACGGCAACGAAAGCATTTCCGCCCTCAAGGGCGCGGACCGGGTCCGGAAACGGCCCAGCGTTATTTTCGGCTCCGACGGCCTCGACGGCTGCGAGCACGCGGTGTTCGAAATTCTCTCCAACTCCATCGACGAGGCCCGGGAGGGCCACGGCAAGGCCATTACCGTCACCCGCTTCCTGGACCACAGCGTGGAGGTGGAGGACGCCGGCCGGGGCTGCCCCGTGGACTGGAACGAGAAGGAACAGCGCTGGAACTGGGAGCTGGTTTTCTGCGAGCTCTACGCCGGGGGCAAGTACGACAACAACTCCGGCGACATCTATGAGTTCTCCCTGGGCCTAAACGGCCTGGGGTCCTGCGCCACCCAGTACGCCTCCCGCTATATGGACGTCACCATCTGGCGGGACGGCTTTGAATACCGCCTCCGCTTCGAGCGGGGGGAGATCGTGGGGGAGCTGGGGAAAACCCCCCTGCCCAGGAGCCAGGCGAAAAAAACCGGCACCCGCACCCGCTGGCTGCCGGACCTGGAGGTGTTTACCGACATCGCCATCCCGGCGGAGTATTTCTCCGGCGTGTGCAAGCGGCAGGCCGTGGTCAACGCCGGGCTGACCTTTCACTTCCGGAATGAGACGGAGCCGGGGGTCTTTGAGGAGACGGAATTCCTCTATGAAAACGGCATCGCCGACTATGTCAATGAGCTGGCCGGGGAGGGAAGCCTCACCCCCGCCGTCTTCTGGCAGGCCGAAAAGCGGGGCCGGGACCGGGAGGACAAGCCCGAATACAAGGTGAAGCTCTCCGCCGCCTTCTGCTTCTCCAACAAGGTGAACGTGGTGGAGTACTACCACAACTCCAGCTGGCTGGAACACGGCGGAAGCCCCGAGAAGGCCAGCCGCTCCGCCTTTGTCTCCGCCGTGGACGGCTATCTCCGCCAGCAGGGGAAATACCAGAAGAACGAGAGCAAGGTCACCTGGGCGGACGTGGAGGACTGCCTGGTTCTGGTGAGCAGCAATTTCTCCACCCAGACCAGCTATGAGAACCAGACCAAGAAGGCCATTACCAACCGGTTTGTCCAGGAGGCGATGACGGAATTCCTCCGGACCAATCTGGAGATTTATTTTATCGAGAACCACTTTGACGCGGAGAAAATCGCGGAGCAGGTGCTGCTGAACAAGCGGAGCCGGGAAAAGGCCGAGGAGGCCCGGCTGAACATCAAAAAGAAGCTCTCCGGAAGCATCGACATCGCCAACCGGGTACAGAAGTTTGTGGACTGCCGGACCAAGGAGGCTGGCCGCCGGGAAATCTACATCGTGGAGGGCGACAGCGCCCTGGGCAGCGTGAAGCTGGCCCGGGACTCGGAATATCAGGGCATCATGCCCATCCGGGGGAAGATTCTCAACTGCCTGAAGGCGGACTATGCCCGGATTTTTAAGAGCGAGATCATTACCGATTTGATTAAGGTGCTGGGCTGCGGCGTGGAGGTCCAGAACCGGCACGTGAAGGATGTGTCCTCCTTTGATTTGTCCAACCTCCGGTGGAGCAAGGTGGTAATCTGCACCGACGGCGATGTGGATGGATTCCAGATCAGGACGCTGGTGCTGACCATGCTGTACCGGCTGATGCCTACGCTGATCCGGGAGGGCTTTGTGTATATCGCGGAGACGCCGCTGTTTGAGATCAACTGCGGGGAGAAGACCTGGTTCGCGTATTCGGATAAAGAGAAGAATGAGATCGTCAAGGGCCTGGAGGGGAAGAAGTACAAGATCGACCGCTCCAAGGGCCTGGGCGAGAACGACCCGGATATGATGTGGCTGACCACCATGAATCCGGAGACCCGGCGGCTGATTCGGGTGATGCCCGAGGACGTGGAGCGGACGGCGGCGGTGTTTGACCTCCTGCTGGGGGATAACCTCCAGGGGAGGAAGGACCATATCGCGGAGAATGGGTATAAATATTTGGAGATGGCGGATATTTCGTGATATTCGCAAACGGCATTTGAAGGAGAAGGGCGGACACATAGGTCCGCCCCTACGGGTGCGTGGAACGGGGTATGGCCTTGATGGAAAGAGAATCCCGCCGGAATTCGATGCGCCTGGCCGGATATGATTATGCCTCCGCCGGTTTTTATTTCATTACCATATGCACCCACCAACGGCAAATGTTATTCGGAGCATTTGTAGGGGCGGACCTATGTGTCCGCCCGTCCCCCGGTAACATCCCGCTCCGGTGGCTGGCGGAATTGGAACGGAAATACGCCGTCAAAATAGATGCCTACGCCATCCTGCCGGACCATATCCACATCATCCTAAGGATTCCCAATATATACGCGGGACCGCCCTTGCCGGAAATGATACAATGGTACAAAGCGCGGACCACCAACGCCATGATTCAAGAGGTCCGGGCCCAACGGCAGCCGCCATTTTTGCGGCGGGTTTGGCAAAGAGGTTTTTACGACCATATTTTGCGCAACAAGACCGATATTCAGGATACCCGCCAATACATCCTCAGCAACCCTTTGAAATGGATTTTGAACGATAAGGAATAAACCATCATGCCAAAGAAGAAATCACCCGAAACCGGGAAGCCCAAATCCGGCAACCCCAATGTCCTCGGCCTCCATGCCGCGGTGGTGGAGCAGCCCATTACCGACACCCTGGAGACCAACTACATGCCCTATGCCATGTCCGTCATCGTCTCCCGGGCCATCCCGGAGATCGACGGCTTCAAGCCCTCCCACCGGAAGCTCCTCTACACCATGTACAAAATGGGCCTCCTCACCGGGGGGCGCACCAAGTCCGCCAACATCGTGGGCCAGACCATGCGCCTCAACCCCCACGGCGACGCCGCGATTTACGACACCATGGTCCGCCTCTCCCGGGGCTACGGCGCCCTCCTCACCCCCTTCGTGGACTCCAAGGGCAACTTCGGCAAGCACTATTCCCGGGATATGTCCTGCGCCGCCCCCCGGTACACCGAGGCCAAGCTGACCCCCATCTGCCAGGAGCTCTTCCGGGACATCGACAGCGATACCGTGGACTTCGTTGACAACTACGACAACTCCATGAAGGAGCCCGCCCTGCTGCCCACCACCTTCCCCAACATCCTGGTCTCCGCCAACAGCGGCATCGCCGTGGGCATGGCCTCCCAGTTCTGCGGGTTCAACCTCAAGGAGGTCTGCGGCACGGCGGCGGCCTTCCTGAAAAATCCGGACTGCGACCTGCTGGAGACCTTGCCCGCCCCCGATTTTCCCACCGGCGGCGAGCTCATCTGCGACCGGGACGCCCTGCGGGATATCTATGCCACCGGGCGGGGCAGCGTGAAGGTCCGGGCCAGGTGGCGCTATGTGAAGGAAGAGAACCTCATCGAAATCTATGAGATTCCCTACTCCACCTCCACCGAGGCCATCCTGGATAAAGTGGCCGAGCTCATCAAGGGAGGGAAGGTCCGGGAAATCGCCGACATGCGGGACGAAACGGACCTCTCCGGACTGAAGCTCACCATCGACCTCAAGCGCAGCGCCGATCCGGACAAGCTCATGGCCCGGCTCTTTAAGCAGACTCCGCTGGAGGACGCCTTTTCGTGCAACTTCAACGTGCTCATCGCCGGACAGCCCAAGGTCCTGGGAGTGCGGCAGATTCTGGAGGAGTGGACCGCCTGGAGGACGGAGTCCGTCCGGCGGCGGGTCTTCTTCGTCCTGGGGAAGCGGAAGGAAAAGCTCCACCTTCTCAAGGGCCTGAAAAGAATCCTGCTGGATATCGACAAGGCCATCCGGATTATCCGGGAGACGGAGGAGGAGGCCGAGGTCATCCCCAACCTGATGATCGGCTTCGGCATTGATCAGGTACAGGCGGAGTATGTGGCGGAGATCCGCCTGCGGAACATCAACAAGGAGTACATCCTGAAGCGGGTGAAGGAGACCGAGGCCCTTCAGGAGGAGATTGACGATCTGGAGCAGATTCTTCAGGACCCCCGGCGGGTGAAGGGTATCATCCTGGGGGAACTGAAGGAGACGGCGAAAAAGTACGGCGAGCCCCGCCGGACCGCCATCCTCTACGCCCACGAGCTCCCGGACCCCGGCGAGGACGAGGGGCCGGAGCAGTATCCGGTGCACGTGTTCCTCTCCCGGGAGGGGTATTTCAAGAAGATTACCCCCCAGAGCCTCCGGATGAGCGGGGCCCAGAAGTTCAAGGAGGGGGACGGCCTCCGGCAGACCTTTGAGACCCTCAGCGGCGCGGAGGTCATGTTCTTTACGGACAAATGCCAGGTGTACAAGACCCGGCTCAGCGACTTTGACGACAGCAAGGCCAGCGTCCTGGGGGATTACCTCCCGGCCAAGCTGGGGATGGACGCCGGGGAGAGCGTGGTGTTCATGGTGCTTCCCGGGGATTATTCCGGCGGGCTGCTGTTCTTCTATGAGAACGGCAAGGCGGCGCGGGTGGAGATCAAGGCGTATCAGACCGCGTCCAACCGGCGGAAGCTCACCGGGGCGTACTCCAACAAATCTCCTCTGGCGGCGATTCTCCGCCTGGACGGGGAGATGGAGGTGGCGGTGTATTCCACGGAGCCCCGCTGCCTGATTCTGAACACGGCCCTCCTCGCGCCCAAGACCACCCGGTCCACCCAGGGCGTGGCGGTGATGACGCTGAAGTCCAAGTATCAGCTCAGCGCCGCGATGCCGGTGGAGGAGACGGCCATCACCGGGAAGAGCCGGTACCGGGTGCGGGCGGTGCCCGCCGTGGGGGCCCTGCTGCGGCCGGAGGACACCGGAGAGGTCCAGCTGGGACTGCTGGACTGAGAGGGCCGGGAAAGCGTGATTCCGGCGGGATAAAACAGGATGAGAAAACAGGAGGGACGGCAGGATGAAGTTCGATGCGGTAAAAAAGAACCTGGAGGAGCGGGGCTATGCGGTCCGGGTGTTCTCCGGCGGGAAAGAGGCGGCGGAGTATCTGGACGGCGTGATCGACGGGAAATCCGTGGGCTTCGGCGGGTCGGCCACGCTGGAGGCCCTGGGGCTGTATGAGCGCCTGGGGAGGCACAACCAGGCCGTCTGGCACTGGAAGCAGGAGGCCGGGCCCGCCCGCCGGGCCGCCATGACGGCGGAGGTGTATCTGACCTCGGCAAACGCGCTGGCGGAGACGGGGGAGCTGGTGAACATCGACGGCACAGGAAACCGGGCGGCGGCGACGCTGTTCGGGCATGAGAAGGTCTATTATGTCATCGGGCGGAACAAGCTGGCGGAGTCCTATGAGGCGGCGGTGGAGCGGGCCCGGAATGTGGCGGCGCCCCAAAGGGCCCGGCAGCTGGGGCGGAAGACGCCCTGCGCGGTGAAGTGCGACCGGTGCTATGACTGCAAGAGCCCGGAGCGCATCTGCCGGGGGCTGGTGACGCTGTGGGGGCCCATGATGGGTATGGAGGCGGAGATTCTGCTGGTGGACGAGGACCTGGGGCTGTAAAGCGCCGGGAGAGAGGGCGCGAATGAACCGGAAACTGGGACAGGCGGCGGGGGTGCTGGCGGCGCTGTGGGTGCTGGCGGGCTGTGCGCCGCTGCTGGAGCGGACCTATGCGGTGGCGGAGCCTCACAGCAGCAAATTCTGGGAGAGCGAAGCGGCGGGGACGCTGCGGGCGGAGAACCGGCAGGATGTGGTCAATGACCTGCTGCTGCTGATCGGGCAGCATACGGAGACGGCGACGCTGCGGCTGTATAATTATGAAAGCGACCTGACGGTGGCGGATACGCTGGAGGGCGCGGCGATGGAAATCCAGCAGGAGACGCCGATGGGGGCATACGCGGTGGAGTATATCACGGCGTCCAGCCATGCCCAGAGGGGCTATTATGAAGTAGCGGTGCGGCTGAGCTACCGGAGGACGCTGGAGCAGCTTCAGGCGGTGGTGAACGCCACGAGTCCGGAGGCGGTGTACAGCCTGCTGGCGGGGGCCCTGGATGAGGGGAAGACGGAGCTGGCGGTGCGCATTGGCTATTGGGGAGAGAATGGCCGGACCCGGGTAGAGGAGGCCATGGCGCAGCTAAGGGAGGAGCGGGGCCTGGAGGAGACCACGCCGTGGGTGGTGAATTGTTATCCCACGGAGGAGAATCCCGGGCTTGTGGAGTTTCTTCTGGACCCGCCGGAACCGGTGGAGGGTGAAATGGAAGGTGAGATAGGAGGAGAAGAAGGGGGAGAGGTGAAAGAGGACGCGACAGGGATAGAGAAGGAAGAGGAACCCCCGCTGGAAGCGGGGGAACATGCTCCGCCGGAGGCGGAGGCGAATCCCGGGGCGGAAGAGGCCGAAGGGGGAGGGGAGCTGGAAGCGGGGGAAAAATTGGAGGAAAAATTTGAAGAAGGGCCTTGACAAGGCGGGGAAGTTCTGCTAGAATACACTATGTTCTCGCGGGCATAGCTCATCTGGTAGAGCGCCACCTTGCCAAGGTGGAGGTAGCGAGTTCGAGCCTCGTTGCCCGCTCCAGCTCAGGAATTCCCCTTACCGCTGCGCTTTCCGCCCCGAAGGGGCGGAAAGCTCCGCCGGACGGGGAATTCCTTCGCTTTCAACTGCGAACCACTTCGTTGGGTTCGCAGTTGATTTTTTTACGGGGGACGTAGGACGGGGGACGTAGGACGGGGGACGTAGGACGGGGGACGTAGGACGGGGGACGTAGGACGGGGGATGGGAGGTTGCGGTTTTCTCCCCGTACCGAAACCCGGCGCGGGGAGAAGGTCTAAGGGGAGAAGGGTGGAAACCCTAAAGAAATGGCCCGGTCAGGGGACCGGGCCCCGCAAAGATGGTGCAGGGTCCTACCAGAAGAGATTGCATAAATGAGAGCCGTTTACCGGTAGACAGGAGGTTCCGGAGGACGGGCGGACACACAGGTCCGCCCCTACGGCAGCACCTCCGGGAGAAGGGA
>JBCLRG010000074.1:0-7794 GCA_041223955.1 Oscillospiraceae bacterium 38-13 | reverse complement strand
TGAACTATAACCTCTTCGGCGCTGTCCGGGTAACTAACGCCTTCCTTGATATTCTGGAGGACAAAAAGGATGGAAAGCAAGCATGGCGTCGCTGTTTATCACACGAAATGGTCTGATGAGGAAATCGAGATTCTCAAAAGCAATTATCATAAATTGGGGCAAGATGTTGCCGAACTTTTGCCTGGCAGAAGCATCGCGACCTGCCAGAAAAAAGCCAGTGAACTGGGTTTGACCTCCTCAAATTTCTATTGGACCACTGAAGAAGACGCCATTTTGAGAACATACTATCCCAAAGAAGGGAAACTGGTTTCCCGCCGATTTCCGAACAGGAGCCAGAGTTCCTGCATCAGCAGGGCCCAGAAGCTGGGATTATACATCATCAAATCAATGGATGACCATGCTCCACCAATCAGCGGGTCCAATGGTCACGGACAATCGACCAATGAAGCGCGACCGGACGGGGTCTGTTCCCGTGAGACTGCCGCTGCAGAAGTAGATGAAAACCAGCAGGAAGGAGGTATTCTGCCTCCATCTGAAATGACACTGATGTGACTAATACTGGGAGGGGCCTCCTCCCATGACATCGAGGACGGCATCCTGGACCTGGCCGCACCGGACTATTACGAAAGGCTCCTCCGTCTGCTCGGGGAGGGCCGGAGGCAGTATCGAATCGTGGGCCAGTCCTGTGGCCGGAGGAACTGCCCTCGGAGGATGAGTATGCCGAGGTTAGGCGGAACCTGGACGCCCACGGCTGGGCGGTGGATTACATCATTACCCACAGTCTGCCCAGCAGCGTCCCGGAAAAACTGGGCCGTCCGCGGGACGTGTTGACGGACTTCCTCGAGGAGGTCCGCCGGAAGGCCAGATATCGCCGCTGGCTGTTCGGTCACTGTCACGGGGACCAGGCAATTGATGAAAGGCATCTGCTCCTGTGAAAGGAGGTCGTGCGGATAGTATAAAGGAGCCGGACTGCCCCCACGGCGAGGAAATTGAAAGATTGCTATAAACCTGTGGAGCAAATTGATAGCCAGATCACGATGATGTTTTAGGGGAGGAAGCGAATATGGTCTATATCACCGGCGACACCCACGGCGGTTTCCAACGGTTCGCTACGGATTATTTCCCCCAGCAGAAGCAGATGGGCCGTGATGGGAGTAACAGAGGCATGACATGATACCGCTAAGGCGCAAGCCCTCGGAAGGAGCCGAGGGCTTGCGTGTTGGCGATTTCAAATGAGGAGAATAAAAACAGGCGCACCTGCGCCGGAAAGGAGGAGCTTGGATGAACGTCAGAAAACCTGTAGACTACAGCGCCATGTTCGCGGCGCTGGACACCCTGATGGCGGCGGATTTGCCGCAGATGGAGCTGTACTATGAGATTGGCCGATTAGTCAGCGCCAGGCCGGAAAAAGGTGCCGCTGTCTCCGCCGCTGAATACCTTGCCAGCACTTACCCCGACGCCTCCGGCTTCTCCCCCAGGAATCTCCGTCGGATGCGGGACTTTTACCGCACCTATGAGAATACGCCGGAAGTGCTGGCAAGGGTCATGACCATCGGCTGGACGCAGAATATCGTCATTTTAGAGGCGGAACTGACGCACCAGGAACAGGCATGGTATATTCAGGCCGTTCGTCAGTTCGGGTGGACCAAGCTGGAACTGCAACGTAAGATCGCCGCTAATGTTCACCTGGATAATGCCCTCGACTTTGCGGTCGAAGTATGCTATACTGAGAAAAAGAACACCAGCATGGAGTGTGTCGTAAATGACAAAAATTCTATTCGTATGCCACGGCAATATTTGCAGGAGCCCGATGGCCGAGTTCGTAATGAAGGACCTGGTGAAACAAGCAGGGCTGGAGGACCAATTTCAAATCGCCTCCTCCGCCACCAGCACCGAGGAGATCGGCTGTTCGGTCTATCCTCCCGCCCGCCGGAAGCTGGCGGAGCATGGGATCAGCTGCGCCGGTAAAACCGCCCGGCAGCTCACAAAGGGCGACTATGCCCAATACGACCTCCTAATCGGCATGGACCGGGCCAACATCCGTAATGTGAACTGCATCTGCGGCGGAGACCCCGATGGGAAGATCAAGCGGTTGCTGGACTTCACAGACCGCCCCGGCGATGTAGCCGACCCCTGGTATACGGGCGACTTCGACGCTACCTGGCGGGATGTGCTGGAAGGCTGCCAGGGATTGCTGCGATCTATCACTGAGAGGTGACTGCGATGTTCGGTAGACGAAAAAAGCAGACCACACCGCCCTATGACAAGGCCGGAAAAGTCCCGGTCATTCGTTCCAGCATCTGCACCGGTGAGCAGGTGGCCGGGTTCAAGGACCCCAGCGGAAAATTTGAGGAACTGATGCTGATTCGGGACGGCCGTGATTTCCAGGAATTTCTGCGGCAGTATCAGATAGAGGAAAGCGAAATCAAACGGGAATGGTAAAAGGGAGCGCGCTGTATGGGAAGAAAGAAAAATGAAGTCACGATTCGTTCCAGTGCCGCTGAGTATCTCACCTTCGTAGCCTCTACAGGCGACAGCGCAGAGAGTTTTGAGATGCGATATGAAGATGAAAATATTTGGCTGACCCAGAAAATGATGGCGACGCTGTACGATGTATCAAAGCAGACCATTTCCCAGCATATCCAGCGCATATACGATGACGGCGAACTGCTTCCGGAAGCAACTGTCAAGAAATACTTGACAGTTCAAGCCGAGGGGGGCCGCCAGGTTTCCCGCGAACTGGATCATTACTGTCTCCAAATGATCATCGCGGTCGGCTTTAAGGTAAATAACCAGCGTGCCGTGCAGTTCCGCAAGTGGGCAGGGCAGATTGTAAAAGACCATACGATCCAAGGCTGGACGATGGATAAGGAACGTCTGAAAAAGGGCCATATGTTCACGGATGAATACTTCGAGCGCCAACTGCAGTATATCCGTGAGATTCGCCTGTCTGAGCGCAAGTTTTATCAGAAGGTCACGGATCTCTACGCGACAGCCTTTGACTACGACAAAAACGCGATGACCACAAGGCTGTTTTTCCAGACGGTACAGAACAAGCTGCATTATGCGGTCCATCGTCACACGGCGGCTGAACTGATCGTAGAGCGGGCAGATGCCGCGAAAGAACACATGGGGCTGACCACCTGGGAGAGCGCTCCAGATGGAAAAATTGTAAAGGCAGATGTAACTGTTGCCAAAAACTATCTCAGCGAAGAAGAGATGTCCTATCTGGAGCGGATCGTGACACTCTATCTGGATTACGCAGAACTCCAGGCAGAGCGGAAAATTCCCATGAGCATGGACGATTGGGCGAAGCGCCTGGATGGATTCCTGGAGTTCAATGGCAGCGAACTGCTGATTGGACCGGGTAAAATCAGCGCGGAACAGGCAAAGCTGCACGCAGAAACTGAGTTTGAAAAATATAGAATCATTCAGGATCAACTATATGAAAGCGATTTTGACCGTTTTCTTGCGGTGGAGCAAAGTGTGGCTTCCGCTGAGGATGGGTCATCTTGAATTGGTTTCGCTTTTCGAACTTTTTTATCGAAAAGCGAAACCAATTATATTTAGAAAGCCTTGCGGTGCAGGCGTTTCCGCTTTTTCATGTTTGGAGCGAGATTTTCAAAAACACACCAAACGCAAAACTAAAACTTTTGCGCCAGTCCGGTATTTAGACACCACTTTTTTGTAAAACAGAGTTATAAAAGTCTTCAAATGCCTGGGGTGTCTTATATTGCAGGGTTTGATGGGGGCGAACCTCATTGTAGAACTGAATATACTCTTCCGTACTTTGCCGGAAGTGCTGTTCTAAAGTGTAGTCCCTCCGATATGCCTCCTCTCGTTTAAACGTGGAGAAAAACGTCTCCGCGACAGCATTATCCAGAGGCCTTGCCGTCGCAGAAAAGGATTGCTTCACACTGCATTGCTGCAATAATGCGGCAAAGGTCTTTGATATATACTGACTGCCTCTGTCACTATGAAAAGTCAGATTCTTAGGGTTACCCCTTTCTTGAAAGGCCCTTTTGAACGTAGTGGTTACCAGATGAGTGCTCATGTGCCGTGATACCCGCCAGCCAACAATTTTTCGGGAGTATAAATCAAGAATGATGCACAGGTAGACCCAGTATCCCCTGACCTTAAAATATGTAATATCGCTGACCCATATCTGATTTGGACAGCTTGCTGAAAACTCTCGTTTCAGCAAGTTTTCTTTTGCGTACTGGTGTCTCTTTTTATGGAGCTTTTTAGCGTCTACCCGGATGCTGTACAGATCCAGTTCCTGCATAATTGAGACAACACGATTTTTGCTGACATGGATTCCGTTCTGGGCAAGGATGGTGCGAATTTTTTCAGCACCGAATCGTTGTTCACTGTCATCGAAGATCTGTTTTACCTTAAGCGAAAGCTGGGCTTGTTCGTCCTCATATTTACTCTTATCTGCACGGCGGAAAATATGGTTATAGAAAGTCCCTCTTGCTACACAAAGCGCACTGCATAGTTCATGAACGCTGTATTGTCCGTCTGTCTGATTATAAATCTGCTCTAATGCAGCAAGTTTCTCTTGCAGCGGAATTTTCTCCAAAAAGCCAGTGAGCCGGATAATCTGTGTTTCGTGTTCTAATCTTTGCAGCCGACGAGAGATCGCATCAAACTCGGCAGGAGTGTATGTGCGATTGGGGGCCTGGATGGAACAGTAGGTGTTGCGCCATTGATAGAGGGTGCTTTGGGCAACGTGCAGTTCTTGACTCAGGGCTTTGATGGATTCGCCTTTTTCATATCGGCGGATTGCTTTAACTTTGAATTCAGTTGGATAATTCGTTGGCATAGGATCAACCCCTTTGTGAATAATGAGACCATTATACTACAGAATTGCCAATGCCTATTTAAAAAATCATTCTCGACTTCGCAGATAAAATGTGCTATACTAAACCAAGAATAGAACGATAGTCCCTACAAGCGCCGGGTTCGAAAGTGGGCACCCGCTCCAATTTAGACAAAACCTGTGCATAGGGTTATTATGCGCGGGTTTTGTCATTTTTGTGGCGGAATATACAAATGGATTTTCCTGATATTGTGCAGAAATAACAACTCAAAGAAATGAAAATATCATCTATTCCTATGATTAACTCCTATTAGGAAAACGCACTGTCAAAAGGGTTTCATGCGTTGGCGGGTATCAGCCCGCCTCGGCGGTATCGGTGGTATTGATTTCAATGTACTCGGCAATCCGGCGGAACTCGTCCGCAAATTTGAAATGAACGCTGATATTGCCGTTTTCGTAAACCTTGATATGGTCTACCAAGTCCGTGAGGATTTCACGGGTCAGCGTTTCGATGCTTTGATACTTTGCAAAGGCTACCAGCGCGGGGTGTTCCTTGTCAACGCCGTTTGCCAGCTCCGCCCGTTCCGCGTTCAGCCGGGCCAGCACATCCGCAAGCTCGGCGGCCTGCCGTTCATAATCGGATTTCATATCCCGGTATTCCTGCTGGGTGATTTCCCCGTCTTTCCAATCTTGATACAGTGACTGCTTGTAGCGGGTGATTTTCGTCAATTCCTTTTCCTTTGCGGCTATCTGGTCGTTAAGGCGGTGGGATTGACTTTTTTTCGGCGGGGCCGAGTTGATACGGGCAATCAGCTCCGAGTAGGAAACGGCGGTGTTCACTTGATACTGGATAGCGAACAGGACGGCGGCCTCCAAGCGGTTGTGCTTGATAGAGTGCATGGTGCAGGCCGTCCGGGAGCGGTTCTTGTAAGTGGAGCAGGCGTAATAGATATTTTTCCCGCTCTGGCTGCGGGTGATGGATTTCCCGCAGTCCGCACATTTCAGAAAACCGCTGAACAGGTGAACCTCGCGCCCCTTGGGGGAAGTCCGGGTATCGCGTACCAGCAGGGCCTGCACCTTGTCAAAGGTTTCGTGGGAGATAATCGCCTCGTGGGTATCGGGGACGCGCACCCATTCATCCTCCGGCACAGCCTCGATCTGGTGTACCTTGTAGCTTTTCACCCGGCGGCGGCCCTGTACCAAATCCCCGGTGTAAATGGGGTTGGTGAGCATTTCATGTATCATGCGGGCCCCCCACATGGGGTCGTCCGCCACAGCCGAGGAAACGGGCAGGCCCTTTTTCCGGCGGTAGGCCGTGGGGCTGAGTATGCCGTGTTCGTTGAGGTACAGCGCGATGGCTCTTTTAGACGAGCCTTGCAGGAGCATGGAATACACGCGCTTGACGGTTTCGGCGGCCTCGGTATCGACCAGCAGTTGATGCTTGTTTGCCGGGTCTTTGATGTCGCCGTAGGGGGCAAAAGAGCCGATATACTGGCCGTTGCGCCGCTTGTAATCGAATACCTGCCGGATTTTCTTTGAGGTCTGGTAGCAATAGTTATCGTTCATCACGTTAGTTATCGGAACGATAATGTTTGAAACGCTGTCGGGATTTAGGTAGCTGTCCACATTCTCCGCAAGGGAGATAAAGCGGACGCCCATCTGCACAAACAGGTTATCAATCAGACTCCCCGCGTCACTGTAATTCCGGGCGAACCGGGAAAGGTCTTTCACAATCACGCAGTTGATTTTCCCGCTCATCACATCGGCCAAAAGCCGCTGGAAGTTTTCGCGGTTGGCATCCGTCCCGGTGTGCCCATCGTCCACATATTCAACCGCGCTTTCAAATTCGTCCATGTGCCGCTGGTAGAAGTCCCCCAGCAGGTCACGCTGGTTTTTCACGCTGTTGCTGTCATCCTTGCCCTTTTTCAAATCCTCTTTGGAAAGGCGGATGTACTCGCCCAAACGCCAGCGCCGGATTGTATATGTAGGGGTAAAAGCCTGCTGATACCCTCTGTTTTTAGCTCGTGCCATTGTTCCTCCTTCCCTATCACATTACCCTTATATTATAACTCTGCCCGGGGGTATCAACAAGGATGTCGATGCCTCGGGACATTTTGTCTCGAAGTGGGGAGGGGCCGCAACAGCAGTCACAGCCCGCTCTTCTGCCGGATAAGAAAGGCCGCCAGCGCATCCTGGAGGGAGGGGCCGCCCTCGGCAAATTCGATTTTCACGCCCACGCCGCCCACGCTAAAGCAGTACGGATTGACGGCCCGTTTCACGAACCGGGCCAGCCGCTCCTCCCGGGGGAGGGTGCGGTCAAAGGCCATACCGCTCACGTCAGCCAGCGCATCCGCGCTCACCGCGCCGATGTCCACGCTTTTCATTTGTTCCAGCTCTTGTGCGGTCAGTTTCACGGCAAAACCTCCTTTTGCGTTTTTGGGTTGGTGGGGAAACGCGAAAAGGCAGCACTCCGAAAAGTGCTGCCCTTTGGCCTGTCCCTACCTTGGGACAAATTGTCTCGAACTTAATAGGGGCTGTCCAGAAAATGCGCCTCGGCCTCTTCCAGCCCCCGGCAGTCGAACACTTCATAGAGCTCGGCCACCACGCGCCGGATGTCCTCGGCAGAAAAGCCGCAGTTTTCCATCGCATAGATGACATAGCCCCGGCACACGTTGTTGCTCCACGGCTGGACCAGCAGAGCGGCCAGAGCGGGGTCGTATTCCATAAGTCCGCCTCCTATGTAAAGATGGGGAGCGCCGGGCCCGTATGTTTGGTCCGTCAAAAAACAGCAGGTAGCGGCCCGGCGTTCCCTTGTTTTGTGCGGCGGCCCCAAGCGGTAAGTGGCCAGCTTGTCCCTCGCGGATCGTGGCCGTGGGGCTGGCAGGTTCCCCACGTGCGGCGGTGGTGTTGGTCGCTCGTCCTCCCGTGGGAGAAGTCACCGCGCACCCGCCGCCCGGCTCCCCGCGTTCACT
>JBCLRG010000073.1:0-8367 GCA_041223955.1 Oscillospiraceae bacterium 38-13 | reverse complement strand
CCCTTTATTTCCGGGCTGTGGTCTGCCTTGCCTGTATCCTTCTCTGGTTACTTTGACGGTTTTCAAACAGACTCTAGTGTGACCGGCATCGTTCGGTACTTAAATGAGCGAGGTCTCCCTACTCCGATCCAGTATGCAAGAGACAACGGTTTGGATGGGAACTTTGAGGATGGCAACGACAGTTGGAACAGCAGGTCGGTGAAGCATATCCTTACCAATCGCACATATACGGGGATGCTGGTACAAGGGAAAGAGAAAAGGGCTGTAAAAGCCATCCACGAACCGCTGGTTGATCCTAGAGCATTTGATGCCATTCAAAAGGCATTTCAAGCTAGAGTATACAATGTAGTTCCACAGGGGCAGTCGGCAGACAATATTCTGAAAGGCAAGGTGATCTGTGGGTGCTGCGGCGGGAAGATGCAACGTAAGCATGGTACAGGCCATGCTGATTGGCACTTTTTCGCTTGCATTACAAAAAAATCGCTTAGGTGCTGATAAATGTACCGAGATGTATGTTCGGGAGGCAGACATATTTAATGTGATTTATCGCCAGTAAAAAAACTATGTGAATGAACACTATATTGTAAATTCGGCATATAAGCAGAAGATTCAAGAGTTTATGAGCCAAATTTCTGATCTTGCACAACGCAACGGAGCACTACGAACAGTATGTGCAGGGAGAAATCACTAAGGAGGAATTTCGCACAGTACAAGATATTGGAAATCAGGCAAAAAAGCTCTTATTCAAGCAACAGAAGGCAAATCTGCCTATGAAACGCAATACGCCAAATTCCGCAAGCTCCTGTCTGCCAGCAGTAAAGATATTCCGCTTAGTGGGATTGTGGACTGTATTGATAGAATTGTAGTAGACAGAGGTGGAAAAATTGTGGTATAATAGGCACAATGAATAAGAGTAAATATTTTCCTATTTTACAGTGGCGTCAAGAGGGAATATGTTGCAGAATACAAATGATAGTTCCATAATATGTTAAGATTGGTCACAAAACGTTCCCATATCTGTCTGGAATTCAATTTGGATGTGTATCATGAAGGGGGAAGCACAGGATGAAGCAACCAAGTTCTCATCAGATTCCACAGGATATGCGTTTGCGGGGAAGCAGCCCAATACAAAACGTTTCGGAATATATTGGACGTGTCAATCAATATCTTCAGATCTATCCCGGAAACGTGCCTGTGTACCGCGGTGAACCCAGGATTTATGAAAAACCCTGTGTGCCCAACCTTTATCGTGGCAACCTGTTGGGAGAAAATCGTTTTTTTGAAAAAAGTCTGTTTGACGCCATGCGGCAAAACCGTTTGACGAAGGAATTCCGCTATTTGGATAACGCGATCGATGCGCAACATGGAGAATTCCCCAGCCGTTTGCTGGATGTGTCATATAATTGCCTTACAGCGCTGTATTTTGCCGTAACCCCTTATTATCATAAGGAGGAAACCCTTTATGATGAAGAAGATGGAGCCGTTTATATATTATTTGTGGATGAGATGTTCAGCCCCAGCGGCAAAAACACCAACGAATACTATGACGCCATCATCAACCACGATCCCCCGTGGATCGATCAGATGCTGTTTGAGAAAAACCACAAATTTATCGATCATGCCAAGATGAGCGACCGCATCATAGCGCAACAGGGCGCATTCATTCTCTTCCAAGGGAACTGCTTGGAGGAACTGCCGCAGTATATGTATTGCGGTATCACTATATCCGGCGGTCAAAAACCTCAGATTCGCCGGGAGCTGAAGCAGCTTTTTGGCATCCACACAGGGAGCATTTATCCAGAAACAGTCAATTTGGTTGAGGAGATGAAGGGGAAAAGCCGTTTTTTGAATACAGAGAGTTTCAGTATGGGAAACGAGTTGAACTATGTTCTGAAACAGCTGGAAAAAGAGTTGGATTATTATCTCGATTATGCGGTCAGCCAGAGCCGCGCAGGCGCGCCCAATATGGAAATCATTATGATTCATATTGAAAAGATCGTCAACAGTTATCGCAGAGGTCTGATAAAACTGCACTACAATACGCCTGCGGATGCAGCGCAGGAAGACCGCGCGGTGCTGGAACGTGCAAAAAAACAATACTGCCAATTGGTCAAGACCTTCTCGGAATCTGTGGAGGAGTATAAAATAGGACCGTTTTCGGGGGAGCAATTACAGGAACTGTGGTGAGAGAGAAAGGAGAGCCGCGTTGTGAATGACTATACACTAAGGCTAAAGAAAGAAACCGCGCTTAGGGATTATATCAATGGTTGGCGGATCAATGCCGGGCAAGACAGCGATGCTGAATGGTGGAGGAACCGCCAAGCTGTCGAAGCAATGAACCGCCTGGCCAGCGCAGCCTTGTGGGAGGTCACCGACTCCTTGGAACTTCATATGGAAGATGGCGAGAACCTGGTGGTCGCTGTGTGGAACGGAGGAGTGGATATTCAGGGCTTGACGCAGTTGTCAAGCGAGATGAAGAGTCGACTAAAAAAAGTTGTGGAGGCTGGAAAACCCGCCTATGAGCAAGCTTTGAAACAGGCCAGGAATCAATCTCGGGTCTTTCTGGAAAAAGTCAGAACAAACATTCTCTTTATAGCGAGGGACGTCAAGGGCCGGATCGCAGTGGAAATACAGTTTGCCGCTTGGACCAAGAAGTGGAAAAAGCAGATTTTCTCTGAATGCAAAGTCCCGATTACTATCTGGTCTACCTTTCTCGTATGCCAGGAATACCGGGGGGAACTGGCCCACATTCAGGGGATCAATCGCTACAACAGCCTCCATATGGAGCCGATTGGAGGCAGAAGTAACACAGAATCGCAGTGTGAAAGTACGGAAGACTTCGTCCAGTCTGCGGTAATGACCGTTCAGCTGAAGCAGCTTGTAGAACTGTACAATCAAGTTGGCGATCAGTTGTTCAAGGACAACGTCCGTTTCGGCATCGCTGAGGCTTTTGATGTCAGCAAGGCCATTCGGAACACCCTGATGGAGGAGCCGCAGCATTTTTGGTATAAAAACAACGGGATTACACTGCTGGTAGAGAATCCGGACTTCCGTCTGGAACATTTGGATGAGTTGCAGTTGGGAAGGCTGGAAGCAAATCGCCCTCCACAATTTTCCGTGGTCAATGGCGCGCAGACAATCACCATATCCGCCAAGTACGCCTTTGAGTTAGAGTGCAAGAAGCAGGAGAGTGAAGCACAGAAAGAGCCGGAGGAAGAACAGGAGAAAGAGGCAAAGAAAGAGAAAGAGAAGGCATATCAAAAACAGTTGGAGGACTTCACGAAAGCGCAGGTTATCCTCCGCGTGATTCACATACCGATTCAGCCAAAGCAGGAGGCTGCAGCGGCTGAATGCGAGAAAATCCAAGCGGCGAAAAAACTTGCCCGTGACATCAGCGTTTCTCTGAACAGGCAAAAGCCGATCAGAGCAGAGGACATCGCGTTTACCAGCCCATTTGTGCAAAAAATGGAGGAATATTTAAGCAACCTCCAGAGCAACCCGTCGTTCCAGCTGATCCGCAGAGGCGAGGAACAACCACAAGCTTCTCAGCTTAGTTTGGTTGATTTTGCCAGAGCGCGTCTGGCCTGTATGGGCAGACCGGACAAGGCCAGAACTACGTCTAGAGACGAAATTTTGAAAATGGACATTGCGAACGGAACGCTCTTAAATACCGATGTTTTTGTGGAAAACTGGACAGAATCTGAGGATAACGAACACGAGGTATTCCAGCAATTCTATGGCGCTGTGTGGTTTGCGAACGAAATGGCGAAACTCTATGCCAAAAACGCAAAGGCGTTTGAGAATAACAACATCAATGCGCAAATTGCCGTTCAAAACGGGAAGTGGTATTTTACCGCGCTGGCAGTGCAGCTTTTAAACGATTTCAGATTGAAGGACGGCCAGCCTGATTTTTCGGAATTTCACTGGATCGCGCAAAATTTTGCATATATCATTTCCCAAGCTGTGGAAGCGTTTTCCCAAATGGCTGCCTGCTGTGCAGATCCGGAGCGTCAGCTTAACTCCAATGATTTCAAAAATGAGCGCTATTACCAGAAACTGCTGGCCGAATTAAGAAGCGGCAAAAAGGCCGCGCCCTTTGAGAAATTTTCTAAGTTATTTGTTCCTGATCGGGACAACCTTCTGCCGCAGAAGAAGTCTACGCAGCAAAAAATAACAGCGATCATCTTGGGCAGTGTCAATGGGCCTGTACGTGTCAATTCAGCAAAAGAGGCCTTTGTAAAGACAGTGATTTATCTATTGAACAGTTTTTCGCCGGAGGAATCCCTGCTGGCTCAGTACGACACTTGGTTGACCGCCGATTCGCAGAAAGGGACTTCGCCAAAGGGCAATTTCAATGCAAACTCTCCATCCATTATGTATCACGGTAAAGAATATTGGGTTGGAAGCGAAGCGCTTAGTAACGATAGCAAGTTTGCCCATATTCGCTCGCTGTGCAAATTAGCGCAGGTGCCGCAGGGAGAGATTTTCTGGCTTGTGGACGACACAGTGCGCTACCAGTGGTAACGGAGAAGGTTGGAATACTGCATGTCCTTGTTTATGGGGGAAACAAATAATTAATGGTTTATACATATCCCCTGATAGGAATTTAAGTCCTTGAAAGTTACAATACTTAACTATAAATGAGCAAATCTGAAAAATGACGAAAAGGAAAAGCATAGCCCGGACGTGTTATAATGGAAGCGCGACCGACCTCAAAACACGAGAGGGTATGCCTTGTGGAGATTATAACACCGAAGGAACAGATACGCAAATTCTTTTTTGAGAAGCATTTGGACTTTTTGACCAATATACCTCAGCAACGGCTCCAGGAAATGATACTGTCCAGTTGCGTGAAGGGGAACAGCTGAAAAATGTCGGACTATGCCGAAGTTGGCCCGATTCACCGCACGAGCTATGGCCATTTTCTGTCAAAAGGAAAGTGGGATGACGAAAAGCTGGAAGAAACGCGAGAGCTTTCAGACACTTTTGGAACTATCCCACAGAAATGGAACGCCCCTTTTTGTCCGTATTGATGACACGGTCCTGCCCAAAACGTTGCCCTCCTCAAAAGCGACGCGGCCAACGCAGGGGAGCGGCTGGCATTACTCCCATATGAAGGGAAAAGTGGTCTACGGATACCAAGTCCACGCCGCCATCGTTGGAACCGGGGATTCTTCCCTGTTCTATTCCTTAAAACGCTGCTGCCCGGAGAACGGAACAAAAATCGATATGACCTTGGACATTATCCAGTCTCTCCCGGATGATGCGGGCGCTTATGTCCTGATGGACAGTTGGTACACCAATCCTAGTGTTCTGGATGCCTGCTGGGAAAAGGGATGTCACCTGATCGGCGCAATGAAAAGCAATCGTATTCTGTATCCTGGTGGAAAGCGTATCCCCGCCGCCGACCTGACCGCTTCCCTCGACCCTGGCTGTTTTCGCCCTGTAACGGTGAAAGGCCGCACCTATATGGTCTATCGCTATGAAGGAGCCCTGAACAAAATTGATCACGCGGTGGTCCTGCTCTCCTACCCGCTTGGTGCATTTGGCAAGAAAAGCGTCCTTCGTGTGTTTCTCTGCTCCGATTCCTCCCTGACAACTGAAACAATTTTGAATTATTACGGCCATCGCTGGACGATTGAGGTATTATTCCGCTCTCATAAGCGTTATACGGGTTTAAAGAGCTTTATGGTTAGAGCCGCCAAAGCAGTTGACAGTCTGCTGCTGATCCTTTCGCTGGCTCACTTTTTCTTCTCCTGTGGCCTTGGGTGTATCATGCCCTTTCACTCTGCTATTCGTCGCTGCCGTGCTGCTTTCGTCATTTCTTGAATTTGCTCATTTATAATACTTAAGTCATTTTGAAAAAGTTTCGTAATAAAACTCTATAAAATACTTGCTCTATAGCAAAATCTCAAGTTGTTAAAAAAAGTCTGGTAACTTGAGATTTTTATTTTTAAACCCTCGAAAAATTTGTGTCTTGGGCTTGACATTTGGGTGACGCAAGTCGTGGAAGCGAATGTTCGGAAGGCCGGCCTGCTTCAGCAGAACTTTCAGCTGGCGGTATGCGGAGCTAGGATTGGTGGGCTGTTCCGGTTTCAGCGGGTTGGGGAATATCTACTCAGTCAGAGCCGATGCTTTCCTCTTGCTGAGTAGAGCCGCTGTACTGGAGGGCAGCACGATCTTCCGAGTACCGGCACTGGTCTTGGTATCCCCAGTAGTCAGCCCGCCGCCAGTTTCCCGGTAGACGGTGCGGCAGATTTTCGGTGTACCGCTGACCTCGTCCAAGTCCTCCCACTTGAGTCCGCAGATCTCACCTCGCCGCAGGCCGGTGGTCAGCTCCGTGTAGAAGAAGTCACGCCAGATTTCATCCTCCACGATGACCTTCATAAACATATCCAGCTGATCGTCTGTCAGGATTTGTTTCGCTCCATAGCTGAACTTGGGAGCGATAATCTGTTCGGTTGGATTGCTGGCGATCAGGTGAGCCTGCTGTGCCGCTTTCAGTGCACCATGGAGCATGGTGTGGATGCGGCGTACTGTACCGCTGGCCAGGCAATCACTTAGCTTCTCATAGAACCGTTGCACATCCTTTGGTGTGCTCCAGGCCAGCTGCTTATTGCCCAGGCCGGGTCTGATGTGGTTCTCGATGTAGCTGCAGTAGTTTCTCAGTGTGTTGGGCCGCAGAGTATCCGCCATGTTCTCCAGCCACTTGTCGAGCCACTCGCTCAAGGTCATCCTGCTCTGCTCTGTCAGGTCGGCACCCTGGTAACTGTCGATGTGCTGGCGGAGCTTTGCGGACAGCTCTTTCTGCATGGGAGTATATACGTACCGGAAGATAGAGTCACCATTTTCCTTGTGGCCTACCACAATGCGCCCCTCCCACCGACCGTCGTCACGCTTGCGTACCATGCCGTCGCCGGACGGTCTGCGCTTTGCCATGAGTATCATCTCCTTTCTCCGATTCTGCAATATCAACACATACCACACTTTGCGGAATATAGCTACTACTTTTTTCGAGGACTTTTATTCTTTGTTTTGCGGCGCAGAATTTGAACAGGGGGTGGGTGATCACAGACTGCCTCTTTGGTAACGGACAGCGTCGTCCAGCGAGATACTGCCGCCGATTTTTTCACATCCTGGATGTACCGACTCCGCAGTGCGCGGAGTTGCTCATTGGGAATCTCCATCCCCGCTGCCAGCACGTTCATCACCATGTTCAGTTCCGCTGCCAGCTTGAAGAGCAGGCGACAGACGTGGTTCTCCGTATCCTGAACCGTACTGCGCAGGACGGAAATAAGCAAGTAGCCTCTTGACCTGAGATGTACCCGGCGTAGAACCGGATGGCTTTCTCGATGAACTCGTTTTGTGTACGGCAGTTGTCCCGAGGACACATCTCTTTGACGAGTTGTTGTGTCTCAGGGAGAGATTCGCGGTGTGGACTTGATTTTTCTCTCGGCATGATGCTCCTCCTGAAATTCGCAAATATCCCCGCCTTGACCCACCAATATTGCGGTGGCTGTAAGCGCAGAGGGAAACCAGACCCCCGACTTGACTCCGGGGGGTAAAAAATGCCCCCGCGCTGACTCCCGTGAGATCTCTGAAAACCACCTATAGCGGTCACCTTGTAAAAAGGTGAAACACTGAGATTTTTCTCTGGATTTGCTGATACCGACCACCTGCCACAGCAAAAAATTGAAATTCCGACCACCTATTGAAAAGTCCCGCCCCGCTCTGCGGGGCGGTGTGGCTGGCCGGGGGCCGCTTATGCGGCCCCCGGCCTTTATCCTGCACTTTTTTCGATCCCCGGTTCACTGGACTGCTTTGAAAATCGCTGAGGTCACCCGTTCCGCACACTGGGCTGCACAGCCTCGACACGCCGCGTTCCGCCGTCGGGGGTGTCGTAGGATGCCCCGCTGGCAGGGGAGGCTCCTGCGCCGCACACAGCCGCGACAATCGGGCCTTGGCTCTCTGCCGCTCGGTATCCAGCTCCAGCTGACTGAGCTGCCGCTCGTGGTAGTGATCCACCGCCTCCTGAATGGGACGGATGTAAATAGCGCAGTGTGCCGTTGCGCTTGCGCCCGTTCCCTGGTGATGACAGTGGTAGACTCTGTGCGGATGAGGCGCTTGTCCTCCAGCTCCAGCACATACTTTCGCACGGTGTTGGCGCTCATCTTCACTGGCCCGGAAGTGGAATGTTGACTATGCCTTTTACAAGACCGGGCCGGACAAGTATCTGCTGTTCTTCAAGAGCGGGCAGGCGGACGCAATCACCGCTTGTTTTTCCGAGTATTCCCGCCGGGTGCTGGATAAGGCAAAGACTGACCGCGTACCCATCCGGGAACAGCTCAGACGGGCCGCCGCCGAGAT
>JBCLRG010000072.1:0-8370 GCA_041223955.1 Oscillospiraceae bacterium 38-13 | reverse complement strand
CCCCAGTTTGATGTCCGGCCCCTTGGCCCGCAAATTCTCCCGATACTTCCGCTCCGCCGTCTCCGCGCAGTATACTTCCCTGTCCACAAGGTTAGTATCCCTCTGGACGGTTAGCCCTCGCTTGATTTCCCGCATTACCGTTGTATAGTCCACCCGGAGAGTACGCGCAATCTCCGACTTGCTTTTCTTCTCCTTTAGCATTTTTTCGATTCTAAGCCGGTCCTTCCATTGTAGGTGTGTGAATGTGCGTCCCTTTTCGCTGCTCATTGCGGAATACCCCCTTGTTTTTTGGGGGATATTAACGCATAATAACACAGAAAGTCAATAGTTCAGACGTTCTAAAATGACTGTTGCCGTAGGCTAAAAAGCCTACGGCAAAATTTTTTCTGCCCTCGTTCATCCAGGCGGCATTTCCCGCCCCGTTCCGATAATCCAGTCTGCGGACACGTTGAAAATCCTGGTCAGCACCAGTATCTCGTAGTCCGTCACAAGACGGGACCCGCTTTCTATTCTGCTGATTACGTCCTGCTCCGCGATCACGCCCTCTGTCTGCATCTTTGCGGCAAGGGCCGCCTGTGACAGTCTGGCCTTTAGCCGCAGCTCCCGGATACGGTCGCCGGAAACATTGCCCTTTCCCTCGAATTGGAATTTCTTCACCGCGCCCCCTCCTTTCATGGCAATACTCCGTATTTTATTAAACATTAGCATACTTCCCGCTCCAGTCCATGGTAATACTCAATGGCCCCTCATAATGAAACCGCCACCGATCTGGATACGGTAATATTAAGTTGTTTACTTGACATTGCCATATCTCGGCAGTATCATGGTAATACTCCATAAAAACACAGAAAAAGAGGGTTCGCCATGTCTGATAGAGTTTTTGCGATTTTCCGCCGCGTCCCGTTCTTCCTCCTGTTTTGCGTCCTGCTCTGTTCCTGCTCTCTCCATGACCACGAGTGGCAGGACGCCACTTGTACCGCTGCTAAAACCTGTAGCATATGCGGGAATACCGACGGGAACTCGCTCGGCCACCAGTGGGCAGATGCCACCTGTTCCACTCCTAAAACCTGTAGCGTATGCGGCGAAACGACGGGTAAACCGATCTCCCATAAGTGGAAGCGTGCCACCTGTGAACTGCCTAAAACCTGTTCCCTCTGTGGTGCGCAGGAGGGGGGACCGCTCGGCCACCACTACTACGCCACCACTTGGCGCACGTCGCCCCGGCCAACCTGTCAGGTCGAAGGGAAGCGCACTAACACCTGTTCCCGCTGTGGCGCTGTTACGGTAGAGAGTGTTCCGGTCGTCGATTGTACCCCCGGCAGTTGGAAGGTTGTGGAGGATGCTACCACTTCAACCCTTGTCACAAAGGCCCAGTATTGTACGATGTGCGGCGCAGAACTGGGCCGGAAGGAGATCACCCTTTCCGGCTCCGGTGTGAGCGGCAATAGCGGCACGGGCGGAG
This sequence comes from Oscillospiraceae bacterium 38-13, assembly GCA_041223955.1. Taxonomy (GTDB): domain Bacteria; phylum Bacillota; class Clostridia; order Oscillospirales; family Oscillospiraceae; genus Oscillibacter. The sequence continues at coordinate 6,908 of JBCLRG010000072.1, read as the reverse complement.
ATCGGAATAACTTCAACGCCCACAACAACACTGGCCAGCAGGATACCACGGCCTCCTACGTCTTGAACACCAGCACCATGAAATTCCACCGCCCGTCATGTAGGGATGTCCCCCGGATTGCTTCGCAGAACTACTCCACTTCCAACCTGTTGTTGTACTCCCGCGCGTCCACAATCCAGAAATAAGCGGCCTCGTTCTTGAAGGTCGCCAGATTGCCGTTTACCCGGTTATCCCTGGTGGATGCCGGGTCGTTGATGCGCACCTTGCCGTCCGCCCACCACAGCACGACGAAATGCCCGCCGCCGGTCCAGGTCCCCTTCTTCATCAGGGCGATGGCATAGTATCCCTGTTTCAGATACTTCACCGTCTCGTCAAAGGACGTGGCCTTGGGGTTGTGGTAGGCGTTCACCCAGTTAAGCTGCCAGCACTTGATACCGTAGGCCGCAAACTGCGGGGCAAAGTAGGCGTAATAGGTGCCGTTGCCCAGGGCCTTGTACCCGTGGTCCACGGACCATTTGCAGGCGTCCTCCGGCGTGATGTTCTTCCCCGTCAGGGTGGACAGCAGCATGGCCGCTGCGGTCGAGCCGCACCCGCTGTCCCCGATGGTGGAGTTCTCCCCCTTCACCCGGTAGGGCTTGCTGGCCCACCGCTTGTCCGTCTGGAGAAAGGAAACAGGCTTCCATGTCCTGCTCATAGCCGGTGGAGGCGTAATCGTTGTCCATCAGAGCCTTGTCCCGGTAGCACTCCGCCATATACAAAGCTTCCTTACGTAGCTCATCAGAGATTTTTCCCCGCTGGTGGTGCTTGCGGATGGTATTGGTGCGGGTGGTGAAGATGCGGTAGATGGGATGGTTCTCGTTCTTCTCTTTCTGCTGTATCATGGCACCGTACTGACGGCAGGTCATACGGCTGTCCTGGGGCGCGACGCCGTCGCAGTATTTTGGAGCATGAGCCGTGGTTGTCAAAAAGTACCGGTGACAGTTGCGGCACCAGCTGGGCCCGTGGCCGTACTGCAATCCGTTCATCAGGTCGAAGACATAAAAATCAACGAGCCGTTTGAACACGGCCTCATGAACCGTGATCCACTTCTCCTGATCGTCCGGGTCCGGAATAAACTGAAAGCCGGAGATTAGCCGTGGGTAAGAAAAGAACTCCTCGATCTCGCCAAAGGGCATTTGCTCCAGCAGGGTCAGAAAGCTGTCATCCTCATCAAAACAATCATGTGCCGCCTTCGCGAAGGTGCTCTCGGTCCGCTTCGTCAGAGCGCGAAGGTATTTGCGTTCAAAGGCCCGTGCAAGCAGGCAGAAATTATAAATGGAAATCAGAATCTTCAAAACATTTTCGCTGAACTCAAGGAAAAGATACGGCATATTCTCCTCGGGCGCATCGCGGTCTTGCTCAAATTGCTCCGGGACCATCGCTTGGTCAAAGACCTCCCACTCGCTCTGCTCCTCCTGGCAGCAAAACGGGGGACAGGTATAGATCCACGTCACCGCATCCTTCATCAGAGTTCGCAGCTCTTCCAACAACGCATGGCTCTTTTCTTTTGGGGAGGCAGCCGCCGCATCCACCATTGTCGTCAAGACGGCGATACGATCCAGCAGTGGATCTCGGGCCTCACCCGCGAAGTTCAGGATCTCCGCGGCAAAATATCCCGCCGGGAATTCCCTCTTCGCATAGTACACCTGATCCTTCCGGCAATGCAGTGTGAAGGTGTCAAACGTATTGTATGGCTCGATCTCCGGCGGCATTTTCCTGTCCTCCTGTCCCATATCTATTCCAGCGCTGTCATGCGACATTCTCATTATATAAAAACTCACAGAATAATCAAGTGAGAGAACAAAGGCCCGACGTGGCCTCTGTCCTTATCTTTTTGTCAGGAGGATAAATCTATGGATCAAGAGAACCGCTTACGCACCATCGACGGGGAAACCCTGATGAGCAAGCCGCTCCAACCGTTGAACTTCGTGGTGGACACGCTGATCTCGCAGGGCCTGCACATCCTGGCTGGTTCTCCCAAGGTCGGAAAATCCTGGCTGGTGCTGTGGCTGGCGGTGACTGTCGCCAAGGGTGAGCCGGTCTGGGGAATGCAGGTAAAGCAGGGCACCACGCTATACCTCTGCCTGGAGGATTCTCAGCTCCGCATCCAGAACCGGCTGTTTGACGTGACGGAAGACGCACCGGCCAATGTCCATTTTTGTACGGAGAGCAACATCCTGGGCGATGGGCTGACGGAGCAGCTGGAGCAGTTCCTGGCGGAGCACGTGGACACGAGCTTCATCATTATCGACACCCTCCAAATGATCCGGGGGACCACCTATGACAACACCTACGCCAACGACTACCGGGACCTCTCCACACTAAAGCGGTTGGCCGACGCCCATGGGATCGCCATCCTGTTGATCCATCACCTGCGGAAGGAGAAGGCGGCAGATGTGTTCAACCGTATCTCCGGCACCACGGCCATCAGCGGCGCGGTGGATTCCAGCTTCACGCTGGTGGAGGAACAGCGCGGCAGCGGAAGGGCGAGACTCAGCTGCATTGGCCGGGACATCGAGTACCGGGAGTTGGAGCTGTGCCGCAACGCCGATAACGTGTGGGAGGTGACGGCGGACAGCTATCGGCAGCCGGCGCTGTTGGACGGCAGGATCGTTTTTCTTCTCTCTGCCCTGATGAACTCCCGTAGCGAATTTATCGGCACTCCCACAGAGCTGGCAAACAAGATCGACCCTGACGGCAGCGAGGGAATCACGCCGAAAAAAGTTGCCCGGCAAATTCTGCAAAGCGTTGACGCACTAAGAAAAGCGGGTATCACGTCCTCGATACGCCGGAGCAACGGAAAGCGGCTCATAGAGCTGCGCCGTGCCGATAGTGCCGATTTTTCCGGGGTCAGAAAAATCGACCCTATCGACCCTGCCGCCGTAGAGAGCACCCATCGTGTGGCGCTGTGAGGGTAGTGTGTGGGGTCCTGCGGAGGAGGGGGAGTATATGGGCGGAAGTACATCAAAAGCGCACAGACGGCCTCGTGTGGCACGTTTGGGATCAGACGCACGGGCCCGCGGGAGGACGGAAAACCCACCCTTGGGTGGGGCAAGCATCGCGCTCGGCTATACACCGGGCGCATTCGCCGGGGCAAAGCCCCGGCACCCCCTGCCCCTAAAGGAGAGAGGAGCGAAGGAAGGTGCGGATATGCAAAAGAAGAAAACAGCCATCGTCACGGCCCGGATGACACCGGAGGTGAAAGCACAGCTCCAAGAGCGTGCGAGGGATGCCAACATGACTCTTACGCAGTACCTGATTATCTGCGGCCTAGGGCAGGAGATCGTTCGAGTGGATGGCCTCGACGCAGTACTCTCTGAGTTGAAGGCCCAAGGCCGCAACCTCAACCAACTTACCACGCTGGCGAATATGGGGCGGCTCACGGTCCTGCGAAGCGATGAGCTGCTCGACAGGTACGCCGACCTCTGCAAACAGGTCAGCCGTCTGACGGAGGTGAGTTGATGGCGACGTTCACGGCGATCAAAAACAAGAAGCAGACGGCTGGAGTGCTGGGCGGCGTTTTGAAATACGTCCAACAGGAAAAGAAGACCCGCGCCGGTGGACTCCGGTTTGTCACCGGCCACAACTGCGTTCCGCAGTCCGCCTACACGGAGATGATGACAACGAAACAACGATTCAAGAAAACCGACGGCAGACAGTTCTACCACTTCGTTCAGTCCTTCGCTGAAACGGATGCCCTCACACCGCAGGAGGCCAACGCCATTGGACTGGAGTTGGCTCAGCGTGAGTTCCCAGGCTTCGAGGTGGTGGTGGCAACGCACCTGGACACCAATCACCTCCATAACCACTTGGTGGTGAACAGCGTCAGCTGTGAGACGGGCCGGAAGCTCCACCAGAGCGCAGACGACCTGCTCAGGCACCGTCAGATCAACGACGAAATCTGCGCCGCCCATGGCCTGAGCGTTTTGGAGCAGCCGGAGAAGCGCTCGAAGAAAAAGCGGATGAAGCCAGGTGAGTATCAGGCTGGTCTCAGAGAGGACAGTTGGAAAATGGATTTGATTCACACCATCAACGAGGCGCTGAAATACGCGGACAGCCGGGAGTCGTTCATCCCTGGCCAGTTTTATCGCTGGGTTTCGTCTGGCCTGCGGAATCGCTCATGAGCTGGGATTAGAGCCGCCCTATTCCTTCCGCCAAGAGGAGGAAGAACGGATTGGCAAAGGATAGGGTTGGGAGGTCTTAAATAGGTAAGCGGCATGGAGCAACGCTCCATGCCGCTGTTGTCCGCATCCACTCAATCGTTTTCCACTAACGGATGAAGTTCGTTCTCTGAGGCGTTTCCCGTTCCGGGAGGCCGTATTTCTCTTTGCCCAGCTGAATGCTCCGCATGAGAAATGTCATATTCCGGGCCAGGGTCCGCATGGTCTGCAAGCCCTCCGCATCCTGGGCCGCCTGGCCGGGCTCCCGCCCGTGGACGCTGTTCCAGTACTGGCTGGAGGCCACAGGCATCCCGGAGATCGTGAAGAACTTGTTCAGCTCGTCGAAGGTCGCGGACAGCCCGCCTCGCCGGGCTGCGGCGACAGCGGCGCCTGCCTTCATCGTCTTGTCAAAGGGCGTGCTGAAGAAGAGCCGGGTCAGGAAGGCCACCAGCGTGGCGTTGGCGGAGGCGTAGTAGACAGGACTGCCTACCACCAGGCCATCGCAAGCCTCGAACTTCGGCGCGACTTCGTTGACGGCGTCGTCAAAGACGCACCGGCCTTTTTCCGCGCATTTGCCGCAGGCGATACAGCCCCGAATGGCCTTGTTCCCGACTTGGACAATTTCGGTTTCAATGCCCTCCGCCTTGAAAATCGTTTCCATCTCCCGCAGAGCGAGGGAGGTGTTGCCGTTGGGCCGGGGACTGCCGTTGATCATGAGAACTTTCATATGGGGACCTCCATAGGTTCGGGTTTATGTACTCAATAATTCTCGGCGTGGACCTCGAAGTAAGCCTGAGGATGGGCGCAGACGGGGCAGATCTCCGGAGCAGAAGTTCCTACCACGATATGCCCGCAGTTCCGGCACTCCCAAACCTTGACCTCGCTCTTCTTGAAGACCTCCTGAGCCTCCACGTTGCGGAGCAGGGCCCGATACCGCTCCTCGTGGTGCTTCTCGATCTCCGCCACCGCCCGGAATTTCGCGGCCAGCTCCGGGAAGCCCTCCTTCTCGGCGGTCTCGGCGAACCCGGCGTACATGTCGGTCCACTCGTAGTTCTCCCCGTCGGCGGCGGCTCCCAGGTTCTCGGCAGTAGAGCCGAGGCCCTCCAGCTCCTTGAACCACATCTTGGCGTGCTCTTTTTCATTATCGGCGGTCTTGAGGAACAGGGCGGCGATCTGCTCGAATCCCTCTTTCTTGGCCTTGGAGGCGAAGTAGATGTACTTGTTCCGGGCCTGGGACTCCCCGGCAAAGGCGGCCTCCAGGTTCTTCTCCGTCTGGGTTCCGGCGTATTTGGACATGGTAAAGTCCTCCTTTTTCAATTTACGAAATGGGCAAGAAAAGTTACAAAAAAGCTCTAAAAACGGCGTTTTTAGAGCTTTTGGTACGCCCGACTGGATTCGAACCAGCGGCCTTCAGAGTCGGAGTCTGACGCGCTATCCAACTGCGCCACGGGCGCATACCTAAAACGATATTAAATTTTCAGAATTCCTACTGTATGCATAATGGACCGGCAATGTTTTGAAAAGACAGCCTGTTCCCCCTGTGTCTTCAAGCAGTATAGCAGAAATTTCCCCGTCTGTAAAGCACTTTTGCAAATTTTTTTTCAGACTATAGATTTACAATTGAAATGCGTGAAATACGACGGAAATGTCAATAATAAATGCGAAAAAAATATAAAAATTTTTTTGAGCGCGTCAGATCAGGGCGGCGACGCACGAGTGATGTCAATATGGGACAATACTTTTTTTCAAATTTTCTAAATCCGTGTATTTGCAAGGGGTTCAGGGTTCTTGTAAAAACCTGTTTGTATAAGACGAGTGATTTATATTAGGGACAACATCCAACATTATTCCCTAAAATCGTGTGTTTTCAATGTTTTCCGCCACGAAACCATCTTGAACTTTCAGCATGTTGTCCCTATTATCACTCACACGTCATATCCGGGATGTCAAAGGCTTCCTTGTAATTCCACATGATGTTAACGATCCCGTCCAGATATACTGTAATACTCTGGACAAATTCTCTTAAAAATTCCGGTGCCAATTCTTGAATGCGGATATGCCGACACAACGGATTGGCTGCCTGAAGCATGGATTCAATGGACTTGGCCTCAGTGCTTAACTGCTCCAACTGCTTTGACAGTAGCAGCATCTGTATGCTGGCCTCCGCTTCATCCACTTTGGCTGCCGTTTTTCTTTGCAGGAACGCTTCCTTTGACAGATTGCCGCTGATGTATGCTTCATAATCGCGCATCACCTGCGTCTGATTCTTTTCAACTCTCCGCTTTTGCTTTTGCAATTCACTTTGAAGGGAAGCCTGTTCCGAGAGGGTTCCTTTTCGTACAGCCTTCGCGGTCTGCACTTTTGTTTCCACCACAGCACATTGACTTTGAATCGCCTGCAGGATTACCTCAGCCAGCCGTTTCTCTTGTATGTGCACATTCGCGCAGTCCGTATCCGGTGCGTATCTTGCCGTAGCGCATCGAAATGTTTGATTGCTCCTGCGTCCTTTCCCCGTAACTGCATCCAGTTTCCGCAGCGTCAGCAAACAAAGGGGTTCGTTATACACCACGATTGTCTGGGTGTCCGCAGGGTTGACGGTGACGGTCTGGATCTGCGTGGCCTGGTCAATGACATGCTCCGCCTCACCTCTTTTGCTGTTATCTGTAGACAGCCTTGCTCCAGCCCTTCATCCTCGGTTATTGGATGCGC
>JBCLRG010000071.1:0-8465 GCA_041223955.1 Oscillospiraceae bacterium 38-13 | reverse complement strand
TCTCCGGCTGGTGAATGTAAATCGTGTTTGTCATAGCGTGTTTTGTGGACGGTTAGAAGCCCGTTTTCCGGGGTGGGTGATAAATCATACCACCCGTCCCGGTTTGGAGCTTGCGGCGCCTTGTAAATCAAGGCTTTTTCCCGTCTTAACTGTCCACAGCAGACCTCCTTTTCCGTTCGCTTTCTGTTTTCTGCCGCCTGTGAACTCTGGCGGCGCAGTCCGGGCAGTATTTGCCACGGTTGGATTTCGGGACGAACATTCCGCCGCAGACCACACAGCGTTTCAAATCCCTGTCACGGTAAATCTCCGCTTCGAGCGTCCCGTCCAGCGGCAAAACCGCCCAGCGGAACCACTTGCAGCAGACGGAGAATGTGACCATTTGCGGACAGGCGCAGACGTCGCCGTCGTCCAACGCAAGGCAGTTGCCGTTGTCGCAGTTGCAGCACTCCCGGCGTATCAGGCTGCTGGCCCGTTTTCTCTGCGCCGGGGTCATGCGGTAGGGGGAGCCGTCCGGCCTGTGTTCCAATAACGGCAAATATTGATAGGGTCTTTCTTTCATGCACTCCCTCCGATTTTCTTCTTATTGCCGTTCTTCCCGAAAAGGGTTCCTGCCCCATCCCTGCGGCGTGTTCCGGCATTGGTGCGCTCGCCGCTCTGGTCACGGTGTCCAGAAGCGGGGGCACGGCACACTTCCCCAGCCGGGGTATTCCTTTTCAGACGGTCATTCGGTTTTCAAGGGGCTTGTCCATCGATGAACTATCCCAAGTCTACACTTTTTTGACCGCCTGCGCCGTATATCCAAGAGGTAGGAAATCAGCCCGGAAAACTCGCTATTTCCACGCTCTCGGATTTGTGGTATAATGAGGAAGCAAATAGCAAATCTTTTTATGGATTTGAGAAAGGACATTATTATGGAAAAGAGTCTTACGCCCAAGTTGAAATCTCTCAAAGAAGAATTTGATTTCCTCCACAAAAAAATTGGAGAGTTAGAATGGGAATTAGCTACTGTTTTTTATGGCAGAAAGGCTGTCACAAGTACAGAAATTGGAACAGTTGAAGCGCAACTTGACAATTATAGAGATAATATGGGAATCTTGATGGGAAAAATCAAAGCTGCGGTTAGTGAGGCTAATCACCAATAAAAAATGGAAAGGAGGGGCGGTATGGCTCTAACAATCCAAGAACGTTTGAAAGACCTGCGTGTGGAGCGCAGCTTGACGCTGGAACAGCTTGCGGAGCAGACGAGCCTCTCCAAGTCTGCACTGGGCAGCTATGAAGCGGAGGACTTCAAGGACATCAGCCACTATGCCCTTATCAAGCTGGCGAAATTTTACGGTGTGACTACTGACTATCTGCTGGGGCTGTCTGAAATGAAGCGTCACCCAAACGCTGATCTTGCAGACCTGCGTTTGAGTGACGGAATGATTGACCTGTTGAGAAGCGGGCGGGTGGATAATGCTCTACTGTGCGAATTGGCAGCGCACCCGGATTTTGTAAAACTACTGGCCGACATACAGATTTATGTAGAGGGCATCGCCGCCATGCAGGTGCAGAATTTGAACGCATGGGTAGATGTAGCGAGGGCTGAAATTGTGGAGAAATACCAGCCGAGGGAACATGACCAGACCGCCTATCTTCTGCAAGCTGCCCACATAGACGAGGGCGACTATTTCAGCAGCCGGGTACATAAGGACATTGACATCATCATGGAGGATATGCGGCAAACCCACCGGGGCCGGAGCGACAGCGCACCAAAGAAATCTGTGATAGAAGAAATGAAACAAGATTTAGAGGAAGTTGCCAGCTTTAAGGGAAGCCGTCTTGAACAATGGCTCTTAATCTACTGCAAGCAAAATCATCTTCCCTATAACCGGCTGACGGAGGAGGAAAAGCAGTGGTTGATACGGATAGGTTCTAAATCGGATTTCTTGAAATCGCATACAACACAGAGAGGCAAGAAACGGAAATAGGATACTCAAAACATTATTGCTTTAGGAGGAATTTTTTATGTTGAGGTTTTTACTGGGTGTATTCATTGGCTTTTGGCGGGGACTGCTCAAGCATAAATGGTGAATAAGATGATGGAAAAATACAGTGATGCCGATGCGATTGTTACCATTGAGGGAAAAGAGTACGCCCTATATAAAAATGGCCCTCTAAAAAAATATCCATATATGGTTGATGTTTCGACTGGTGGAATACCGCAGGGTGAACAGCGCCCTTTGCTAAAAACCTATTTATTATTAAATGAAGTTGATATTGAACCGTGGGAAGAACGAGGGCCACACTGGTGTGTGAGGCAGGCAATAAAAGTTGCCCAAGGAGCAATAGGGGTAATCGCAAAATCATCAAAAACTAAACAGTACAAAGCGTGCGAACATCTGCCTACTATGGCGGTAGATGTTGCTGTCCAGTTAATTCGAGATTACTTCAACGAAACTGTTAAAGACCCACATGGGCGGTATATGTCTTGGCGGCATTGTTATAAAGCGTTTTCTGAAAACCGGAATATTACTGATGAACAAGTTATAGATTACTTGTCATTGCACCTTGCAATTTACTTGGCAAGCTGGGGGATGCTGCGCAATTCGTTTTTGTTACAAAAAGATTACAAAGTACATATTCCTATTGTGAAGATTATCCAAGAGCAAAAATACAATCCTTTGCACGGCATTTCCGCTGTGGAATTATGTGAAGAACACAGTTTAGATTTATTGGATGATCTTGTGGGACGAATACGAGACTGTTATGCAAAAGAGCAACCTCCGGTTGGTGAAATTGCTAATAACGCAACTGATACATTAGTTACAAAAATCCTGCTTGGCACTTTAGGATGTGTCCCCGCCTTTGACCGCTACTACGTAAATTCAGTCAAGAAAAATCATATTTCTAAAGGTACATTTAGTAGAAATTCTGTCCGAAACGTTGCCGAGTTCTACTGTGATAATCTGGAAGTATTTGAAAACCTGCGGCATGAACTTAGCGAGTGTGGTATAGAGTACCCTCCTATGAAGTTAATGGATATGTGTTTCTGGCAGAATGCGTATATAAATGACTTGAAAGAACACAAACGTCGTTTGGATGGAAATATTTGAATTGGAAAGCTTGTTGCCATAGGGCATTCAATATCAATGCAGATAGCAAAGTCAGCCGAGCCAGTCAACGGTCAAGATGAACGGCGCTTTCAGCGCCGCCGTTGACAGTCTCGTCCGTCTTTGCTGATGGGAAATCAAGGCGGGAAAGCCCTAAAATGGCTTTCCCACCAATTTCAATTTTGAGAAAAGAACAGCCCCTAAAACAAATGAGTGTGGCCACACATATAGTCACGGTGTCCAGAGGTATGGGACATTTTGTCCCATAGGCTGGGGACGGTGGACGGAGGCTTTCATATACGCCCTGTCTGCTGCTGAAATCAGCCCTTTGTTTCCGGCTTCCCAGCCCCAAACAAAGCCCTGTTTTCCTGCCGCTTCAAATGCCCTTGCCCTCCCCGGCGGCAACGGCATTTTCACGGCAACGCCGACAGAGCGTATAACACACTACACTTTGCTTCGCAAAGTCGTGTGCCAAGGGGGGCGCTGCCCCCTTTGGATACCCCCACAACAAACAGGCACTATGCCCCTTGCCGGGAGCATAGTGCCGTTTGTTGTCAGCAGCCCGTTTCACGGTCTGCGTGTAGTTCCTTGTAAACTGACCTAAAGAAAGTAATAAATACCCTTACTTCGCCGGAATTATATCGTGTCATAGCAAAGAAAGCGCTTGCCTTTGTCGAAATTAGCGCATAAAAATAAAAATCGCCACAGAAGTGACGATTTTTACGCTACGGCCTAGCAGATAGTAAACTATTCTGCCCGCAACACCGATGTTACTTACCAACCGCTGCTTCTAAAACTATCATACCAAAGTTGTAAAAAATGTCAATATCATAAATTATTTCAATTGTGCCCAAATTACGCCGCCTATTGCGCCAGATATTTAACGCCGCATCAGCTTTTCGGTGCTTCCGGCGGCATCCAGCACCTGACCCAACCATGCTTTTTAAGCATTTCTGTCACATAGGTCTCGGAAACGATATGACCAATTTCAGACTCCAAGGCAGTTTGGATATCCGAAATGTCGATACGCTGTCCTTGCTCCGCTCTTGAGCGAAACGGCTCCAAAACGCTGGATTCTTCTTCAAAAGATAAATACCGCCAACATGGCTTGCCTTTATTGCCTCTATTTTTGGCAATACTGGCAAGTCCTTGTTCCTGGTATTTTCGCACCAAGGCCATTACAGTCATAGGATGAAGCCCCACCGCAGTGGCAGCCTCCTCTATCGTTTTTCCCTCAGCCCGATACCGCAACGCCTTCAGCCGCTTTATTACTCTTGCCTCCGTAGCTTCCTTAAGTGCTTTCTCAATTTCATGTTTCTGTTCCGCTGTAAACCTATGCTTGAATACCCTGGCTGGTTGCGCTTTACCATGAACCGCCCGTACTCCATACTTACGGTATGCCGTTATGAGCTTAGATAAATTACCCATAGAAAAATTAGTCACGTCAGCCACTTCCCGTAAAGTCTTTCCCTCGGAGCGTAGCAGCAAAGCCTGAAATCTTCTCGCCACATGTGGCTTAGAGGCGTTCTTGTAGCCTTCCTGAAGCTCACGGATTTGCTCTGGCGTGAACTCACGGTTTGAGGTATCGTATTTACGCTTCCCAGTAAGAGATTCATTGAGAACCGCCTCTATCCCTTTTTCTTTATATAGCTTGGAAATTCGTGTGATGGTTGACTTATGATACCCGGCAGCCTGAGTAATTTCTGCGTTTGATTTTTTAGCGGCGCGCAGTCTCAAAACCTCCAGCCGGCGTAGTGCCAATTCAAATGTTGCTTTCTCTCGCGCCGCATTAATCTCGGCTTTTTCCTCTTCCGAAAAAGTATATACGCTCATAATTTAGTGTTGATACCGGTGCTGCGAACCGGTTCCTCTATCCATCGAATGAACATTTCCATTATAGCATAAAAGTTCCCGGCCCATGCATATCGCATAGACCGGGGGAACTATCCGTAACCGGGGGTTCGTCGTTATTTTTCTTTAGAACCCTCCTCTTCGGCAGCATCCTCATCAAAAACCACCCGTACCTGCACTGTGATAAAATCATAGGTATATGTGCAGTAGCCGGAAATCTCTCCCTCAAGACCACAATGGCTGATTATTACCAAATCATCCCTCAGCTCTACGGCGTTGTCGCTTAAGAGCAGACCCTTCGAGCCGTTGTTGCTCTCCAGCATGGCCGACCGGTAGACGTATTCCAGGTGGAACGCTGCGTTAGCGCGCAGAAAAACATAGTCCACGAGCATCGCCGGGTAGATTTCCGCGACAGAGAACAGAGCCATGATGTGCAGCTGCTTTCCCGACTCAGTTGGGATCACGCAAACAGCGGTGGAATCCTTTGAGATCACGCCAATGCCGTTTGGGTCGCTGTGGATGCCCAAGCGGATGGTGTAGACCTCTCCATCTTTGACCCGGTAGCACTTGCCGCAATGCTCAGGTCAAAAAGCATCGGGGATTCTTTGGGGCTGTCTGGATTGACCCCCCAGGTCAGGGGGACGCCCTGCCAAGCCACCTCCATTGTGGGTTTGTCGGGGAACTCGGGAGCAGGGAACTTCTTTTCTGTTTTGTTGGACTTCATGTTGTTGAGCCTCCAAATATTTATTTTCGAGGGGGAAACCGGGCGGAGAAGCCCCGCCCGGTTCGCTGCCCTCTATTTCTTTAAGGACAAAAGCTCACATTTTGAGTAACAGAGTCAGCGGTAATCCACGAGAATCACCCGGAGTTCAGCAAGAGCTGATTTCTTCCAGTTATTGATGCTCTTCTGGCATAGGCATTCCGGTTCCGTGTCTGAATTTCTTTCAACTTCTCATACATGCTGCAATCTCCTTTATTTGCGCATCCAGATTCTGTATTTTCGCCACCAGCAGCGAAATAAACTCCTCATACCGGAGGCCGTATTCTCCGGTTTCGTCCACAGCCAGCCCCGCAAAATCCATCGGGTCAATTCCACAGGCCTTCAGCGCCTTCTCCACGTCCTGCGCGACAAAGCCCAGATGTCGGCGCTTCCGGCCCTTCAGACGGTAACTGACGGGGCGTAAATGGTCGAGGAGTGGGAGATATTTATCATGGTCCTCCCGGATGTTCTCCTTTTTGTTCCGGTCGGAGGTGATAATAGTACCGTCGGAATTTTTTAGAGTCCCGTTTACGATAATATCCCATGCGGTCAGAGAAACCTTACCCGCTGTATTCTGCCATTACATCACCACCTTAAAAAAGTCCCCGCCACCTCATATCGAGATAGCGGGGGTGGGCCGGTCATGTGTCGCCGCCCAAGAACATATTCACAAAATACTGTTGGCCCTTTCCAGTGACTTTCGGGGTCTTGTTCACGCTGGTATGGCCGTCCGAATGGTTGATGACCGTCTCCTTAATCTCGAACAGGCCCATCTCCATAGCTTTCTGAGTGGGCGTGTTGTAGTCCGTGCCCTGCCGCTTGATAAGAAATCCCTTTTCCCGCAGCGTTTCAAAGAGACGGTTCTGGCCGGTATGTACGCCGTTTTGTTTCAGCAGCTTCGCCATCTCTCTTACCAGAATAGAACTCTTGGAAGCGGCAACGGAATCGGCGAACAATACTTTGGGTCGATTTTTCTCCGCCTGTACTTCCAACGCCTTTCGCTTCTCCTGCTCGTCTTTCAGGGCGGTCAACAGCTTAATCCCAAACTCCGGGGAGGTAATCATCCTGTCCAGCGTTTCAGGTGTCATGTAAGCTCCATGCTTGCGGATGGAGGGAATAACTTCGTGGGTAATCCAGCGCTTAAACTTGCGGAGCCTGTCAATTCTTTCTTGGATTTCGATGGGGTACGCATCTGACACCCCACCATTATTCGCTTTTTGCGGCTGCATGGCAAACAGATGCGCATATAGGCCGCTCTCGTTGATTATGGTGATTTGCTGGGTGCGCCCCATAGAATCAGTAATGGGAACCACTCTTTTGTCCTCGGCATCCACCCGCCCTAAGCTACGGTTGTGGTTCTTGTCCCCAAACACTGCGCATACGTCCTTGCCAACCAGCCACGGCTCGCCGTCAATCTCCACGGTGCGGATGGCCCCAAATTCGGGATTATTGAAAATTTGCAGTTCGTTCATGCTAAATAGCCTCCTTCTTGACGGGCTGTGCAGCAAGAATAAGTTCGAAAACGCCTTCCTTTGTGGCACAAATCTTTTCGACAACAAAGTCCTTCCACACAGCGGTTTCAATATTGCTTCGAAAATTAAAGTAAACCAGATCGCTGTTCCAGCTGATGTTGACTTCGTTCGGCGAATTCAGCATTGTCAGCATTTTCTTTACAGTCATGGTGAAAAACCTCCTTGATTTTTCACCCGAGGGAGGCTATAATGAATTTATAGCCTCACCTGCGGGTGTCGCTTGTATGGGCGCTCACATCTTCTTTCCGGGAGGGTGGGCGCTCTCTTTTTAATGCTTTGGCGGGTCGTGCTTCATGCCCTGACGAATCAACCGCTTTATTTCTGTCTGCTTCGGCTTTCCTTCCAAAGCCTCCAGAATATCCTTATCCGTGCGGTTATTCAACTTCAGGCCGACAAAGGTAGTATTTTCCTTTGTCCATTCCTTTCGCGCTTGTGTTTCTGCCATATCGTCCCCTTTTTGGAGGGGCCGGTTTCCCGGCCCCGTTCCAATTACTTTTGGTCTGCTGTGGTAACATACACAAAAATCAATTTTTTCATTTCTTCTTTTGTGTAGGTTTCCTTCGTCGGGTCTTTGTCGATGATGGCAAATAAATCAAACGCCATTGCCTTTCTAGTGTCCTGCCGTTCGGCTTCGGTTCCCATCTTGCGCCCTCCTTTCCTTTGTGTTGTACCCATTATAACATGGGTTTAACCCACCGTCAAGAGGTTTTTCAAAAATTTCTCCGCTATCTCGATATGAAGTTGTCAAGGTGCAAATTCTGTTCTATTTAATTATCTTTTCCACCGGTAAACCTTCCCCTGCCACTTGGCATGATTCTCCCATCCGTTAGGCCCGTCCGTATTCCGTGCTCCAAGGTGGGCCGTGACCTCCACCAGGTCCGTCTCCAGATAGTCCATGGACTGCTCCCGGTACTTCTGGTTGATCTGGTTCACGCCGGTCATGACGCACATACGAACCGCGCTATCAAGGATGACCGGGATTCCTTCCGGCACTAAGCTGATTTTCACTCAGGCCGCCAACCCCCTCACCAAGGATCAGGCGAAGTGCAACTTCGACGTTTCCGTCGATTACACCAACCCCGAGACCTCTGCCTCCTCCGGTGTTATCCTGTCCGCCTCTCACCTGGAAGGCACTCAGGTTATGACCCAGGCTGTTGCCGCCGAGGGCGCGAACATGGCGAACACCGTGTTCAAGCTGACCGAGAGCGACATCACCGACGGCACCAAGAT
>JBCLRG010000070.1:0-9040 GCA_041223955.1 Oscillospiraceae bacterium 38-13 | reverse complement strand
GGAATAAAAAGAGAAAATGGGGGGTGCATTGGACCAGCCCTCAAAGGGCTGATGACCTCCCCGCCCGTCAGGGCGAGCACCAGCCCCCTCCCCCCGCCGGGGGACACCCCCCTTTCCCCCCTGCCGGGGGGATAAAAAAAGCCACCGCATTTTCCCCTTGACAAAACCGCCCAACCGTGTTACTTTCATTAATACAGTTAATACAGTTCACCAATACAGTGCGGCGGGCCTCCGCCGCGGAAGGGAAGGTATGCGGTGATCAGCCTCAATTACCGGGACTCCCGCCCCATCTACGAACAGATCAAGGACGGGCTCCGAAAGCTGATTGTCACCGGGGCTATCGGCACCGACGAAAAGCTCCCCTCGGTCCGGGCCCTGGCGACCCAGCTGTCCATCAACCCCAACACCATCCAGCGGGCCTATAACGAGCTGGAAGGAGAAGGGTACATCTACTCCGTCCCCGGCAAGGGCAGCTTCGCCACGGGGGAGGCCGGCGCGGGAGCCTCCCGCCGCCGGGAGCTCTGGGAGAAGGCCAAAGAGCTTGTGGCGGAGCTGCGCTACCTCGGCGTCACCCAGGAGGAGCTCACGGCTCTTCTGGAGCCGTCCGGCGGGCGTCCCGCCGGAACACGGAAGGAGGAAACCCTATGATTCAGATACAGGATGCCGTCAAGCGCTTCGGAACCTTCGCCGCCCTGGACGGCGTGACCCTCTCCGTCCCCGCCGCCAGCGTATACGGGCTGGTGGGTCCCAACGGCGCGGGGAAATCCACCCTGATCCGCTGCCTGACGGGCATTTACCGCCAGGACGAGGGAACCCTGTCCATTGACGGCGAGGCCGTCTGGGAGAACCGAAGCCTGAAGGCCCGCATGGCCGCGATTGCCGACGACTGGTACTACTTCCCCCAGGCCTGCATCCTGGACATGTGCCGGTTCTACCGGGGATTCTACCCCAGCTTTTCCATGGAGCGCTATGAGAAGCTGAAGGAGGTCTTCGGCATCGACGAAAAGCGCCCCCTCCGCCGCCTGAGCAAGGGCATGCAGAAGCAGGCCGCCTTCTGGCTGACCCTCAGCGCCATGCCGGATTTCATCATCCTCGACGAGCCCGTGGACGGCCTGGACCCCGTCATGCGGCGGCAGGTCTGGTCCCTGGTCCTGGGGGACGTGGCCCAGCGGGGCACTACGGTGCTGGTCTCCTCCCACAACCTCCGGGAGCTGGAGGACGTGTGCGACCACGTGGGCATCCTGGACCACGGCAAGGTCCTGCTGGAGCGGTCCCTGGCCCAATTGCAGGACAACATGGTGAAAATGCAGGTGGTCTTCCAGGACGGCGGCGGCCTGCCGGAGGACCTGACGGTGCTGCACGCCTCCAGCGTGGGGCGCATTCACACCCTCATCATGCGCTGCAGCGCCGAGGAGGCCCGGAACCGCCTGGCGGTCTACAAGCCCATGCTGGTGGACGCCGTGCCGCTGACGCTGGAGGAAATCTTCATCTATGAGTTAGGAGGCGCCGACTATGCGGTCAAAGACATCGTACTTTAATCCCGCCCTGTTCCGGAAAAACCTCACCCGGTTCTGGCCCCTGTGGGGCGGCGCGTCCTTCATCGGGGCCCTGTTCCCGCTGGCCCTGCTGGCCGTCCTGATTCAGTCCGGCGAACTGGACGCCATTCAGAGCCCGCTGGAGATCACCTGCGGATACTACTCCGTGGTGGCGTATCTCCTCCCCGTCCTCTCCCTGTTCTACGGGGCCCTCTGCGCCCTGGCGGCCTGGGGCTGGCTGTACAACCCCCGGAGCGTGGGCATGTTCCACTCCCTGCCCATCACCCGGAAGAGCCTGTTCCTCACGGACTTCCTCTCCGGCATGTCCATGATGCTGATTCCCTACGCCGTCACCGGCGTCCTGGCGGTGCTGATCTCGGCGGCGATAAGGGGGCTAGAGCCGGTGGGGCTGGCGGTTACGGTTCTCTGCGTCCTGGGGGAGAGCTTTTTCTACTTCTGCTTCGCCACCCTCATGGTCTTCGTCACCGGGAATCCCTTCGCCTTCGCGGGGTTCTACTTCCTCTTCCACTTCCTCGCCGCCGGGGCGGAGTGGCTGGTCTCCCTGTTGATGAACCAGTTCTATTTCGGCGTCAGCCGCTCTTATGAGGGCGTGATTGAGTTCCTGAGCCCCACCCTCTATCTGACCCGCCGGATGGAGGTCCTGACTGAGTCCCAGCGGATTACCACGCCGGACGGCTGGGTTGAGACCGGCGCGCTGGAGTCCGTGACCCTGGCAAACGGCTGGCTGGTGGGCACATACGCCCTGGCGGGCCTGGTTCTGCTGGCCGGGGCCTGGGCCCTGTACCGCCGCCGCCGGAGCGAGTGCGCCGGGGATGTGGTGGCCGTGGGATGGATGAAGCCCGTGTTCCGCTACGGCGTGGCCCTGTGCGCCGCCTTCACTGGGGGGCTGCTGCTGTATGCGCTGTTCTGCGATGGCTTTCAGAGCCTTGACGGTTCCGCCGATGCCCTGCCCATGGCGGTGTGCATGGCGGTGGCCGGGGTGATCGGGTATTACATCGCCTCCATGCTGCTGTCCAAGTCCCTCCAGGTCTTCCGGGGAAGCTGGAAAGGCGTGCTGGCCACCGGGATTGCCGCCGCCGCCCTGTGCCTGACCATCGCGGCGGACCCCTTCGGCGTGGAGACCCGGATTCCGGAGAGTGCGGAGTCCGTCGCCCTCTACATCAGCGGCATCCACGGCTCCGGCGTCAACGCCGTGCTGGAGGACCCCGGCGATATCGATCAGGTGCGGGACCTCCACTGGGCCCTTCTGGCGGAGCGGGACAGCCTGGGCACCAGCACCCAGCAGATCCCGGCAGATCAGGATATGTACAATGTCATGCTGGTCCTGCGGTATTACCTGCCGGGGGACAAGATGCTCCACCGCTATTACGACCTGTACCTCACCGAAGAGATGCTGGCCGGGTCCGAGGCCCTCCGGCAGCTGGCGGAGCTGGCCTGCGCCCCGGGGGTTCAGTCCTATGACATTTTCAGCCACATATACACCGGCGGCATAGAGAGCCGCCTCACCAGCGGCAGCATCTCCGGCATTCTGGACGCGGAGACCGGGGAGCAGAAGCAGGTGGACTTGACTCCGGAACAGGCCCGGATTCTGGAGGAGGCCGTGGGGCGGGACGTTGAGGCCGGGAACTTCGGAAAGACGCTGTTCATTACGGACTGGGACCAGTACCAGAACAGCACCGGCTGGGGCAAGCTCACCTTCTTCTATGCCTCCACCAGCCTGGACGGGCGCTGGCAGGGCCAGAGATCCCAGTCAGTGGACCTGGGCATTTCCATATACTGCACGGAGACCCACAAAGCGCTGGAGGAAGCCGGTATCGTGGACGAGACCCACAAATTCCTGACCCGGGCGGAGAATGACGCCCTGCACGGTTCCCAGGGCGGCGGGGAAGCCGTCTATTACGACGACCCCTATTACGACTACGGCTATCCCGAAGAGGTATATGAGGAGATATATTGAGCCATGGGGGAAGCGCGAACGCCGGACGGTTCTGATACTCAGCGCCCTGCTGGCGCTGCTGGCGGCGGCTGTGATTTGCGCAGCCGCCGCCCGTTCCCGCCCCTCTCCGGCGGAGGCGGAGGCGGCGCTTCCGGACTATATAACCCGGGACCTTCTGGAGATCAACCCCTGGTCCCGGCCAGGGGAGGCCTTGAAGAAAGTCCGGGGCATAGTGCTGCACTACGTGGGCAACCCCGGCAGCACGGCCCAGGCGAACCGGAATTACTTCGCCTCCCTGGCGGACGGGGAACTGGAGACATACGCCTCCAGCCATTTCATTGTGGGGCTGGAGGGGGAGGTCATCCAGTGCGTCCCCCTGACGGAGATCGCCTACGCGTCCAACAGCCGGAACGGGGACACCATCTCCATCGAGGTCTGCCACCCGGATGAGACGGGGGAGTACGGCCCCGCCGCCCGCCGCCGGGCGGTGGAGCTGACGGCGTGGCTGTGCCGGGCGTTCCGCCTGGACCCGGAGGAGGATGTCATCCGCCATTACGACGTGACGGGGAAGCGGTGCCCGCTGTATTACGTGGACCATCCGGAGGCCTGGGAGGCGCTGCTGTCCGACATTACGGCGGCGGTGGAGGCGGCGGAGGAATGATCTTAGAGCCTGTTTCCTATCTCCCCGCACCCGTCTTGGCGGCGTATTTTCCGCCTTGACTTCGTTAAAAATCCTTGCCATCCGTCAGGATGCCTGCGGATTTTTGCCTTGCAAAGCAAAAAATCCGCTCACCAATCCGCACACGGCGAGATAGGAAACAGGCACTTACAAAAAAATTTCAAATTTTTTGAAGAGAGCTGAAACAAAACAGCCTCCTCAATCGTCTTATATATATAGACGGAGAGAAAGGAGCCCCCTTATGGAGCAAACAAATACCGCCCAGGCACTGTGGCGCGTCTGGGTTGACACCCGCCGCCGTATCGTCTCCTTCCATGAGGAGGAGGACTGCAAGATGCTGGAGTTTCGGAGCCGGGAGCTGTTTTTCAGCTGCATCGAGCAGTATACCGGGATGCAGTACCGGTATCAGTGACGGCCATGAAGCGTGCAAAATGGCTTTTCCCTGCGGGAGGGCTGGCCGCTGTGCCGGCCTTTTTCGCGTAGATTTTCAGCTGGGGCGGCGGGCCCCTGAACCTGTTCCCGGCGGAGGAGGCGGTGCGCATCCGCCTCAGCGGCGAGCTCCGGGCCATAGAGCCGGCGGACCCGGAGGTGTCCTGCCACCTTGAGGGCCAGCCCGTCTCCCGCTTTGGCCGCAGCTGCCGGGGTCCCATGGAACCGGTCTACGCGCTCCTGAAGCACGCGCACCCAGCAGAAACCCTGCCCTAACAAAAGGAGGAGGCCTTCCGGCCTCCTCCTTTTCTCATACCGTCCACCCGCCGTCGGCGGTAATCACCTGCCCGGTGACGAACCCGGCCTTCTCCGAGGCCAGAAACCCAATGACCTCCGCAATGTCTTCCGGCCTGCCCAGCCTTCCCATGGGCGTCTCCTCCCGGAGCATGGCCCTCGTCTCTTCTCCCAGAGCCCGAACCATGTCCGTCTCAATGCACCCCGGGGCCACGCAGTTCACGCGAATCCCCGAGGGGGCCAGCTCCAGCGCCAGGGACCGGGTCAGCCCCACCAGCGCCGCCTTGGTGCACGCGTAGGCCACCTCGCAGCTTCCGCCCCGGAGGCCCCAGATGGAGGACACATTGACAATGCATCCCCGCTTCTCCCCCAGCATGTGGGGAAGCACCGCCTGCACGGCATTCCGGCAGCCGGTAAGATTCACCGCCACGATCCGCTCCCACAGCGCGTCGTCCACATCCTGAAACAACCCCTGATGGGAAATCCCGGCATTGTTCACCAGCATCTCCACAGGCCCCAGCACCTCCCCGGCCTCCCGGACCATCTTCTCCACGGCCTTCCGGTCCGCCACATCGGCCCGAATCGCCACAGCGTTTCCGCCCCGGCCCCGGATTTCCTCCGCCAGGGCCTCCGCGGCGTCCTTCCGCTCCCGATAGTTAATACAAACCGCCCAACCCTCCCGGGCCAGGACCTCCGCCGCCGCCCGTCCGATGCCCCGGGACGCGCCGGTAATCAAAGCCGACTTCCGCAAAACCACATCACTCCCGCCAATCCAAGTATACCCCCAAAACAAAAAAGCTCCGGAACCGCCTCGATTCCAGAACCCACACAATCCCAAGCGCCCCGCGCCAAATCTCCCGTCTCCCGTCCTTCGTTCCTCGTCCTTCGTCTCCCGTCCTTCGTCCCTCGTCTCTCGTCCTTCGCGTCCAACTCGGCCGAAAACCCAGCGAAGCGGATTTCGGCCGAAAGCGAAGGAATTCCCCGTCCGGCGGAGCTTCCCGCCCCTTCGGGGCGGGAAGCGCAGCGGTAAGGGGAATTCCTGAGCTGGTGGACCTGAAGAGATTCGAACTCTCGACCTCTCGGATGCGAACCGAACGCTCTCCCAACTGAGCTACAGGCCCATGTCCGGTTGAATGAAAAAGGCCCTGGAACCGGGTTCCAAGGCCTTTCCCTTTCCTGGTGGAGATAAGCGGGATCGAACCGCTGACCTCTTGAATGCCATTCAAGCGCTCTCCCAGCTGAGCTATACCCCCATGTCAGGTGTTCCGCATCAGAACAGTGATTATAATAGCAAAGCCCCGCCGAAATGTCAAGGGGTTTTTCAGAATTTTTGTAATTTTTTCGCCGGAGAAAACAGCCCCGGAAAAACCCTGTCCTTTTCCAAGGCAAAACCGCCCCATTCTCCCCGCCAAGCGTCCTTTTCAAAACATTTCCACCCTATCCAAAATCCGCCCCGGAAGCCGGAGGGGGCGGAGGAAATCCCCCGCCCCGCTTCCGTCAGCGTATATCGGAAACAATGTTATCCACAGCCTGGTCCACGGCGACACCCATCTTGTGGATTCCACGGCCCACCTGTGTTTTCATGGCCTGCTTGCTGTGGGGCGTCATCATTCCCGCCGCCGCTCCGGCCGCCAGGCCGGCACCGATACCGATTAAAAGTCCGGTACTCTTTTTCATCATCACTCACTCCTTTTCAGCACAAGTCCAGTATGCCCGGCCCGCCGGAAAAAAAACCTCTCCCCATTTGCCAAAAATCGCAAAATGCGCTATACTATGGAAAACAACCATCACCAGGAGGCATCCGCCATGACCACCATCTATCTCATCCGCCACGCCGAGGCAGAGGGCAACCTCTACCGCGTCGCCCAGGGCCAGCACGACAGCAACCTCACCGATCGGGGCTGGCAGCAGGTGAAGGCCCTGGAGCGCCGTTTTCAGCGCATCCCCATCGACGCCGTCTACGCCAGCGACCTCTACCGCACCCGGGCCACCGCCTCCGCCGTCTGCCGCCCCAAGGGCCTCCTCCTTCACCGGCGGCGGGACCTCCGGGAAATCTGCGTGGGGGACTGGGAGGGCCGGACCTGGGGGGACATCGCCCGCCGCACCCCCGAGGCCATGGCGGACTTCGGAGCCCGGATGGACCGCTGGTCCATCCCCGGCGCGGAGACCCCCGCCCAGGTGCTGGCCCGGGTCCGGGCCGCCGTGGAGGACATCGCCCGGGAGAACCCGGGGAAGACCGTGGCCGTCTTCTCCCACGGCTACGCCATCCGCCTGCTCCTGGCGAATCTTCAGGGCATCTCCCTCCGGGACACCGGGGCCCAATGCCCCACCGGGGACAACACCGCCGTATCCCTGCTGGAGTGGGACGGGGAGGCCCTCCGGGTCCTCTGGCAGAACGACAACCGCCACCTGGACGCCCTCCCGAAGGCCCGCCGGTCCTATGCCCTGGAGCCGGGGCTGTGGTTCCGCCCGGCGCCCGCCCTCCCGGACGCCCCCCTGTCCCTGGAGGGCCTTCTGGACGAGGAGCCGGTGGGCCTCCTCCGGATGGACCCGGACACAGGGCGTATCCTCCTCCTCCAGGTCCGGCCGGAGTTCCGCCGCCGGGGCTACGGCGTCCAGCTCCTGGGCCAGGCGGTGCTGGCCGCCCGGGAGCGGGGCGGGGAGACGCTGTCCGTCCCGCCGGACAGCGGGGACTTTTTCCGGCGGTGGGGCTTCCAGGGAACGCCGGGGGAGGCGCTGGTGAAGTTCATCGGCTTTGACCCGGAGATCGGGGGGCCGTAAAGACTTTGTAAATACTTTGTCCCACCGGCGGAATCCGGCAAAGTTAGCGTTGACAAAACGTGTATCATTTCTTATAGTGGTCTCACAGCTCATGGCTTCATAAAAGGGAGTAGCTTACGAACAGCGCCGGTCCTGGCGGCCCGGCGGGAAAGCGTGGCGCGGCTCGTCATCACGGCAGGGTCTTCCTGCCCGGGCCCGCCGAAAAGCGAGACTTTTATCCCGTGGGACAACTGCGACGTTGTTCCGCGGGATAGGAGTCTCGCTGAATTTTTGGAAAGCGGTGGATTGTATGGAAATCTGGATTACGGTGCTGTTGTTTCTCCTGGGCCTCCTCCTCATCATCAAGGGCGGCGACTGGTTCCTGGACGGGGCCGTGTGGATTGCGGAGGCCACCGGCGTGCCCCGGTTCATCATCGGGGCCACCATCGTCTCCCTGGCCACCACCCTGCCGGAGCTGACCGTCTCCCTCACCGGCACCCTTCAGGGGGAGGTGGACCTGGCGGTGGGCAACGCCGTGGGGTCCGTCACGGCCAACCTGGGCCTCATCCTGGGCATCTCCCTGGTGTGCATCCCCTCGGCGGTGAAGCGGGCCCAGTTCCAGCTCAAGGCCCTGCTGATGGTCTCCGGCGCGGCGCTGCTGCTGGTGCTCTGCCGGGGCGGAAGTCTGGAGGCGCTGCCGGGCCTGTCCCTGTTCGTCATCTTCGCCGTCTATCTCTGGAGCAACCTCCGGGACGCCAAGGCCGGCATGGCGGAGAACCGGGAGACCCGCCGCAAGGGGCGCACCGTCTCCCGGCGGCAGATGCTGGAAAAGCTGTTCCTCTTCATCCTGGGCATCGCGGCCATTGTGGCGGGCTCTCAGCTTTTGATCAACTACGGCAGCGAACTGGCCCTGCTGATGGGGGTGCCCGCCAGCATCATCGGCGTCACCATGGTGGCCATCGGAACCTCCCTGCCGGAGCTGGTGACGACGCTGACGGCCATCGCCAAGAAAGAGGCCTCCATGTCCGTGGGCAACATCATCGGGGCCAACGTCATTGACCTGACCATGATTCTCCCCATCTGCTCCGCCGTCAGCGGCGGGGCCCTGACCATCGGGCAGCAGACCACCGCCCTGGACCTTCCCGCCTGCCTCCTGATCTGCTGCGTGGGGGTGATTCCGCCCCTGGTGACGGAGCGGTTCTACCGTTGGCAGGGCGTGGCGATGCTGGTGCTCTACGCGGGCTATGTGGCGCTGCTGGTCACCTGAGCCGCGCGGAAACAGGGCGGGACAGAGCCTCCTCTGTCCCGCCCGCAGGCTGTCGAAAAAGGATTTTCGCCAGCCTGAGCAAGTTTTCAAAACGTTAAAAAACGTTTTGAAAACTTATG
>JBCLRG010000069.1:0-9414 GCA_041223955.1 Oscillospiraceae bacterium 38-13 | reverse complement strand
GAAACGCGCGGTCTTGACGGCGGCTTTTCCGCCCCTAATAAGACTGAAAAGAAAAATACTGATCTGAACGATACTGACCCATCCATCCTTCCCCCTACCCCCGCGCCTCCTGCTTCTCCCCCTGCCGGTCGGCCCAAGAGCCGGATGAGGATGGATGAGATGGATAGATACCGAGAGCTGATAAAAGAAAATATCGACTTTTGTACTTCACTCCGCACCTCCCCGGGTGTGCTGCGACGCCCACTCCACGAATTTTTCTTTGGGTACTACGAGTCTGCTGCCAACTTTCAGCACCGGAAAATCCGGTTCATGCATCAGTTCGTACCCGCTGGACGGCGAGACGCCCAGCACCTTTGCTACCGTTGCCGCACTCAGGAACAACGGCAGCTCATCGTAGCTTTTATAGATTGACTCTTTCATTTTACATCCTTCTTCATACCTGATTGACTTCTGATTGTTACTCTGATATGATGAGGGTAGCACAAAATCAACAGCCGTACAATAGATTTGGCACAGGATGGGTAAACGCCAAAAGTCTATCGGATACAGGAGGGAGCGGCATGGCGGAGAACACCTTTGACCGGTTTTCGGTTTTCTTTACCGGAGGCACTGTGTTTCTGGACGGGGCGGCTTTTCCGCTGGGTCAGCTCACAACGGATGTTCTGAACCTGGACGGCAAGATACTGACGGAGATCGACCGCCGTGTTGATGAGTTCATATCCGTTGTGTGGACGCTGCTCCAGGAAAAAACAGACAGCGCCGCCCGTTCCGCGCAGGAAGGGCTCAACGCTGTCTGGGATCTGATTTTTAATTTGCCGGTCTACCGGAGTCTGCGCTTGGACACAGAGACTGCCCGGAGCTTGTTTCCTGACCTGCTGTCCGACCGGGCGAAGTGGTCGGAGGTTCTGGACGTTGACTCCGAGGGCCACCGGATGTTTGAGGACTTTCTCTCTGGACTGGAATACTTTGCAGAGAGCCTGCGGAACTTCCGGGGACAGCTGGACGGGATGCTAGAGCTTTATTTCGAGCCGCTCTCCCGCCGCAATGCTGAGACATACGCAGAGGTCTACGCCGCTTACTTTACCGACATGGTAGATGCGCGGGGACTGTTTTTCCCGGAACAGGAATTCAGTCAGAGTTTTCCCGCTCAGCTTTGCTTTGTCCCGACGGTAGACCCTGCAAAGACAGGAAAAGCCCTTTTGGCGGAGAAAGTGGAGTTCCGTTATCTCTCCCACTTTCTCTACACAGATTTCTACCGGGGTCTGATGGCGGGCAATGCGCCCCGCCGCTGTCACAACTGTGGACGATATTTTCTGCTGACCACCGGGTACAACACCTGTTACTGCAACAACATCGCCCCTGGTGAGACGGAGCGCACCTGCCGCAAGGTCGGCGCGCACAGAAAGGCGAACCATCCCACAGGACGGAGTCCGGCGGGTGTGGAATACCGGAAGGTTTACAACCGCCTGAAGGCGAGAAAGCAGAGAGGAAAAATCAGCAGGGATGAGTGGAACACCACCTTGTCCCAGGTTCAGGAGGTGCTGGACCTGGCGGAGCGAGGGAAACTAACCGACGAGGAAATGCGAAAGTTGTTTGCCACATTTTAACCCCTTATATGGATACAAGTTTGACTGGATCATCACTTAAGGACACAGCCATCGTGCAAAGATGGCCGTGTCCTTTTTGCTGCCCTTTTCAATTTATAACACTCTTAACAATAGCGCCATTTAACATACAATTAAGGGCAAAACAGGGTGCCTGCTATTGGCTGGAGGTATCATCAAGCAACAAAAGTCCCCTCCACTATTTGAAACGTAGTGGAACTCCAGTACTCAACTTACAACGCCTTGGCCGTTGCAGTAAAACTCAACATAGGCCAGTTTATTGGAAAAGACTGCTCCAGCAATGGTGAGCTTACCCGAAACAGTAATACTATACGTTCTGGCTGCATCCATACTCTGCGACTCATATCCCGTCTGCGTCCAGGTCCCGGTAGAGCCTGTTAACTTGGAAGTGATGGAATTGATGCCACTAAATCGCTGCTGGCCAACAGAGGTGTTCAAATCGGTTTTGAAACTGCCAGTGATTGACAAGGTATAGCTTCGGCCATCAGCTGTAACAGTAGTGCTTTTGGCGGCAGAAGCTGTGGACCGGGTTAGGGCATCATCGCCACTGTCTGTACAAGTTAGATGCCAGTATGCCACCTCTGTGATAAAATCGCGAAATTCCTGTGGGGTCCGCCAATCTTCTTCCTGGAATTCATCTATGGGGAGAACAGAAATATCCAGCTCGGCTTCCTTAGAAACCTCTTTGGCAATCTCAATGTACTCCGAATAGTATTCTTCTTTGGTTTCTTCATCCAGCGTCAGTGTTGCCGCTGATGCCGATGCAGACATACTGATGACCATGACACATACCAGAACGATTCCAATAATTTGCTTCTTCATATTTCATCTCCTTCGATTAATATGCAATTCCCGCCTGACAGGCATTATTTTTTCCTATACATCACCGCCTCCACATGACGGATACCTTGTGCTTACTCCAAAACCTCGCCGGTTTCATCCTCATATTCCTGGCGCGTGATCTCGCCTTTGTAGTACATCTGCTTCAGCTCGGTGTCCGTGTACTCAGACAAATCCTCCACCTCATACTGCTCCACTTCCTCCGCCGCGGTGTCGGTTTCGGTCTGCTGGCTCTGGAGCTTGGCGCTGGCTGCCCGACCCTCCTCGCTGATCTCTACAGTGTCCATGCGGGGAGCAGCAGACCGCTTCTGTGCGGTGGACTGCTCCGTCTCCTGCTGGCGGCTGACCTCGGTGATGGCAACCCCGTCCTGGCCCATGTTCACCTGATCCAAGCTGGCGGACACAGAACTCCGCTGGGTCTTTCCAGCATCAACTGCGGCCCCCTTTTGCTCCTGTTTCTCCTCACCGGTGGTGCGTGCGTTTTGATGGAGATGGATATTGCTGAAATAGTTTGCCGCGCTGATTGTCATGCTCATAGCAGTTCCTTCCTTTCTGAAAATGACCTGTTTGATATGCCGGATCTCCGGCTGGGACTATATGATAGGCGCAGGAGCATTAGCTCATCTGCGGGATGACTGCGGTAAAGGTGATGACTCCATCCGCATAATGGTTGGAAATGCGTCCCTTATGCCGGGTGACAATGGCTTTGGCGGTAGACAGTCCGATTCCATAGCCCCCGGTGGAACGGGCGCGGGAGGAATCTGCCCGGTAAAAACGGTCAAAATAACGGGAGAGCTGGGCGGTGTCCACTCCCGCGCATGGGTTTGATACGGAAATGCAGATATTCCGTCCCCGTACAGATACAGATAGATGAATGTTCCCCGCTGGGTCACAGTATTTGACCGCATTGTCCAGCAGAATTGAAAACAGACGAAAGAAATTGTCTTGGACACCTTTTAAGCTGATCTCATCAGGAATTTCCGATGTCAAGGTTTTTCCGTCCGCCTCAGCCAGTGGCTGAAACGTGTCTGCGCTGGCTTGGGCAATCTCACTGATTGAAAACAGTTCTACCGCGTCCTCTTTAATTGTCTCCTCTGTGCGGGCCAGCTCCACCAGATTTTTGATGAGCCTGTCTAACCGGGTGATTTGAGATTTTGCGCTCTCCAGCCACTTGTCCTCTCCGTAGGTATCCTCCAACAACCCCATATCTGCCGACAGAATAGCCAACGGCGTTTTCAACTCGTGGGAAGCATAGCCGCCCAGGAGACCGGGAAGCCGACCGGGAGTGCTTCCGCCTGTCAAAAGCGGGCCGGGACCTCTGCCGGGAAGAGCTTTCCTGCCGCCTGTACAACGTCCAGAATCCGGCCCATGACCTTTGCCTGTCCGACCGCTACCACGCAATCAGCCCGGAGGAACGGGCCACCTGGAAAACCGAAAGCGAGTGCCGGGACCTGTTTTCCGAACACCTCCGCCAGCTGCGGGACCAGGGCGAGGAAGAACGCGCCCAAGAACTTTGGGATATGTACCAGGACGGGCGGCTAAGTATGCCGGATGCCATTTATACCCGTTCGGACGGCGTGACCGTGGCCTATGAGGTCATCACAAATCACTACGGCGAGGCGGAAATCTCCGCCAAGGAAGAAGCCGCCGAAGCCCTCGGCGCGACTATCGAATATTACAGAGCATGAAAGGAGGAAATCCTTTGACCAAGCTGGAAGAAAAGCAAGCCCTATGCAATCGCCACCGGGCCTTGCTGCAAATCCTTTTGAAATTTGGCACGAGCGGCGTCATGCTGCTGCCCCAGCTGCGGGCCTTGTGCCTTGTCTGGGACCTGTACCCCAGCGCCCAGGCCGTAAATCGGGCGGTCCGGGAACTCCGGGCCGCTGAAATCCTGAACCGTCAGACCTGGGTAGACAACAATTCAGATTTGCTACTCGCCCGGAAATTTGTCTGGCGCTACTTTGCGGGAAAAGACTGTCAGGAAGTAGCCACGCCCCGCCGCCCCGCGACTATGGCCCCCTACATCCTGCAAGCCCGGAAAATTGACTGGCTCCTGTCGCTCGTAGAGCAAAACCACCTTGCCACCATGGAGGCAGCGGAAACTTATCTGCGCCGCCATGGATGCACCATGTTCCTCCACCTGTCAGACCTGCCGGACTATTACCGCCGCTATGCCCCTGCGCTCTCGGCGGAAAACCCGGAGAACTACCGGGAACAGCTTGCCCGCCTGGACGCTGACGCCGCGCAAATCTTCTCCCTGGCCCTCCGCCAGCCGGAGGAACCCTCGCCACCGTCCGTGGCAACGCTGGCCCAGGCCCACAGGCGCGGCCTCTACATCCTGGGTATCTCCCCCAGCCGCCGCACGGTCGCGCTGGCCCTGTTTGCCGGACGGCGCACAAGAGCTGCGCGGGTCATGGATTGGCTCATAGACGCGCAAGCCTGGGTCAATTCCCTGCTGCCCTATTATTCCTGTACGCTGGTGGTCTACACCCTGGATAACGCCCACAGAACCGCCTTACGGGCCGCGCTGACGGCCCCGGCGCCGGGGCGGAAGATTACCCCTTACTGGCGGGAACGGCTCATACAGCGCCACCTGGACGGCCTCGCGCGGATTGCCGTCAGGGACACCAATTTCATTTCCCGCTGGTGCGGCGGAATCCATAGAACCGACTGTTTTTAAGAAATGGAGGTAATATCGTGAACGATTTGATTTTGACCTTTGTGGGGACAGCCCACGAGCAATTTTATGATGATACCCTGCGGGACCTGGAAGGGGCCGAAGGCCCCCATACCCGGCCCATGGTCTACCTGCTGGCGGCGTCTGACGTTCTGCGGGCGCATTTCTGGGAGGTCTACGATAACCACGCCCACGGCGTCAAGCCCGGCTGCTGGCGGGCCTCCTGGAACACCCCGGAAACCCGCCTGTTGATTGCCCTTGCCGCGAGGCTTGCCGGGGAACCGGAGGCCGGGGCCGCGCCCCTGGTCCCGGTCATGATGGACGCCATGGCCTGGGGCCAAAAGCTGGATGAAGCCATGGGCTTTTCCGATTATGAGCCGGAGGACCCGTTAATATAGAGTATACCGTAACTTTACAATGTGGAAGGGCGGGAAAGCTGTCAATTTAGACCGCCTTTCCGCATTATTTTACAGATTGTAAGCCAAGCCTGATTTCAAATTTACAAGGAGGGATTGCCCCATGTCAAAAGCCGCTTATGTGCGCGTCAGCACGGCGGAGCAGAACGAGGCCCGCCAGCGGGAGGCCCTGGCTGTCCGGGGGATTGATAAATGGTTTATCGAAAAGGCCAGCGGCAAGAACACGGACCGCCCGGAGTTTCAAAAAATGCTGGATTGGGTCCGGGAGGGAGATACCATTTATATCCATGACCTGTCCCGTATCGCCAGAAGCACAAAGGACCTGTTGGAGCTGCTGGACGTTCTGCGGGAAAAGGGCGTGGCTCTGGTGAGCGGCAAGGAGAACATCGACACTAGCACCGCCACGGGGAAACTGCTGGTGACTATGGTTGCGGCAATCAATGAGTTTGAGCGGGCAAACCTGCTGGAACGCCAGCGGGAGGGTATCGCCATAGCCAGGCGGGAGGGGAAGTATAAAGGCCGCAAGGCCGTGACGGTCCCGGACCTGCCCCGGCATTATGAGCGATACCAGCGCCGGGAGGTCAGCAAGGCCGCTCTTGCGCGGGAATTGGGTATTTCCCGGCCTACCTTGGACAGGCTTTTTTCCGATTATAACGGCAAATGTGCCATGTCAAAATCGACTGCGGGTTGAATATCATCTGAATTAGTGGTATACTAAAATGTAATAACTAAAGATTTAAGGGGGTATTCAAATATGAAGTGTATATTGCGTTTTACAACAGTAACGGATATAAAAAGAATTTTTTCTATGGTGTTATCCTTGATATTGGTGTTGAACTTGGTTGCCTGTGGAACTGCTGGACAGTCCGCTCAAGCTCCAGTTGTGGACACTGAAGCGGCTCCTAATTCAGCTCAAAACTCAAGTGTTTCTGATTTTCCCGTAGATAGTTCTGCCCCCGTAGTCAGTGAAGAAGATGTTCGAGCCCTCTATGCGAAAGACTATGAAGAGTCCCCCGACCTCCCCCCCGTTCAGTCTATTACAAAATATGAGGGTGACTTTCTGGTCTTATTAGGCTATGAAAATGATATGCAATGGCTGGATTGGGTTTATGGTCAAAGCGGCATTCGTCGCCGTATGATGGAGTTACCTCAACAGCTTTTAGATATGGAAATTATTGGTCCAGCTACTATCAAAGTACTCACTGGCGGAGGCAACGTTTACAATGGCGTACCAAGTTTTCCACATGTAGAAACCGTCAGTCTTAATTTTCTTTACAACGAGCAAGGCCATCCCCTGGAATACGATTTTTATAGAGGTGGATTATCGAACAGTGGTACCTACTGGGCCAATGCTGGAGAAAAATGGTCCATGGGTATGATGGAAAGGCGGGAGGCTGTTCGAAGTGCTCAGATTGATGCAGGTGGTGTCACGGTAGCTTTTGCACCTTTGGCAGACGGCAGCGATTTTATAGCAGCCTACTGCGAAATTCCCTTTACGGAAGTTTCATTCCCAGAAAACGGAAATACCATTCTTGTCACCTTTTATGATACTTTTTTGGACAGCGGCACTTTAACAGAAACATCAGATACAAAGGACTTCTTAGATTTTCTCCAAGAGTATGGTTCTCTCTATCCAGAAGACTTCCCCGCCGGAGAATTGATTGGGAATTGCGTCTTAATTCAAAAAGCAGAAATTTCTCAAGAAGGAAACAATGTTGTTCTGACCTTGACATTAAACGAAGAACATCTAGGGGACAACGACTACTTTCAGTACACCGTAGACAGTGACTACACTGGGGTTGCCGATAATGGTCCCTATTTTCGCATTCAACTTCGAGCCACCAATGAACTTTTTGATGATTGATATACCTCCGCTATTTTATCGGGCAGTTGCTTGTAAAGGCAACTGCCCGATTTTTTTGCAATCAAGCAGACATGAATCATCGCGGAACCGGGAGGCCCGCCACGGGCGCTGGCTGGGCTGTCACGGACAGCGGGCGCAAGGCGGGGAATAAGGTTGGCCCCGCTCCATGGCAATCCTCCGTCGAAGGTCCGGCAAAGTCCGCCAGCGGGGCCCCGTGAGGATTGCCGTCGCTGTCATGCCTGCGGGCATAGGATAGGGGCGGGAGGCTTTGGCCTCCTGCCCCTGCTTTTTTGCTATGTCGGGCTGCGGGGAATCTTCCTGGCACGGCCTGAACCGTCTCCTTTTGCCAAACCAAAAACGGTCCGGCCTCTGTTCGGACGGCTTGTCCGAACGGACCGATTTTGCAATGTTACAAGTTTGTTACATTTCTTTTCCCAGGCTTGGGGGACGGTCCCCGGCTTTGGCGGAGAAATGTACAAATTTTTTTCGGCTATTGCGAGAACATACGTTCTAATCTGGCTAAAAAAGTACAAGAAACTGCAAAAACCCGTGTTGTTATGGGTTTCCCCTTCCTTCGCATACAATGGCCCACTTTTGCCTGATTTCGGAGTTTTCCGGCGTTCTCACCCTCCCTTTTGACCTCCTGAACGCGGTCCGGGGCGGGGCTGGCGGGCGGGTTTTTTACCTGTTCCGGGCTTTGAGATTCACCAGCCGAACGTGAAAATTCGGGCAGAGGGAAAGTCAACTTGAAAGGGGAACCTCACATATGCACACCTTACTACTTGTTTTCTCCCTGCGCTTTGGCATGGCGGATTTTGCCGACCGTATGCGCCGCCTCTGCCGGGTCCTGGAACGCGGTTTACCCTCCGCACCGGGAATCACCGTCAGCATGGTGTACCACAAGCCAAAGAAAAGCATCTTCTTCCAGGGGGCGGATATTCGCGTATTCGTGGACTGCCTAAACCACCTGAACAAGACGAACATGGCCCCGTCAGACATTCCCATTATCCGCGCCGCCATTTTGGACGTAATCGCGCCCCTGGGAATTTCCATGGAGGAATTGGCCCTGGAGCGCATCGACTATTGTCAAAATGTCGTTGTCATGGACCCAAAGGAGCGGCGGCTTGCCATGCGCCTGTGGCATAAAACCTCCAGGCATTTCCTGAAAGCCGAGAGGATGGACCCCAAGCACAGCGAAAACGAAAACAGGCTTTACTACAAGTGCCGGGATGATTTTTACCGGGTCCAGCTGTACAACAAGCAGACCGAGCGGGAGGACAAGGGCCTCGACACCGCATCCTATGAGTTAGGCGTCCTGCGTCTGGAATACCAGCTGCGGAGGGACCACCTGCTCTATCATTGGCAGAGGTATGGAACGCCTTGCAGCTTTGACGCCTGGGCGGATTGGAGCCTCCGGGCCTACTATATGCAGCAGACGGAACGCCTGTTTTTCCGTGGGGACTTTTACACCCTCCGCCGGGCGGAAACCCTCCTGCGGAAAGAGGGCTTGCCCTCAAAGGATTTTCAGGGAATCCGGCAATTCATGGCGAACATTTCCAAGTCCGGCATGGATTGCGCCGTCAGGCAAGCCGGGTCCAGGTATCTTGCAAATAAGTACACAAACACGTTGACAGACCTGGGAATCTGCCCCATTCCCATCCCGCAAAATGCACGGACGCCGTTTCTGGAAAACCCGTTTCAGGAGTTCTATAAAGGGGGGTGCGTCTGATGGCTAAGAACAAGACGCCCGCCAGCCAGAGCGGGGAGTATGTGACCCTCAACGGTCAGACTTATTTCCAGATTGGCAAGACCCGCATCAAGGTCACAGAGCATTTCCCGGAGGCGGGGCCGTCCATGGCGGACCAGCTTGTGGACGTGATTACCTATACAGCCAGGGCCGGGGACCTGGACAAAATTGCCTGATAATTTGCCCGCGCCTGTAGTATAATGACCTTGTATTATAGGCGCGGGCTGTTCAATATAAGGAGGATT
>JBCLRG010000068.1:0-10203 GCA_041223955.1 Oscillospiraceae bacterium 38-13 | reverse complement strand
ATAAGTTTTCAAAACGTTTTTTAACGTTTTGAAAACTTGCTCAGGCTGGCGAAAATCCTTTTTCGACAGCCTGAAGCCCTGCCGCAAGGCAGGGCTTTTCCGTATTTTTCAGATATCCCGGCGGCCCTCCAGGGCCCGGGTCAGGGTGGCCTCGTCGGCGAACTCCAGGTGCCCGCCCACGGGGATTCCGTAGGCCAGCCGCGTCACCCGGACGCCGAAGGGCTTCAGCAGGCGGGCGATGTACATGGCCGTGGCCTCCCCCTCCGTGTCGGGGTTGGTGGCCATGATGACCTCCTGGATTTCGCCGCCGGAGACCCGCTCCACCAGGGATTGGATGGCGAGGTCGTCGGGGCCCACGTGGTTCATGGGGGAGATCACCCCGTGGAGGACGTGGTAATGCCCGCCGTACTCCCGGCTCCGCTCAATGGCGGCCACGTCCCGGGGGTCCGCCACCACGCAGACGGTGCCGCTGTCCCGCTTCGGGGAGGAACAGATGGGGCAGAGCCCGCCGCTGGTGAAGTTCTGGCAGACCGGGCAGCAGGTGATGCTGCGCTTGGCCTCCGTGATGGCGTTGGCGAAGGCCTTGGCGTCTTCCTCCGGAAGGCTCAGGACGAAGAAGGCCAGGCGCTGGGCGGATTTCCCTCCGATGCCGGGAAGGCGGGCGAATTGCTCGACCAGCTTTTCAAGGGGGGCGGGGAAGTATTCCATAGGGGCTCCTTTCTCCCCCCGAAAGGGGGGGTTTTTGCGCGCCCTTGCGGGCGGGGGGAGGGGGTCAGCCCTTTGGGGGCTGGTCCAATGCACCCCCCATTTTCTCTTTTTATTCCCGGAATAAAAAGAGAAAACGGGCCGTGCACGGTCCAAAAGAGAAAAACAAGGGGATGCGGTTACGGGGGCGCGGTGGGAAGTCTGGAATAAGACAGGCATGTCCCTGCCCGCGGCGTAGTGCGAGCGGGGGTTTTGGTGGTTGTCGAATCGACAAGCGCCAATTTTGGTGCGGTGCTGTGTCCGCCTTTTTCCCGGAACCTCCGTCTACCGGTAAACGGCTCTAATTCATGCAATCTCTTCTGGTAGGACCCCGTACTATCTTTGTGGGGCCTGACCCCCTGGTCAGGTCATTTCTTTAGGGTTTCCACCCTTCTACCGGTAGACGGCTCTCATTCATGCAATCTCTTCTGGTAGGACTCCGCACCATCTCTGCGGGGCCCGGTCCCCTGACCGGGCCATTTCTTTAGGGTTTCCACCCATCTCTCCTTAGACCTTCTCCCCGCGCCGCTTTTGGTGCGGCGGGTGAGACAGGGGGGTTATGGCTGGGGATTCTCCAGGAAGGGCAGGGGGGTTCTTCCCGCCAGCTGGTCCAGGGTTACGCCGAAATAATCCGCGAATGTGCACAGCGTGGAGAGGTTCGGCTCCCGTTCGCCGGTCTCGTAGCGCCGGTAGGTGCTGTACGCGATTTTACAGCTTACTGCCGCCACTTCCTGACTTACATCGCGGCGCTTCCGGCACAGCTTCAGGTTCTCGGAAAATGTTCCCATAATGCCTCCCCTAATCCTCCAGGCGGTTCTCCGGTTTAGTTCCCCCGGAGCTCCTGGATACGCGCCGGAATGTCCGCCGCTTTATAGACCGCGCTCCCCGCTACCAATACGTTTGCGCCCGCTTCAATGCACGTCCGGCAGGTATCCGGCGCAACGCCTCCGTCTACCTCCAGCTCACAGGACGGGTTCCGCTCGTCGATGAGTTTCCGCAGGGCGGATACCTTCGGCATCATGTCCGCCATGAACCTCTGCCCGCCAAAGCCCGGCTCGACCGTCATCACCAGAATCAGCTCCACCTTCTCCAGGAAGGGCAGCGCCGCCCCCGCCGGTGTCTTCGGCTTCAGGACGATGCCCGCTTTCTTGCCCCGGGCGTGGATGCGGCCGATGGCGGCGTGGATGTTTTCCTCCGTGTCCGCTTCCACGTGGACCGTGACCAGGTCCGCCCCGGCGTCGCAGAACTGCTCCGCATACCGCACCGGCTGGGTGATCATCAGGTGGACGTCCAGCGGAAGCTCCGTGGTGGGCCGGATGGATTTGACCACCGGGATGCCGATGGAGATGTTCGGCACGAATACGCCGTCCATGACGTCCACATGGACGTAGTCGGCGGCGGCGATGCGCTGAATGTCCCGCTCCAGATTCGCGAAATCGGCGGAGAGAATGGAAGGCGCGATTTTAATCATGAAAAGCCCCTCTTTTCTGCTGGCGCGGCGGCGGCAGCCCCCGGACATGGGAACCAGGCCCGGTGACGGGAGGGCGCGGGCCCGCATAGGATATCCCGAGCGGCTGAGACGCCCCCAACTCCGCGCAGCGTTCCGCCCCCTGGGTCCGGCGCCGCCGCTTTTTTGAATATAGGGACCGGTTCGCCGGAGCTGCTTCCCCTGGGCCGGTCCCCTCCAGTTTAGCAAATCCCCGGACGAAAAGCAACCGCGCCGGGGATTTTTTTCTCTCCCCGGCTTCAGCAGCCGGAGGGCCCGGCCTTGCCGCCGGAACATTCTCCGGATGCCCCGCGTGCTTCCGGCGGCCGGGTCCGGAATTTTGTTGCAAAAACGGCTGTAAAATGGAGGGGGAGCGGTATACTACTTCCAGGGCTTCTTTGAACATTGGCGGAATACCGGGCGGTTTGGCGGGGAAATCCCGGCGGGAACAGGCGCCCGGCGTCCTGCCAATGTTCAAACGAGGCCGGATAACCGGTCTTCACAGCCGCCTGGGGCGTGAAGAGGAATGGAGGCAGTGGAAATGACC
Source organism: Oscillospiraceae bacterium 38-13 (assembly GCA_041223955.1). GTDB lineage: Bacteria > Bacillota > Clostridia > Oscillospirales > Oscillospiraceae > Oscillibacter. The sequence continues at coordinate 7,426 of JBCLRG010000068.1, read as the reverse complement.
TATGACGTCATTGTGGTGGGCGGCGGCCCGGCGGGACTGTCGGCGGCGCTGAATGTCCGGGCCCGGGGCAGGACCGTGCTGGTGGCCTCCGGCCCCCTGGAGGAAAATCCCCTCTGGAGGGCGGAACGGGTGGAGAATCATCTGGGCATGCCCGGCCTCTCCGGGGCGGAGCTGCTTGCCGCCTTCCGCCGCCACGCCGGAGAGGCCGGGGCGGAGTTTCTGGAGGGCCGGGCCCTCAGCGCCCTCCGTGCCGGGGAGGACTGGTATGTGAGCGTGGAGAATCAGGTGGTGCAGGCCCGGGCGCTGGTGCTGGCGGCGGGGGCTGTCCGGGGGAAGAAGCTCCCCGGAGAGGCGGAGCTGCTGGGCCGGGGCGTCAGCTACTGCGCCACCTGTGACGGGATGCTCTACCGGGGGAAGCGGGTGGCCGTGCTGGGCTACAGCGCCTCGGCCAGGAAGGAGGCGGAGTTCCTGGAGGAAACCGGCTGCCGGGTGGTGTATTTCGACCGCCCCCGGGACGCCGCTATCCACGGCACGGAGAAGGTGGAGGCCGTGACCTGCGGCGGCGTGACGGAGGCCGTGGAGGGGGTATTCCTCCTGCGGCCCGCCATGGCCCCCGGGGATTTGCTGCCGGGGCTGGCGCTGGAGGGGGGCTATGTGGCGGTGGACCGGGAGATGCGGACGAACCTCCCCGGCGTCTTTGCCGCCGGAGACTGCACCGGCGGGCCCCTTCAGGTCTCCAAGGCCGTGGGAGAGGGCTTGATTGCCGGGCAGAAGGCCGCTCAGGAGGCGGCGAAGAAACCCGGGGAAACCGCGCCTCCGGCAGGGGGCGGGAACGAATAAAGGAGATGGAATGATGGTAAAGCATTTGAAGACGGCGGAGTTTGACGGAACCGTAAGCGCGGCGCCGCTGGCGCTGGTGGATTTCTGGGCCTCCTGGTGCGGCCCGTGCCGGATGCTGGGCCCCGTGATGGAGGACCTGGGGACCCGGTATGAGGGAAAGGCCCTCATCGCCAAGGTCAACGTGGACGAGGAGCCGGAGCTGGCCCGGCGCTTCGGCGTGATGAACATTCCCACGGTGGTGCTCCTGAAGGAGGGCCGGGAGATCGACCGGAAGGTGGGGGCCTTCCCCGCCGCCGTGTATACGGAGGCGCTGGACAAGGCCCTGTGAGGCCCCGCCTGGGAGCGGACGAAAAGGGAGAGAAACCTGGGGGTTTCTCTCCCTTTTTCGCGGTTTGGAGCCGGGGGGCTCAGGCCCCCGCCCCGTTGGCCCGGGCCTCGTTGTCCAGGTCCTCCTGCTCCTTGGGAATGGCGATATTCAGGATAATCGCCAGCACCGCCGCCGGTACGATGCCGGAACCGCCGAAGACCAGCTGCACCGGCTCCGGCAGGCCCGTCAGGGCCCCGGCGGTGGCCCCCAGGCCGTAGCCCAGGCCCATGGCGATGGACACGATGGTCACCACCCGGTTGGTGATGCCGTACTTGGTCAGGAGCTTGATGCCCGACACGGCGATGGAGGCGAACATCATCACCGCCGCGCCGCCCAGCACGCTCTGGGGCATGATGGAAATCACCGCCGCCAGCTTGGGGCTCAGCCCCGCCAGCACCAGGAACACCGCCCCGCAGGTCAGGGCCATCCGGTTGACCACCTTGGTCATAGTCACCAGGCCCACGTTCTGGGAGAAGGACGTGGTGGGCAGGGAGGAGAACAGGGAGGAGATCACGGAGCCCACGCCGTCGCACACCACGCCGCCGGAGAGCTCCTTGGCGGTGGCCTCCCGGCCCATGCCGCCCTCCACGCAGCCGGAGATGTCCCCGATGGTCTCCACCGCCGTCACCAGGAACATGATCAGGATGGAGAGGATGGCGTGGACGTTGAAGGTGGGCTTTACCGGCAGAATCCGGGGCACGGAGAACCAGCTGGCCTCGCCGATCCGGGCCCAGTTCACGTACCAGGAGGCGGTATAAGCGCCGCCCTCCCCGTCCACCAGCTCATGGGGCAGGAAAAGGCCCATGAGGGAGGCCGCGATGTACCCCACGATGATTCCGCAGAGGATACAGGAGGTGGATGTAATACCCTTTGTAAAGTGCTTCAGCGCCACGATGACCACCAGCACCAGCAGGCCCAGCAGCAGATTGGGCAGGGAGCCGAAGTCCTTGGCCCCGCTGCCCCCGGCGAAGGAGTTCACGCCCACGCTGATGAGGCTCAGGCCGATGGCAAGGACCACGCTGCCGGTGACCACCGGCGGGAAGAATTTCCGCAGGGGCTTGATAAAGAAGCCCAGGGCGGCCTCGCATACGCCGCCCACCATGGCCGCGCCGATGATGGCGCTGTAGGCCACGATGCCGCCGCCCATGGCGGGGTTGGCGGCCACGCCCTTCATGACCCCCAGGAAGCCGGAGCTGGTGCCCATGATGATGGGGACCTGCCCGCCCACGGGGCCGATGGACCACAGCTGAATCAGGGTAATCAGGCCCGCGGCCAGCATGGCGTTCTGGAGCAGGGCGACGTAGAGGGCGGGGTCCTCGCTGGTGATGCCGCAGATGCCGCAGATGATCATCAGCGGCGTCAGGTTGCCCACGAACATGGCCAGCACGTGCTGCATCCCCAGGGGGATGGCCTGGCGCAGGGGAATGCGCCCGTGGAACTCGTAGGGGCTGGTGTACTCCGCGTTGGTTTTCATGGTTCTCCTCCTTGTTTGCGGGGGTTCCCCGCGTTTCTTGATGAGTGCCGGGCTGTTGGTTCCCTCCTCCCCGCCGGGGGCCCCCGGCGCAAAAAAACAGACCACAAAATCCGCTGTTCATAAATCAGGAACAGCAAACATTGTAGTCCTCGGACACCCTCATCATAGCATAGGCGCGCCCTTTTGTCAATCCGCGTTTTTGTATTAGGGAGCGTCCGGCGACGCATTTTTCAAGGAGAACACCGGTAGGGGCGGACCTGTGTGTCCGCCCGTCCCCCAGGTTTTCACCGGTCTGCCGGTAAACGGCTCTTATTCATGCAACCTCTTCCGATAGGACCCCATACCATCTTTGCGGGGCCTGACCCCCTGGTCAGGCCATTTCTTTAGGGTTTCCACCCATCTCCCCTTAGAGCCTGTTTAATATCTCCCGGCACACCGTCTGAACCGGTCTTTTTCCGTCCAGCTGCGTCAAAAATGCTCGGAATACATCCAGTATTCCTGCGCTTTTTTCCTTGCCGGGCGAAAAATTCCCGGCCCATCCGCCGCACCGGGAGATATTAAACAAGCTCTTAGACCTTTTGGAACCCTGATGCCCCGCCCATGTACCCATCGGTCTCCGGGAAATGCCAAGGTCCCGGGGGAATGACGGATACACCGTCTACCGGAAGTGCCAAGGTCCCGGGAGACGGGCGGACACGCAGGTCCGCCCCTGCAAGGTAATCTCTCCGAACAGGACACCCCCTTTATTAAGGAGGCCATCCCCATGTAAAATCTTCGATAAGGACGCCGCCTTATGTATTTACAGGCCCGGAGAAATGTGCTACACTGATTCCGCTTAAGGAGGGATGCTATGAGCAGCCGGGAAGAGGTGCTGTCGCTGCTGCGCGCCGGGGAGGATTTCCTCTCCGGCCAGGAGCTGAGCCGCCGCCTGGGATTGAGCCGCGCCGCCGTGTGGAAGGCGGTGGACGCCCTGCGGCATGAGGGATATGAAATCGAGGCCCGCACCGGCCTGGGCTACCGCCTGGCTGCCGCGCCGGACGCCCTGACCGTGCCGGAAATCCGGAGCTTTCTGGGGGAGACGGCGGTGGTGGGCCGGGAGCTCCAGTGCTTTGACGAGCTGGATTCCACCAACAACCGCCTGAAGCTCCTGGCCCAGTCCGGGGCGCCGGAGGGCCTGGCCGTCACCGCCGACAGCCAGACGGCGGGCCGGGGGCGGATGGACCGGTCCTTCCAGTCCCCCAGGGGGCAGGGAATCTACCTCTCCGTCCTCCTCCGGCCCCGGCTGGCCCCGGAGTGCCTGCCGCCGGTGACGGCGCTGGCGGGGGTGTCCGTGTGCGCGGCGGTGGAGCGGGTCTGCGGCGTCCGGCCGGGGCTGAAGTGGCCCAACGACCCGGTATTGGAGGGGAAGAAGCTCTGCGGCATCCTCACGGAGATGTCCCTGGAGGCGGAGACGGGCCGGGTCCAGTCCCTGGTGCTGGGCATCGGCATCAACGTGCTGCAAAGGCCCGAGGACTTCGCCCCGGAGGTCCGGGAGGTGGCGGGGTCCCTGCTTCAGGTCCTGGGGCGGAGGGTGTCCCGGCCCCGGCTGGCGGCGGCGCTGCTGGAGGAGCTGGACCGGGCCTATGCCGCCCTCCGGCGGGGGGATTTGTCGGGATATCTGGCTGCCTACCGCCGGGACTGCGTGAACCTGGGGAAGACGGTGCAGCTGATTCCCTTCGGCGGCGGCCCCCGGGAGACCGCCGAGGCGGTGGACGTGGACGGGGATTTCAGCCTGGTAGTCCGGGACGGCGGCGGGACGCTGCGGGCCGTCCGCTCCGGGGAGGTGTCCGTCCGGGGCCTGTGGGGCTATGCGGACTAGGCTTGAGACCTGGCGGCGTCTGTTTCCGCCATGCAGCAAGCAAGCATGAAACAGGAGGAGAACGGTATGGAAAAAAACCTGAAAGGTCTGTGGGAGCTATTTTGGACCTTTGCGAAAATGGGGGTGATGACCTTCGGCGGCGGCATGGCGATGCTGCCCATCCTCCAGCGGGAGGTGGTGGACAACAAGGGCTGGGCCACCGAGGAGGAGCTGACGGATTACTACGCCATCGGCCAGTGCACCCCGGGCATCATCGCCGTGAATACGGCCACCTTCATCGGCCAGAAGTGCGGCGGCATCTCCGGGGGCATTGTGGCTACCCTGGGGCTGGTGTTTCCCTCGCTGGTGATCATCTCCCTTCTGGCGGGGCTGATCTCCAATTTCGCGGACCTGGCCTGGGTGAAGAACGCCTTCGCCGGAATACAGGTCTGTGTGTGCGTGCTGATTTTCAACGCGGTGGTCAAGCTGCTGAAAAAGTCCGTGGTGGATAAGCGGACGGGGGTGATTTTCGGCGTGGTCCTGCTGGGGGGCGTGTTCCTGAAGCTGTCCCCGGTGTGGTTCGTGGTCGGCGCGGCGCTGGCGGGGATTATTCTGAAGAATCTGGAGGGGAAACAGGTATGATAACCACCTATTTGCAGCTCTTCTGGGAGTTTTTCAAAACCGGCCTCTTCGCTGTGGGCGGCGGCATGGCGACCCTGCCCTTCCTCCAGGCCATCGGGGAGTCCACCGGGTGGTACACCTACACGGAGCTGATGAACATGCTGGCGGTGTCGGAGTCCACCCCGGGGCCCATCGGCATCAATATGGCCACCTACGTGGGGTATATCGCGGGCGGGGTGCCGGGGGCGGTGATCGCCACCCTGGGGGAGATCACGCCCTCCATCATCGTGATTCTGATTGTGGCGGCGGTGCTCCACAGCTTCCGGAACAACGTCTATGTAGACCGGGCCTTTTACGGGCTCCGGCCCGCTTCCACGGGGCTCATCGGCGCGGCCTGCGCGGCGGTGGTGCTGGAGGTGCTGACCAGCGTGCAGATGGTGGTCCAGAACGGCGGCATTGTCAAAGCGCCGGTCCTGGGGGGCGGAAGCCTCTTCCATGTGCCGGGGCTGCTGCTGGCGGCGCTGCTGATTGGGCTGACCAACTTCGCGCCCAAGAAAGTGACCGGGCTGCATCCCATTGTGTTCATCGGCCTGTCCGCCGCGGTGGGGGTGGTATTTCACTTCGCCGGGGTGTGAGAAGCAAAAGAAAGCGGAGAGCCGGGAGGCTCTCCGCTCAGAGTGTCGAAAAACCGTAAAAACCATCCTCGACGGGAAGGAGGAGAGTTACGAGAGGAACCCAGGAAGGGTTCCTTTCGTTTTCAATCATAAGTTTTCAAAACGTTTTTTAACGTTTTGAAAACTTGCTCAGGCTGGCGAAAATCCTTTTTCGACAGCCTGAGCGGAGAGCCGGGAGGCTCTCCGCTTTTGGGTTTATTTCTGGTATTCGAATTCAAAGCCGTCCAGGGAGACGGTGTCCCCGTCCTGGATGCCCAGGTCCTCCAGCTGCTGGAAGACCCCCGCCTCCCGGAGGGTGCGGTCGAACCACATGCGGCTCTCATAGTCGGCAAAGTTGACGTTTGCCATAATCCGCTGAAGCCAGGGACCCTCCACCAGCCACACGCCGTCCTCGTGGCGGATGTCCAGGGGGGCGTCGGCCTTCGGGGATCTGGGGACGTAATCCGGCTCATAGACGGCAATGGGGGGCAGGACGGAGAGGCGTTCCGCCACCAGGTTCACCAGCTCCCGGGTGCCCCGGTGGGCGGCGGCGGAGAGTTCGACCAGCGGATAGCCCAGGGCCTCCACGTGGGCGCGGAGGGCGTCCAGGAGGGCGGGGTCCTCTAGGATGTCGGTTTTGTTGGCGGCGACGATCTGGGGGCGGTCCGCCAGCTGGGGGCTGTAGTGCTGGAGCTCATCGCAGATGGCGTCAAAGTCGGCCACAGGGTCCCGGCCCTCGGAGCCGGAAACGTCCACCACATGAACGAGGAGGCGGCAGCGGTCGATGTGGCGGAGGAAGTCGTGGCCCAGGCCCGCGCCCTGGCTGGCGCCCTCGATGATGCCGGGGATGTCGGCCATGACGAAGCTGACGCCGTCGTCTACCCAGACCACGCCCAGGTTGGGGAAGAGGGTGGTAAAGTGGTAGTTGGCGATTTTGGGCTGGGCCTTGGAGACGACGGAGAGGAGGGTGGATTTGCCCACGTTGGGGAAGCCCACCAGGCCGACGTCGGCGAGGAGCTTGAGTTCAAGGATGACGTCGTGGGACTCGCCGGGGAGCCCGGCCTTGGCGAAGCGGGGGACCTGGCGGGTAGGGGTAGCGAAGTGGCTGTTGCCCCAGCCGCCCCGGCCGCCCCGGCAGAGGACGAAGGGCTGGGAGGAGCTCATATCGGCCATAATCTCGCCGGTTTCGGCGTCACGGACGAGGGTACCCCGGGGGACGCGGATGGTAAGGGATTGGCCGTCCCGGCCGGATTTGCGGCCGCCCTGGCCGTCGGCGCCGTTGGGGGCGGAGTATTTGCGCTTATAGCGGAAGTCCATCAGGGTGGACATATGGTCGTCCACCTGGAGGATGATGGAGCCGCCCCGGCCGCCGTCGCCGCCATCAGGGCCGCCTGCGGCGACATATTTTTCCCGATGGAAGGCGATAGCGCCGTTGCCTCCAGCGCCCGCGCGGACGGTGATTTTTGCTTTATCAATAAATGATGATGCCATAGAGGGGGGTCTCCTTTTTTCCCCCCGAAAGGGGGGAGGTTTACTCGCCCTTGCGGGCGGGGGGGATTTCAGCCCTTTGGGGGCTGGTCCAATGCACCCCCCATTTTCTCTTTTTATTCCCGGAATAAAAAGAGAAAACGGGC
>JBCLRG010000067.1:0-10226 GCA_041223955.1 Oscillospiraceae bacterium 38-13 | reverse complement strand
ATTTGGCCCCTTTTGTGGCGAGGATTGGTATCCTTTCAGTGGCGGATATTGGTACACTTTATCTTACTATTTACAGCGCTCCAGCTCCGCGCTTTTGATTGTGCGCCGTCTGCCCTTGAACGCTCCTTTCAGATAGGCGATCAGCTTTTCTTCTCGCATATGCTTCCTTTCCGGGACCGTGTTCCCGAAAAAGAGCATAAAAAAAGAGGGGCCGCTGTCCCTTTCGGAAAACGGCCCCTTGATATTTTAGTCAGGTGGGGTATCTGGTTTATTGACACGAGGATCAGTCGTACCGCAGCGAATCAGCTCGAAGAGCTTTTGCGGCGTGGGCGGTTCGCCTCCGGCGGCTTTCCAGCCCGCCAAAAAGGCGGTGCGGACCATGGCGAACAGCGCGCTTTCCGCCTCGTCGTACTCCTTACGCTCCAGAAAACTGCCGAACGCCTCCTCAAAATCGTTGCTCATCATGCCGCATCCCTCCCATCATCTTGTATAATACAGCATTTGCCGTCAAAAAACAAGATATTACTATGTTTTTGCTTTGAGATGGATTGTCTATTTTCCACCTCCTTTTCGGTATAATACTATGGAGAAGGAGGCATGGAACAATGGATAACAGGCATCAGGCGGCATTGACCAGGATCGGCTTGAATATTCTATACTACAGGAAGGAAAAGGGATACACCCAGCAGCAGCTTGCGGAGCTGACCTCCTACAGCAAGAATCACATCCAGCAGGTGGAGACAGCGAAAACACTGCCCAGCGTAATTGCGCTGCTGGATATTGCCGAGGCGCTGGAAATTCCGCCTAGCAAGTTGTTTGAGTTTCGATGAAGCAAACGCCTTCCGGGCGTTTGCTTTTTACATAGCCGGCCCTGTCGGCCCGATCTTCTCCTGCCACTTTGGTAATTGAAAGGACTGGTCCGTTTTGCAGAGCCACATCCCGTTGTTCCTAGAGGGATGGATGAACCCAAAGCCATGAGTAAGCGCCGCGTAGGTCTCATAATCGAAGCAGCACAGCGCCCGCTCATCTACGCCTTTTGACAAAAGCTCCGCCTTCGCGGCCTCACAGAAGCTATGGATATTGATGAAGCCATAGCAGTCCAGATGGGTGGCAATCTCTACCGCGTCCTTCAAACTGTCACATTCTTCGTACTCCAGCGCGGTCTGGAACTGGCGGAGCCCATCCGGGCCGCGCTTCCTCCCTGAACTCCTGCGTGTTCAGCCCCTCGGAGCCTCTCGGCCACCAGGTGGGGTAGAATCCCTCGCATCCATTGTGTCCGAAGTCGATGCGGACATGGCCGATGGCTCCCAGCTCCTCATCCTTCTCCGGCGTCTGGGCATAGAAAAGCCCCGCATCTTCGGGGGATGCGGGGCACAGTTGATGGCGGATAGGCGTTTCGGGGCAGCGGATCTGTTCCTCAGCGCAGAACTCCGCCAAGCTGGGATTTGTACCAGTCATCTGGAACATATCTTTGACCAGCCGGAACTGAGAACCTCCTTTTTTGAGCGGCAGATAGGAGAGGATCGAACCGATACGGTTTTCCTCCGCCATATCCACCAGTGCGTGGGGTTCGTCCGGATGGCGGGCAGTACCGCGGAGGTCGTAGCAGTACCAACGACAGGGAACATCCTCTCTCGGGATGGGCTGGGCACTGAACAGCACTGGGGCTCCGAACAGGCGGGCGCCCAGCATTTTGTCCTTGTAGATATTGATTTGCATTGGATTCATCCCTTCCTTTTTGTTTTGCATCAAAAACACATACCACAACTTCGGCAAGAAGTCTACTTAAATTTTCACATCATTTTTTTCCGGGAAAGGGTGGCAGGGCGGGTCACTGCATGGTCATGCCGCCCTGTGCCGGATCTTGTCCATCTGCGGGGGCGTCAAAATACTGGATGTGTTTTTGTTCGTCCCGGAATACATAACCGCCCGCTTGTTTGACGTAAACATAGCCGGAGCTCTCCAGAATATCCTCTGCGCAGCTGTACAGATCAATGGCGCCGGACATAATTAGCTCCTTCGATACCCTGCGGTCACGCAGGGCATTTATCGCGAAGTACTCCCGATCTTCCATGGGTACCCATTTATAACAGTGCAGATTCCAAAGAACATCCAGGGCGGTTTTCAGAGTATGGCAGTTTTCATACTCCAGTGCGGCGGCAAGCCTATCCAGCGAGGGGGGAAATTCATGAGCCCATTTATCCAGGGCGTTCCCCAGAGTGTTTCCGTCTTTGACCAATTCCTCAATGCTGCTGTACTGCTCCTTCAGGTTTCCCACGGGCAGAACGCTCTCGAAATCCAGCAAGGTGCAGGTATCCAGGCAATCCGTCTTCAATTTCCGGTAGGCCAGCGTGCTCTCTCCGACGGCACAGCCGCTATCCGGCGCGGTATCCGGCAGCCGCAGCCACACGCCCTTGGGAACTGCGGCGCTGGCCAACTTCAGCCGGATACACCAGCCGCCGTCCCAGTACCTGTGATACCGGCTGCCCTGGGGGATGATCCGTTTAGGCTGGGGCGAATAAGCAACATAGCAGCCTTCGATAAACAATCCGGGATATTTAATTCTGTACAGTTGTCCGAGAGAAGCAAGATCTACATGGGGCAGGACGTCCTGCGGAGTGGGGGACATCTGCCGCAGATAGGCTCTGCCCAGGTCCTCGTCGTTTTCGGACAAACACACGGTGTAATTCTCCCGCGCAAAAAGATGATGAATGGCATCCGACACTGTTCGGGGTGGCCGCAGCGTACAAGCTGCGGCGAGGAGATATTGTTCCCTGGTGCTCAGCGTAAACAGCCTGCGTCCCAGATACATCTGAGCCTCCCGCGTACCGGGCAGATCCAGAAGCGGTTCAAGTTTTTGGAGAATATTCCCATCTCCTTCCCGCCGCAATTCAGGCTCTTTTCGGGGCATGTCACCGTTCATTTCCAATGTGTTACCTCCTTTTGCTTTACAGCAAGCACGAATATCTCAACTTCTTTGAACCTTCTAAGCCATTCCCATAACCCAACCGCAGGGGGGATTCCATCGTCTTGGCGCCGCAGACTGGAACGCCTTTTCAGGAGGCCGGGGATATTCTCCCCGGCGCGGAAGTCCGCTAGGGTGACCGGAACGCCGGTCAGCCAGAAATAGCATAATCAAAAAGGTTTCTTCGGAAATGAGAGGGATCTCTACTGGCGGTGACAGTCAACGTGCGCAAGCACAATTCGGTGAAATTCCGAAACCAACAGCTTGGCCTGGACGGGAGAAGAACGTTTTTGGCGCCGTGCCGGAGGCTGTTTTTGCCAATCCAGCTATCCAACGCATCCGGTCAGCGTCCGCTCCTGCGCGGCGCCGGATGCGTTTTTCACTGTTTGCCAGACGCTTCCAGGAACACTCCGCCGTCATATCCACCAGCGCGTGGGGTTCGTCCGGGTGGCCGGCAGTACCTCGCAGGTCGCAGCAGAACCAACCCTGGGGTATGTCCTTGCGGGGGATGGGGTGGGCACTAAACAGCACCGGGGCTCCGAACAGGCGTGCGCCCAGCATTTTATCCTTGTAGATGTTGATTTGCAATGATTTCGCTTCCTTTTTTTCATCTTGTAGCAAACACAGATACCACAACTCTGTTCAAGAGTCCAGCAGAACTTTTTACACCATGGACTGCCCGATCTCCGGTTCAGGAGGAAAGGGCTTGCTCAGACGGCGCACCAGCCCGAACTCCGTCCGCCGGACACCGTCCTCCTCCAAGGAGTCCCTGCCCAGCTGGGCAAAGTCCATATACCCATCGGCGGTATCGAGGACCTCATTGTCCGCCCCGGCGCGGCGGAGCACCTGTTTCCCATACTCATCCATGTCCTCCGGGACTTGTTCATAGTCGTCTCGATTTATGGCGATGCGGACAGCTTCCGTGAAGGTATCCGGCTGTTCCACCTCCAGAACGGCGCAGAACTTTATCAGTTCCCCGTCCTCCCGCTCCATCTCCTGGAGGCACAGGGCCAACGTGTTGGCGTCCTCCACGGTGGCAGCGTCCAGGGGGAGCAGTCCGTCCAGATGCGAAGAGGAGAACTTGACGGCGGTGATGTCGGCCTGGGCGAAGTCCTCCACCTCCAGCGCCCTTTTTGCCTGTTCCAGCCGCTCGTCCGTGGCGGGGAAGCTGAGGGCGAATGTACCCTTTGCCGTGGAAAGCGTCCGGTACCCCCGCAGGATATCCTGGAAATCCATCGCCTGCTGGAAGCCGAGAGCGGTGAGCCGCTCTGTCAGGTGCTGGAGGGATGCGCCCATATTCTGGCCGAATTCCCGCTTTGTCTCCCCGATCAGGTTCCAGAAGGCGGTTTGGTCCATTTCTCTCACAGCTCCATACCTCCCATCCCCATATTTGTCTTCTCTCCGCGGACTTGATCAGGCGGGACGCCGGTCTGCCATTCCACCTTGAACTGTTCGGAGAGGTCCTCGCACTCCTTGATCCATTGGCCCATGTCGCCGCACGCCTCCATCTCTCGTGCGTAGAGCTCCAGGCCGTCAAGGATATCCTGCCTGGCCTGATCACCCGTCATGGGCGCTTGGCCGGAGTCTCTGGCGGCGGATACCGCATGGTCAAAGGCGCTGCCGATCTGCTCCGCCATCTCCCGGTATCCCTTGGGCGTGTCATCCTCGGTCAGGCCCCAAAACTCCGCCATTTCAATGCAGAGCCGGCGAAAGCGCGGGTTCTCTTCCTCCTGCCCCTGCGCCGTGAGATGGGCGGCGTGCGCCGTCAAACCGGCGATGCACTGGCGCATGGTGAGCTTATACATCTGATATTGCGGCTCTATCGCCTTCAGAAGCTCACCCACTGTGTAGGCTCTGCCTGCCCCGGGCTGGGCCGTCCTGGCGTTTTTACTGCTATTCAAATCGCATCCCTCCTGTGTTCTGCGCCGGTCCTTCTGCCTGAAAGGGTGCGGCTTCATAGATCATGTTCCTGCCGTATGTGATTCTGACGACATCCTCCGGAGAATAATCCGCATTTCTGCCAAACAGGCGCTCGAACTCTCTTCGGCCGGGGTCGGCGGCGTCCTTGAGGACTTGGCGGCCCTTCTCGGTCAGCCCCAGCGTCTGCGCCTGTTTGTCGAAGCAGCTGAGGTAGGCTTGGTAATCGCCTGGCGTGGGGTTGCACCGCAGGCGGTAGAGGTACCGCTCTGTCTCCACCACATAGCCATAATTCTGACAACAGACGCCGCCCTCAATTTTCCCGCCGTGCCCGGAGCAGTAGCTATGCATGGAGCCAAGCCCCTTCAGGACGCTGAGGCGCAGTTCATCTACGACCTCGCCCAGCTCCTGTTTGAACGCGGGCGTGTTCAGCTCCTCGGGTCCCCTGGGCCACCAGCTGGGGTGGAACTCGCTCCCGGAGCGCCCGAAGTCGATGCGGACGTGACCAATGGCGCCCTGCTCCGCGTCCTCCTCCGGGGAGAGGGCATAGAAAAGCCCCGCTTCCTCGGGAGAAGCGGGGCGGATATGGAAGTTCTGATTCTTTGCGGGGAAATCTAAGCCATTGTCCCGGCAGTATTCCCGCAGGGTTAAGGCGCTCCCCAACAGGAGAAACTGCCCATTTACCCTGCGGAGTACGGTCCCTTCCCGCATCAAGGGAATCGGCGAAAGGATGGAGCCGATCCGATTCACATAAGCGTGGTCAGATATTGCGGTGGGTTTTCCAGCATTGCGGGCGTTGCGGATGCTCCCGCGCAGATCGTAGCGATGCCACCCATCGGGCACATCGTTATCCGGTATCCGCTCGGGCGTAAACAGAACGCTTTTGTGAAACAGGATTGCGGCCCGCATACGATCCGTTTCGATATTGATGCTCATGAACTTCACCTCTTTCTTGACTTGGCAGCAAATACAACTACCACAATTTTGCACAGAAGTCCAGCGTTTTTGAACTCTTTACGCCATCCCCATAGCCCAGCCGCGGGAGGCAGGCTCCAGCACCTCGACAGGTTCCTCACCGGCCTGGAGCCGCGTCTCGGGACGCTGGGGGCAGGGGATGCCCTCCTCGGCGCAGAAGTCCGCCAAAGTGGCGGGAATGCCGGTCAGCCAGAAGTTATCCGGGACCAGCTTGCTCTGGGTGCGGCCCCGCATCAGCGGCACAGCCGAGAGAATGATTCCGGCGAAGTTCTGTCCCGCCCGGTCTATCATCTCATGGGGCCGGGACGGACGTGCGGAAGTTCCTTTGAGATCGTAGCAATACCAGCCTTCGGGGACCTCCTCCCGGGGGATAGGCTGCTCCGTGTAGAGCACCGACTGGCCGAACAGCCACACATTTTGCAGCTCGTCCTCATAAATATTGACGCGCATGATTTTACCTCACTTAGTACATTGTCTGCCCGATATCTTCCGCAGGGAAGGGGTCGCTCAGGCGGCAGACTGAGCCATATATCGTCTGACGGACGCCCTCCTGCTTCGCAATAGCCTCGCCGAGCTTACGAAAATCTGTAAAGCCCGCCAACATACCCAGAATTTCATCTCCGGCGCCAGCGAGGCGGAGGTTCAGCTCAGCGTATTCCGCCAAGTCCTCTGGGACACGTTTATATTCACAAATGTTCATGGCGATGTTGAGCGCCTCGGTGAAAGAGGTGGGCTCCTCCACAGCCAGGGCAGAGCAGTATGTCAGCAGCGCCTCCTCTTCCTCCGCCATCCCCTGGAGGCAGTCCGCCAGCGCCTGGGCTTCCTCCACCGTGACATGGTCTGTGGGAATCAGGTGCTTTAAATAAGGCAGCTTGAATTCCACATCGGCAATCACGGCCCGGTCAAGGTCGCCCAGAGTCCTCTCCGCATCCTCTATCTGCTTCTCAGAGGCGGGGAGGAGCAGAGTGTCGCTCTGCTCTGCTGTTGCGAGTGTCAAACAGATCACCGTGTCTCTCTCCGGTTTGGGAATGTCCTTCTTTCGCTGCACATATCCGTCCGGCGTGAAAGCGCCGCCGTGGGCGTCGTGGTATACGCTCCCAATGACATCGTAATCCAGGTAGGGCTGAACATTCTCGGGAAATTTGATATTCAGCCGCCCAGCTTTCACCAGCCATTGGCCCAGCGCCCGATCTGTTGTGACGCCGCCGATTAGTTCGTAGTCACTGATATTTTGGACCGTGCGGTAAACATCGGCCAGGCATTTGACGTGCTCTGTGCGCAGTGCGCCGGAGAGTATCTGGCGGTCTCTTTCAGCCATCCGCTCGACCATCTCCACAAGCTCGTTCAACTGGGACACATCGGCCATGCTCCGAAGGGACAAGCCCTTGAGGTGGCGTTCCAGGCATTCGATGGGACTGATAAACCGCTCGATGACCAGACGAGGAGACCGGCCGTCAGGACCGTTTGGCTGGTCGAAGACGCCTTGGAACCTGCCCACGCTGAGAGGGAGCAGATGCAGGCATGTCTGGTGATTGCGGCTCAGATAGACTTCCATTACACAGGCCCTCCCATCTGTAGGGCCTGCTCCCGCTGGTACTGCTCCGCCGGGTCCTCCCGCATCAGCTCCTCCAGCGTCAAGGAGCCCCGGTAGGCGATATAGCCCAGGGAAGAAAACTGTCCCTTCTCTTCCTCGAGCCGCCGGAGGCCGCATTGCGGGTAGTCATAGAACCCGTCCAGTTTTTCGTCGTAACAGAACTCACCGGATTCCTTGACCAGGTATTCGCCATATTCTTTGGGGGACTGTATGCCGGGGACGAAGGTAAACTGCTCCAGGTTTTCCGCAAGAAAGCGCACTTCGTCCGCGTCTTGCGGCTGCGCCATTTGCACCGCTGCGTCCAGTTTTTGCCGGTCCTGGAGGGCCAGGGGCTTAATGGCTCGGCACATTTGGTTTAAGGAGGGCAGGTCCCCGCTGGTCAAATCTGCCAGATCCAGGGCTGCGGCGGTTTGCTCAGGCAATTGATTCATCGCAATTTGGAGCTGAAGGTCCGCGCCGGATGTCACTCCGGCCCGGCATAGGGCCCGCTCAATCTGACGCTGGGTCGCGGGAAGGTACAGGTATTCCGGTTTCTCCTCCGGTGCCTGCTGGGACGACGCCTCCAGGACCAGCGGGTATACGTCATATAAGTACGGAGGGAAATGCTTCCCGTCGTAAAGCTGCTCCATTCGCATCCCATTGTCGTAAACGACGCCGAAGGGCGTGATGGTTCCCGCGCTGCTTTGGATGAGCTGGAGGGCTTCCTTCCGGCCATCCAGGAGTTTGGCTTCCTCTGCTGACAGAACGCCGCCGTTGAGATTCATGCGGTGGTCGCGGCCCGCCTGTTCCAGGTCGTTGAAATCGGAGATGACCGTAGCCCTCTGGCAGCAGAAGGTGAGGTTGATGAAGTCCTTCAGGCTGGCCGAACTCCCGGGTCATGTGTCTGCCATGCTTCTCCGGAGTCTGAACGCCGGGCGTGGAATCGGACTGTTCCAAATTTTCCGCCAGCCGGCAGAGAGAAACGATGTCCGGTGCCTTTGCCATCAGGATCGCCGCGTTCAGCTTCACCATTTCCGCGTCGTTCATCGGCTCGATGGTCCGGCACAGCCGGTTAAGGCCAAGGAGGTCATTCCCAGCCAATTGTTCCAAATCCAGCGCCTCCGCCAGCTCTTCCGGCAGTTCATCGAAGACGAGCCGCACCTGTGCCTCATGCGGCGAAGTGACGCCAACGCGGACCAGCGTTCTTTCAATTTGATTCTCCGCGGCGGGAAGGTATAGGTACTCCGGGTTTTTCCCTTCCAGAAGTCCTCGCTTTGGTGTGACCTCCAGCACCATGAGGCGGCTATCATAGGGATACGAGGGGAACTGGCGTCCGTTGTAGACCTGCTCCAGTGTCATACCGTTATCGTAGACCACGCCGAAGGGCGTGATGACGCCTGATCCGCTGCCGATCAGGAGATAAGCGGTTTCTTCGCCGTCCAGGTATTCCAAATCTTCCGTCACGTCACTTCCGCCGCATAAATGTATGTAGTGGCTGTGTCCGATTTTCTCCAAATCAGAGAAATCGATAATCACCGTGGCTTTCTGACAGCAGAACGTCAGGTTGATGAAATCCTTGATATCACATAGGTTTAGGTGATGGGCCATAGCCTGAAATTGGCTGCTTTCTTCCGCGCAAAAGCCCGCCAGCCGCTTCGCTAAATAGTCCAGCTGGTCCACGTTGACCATGGTGTTCTTGAGAAGAGCCAGCGGCTTGTAAGGGCTTTCTACCTCATCCACCATGGAGTCACGATTTATGGAAAAGCCCAATTCGATTGCCTGGAGCATCTCAATGGTCTGATCGTACTCATCCAGCGGGATGGGGAAGGGGATGGTGATTTGACCGTATTCCGGGTGCGAGGGGTTATGCAGTACCGCTTTGATCACATGGCTCATTTGCGCTCCTTTCCGCTCCTCCGCACGGGAGGAGCTGTTTTTTCTTTGCGGCAAACCTTAAGTTCGCCGCTGTCACAACGCCTGGACGGGTCCATCATCATCCGTTCCAGGCCAGCGAAAGGAGTATCCGCCATAAAATATTTCATCGTAGTTCCCTTCCGGCGCTTCCCGAAGGGAGCTGCCGTCCCCCTCGGGAAACGGCCTTGTAATTTCTGGCGTCAGCTGAGTTCCATCCAGCCCTCAGCCGGGCTGTCCGCAGCGTCTTGTTCACGCGCAAGCTCCTGCTCTTTTTGGCAGGAGAGGCTGACCCGCTCATCCAAATCAGGAACAAAGTCCTCGATCTGACCGGCGGCGCTCTCCAGGAGCTTCCGCCGAACATCCGGGATGGGGTCGGTATTCTCCAGGGTTTCGTGGATGCTGCGGTAGATCTCCGTCAGCTGTTCCGGGGTGAAGAGGGCGCTGGACGGGATTAGGCCGGAGCGGACGGAGAAGTCCCGCTTGGCGGCTTGATAGCCTCCGGCGCCATAGTTGTGGCCTTGCCAAAGCGAGGTTTTGTCACGGACCCATTCCCAAGTGATGAACTGTGCCCCGTATTGAGTCATATGCCCGGCGAGGACGGTGCCGTTGAACTCCGCCAGGAGTTGGAAACCTTCGCTGAGTTCTTCGGACGCCAGGGGCGGGGCCTGTTCCAGCAAGGTCATGTACTCCCGCGTGCTCCGGGCTATCTCACGGATGCGGTCGAGGACGCCCTCTTTTCCGGCAATCTTCTCCGCGAAGCACCCAAGATTCCCTCGGTCGTTGATCCGGCACAGCGCCGCTCCCTCATACTCCACATCAATATCACCGGATTCTCCAGGGCGCACGGTGAATTCCTGGCTCCTGAGCTGGATGCTGAGTTCC
>JBCLRG010000066.1:0-10254 GCA_041223955.1 Oscillospiraceae bacterium 38-13 | reverse complement strand
CAGGCATGTCCCTGCCCGCGGCGTAGTGCGAGCGGGGGTTTTGGTGGTTGTCGAATTGACAAGCGCCAATTTTGGTGTGGTGGGAAAACCACGACCTCCATTTTATCGGTAGACCGTTTCTTCAGGCCCTTTTACCCTTCGTGTTGGTGGAGAATCCTTCCGGCGATTTTACCAAAGCGCGGGATGGAGGCAGGGCACTGTATAGAATAGGGACAAACGACAATCCGCCTGCCCGCCGGGTTGAAAGAGCAGCTCCAGCGAGAGGCGGACAGGCGGGAAATAACACTTTATGACTTGATTGTATTCATTCTGTGGGAAGGGTTGAAACATACTGCTCCAGAATAAATTCAATCTGTTTAGCTGTTGAACGCTTGCTTTTTTCTGCCTCAACTTTGATTTTTTCTAACAATTCAGAGTTGATGCGCATGGTAAACCGAGTTTGGTCATATCTGGTGAAAGGATCATTGTTCTTCATGGCAATAACCTCCCTTTAATGTCATTATGGCACCATGAAGAAAAAAAGTAAAGACATCGTATTGACACCAAAGAGGCAAAGTGCTATTATGTGCAAGAAGAATGATGTCAAAAATACGACAAAAGAAGCCAATCGGTTTACTCTGCAGCTGAGCGGGGAACTCAAAGAACTGCTTGACGAAGGTCGAGAGCGTATGGGCGTTTCCCTAAATGCGCCTGTGGTACAAATTCTTTGGGACTGGGCAGAGCGGCAGGGCAGCCCAAGCATGAACCGGCATTCCGACGAAGGGCGAGAGGGTGCAGGCATTGATCAACACGAAGGGTAAAAGGGATTTTCTTCAGGAACCACCCACTATCGGTAGGCCAACCCCAAAACCGGGGCCCCCGCCGCAAACCAGCGAAGCGTTTGCGGTGGGGAGAGGAGGAAGGAACGCAGCGGAGCGGAGCTTTCGCCGCCTTCGGCGGCGGTAGCGGAGTGCGCGGAGTTTCTTCCGACGAGTCCGCCCGTCTCTAGGGTTTCCACCCATCTCCCCTTAGACCGTCTGCCCGCGCCAGCTTTTAGCGCGGAGGTTCCAGAGGTGTGTGTGGGGGGAGCGGGGCGCGGCCTACCAATTGGTCTAGGGTGACGTTGTAGAGGTCCGCGAGTTTTACAAGAGTTGGGGCGGTGGGGTTCTGTTCATTTTTTTCGTAGCGTTCGTAGGTTTTTGCGGTGAGATCAAGGACCCTGGATACTTTTTCCCGGGACAAATTGCTGGCTTTTCGCAAGGCCAATAGATTTTTTGCTAATTGCTCCATATTGTCCCTCCAAAGTCTTGACAGTCCTCAGGTTTCCTCCGGGCTCTCCTTAGACCTTCTGCTTTAGTGCGGGGGTTCGGGAGGCGTGTGCGGTAAGGGCGCGAGGGGGGTGGGGAGCGGGGAACGGCCTACCAATTGGTCTATGGTGACGTTGTAGAGGTCCGCGAGTTTTACAAGGGTTGGGGCGGTGGGGTCCCGTAAATCTTTTTCATAGCGCTGATAGGTCATAGAGGACATTTCCAACACCCTGGCTACAGCTTCACGGGAAAGCTTTTTTTGCTTTCGCAGGATATATAAATTTTTTGCTAATGCTTCCATAATAATTCCCTCAAGACCTTGACAGCTTTCGTGTTGTTGTTATATAATAAAATATAACCAATCGGTTAAAACCAAAAGGAATTAAATAGTCAATATAAGAAGAAAAAGTTTTTAGAAAGGGGCAAAAAAGATGGAATCGTATCTACGGCTTTTATATAGTTATGTGCAAGAGGAAAAAGTAAGGACATACTTACAAACATCGGAGTACCATCATGCGATAGAAAATCTGGAAGAAGACTGGGAAGATTTTCGAGGAACACTGACGGCGGAACAGGAGGAAAAACTGGAGACACTGCTAAACCGGGAACAGCAAACAGGGCATCTGGAAAGCGGGGCAATATTCTGTTCCGCCCTCGCTCTAGGGATATCTCTCGGGCGGCTCTAACCAAAACCGGCGCTTGCCGATTCGACAACCACCAAAACCCCCGCTTGCACCGCGCCGCGGGCAGGGACATGCCTGTCTTATGCCAGGCCTCCCACCGCGCCCCCGTAACCGCGTCCCCTTGTTTTTCTCTTTTGGACCGTGCACGGCCCGTTTTCTCTTTTTATTCCGGGAATAAAAAGAGAAAATGGGGGGTGCATTGCACCAGCCCTCAAAGGGCTGATGACCTCCCCGCCCGCAAGGGCGAGTAAAAGCCCCGTCCCCCGGCAGGGGGAAGAAAACCCCCGTCCCCCGCAGGGGGAAACCACCCCCCTTTTCAGGGGGGAGGGAAAAAAGGACCCGGACAGGATGTCCAGGCCCTTCCTAACGCTCACTCAGCCTCGTAGACAGAGACCTGCTTGCGATCCTTGCCCAGCCGCTCAAAGCGGACCGTGCCGCTGGCAGTGGCAAACAGCGTATCATCACTGCCCCGGCCCACATTCACGCCGGGGTGAATGTGCGTGCCCCGCTGGCGCACCAGAATGTTGCCCGCCAGGACAAACTGCCCGTCCGCCCGCTTGGGACCCAGGCGCTTGGCCTTGGAGTCGCGGCCGTTCTTCGTGGAGCCGCCGCCCTTCTTGTGGGCAAAAAACTGTAAACCCAGTCGAATCATAATTCAGGACCATCCTTTCTATCAGATGTGCGATGAGGAAGCGTCACTCCGCTTCCAGAACCTCAATGTTTTCCGGATACTCGTCATGGAGCATGGCAAAATAAACCATCAGCCCCGTCAAAAGCGCCTGACAGGTGCTCTCCGCTCCCGCGCTCAGCCCGCCGGGAAGCCGCAGGGATACCAGCGCCTTCCCCCCGTCCGTCCGCACCGCGGCGGCCAGGCCCAGCACGTCGTTGACAGTAGCCTCCACCAGGGTGACGGCGGCGGTGATGGACGCGCAGAGAAGGTCCTCCCCCGCTTCCGCCCAGCCGCTGTGGCCCCTGGCCTCAAAGCCGGTGATCCGGCCGTTTTCCGTGTGAAACGTGACCCGGGTCATGCTCAGACGGAGATCTTGCCGATCTCAACCTTGGTATAGGGCTGGCGATGGCCCTGACGCTTGCGGTAGCCCTTCTTGGGATTATACTTGAAAATGCGGATCTTCTTGCCCTTGCCGTTCTTGACGACCTTGGCCTCCACACAGGCTCCGGCCACGGTGGGCGCGCCGAAGGTGGCCTTGTCCCCGTCGATGACAGCCAGAACCTGGTCGAACTTCACGGCGTCTCCCGCCTCCTGGGGCAGCTTCTCGATGTAGACGACGTCGCCTTCGGCCACCTTGTACTGCTTGCCGCCGGTCACGATGATTGCGTTCATGCTTGTTTCAACTCCTTCATGTCGGGCTCGCTGTCGGGGGCGGCGCGGACGCGCACTTTTTATGCCCATTCAAAGCGGCTCCCCTAGTATATCAGCAGAATTTGGGCTTGTCAATGGGGTGCGGCAAATTTTTGCCGGGCGGGAGTATTTTGGAGAGAACCGCGCCTCACCCCTCCACCTTCCGCAAATGCTTTGCCGCCGCCTTGAGCATCAGCTTCTTCCGCCCCGCGGAGTCAAAATCCACCTGGACCAGGGCGTCTCCCCCCATGGGCTGGACCGACGCCACCGTCCCCTGGCCGAAGGCCCCGTGCTCCACCCGGTCCCCCGGGCTCAGCGCGATGCCCGGTCCCGGCGCGGGAGTCCCGGCGGGCCGCCGGGCAAAGCGGGACTGCACGGCGGGCCGGGCCGCCGGACGGGCGTATGTACCCCCGGCGGGCCGCTCTCCGCCGCCTCCGAGGCTCCCGTATCCGCCGCTCCCGAAACTCCCGTATCCGCCGTCCTTCCCCTCCCAGCTCAGGTTTTTCGCCGGGATTTCCTCCAGGAAGCGGGAGAGGCGGTTGCTGGCCGTCTTGCCGTAGAGCATCCGCTGCCGGGCGTGGCTCAGCGTCAGCCGCTCCCGGGCCCGGGTCATGGCCACGTAGCACAGCCGCCGCTCCTCCTCCAGCTCCTCCTCCTCAAACTGGGCGGAGCTGCCGGGGAAAATCCCCTCCTCCATGCCCACCACATAGACCCGGGGGAACTCCAGGCCCTTGGCGGCGTGAATCGTCATCATGGTCACGCAGTCCCCGCCGTTGTCCAGGGAGTCCAGGTCCGTGTACAGCGCGATTTCGTTGAGAAAGCCCGAGAGGGTGGCGTCCTCCGGCTGGCGGTCCAGAAAGCCCAGGATGTTGGACTTCAGCTCCTGCACGTTCTCCAGCCGCCCCCGGCTCTCCAGGTCGTTCTTGTCCCGCAGGGCCTGCACATAGCCCGTCTGCTCGCACACCGCGTCGTAAAACTCCGGCAGGGCCAGGCCTCCCCCGGCCTTCCGGAGGCCGTCGATGAGGTCCGCGAATTTCAGCAGCTTGGGGGCGGGGGTTTTCAGCTCCGGAAACAGGTCCGCGTTCCGGAGAATTTCATAGAGCGAGGCCCCCTGCTGCTCCGCCAGCTGGGACACCCGGTCCATGGTGGTCCCCCCGATGCCCCGGGCGGGGGTGTTGACAATCCGCCGCAGCCGCAGGTCGTCCAGCGGGTTGTTCAGCACGCAGAGATAGGCCAGCATGTCCTTCACCTCCGCCCGGTCGAAAAACTTCATGCCCCCCACGATTTTATAGGGGATGCCGCTGCGCTTCATGGCGTATTCCAGGGCGTTGGACTGGGCGTTCATCCGGTAGAGCACCGCGGCGTCCCGGAACCGGGCCCCGGCCCCCACCGCCGCCAGGATGTCCCCCGCCACAAAGGCGGCCTCGTCGCTCTCGCTGAGGGTGGTGCGGACGGAGACCTTTTCCCCGCCGCCGTTCTCTGTCCAGAGGGTCTTGCCCTTCCGGCCCGCGTTGTTCTCGATGACGGCGTTGGCCGCGTCCAGGATGTTTTGGGTGGAGCGGTAGTTCTGCTCCAGGCGGATGACCCGGGCCTCCGGGTACTGCTTTTCGAAGTTCAGGATGTTTTCAATATTGGCCCCCCGGAAGCGGTAGATGGACTGGTCGTCGTCGCCCACCACGCAGAGGTTCTTCCGCCCCCCGGCCAGAAGGCTGGTGAGGAGGTATTGCAGGTGGTTCGTGTCCTGGTACTCGTCCACCAGGACGTAGCGGAATTTGTGCTGGTAATAGTCCAGCACCTCCGGCTCCTGCTTCAGGAGGGTGACGGTGTGGTAGATGATGTCGTCGAAGTCCAGGGCGTTGGAGGAGGCCAGCTTTTTCTGGTACGCGGCGTAGATGCGGGCGACGCGGCTGAGGCGCCAGTCGTTCTCTTCGCTGTGCCGCCGGGCGAATTCTTCGGCGCTCAGGTACTGGTCCTTGGCGGCGCTGATGATGGAGAGGACGTTTTTCGGCGGGAAGGTCTTCTCGTCCAGGTTCAGCTCCTTGAGGAGGTCCTTTACCACCCGGCGGGAATCGTCGGTGTCATAGATGGTAAAATCCTTGCCGAAGCCCAGGCGGTCGATGTCCCGCCGGAGGATGCGGACGCAGGCGGAGTGGAACGTGGAGGCCCACACGTCGTTGGCGGAGGGGCCCAGCCGGGCGGCCAGGCGGTCCTTCAGCTCCCCCGCCGCCTTGTTGGTGAAGGTGATGGCGATGATCTCCCAGGGCCGGGGCACGTCCACGGCGCAGAGCCGCCGGGCCCGGTCCGCCTCCTCGGGAGAGGGGGATTCCGGGAAGCCCTCGAGAAAGGCCAGCTCCTCCTCCCCGGCGTCCTCCGGGACGGAATCGGAGTCGCTGCCCCGGCCGTAGGTCAGGAGGTTATAGACCCGCTGGATGAGCACGGTGGTCTTGCCGCTCCCCGCCCCGGCCAGGAGGAGGAGGGGGCCCTCGGTGGTCATGGCGGCCTTGCGCTGCATGGGGTTGAGACGCCGGAGGTCCCCGGCGATCACCGCCCGCCGGGCGGCGGTGTAGCGTGCTTGAAAGTCGTTCATAGGCATACCTGCGTCCTTCTGTTTTTGTGTTTATTTTAGGGCAAAATTCCCCGGGGGTCAAGCCCCTGCCGGGGAACGGCGTGGCCGGCCTTCTTCCAGAGCCCCGGTACTTCCGGTAAACGGCGTGTTCGTCCTTCTTCCAGAGCCCTGGCGCTTTCGGTAAACGGGCGGACACATAGGTCCGCCCGTGTCCTCTTTGAAAAATGCGGCGCCGGACACCTCCAACCCGGCTTGACATCTTGCCCTCCCGGCGGTATCATGATATACAGGAAAAACCGGCCTCGGCCGAATTCATCAGGAGGGTGTTTCTATGGAAAAAAAGGTTAAGAGAATCGGCGTCCTCACCAGCGGCGGCGACGCGCCGGGCATGAACGCGGCGGTCCGGGCGGTGGTCCGGGCCTCCATCTCCCGGGGCGTCAGCTGTATCGGCATCCGCCGGGGCTGGAACGGCCTCATCACCAGCGACTTTGTCCCGCTGACCTCCTCCAGCGTCAGCCACATCATCAACAAGGGCGGCACCATGCTCTACACCGCCCGCAGCCTGGAGTTCATGGAGGAGGCCGGGCGGGCCAAGGCCCTGGCCACCTGCCGCCTCCTGGGGCTGGACGGTATTGTGGCCATCGGCGGGGACGGCACCTTCCGGGGGGCGCTGGCCATTTCCCGGCAGGCCGCGAAGGACGGCATGAGCCTCCGGGTGGTGGGCATTCCCGCTACGATTGACAATGACATCGGGTGTTCCCATTATACCATCGGGTTTGACTCCGCGTGCAATACGGCCATTGAGTGCATCGATAAGCTGCGGGATACCATGCAGTCTCACGAGCGCTGCTCCGTGGTGGAGGTCATGGGCCGCCACGCCGGATACCTGGCGCTGTACGTGGGAATTTCCGTGGGTGCTACCGCCGTGCTGATTCCCGAGCGGGAGCCGGACTTTGAGCGGGACATTGTGGAGAAGATCCGCCGGGCCCGCCTGGCGGGGACCACGCATTATATGGTGGTGGTGGCCGAAGGCGCGGGCAGTGCCATTGAGATCAGCCAGCGGATTCATGAGGAGCTAGGGATTGACCCCCGGGTCACGGTGCTGGGGCACATTCAGCGGGGCGGCTCCCCCTCCGCCCGGGACCGGGAGACGGCCAGCCGCATGGGGTATGAGGCGGTAAAGGTTCTGGCCGAGGACGAGGGCAACCGGATTATCGGGATTCTGGATGGCCGCCTGGCGGACATGGACATGGAAGAGGCCCTGGCCATGACAAAGCCCTTCCAGATGGACCGCTACCAAATTTTGGAGGCTCTCACCAACAGCTGCGGACCTGACTTCTGATTTACTTTTACATAAAAGTAAGCAAAGGAATTTCACCCGCTTCGGGTGGCCGGAGGTCATCAGCCCTTTGAGGGCTGGTGCAATGCACCCCCCATTTTCTCTTTTTATTCCCGGAATAAAAAGAGAAAACGGGCCGTGCACGGTCCAAAAGAGAAAAACAAGGGGACGCGGTTACGGGGGCGCGGTGGGGAGTCTGGAATAAGACAGGCATGTCCCTGCCCGCGGCGCGGTGCAAGCGGGGGTTTTGGTGGTTGTCGAATTGACAAGCGTCAATTTTGGTGCGGTGCTGTGTCCGCATTTTTCTCGGAACCTCCGTCTACCGGTAAACGGCTCTTATTCATGCAACCTCTTCCGGTAGGACCCCGTACCATCTTTGCGGGGCCCGGTCCCCTGACCGGGCCATTTCCCTAGGGTTTCCACCCTTCTACCGGAGGCGCTTCCGTAGGGGCGGACCTATGTGTCCGCCCGTCTCTAGGGTTTCCTCCGGTCTGCCGGTAAACGGCTCTTATTCATGCAACCTCTTCCGGTAGGACCCCGTACCATCTTTGCGGGGCCCGGTCCCCTGACCGGGCCATTTCCCTAGGGTTTCCACCCTTCTACCGGAGGCGCTTCCGTAGGGGCGGACCTATGTATCCGCCCGTCTCTAGGGTTTCCTCCGGTCTGCCGGTAAACGGCTCTTATTCATGCAACCTCTTCCGGTAGGACCCCGTACCATCTTTGCGGGGCCTGACCCCCTGGTCAGGCCATTTCTTTAGGGTTTCCACCCATCTCCCCTTAGACCTTTGTCCCCCCCCGCAAAATCTCCCAACAGGAACGGAAAAAGCGGCGGGGCGGTTCTCCCCCGCCCCGAGAAGGAGGCTTTCATGGAAAAAATCAGGCTGGGCCGCACGGAGCTGCTGGTGTCGAAAACGGCCTTCGGCGCCCTCCCCATTCAGCGGATTTCCACTTCCGGCGCGGTGAAGCTGGTTCGCCGGGCCTATGACGGGGGAATCAATTTCTTCGATACCGCTAACTCCTACACCGACAGCGAGGAGAAGCTGGGGAAAGCGCTGGCCGGAATCCGGCGGAATGTCGTGCTCGCCACCAAGAGCGAGGGGGAGGACAAGGAGACGGTCCTTGCCCATATCGAGCAGAGCCTCCGGTCCCTGCGGACGGATTACATCGACCTCTTTCAGTTTCATAACCCGGCGGAACTGCCGGATATTCACGACCCCGATGGTCCCTTTGCCGCCGCCCTGGAGATGAAGCGCAAGGGCTATATCCGCCACATCGGCATTTCCAACCACCGCCCCCACGTGGCCCGGGCGGCCATCGTCTCCGGGAATTTCGAGACCCTTCAGTTCCCCTTTTCCTATCTCGCCTCCGAGGAGGATTTGAAGCTGGTGGAGGACTGCGGCAAGGCGGACATGGGCTTCATCGCCATGAAGGGCCTCTCCGGCGGCCTGCTGAACAACGCGGAGGCATGTTATGCCTTCATGCGGGAGTACCCCGGCGTGGCGCCCATCTGGGGCATGCAGCATGAGTGGGAGCTGGACCAGTGGCTGGACCTCAGCCGGAGGAACGTCCGCCTGACACCGGAGCTCCGGGCCGTGATCGAGGCGGACCGGAAGGACCTGGCCGGGAGCTTCTGCCGCTCCTGCGGCTACTGCCTCCCCTGCGCCGCCGGGATTGATATCCCCCAGGCGGCCCGGATGTCCGCCCTGCTGCGGCGGTCGCCCCACCAGCCCTATATGACGGACGAGTGGCGTGAGAAAATGCGCCGGATTGAGAGCTGCGTCCGGTGCGGCGCCTGCAAGACCCGCTGCCCCTATGAGCTGGATATCCCCAATCTTCTGGTGGAGATGCGGAAAGACTACGACGCGTTCTACGCGGAGCACTGCAATGACTGAACGCCGGAAATCGAGGAAGCTGGCCCTGCTTTGCCTGTGCGCCGCCCTGGCGCTGACGGCCTGCTCCGCCCCCGGAGGGGCATCCGTCTCTGAACCGCCGTCCCGGACGGAGGAGCCCCTTCCCGCCGTTTCCCCGGAGGAGCCCCCGGCGGACGGGCTTCCCCTGGTCATCCCCCTGGAGGCTCACGAGGAGGAGCCCCCGGCCCTGGCGGAGGGAGACATCACGGCGGCCCTGGCCTCGGAGGACGTGGCGTTCTCAGACCGGCTGGACTCCGGCGCGGAGCTGGAGATTCGCCTGGCCAATCCGGTCCCGGACAACCGGACCGTTTTTTACGATGTCTATGCCCTCACCCGGACCCCGGAGACAGGCTGGACCGTCCTGGGCCGCCTGGAGGAATATAACCACTATGCGGGGAATTTCGGCCTGGACGCGGTGGAGCGGGTCCCGGACATCCTGGGGCATGAGGGCTGGCAGATTTCCCTGGTCACCGGCGGGGCGGCGGTGAAGAGCTGGTATTTCGCCGCCGGGCCGGAAGGGGCGGAATTCCTCTTCGGCGTGGGCAGCAGCGAGCGCGCCCGGGTCCTGGACCTGGACGGCGACGGCCAGGGGGAGGCCTTGGAGTTCTATAACCACGGCGAGGCCGGGTGGTCCCTCTACGACCGGGATTCCGAGGGGCGCTTCTGGCGGTACTTCCTGGCCGTGGGGCCCGAGCCTCCCGTGGGCGCGGCGTTCCTGGAGGAGCTGGGCTTTGTCCCGGCGGACGGGGAGGGAAATGTCCTCCTGGGGGAGGACGGAAATCCCCTCGGGCGGTACTTGCTGGAGGACGGGGCCCTCCGCCTCCAGGAGGCCGCCGTCCCGGCGGAATAATCCAAAAAACGGCGTCTCCGGCGAAATTGCCGGGGACGCCGTTTTGCTGGGGAGTTATCCGTACCATTTTTTAAAGAGGAAACGGACGGACCTATGTGTCCGCCCGTCTTCCGGCAGGCGGTTTTTATTTATGCAATCTCTTCCGGCAGAACTCCGCACCATCTTTGTGGGGCCCGGTCCCCTGACCGGGCCCCAGAGTGTCGAAAAACCGTAAAAACCATCCTCGACGGGAAGGAGGAGAGTTACGAGAGGAACCCAGG
>JBCLRG010000065.1:0-10332 GCA_041223955.1 Oscillospiraceae bacterium 38-13 | reverse complement strand
TTCTAATTCATGCAATCTCTTCTGGTAGAACCCCGCACCATCTTTGTGGGGCCCGGTCCCCTGACCGGGCCATTTCTTTAGGGTTTCCACCCTCCTCCCAGAGGCGCGGCTCTCATTTATGCTGTATCTTCTGGTAGGACCCCTGCCATTTTCAATTTCCTCTTGACAACGATCCTTGTCAGTGCTATGCTATATGACAATAAAACTTGTCAATCTGACAATCTTTCCTGTCAACAGAAAGGAGCCGCCCATGCCCTTATACAACCGGCTGAAAGAACACCGGGCCCGCCTGGGGGTGAACCAGCAGGAGCTGGGCCGCCTGGCGGGGGTCTCCCGGCAGACTATCAGCCAGATTGAACGGGGGGACTACTCCCCCTCGGTGACGCTGGCCCTCAAGCTGGCGAAGATCTGCGCTGTGCAGGTCGAGGATATCTTTACCTATCAGGAGGACGAATCCCATGAATGAGAAAAGCGAAAACCGGAAGGCCCTGCCCAAGTTTGTCCTGAGCCTCTTTGCCTCCCTGCTGCTGGGGGGCGCGGCGGGCTTCGCCATCGGCGTGGCCCGGGGGGCCGGATGGAGCGCCGCCGCCCTGGCCGGGGCCCTCAGCGCCGGGCTGGACGCCGTCACCCCCTGGGGCATCCCCGTTACGTCGGCGCTGACCCTGGGGACCTGCTTCTTCCTCTACCGCTCCGCCGCGAAAAAGTTCGCCGCGTGGGACGGCGGGGACGAGGACGAGACCTCCGCGTCCATCGACGCCGCCCTGAGCTGGGTCCTCCTCCTCAGCTCCATACAGCTGCTCCTCAACCTGTTTTTCCTCTCCGCCTTCTGCATCTACTGGCTGGACAGGGACCTCCGCCACCTGGCTCTTGTGGGCGTCTTCCTGCTCTCCTGCGGGCTGGTGGTCTTTGCCGAACAGAAGGCCATCGACCTGGCGCGGAAGATGAACCCGGAGAAGCGGGGCAGCGTCTACGACAGCAAGTTCCAGAAAAAGTGGCTGGACAGCTGCGACGAGTCGGAGCGCCGCCAGATCGGCGAGGCCAGCCGCCAGGCCTACATGGTCACGAACCGCCTGTGCCTGGGGCTGTGGCTGGCGCTGATTCTTCTGAGCATGGTGTTTGAAATGAGCCTGCTTCCCGTCTTTGTCCTCATGCTGGTCTGGGGAACCATGATGGTCACGTACACCCTGGAGTGCGTCCGCATGGGCCGGAAGCCGGATTCCCGGGGATGACAAAAACCGGCCGGAGAGCGTTCCTGCTCTCCGGCCGGTTCTCTGTTTAATCTGCATGCTCCGGCGGACTCTCCAGGTCCGCCGCCGGGACCCGCCGGAAGGCGAAGGACCCTTCGGTCTTCCGCCCATGGACCAGAATGGTATAATCCCCCGTTCCGGGAATTTCCACGGACTGTTCCCCGTTCAGCGGGGACCCCTCCAGAACCGTCTCCCCGTCCTCGCCGCAGACCTCCACCTCCAGCCAGCCGTCCCGGGTATCAATCCGGCCCTCCAGCCGGTCCCCCCGGTTCAGGCGGAGGGTGTGAGAGTCGAAGCCGTTGAAGAACTCGTAATCCATCCGGTAGACGGCCTCGTCGGCGTAGCGGGAGCAGTTGACGGCGTTGAAGAACTCCCCGTTCTCATAGGCCCACGCGGCGGCGTAGAAAACCAGCCCCGCGCCCACCAGGAGGAAGCAGAGGAGCATCCCCAGCCAGTCGTACCGGACCCGTCCGCCGCCCCGGGCGGAGAGCAGGGTTTCCACCCCCAGGGCCACCAGAATCAGGGGCGAGGCCTTCAGCAGCCCTCCGATATCCAGTCCGGGCCGCAGCAGGGAGGCCAGCATGGCCAGCCCCGCCGCCACCAGGACGATGCCCAGGGTGAATGTCCCCACCCGGCGCTGGGCCGCCTCCTCACGCATGGTCCGCCTCCTTCTTTTGCTCCTTCTCGTACTTCTCCACATTAAATTCCGACTTCCACTCCAGCGTCACCGGCACGGGCTCCTCCGGGACCTCCGGGGCCTGGGGCTCCGGCTCTTCATGGAACCGGGCCTCCGCCTGGGTCCATGGGGTTTCCTTCATAGGCTCCGGGGGACTCTCGGGCGGGGTATAGGCGGGTCCGTCCGCGGCGGGGGCCTTGGGGCCCCGGATGAACCAGAGGCCCAGGGCGACGATCAGCACCGTCCCCAGAATCCGGGGCATATCCCATACCAGCAGGCGGTTGACCCAGTCGAAGAAGGGGAAGTAATCCGCCAGCGCCCCGAAGATCCGCCGGGCGAAGATCTGGTAGAGATTGTACAGGCCCACCGCCACCAGCAGCCAGCCGATGAGGCTTCCCCGGCGGCTGAGAATCCGGCTGAGCTTTTGCGCGTCCATCTCCGACAGGCCGAAGAGGAAATCGTCCTCCGGAACGATGCCCTCCCGAATCTGGCGGCGGAGGTTGAAGCTGTCAAAGAAGGAGTAGAGGCACAGCGGCGCGATGAGCACGGCCAGCACCCCCAGTTCCAGAAATACCGCGACAAAGAGCAGGGCGGAAGCGATGATGGTCAGGGAGATGCCCCGCCTCATATACCCCTGAGACATCTGCCCGCAGCCGGGGACGCAAGCCCACAGCAGGTGCCAGCAGCTGCGTAAAAAATTACGAATGGCCTTCATGCCTTGTTTCCTCCTTAGATGAACTGGCCGGGCCGGAGCCCGTCAAAAAATTCCGAGATGCTGCCCACGGCCCCCCGGAGGGTGTCGTGGAGGTCCTCCGTCAGCCCCGACAGCTGCCGGGAGACGCTGGGCCGGTCCTCCGGCAGGACCGGGCGGATGCCCTCCGGCCCCGGGCTTCCCCAGAGCACCGTCAGGGACAGGGCCACGGCGGCGGCGGCGGTGGCGTACCGGCTGGCGGCCAGCCGGAGGGCCCGGCCCTGTATCCGGGCCCGGAGGGTCCCCTGGCAGGAGCGCTCCGGAGCCAGCAGCGCGCCGTCCTCCAGGGCCAGGGTGTAGCGCTGAAGGCACGCGTCGCAGAACGCCAGGTGCTCCGCGATTTCCAGCCGCTCCAGCTCGCTGAAGCGGGCCTCGTTCCGGGCCAGGGCCTCCAGGGCCCCGCCGCTCAAATGACCATCCTCACGAAACGGCATGGGTTCCACCCCTTTCCAATTCCTCCCGCAGCAGCCGTTTGGCCCGGGAGAGCTGTGTGTATACGGTCTTCACCGGCCTGCCCAGGGCCAGGGCGGCCTCCTCGGGGGAGCGCTCCTCCAGCAGGCACAGGCGGCACACCTGCCGGTAGGGCTCCTTGAGGTCCTCGATGGCCCGCCGGGCCTCCTCGGCCCGATTGCGGCGGAGGGCCACCTCCTCGGCGGGCGGGGCCAGGCCCCGGGCCAGCTCCTCGTCGCCGGGAAGGACGGTGCGGCGGTTCCAGGCGCTTTGCAGGTGGTCCTTGGCCTTGTTGGCGGCGACCCGGCCCAGCCACTGCCGCGCGTAGTTCTGAGGAATGCTGTCCCGGTGGAGGTAAGCGGAGAGAAAGGTCTCCTGGGTCAGGTCCTCCGCAGCGGCGGCGTCCCGGACCAGCTGAAAGCAGATGGTGTACACCAGCCGTTCATATTGGAAGACCAGCTCGGAGAACTGTTCCTTTGTCATGCCGTTTCCCCACCCCCTTTGCGCGGGCCCGCCGGAACGCGGTGCGCCGCTCTGCCGTACGACACAGATGATACGATGCGGCGGCTGGAAATTCTTCAAAAATTTTTAAAATTTTGTTTGGCCCCCCGGAGGCGGGCGGGAGGGGGCATGGAGGGCAGTTTTATTCAAGAATGAATAGATGGTATGCAAAAGTGAATAACCCGGTGGGGGCTGGGAAAAATTTGCGCAGTTTCCACAGAAAGAATTCCGCCGCGTCCACGTTTTTCACAAAGGCCCCGGGAGCCCTCGGGAGTTCCCTGTGCAAGAGAGCTATTCATTTTTGAATAGAGCTTCCAAATTCCGGAGATGGCTTTGGGTTAAATGGCGAAAATGGCATCGTTTTTTTGGCAATCTGAACAGAAAACCCACTCCTCCGGCAGAAACTGCGGCTTGAAAAATTGGCACAGTATTTGCTATAATAAGCGTCGGACAACACGGGGCCCGCCCCGAAAAATGAAGGAGGAACCCAATATGTATCAGACCGTTCGCTATGAGAAGAGAGACGACATCGGGATCGCCACCATCAACCGCCCTGAGGCGCTGAACGCCCTGAATTCCCAGGTCATCGCGGACCTGGAGGCGCTGATCGGCGAGGTGGAGAAGGACGCGGACCTCCGGGCCTTCATCCTCACCGGCGAGGGCCGTTCCTTCGTGGCCGGAGCGGACATCGGCGAGCAGAAGCCCATGGACGTGGCCCAGGGCCGCAAGTGGGGCCAGCGGGGCAGCGCCCTCTTCCGCCGCATCGAGAAGCTGGAGATTCCCACCATCGCGGCGGTGAACGGCTTCGCCCTGGGCGGCGGCTGCGAGATTGCCATGAGCTGCGACATCATCCTGGCCGCCGGCCCCAACGCCGAGGGCAAGGGCGGCGCAAAGTTCGGCCAGCCCGAGGTGGGTCTGGGGATCACCCCCGGCTTCTCCGGCACCCAGCGCCTCCCCCGCCGGGTGGGCGTGGCGAAGGCCAAGGAGCTGATTTTCTCCGGCAAGGTCATCGGCGCGGAGGAGGCCAAGGCGATTGGCCTGGCCAACGAGGTGTATCCGCTGGAGGAGCTGATGGACGCCGCCGTAGCCATGGCGAAGTCCTTCACGGCCAACGCCCCCATCGCGGTGAAGTACTCCAAGGCCTGCATTGACCGCGGGCTCCAGATGGACATTGACGGCGGCATCGCCCTGGAGAACGAGCTGTTTGCCATGTGCTTTGCCACCGAGGACCAGAAGGAGGGCATGGGCGCCTTCCTGGAGAAGCGGAAGGAAAAGCATTTCCAGAACAAATAACATAGGGATTTCTCCGCGAAACGCCGGAGAAAGGGCGGCCCCATAGGCCCCCCTGCGGTTCGGCTGCCTGTAGAACACCCTGTAGGGGCGGACCTGCGTGTCCGCCCTCTTCCCAGGCGGAATGGCTTTATTAGGTCTGCCGCGCAGATTCATTCTATCACAGAAAAAGGAGTTCGGAAAGCATGAAAAAAGTTCGCGTCATCACCGCGGAAGAAGCGGCGCTGATGGTCAACGACGGCGATACCGTCACCACCGGCGGATTTGTCAGCTGCGCCTGCCCCGAGGCGCTGACCAAGGCGCTGGAGAAGCGCTTTGAGGAAACCGGGCACCCCCGGGACCTGACCCTCTTTTTCGCGGCGGGCCAGGGCCACCGGGACGGCACCGGCGGCGACCACTTCGGCGGCGAGGGCATGTGCAAGCGGGTTGTGGGCGGTCACTGGGACCGGGCTCCCCGCCTGGGCGATCTGGCGCTGGCGAATAAGATTGAGGCGTATAACCTGCCCCAGGGCGTGATTACCCACATGTTCCGGGATATTGCCGCCCACAACATCGGCACCATCACCCACGTGGGCCTCTACACCTTCGCCGACCCCCGGAACGGCGGCGGCAAGCTGAACGAGTGCACGAAAGAGGACTTGGTGAAGCTGGTGAACATCGAGGGGGAGGAGCGGCTTCTTTACAAGCCCATTCCCATCAACGTCTGCCTGGTCCGGGGCAGCTATGCCGACGAGTACGGCAACTGCACGGTGCACAGGGAGATCGGTCCCCTGGATGTGACGGCCCAGTGTCAGGCCACCAAGAACTCCGGCGGCAAGGTCATTGTGCAGGTGGAGAAGATTGTGCAGGGCGGCACCCTGGACCCCCGGCTGGTGAAGATTCCCGGCATCTATGTGGACGCCATTGTGGTGGGCTCCATTGAGGATAATCTTCAGTGCCTGGGCATGCCCTATGACGGGGCGCTGAGCGGCGAGTTCCGCATCCCCGTGGACGACATCCCCTCCATCCCCCTGGACGCCAAGAAGATTCTGGCCCGGCGGGCGGCCATGGAGCTGCCCCAGGACGCCATTGTCAACCTGGGCACCGGCGCGCCGGAGAAGATTGCCAACGTGGCGGCGGAGGAGGGCATCTCCGACAAGATGACCCTGACGGTGGAGGCCGGTTCCATTGCGGGCGTGCCCTACGGCGGGACCCAGTTCGGCGGCGCGGCCAACTCCATGTCCATTCTGGACCATAACGTGCAGTTTGACTTCTATCAGGGCGGCGGACTGGACGTGGCCTTCCTGGGGCTGGCGGAGACGGCTCCCAACGGGGACCTGAATGTTTCCAAATTCGGCACCCGGCTGGCGGGCGCGGGCGGCTTCATTGACATTACCCAGAACGCCAAGAAGGTGGTCTATTGCGGCACCTTCACCGCCAAGGGCCTGAAGACCGAGTGCCGGGACGGCAAGCTGGTCATCACCCAGGAGGGCGCCAAGAAGAAATTTGTCAACCAGGTGGAGCACATCACCTTCTCCGGCACCTACGCCAACAAGGTCCACCAGCCCGTGCTGTATGTCACGGAGCGGGCGGTGTTCGAGCTCCGCCCCGAGGGCGTGACCCTCATCGAGATTGCCCCGGGCATCGACCTCCAGACCCAGGTTCTGGACCAGATGGAGTTTATGCCCAAGATTGCCGAGGACCTGAAGCTCATGGATGAGCGCATCTTCCGCGACGAGCTGATGGGCCTGGCCAACGACTGATACTTTTTCTTGAAAGAAAAAGTATCCAAAAAGAACTTTAGCACGCTATGAGGCCCGGTGCTGAACCAGGCCGAAGCGACGGCAACATAGCTTATTTGAAATTCAGGAGGATACAAAAATGGCCTTAATGACCGCTCAGGAATACATTGAGAGCCTTCGCAAGCTCAAGACCCGGGTGTACATGTTCGGCGAGCCCATTGAAAACTGGGTGGACCACCCCATGATCCGCCCCTCCATCAACTGCGTCGCCATGACCTATGCTCTGGCTCAGGACCCCCAGTATGCCGGCCTCATGACCGTGAAGTCCAGCCTGACGGGCCGCACCGTCAACCGCTTCACCCACCTGCACCAGTCCACCGAGGACCTTATCAACAAGGTGAAGATGCAGCGTTTGCTGGGGCAGAAGACCGCCTCGTGCTTCCAGCGCTGCGTGGGCATGGACGCCTTCAACGCCGTGTTCTCCAGCACCTATGAGATCGACGAGAAATACGGCACCCACTATCACGAGAACTTCAAGAACTTCATCACCATGGTTCAGGACAATGACCTCACCGTGGACGGGGCCATGACGGACCCCAAGGGCGACCGCTCCAAGGCCCCCAGCGCTCAGGCCGACCCGGATATGTATGTGCATGTTGTGGAGCGCCGTCCCGACGGCATCGTGGTCTGCGGCGCGAAGTGCCACCAGACCGGCTCCATCAACTCCCACTGGCATATCTTCATGCCCACCATCTCCATGGGCGAGGCGGATAAGGATTGGGCCGTGAGCTTCGCCTGCCCCACCGACGCCGAGGGCATGTACATGATCTACGGCCGCCAGTCCTGCGACACCCGGAAGCTGGAGGAGGGCGCGTCCATCGACGTGGGCAACGCCAAGTTCG
This sequence comes from Oscillospiraceae bacterium 38-13, assembly GCA_041223955.1. Taxonomy (GTDB): domain Bacteria; phylum Bacillota; class Clostridia; order Oscillospirales; family Oscillospiraceae; genus Oscillibacter. The sequence goes on along the minus strand of JBCLRG010000065.1, from coordinate 2,794 downwards.
GCGGCCAGGAGGCGTTGGTGGTCCTGGACCACGTGTTCATCCCCAACGAGTACATTTTCCTCAACGGCGAGTATGAGTTCGCCGGAATGATCGTGGAGCGCTTCGCGGGCTACCACCGCCAGAGCTACGGCGGGTGCAAAGTCGGCGTCGGCGACGTGGTTATCGGAGCCACCGCCCTGGCTGCGGAGTACAACGGCGTGGAAAAAGCCAGCGCCGTCAAGGATAAGCTCATCGAGATGACCCACCTGAACGAGACCCTGTACTGCTGCGGCATCGCGTGCTCCTCTCAGGGCTTCAAGACCAAGGCGGGCAACTACCAGATCGACCTGCTGCTTGCCAACGTCTGCAAGCAGAACGTCACCCGGTTCCCCTATGAGATCGTGCGCCTGGCGGAGGATGTGGCGGGGGGCCTGATGGTGACCATGCCCGCCCAGAAGGACTTCGAGTCCGGCACCGTGGTGGGCCGGAACGGCGAGACCATCGGCGATATCTGCAAGAAGTTCTTCGCCGCCCGGGAGGGCGTGAGCACCGAGGACCGCCAGCGGGTCATGCGCTTCCTGGAGAACATGTGCCTGGGCGCGGCGGCGGTGGGCTACCGGACGGAGTCCATGCACGGCGCGGGCTCTCCCCAGGCCCAGCGCATCATGATCGCCCGGCAGGGCAACATCCAGGGCAAGAAGCAGCTTGCCAAGGACATCGCGGGCATCCGTTAACGTTTTTCCTCATCCGGAACAGGCTCCGGAAGGACCGGAGCCTGTCCATATAAACCAGTGGATTTCCAAATTTTTATAAGGAGAGAACATCACATGGATTTCAATCTGAGCCGTGAGCACCAGCTGATCCGGAAGATGATGGCCGAGTTCACCGAAAACGAAGTGAAGCCCATCGCCGCCGAGACGGACCTGAACAGCGAGTATCCCCGGGAGAACATCGAGAAGCTGTTCAACCTGGGCGTCATGGGCATGTGCGTGCCCAAGGAGTACGGCGGCACCGGCGCGGACCCCCTGGCCTCCGCCATCTGCATTGAGGAGCTGAGCAAGCAGTGCGCCTCCACCGGCGACATTGTGGCCACCCACAACGGCCTGTGCTGCGACCCCATCCTGACCCACGGCACCGAGGAGCAGAAGAAGAAGTACCTCCCCATGCTGACCACCGGCCATAAAGTCGGGGCCTTCGCCCTCACCGAGCCCAACGCGGGTTCCGACGCCTCCAAGGGCCAGACCGAGGCCAAGCTGGAAGGCGACCACTACGTGATGAACGGCTCTAAAATCTTCATCACCAATGGCTATGTGGCGGACGTGTTCGTGGTCTTCGCCATGACCGACAAGAGCAAGGGCACCAAGGGCATCTCCGCCTTCATCGTGGAGAGCAGCTTCCCCGGCTTCAGTGTCGGCAAGCACGAGGTGAAGATGGGCCTTCACGGCTCCCCCACCGCCGAGATCGTGTTCACGGACTGCATCGTCCCCAAGGAGAACATGCTGGGCAAGGAAGGCCGGGGCTTCCCCATTGCCATGCAGACCCTGGACGGAGGGCGCATCGGCATCGCGGCCCAGGCCCTGGGCATCGCCGAGGGCGCGCTGAACGAGGCCAAGGAGTACACCAAGGGCCGCGTGCAGTTCGGCAAGCCCATTTCCAAGTTCCAGAACACTCAGTTCACCTTCGCCGACATGGAGATGGGCTGTGAGGCGGGCCGTCTGCTGACCTATCAGGCCGCAGTGCTCAAGGGCCAGGGCGTGCGGTACACCAAGGAAGCCGCCATGGCGAAGCTCTGGTGCTCCGAGCACGCCATGAAGACCACCACCAAGGCGCTTCAGATGTTCGGCGGCTATGGCTATACCAAGGACTATCCCATGGAGCGCATGATGCGGGACGCCAAGATCACGGAGATCTACGAGGGCACCAGCGAGGTCCAGCGCATCGTCATTTCCGCCAACATGGGTCTGTAAGAGGAGGAAGAAACGACTATGAAGATCATTGTTTGTGTGAAGCAGGTCCCCGATACCTCCGGCAAGGTGGCGGTCAATCCCGACGGCACCCTGAACCGGGCTTCCATGCAGACCATCACCAACCCCGACGATATGAACGCGGTGGAAGCCGCCCTGAAGCTGAAGGACGAGACCGGCTGCAAGGTTATCGTGGTCACTATGGGTCCCCCTCCGGCGGCCTCCATGCTCCGGGAGCTGATGGCTATGGGCGCGGACGAGGGCATCCTGGTTTCCGCCCGGGAGTTCGGCGGCTCCGACACCTATGCCACCTCCCAGATTCTGGCTGCGGCCATTGATACCATCGGCGTGGAAAAGGACGACGTGGTGATGTGCGGCCGCCAGGCCATCGACGGCGACACCGCCCAGGTGGGCCCCCAGATCGCCGAGAAGCTGGGCCTGCCCCAGGTGACTTACGCCGCCGACATCCACAAGGACGGGGAGAACATCACCGTCAAGCGGATGCTGGAGGACGGTTATATGACCATCAAGGTCCAGACTCCCTGCCTGCTGACCTGCATCAAGGAGCTGAACAACCCCCGTTACATGAGCATCGGCGGCATTTATGAGACCTATAACAAGCCCCTGGCCACCTTCGACTTTGACAAGCTGAAGGACCATAAGCTCATCGACCCCAGCACCATCGGCCTGAAGGGCTCTCCCACCAACATCTTCAAGAGCTTCACGCCTCCCCAGAAGGGCGCGGGCATGATGCTGGAAGGCGACGGCAAGGAGACCTGCGAGAAGCTGGCGGGCATTCTGGCCGCCAAGCATATCATCTGAGAAGGGGGATAAAACGAATATGTCTACTT
>JBCLRG010000064.1:0-11123 GCA_041223955.1 Oscillospiraceae bacterium 38-13 | reverse complement strand
GACAAGGTAGTGAGCAGCGGCTGACGAAGTTTTCCCTTAAATTTTCTCATAAGGGAAAAATCAAGGGAAACGGGCAGGCCGACAAGCCTCAAACACCTTGAAAACACTGGGTTTCCGGGGGATAGAGGCCCTGCTGATTGACAAAAATAAATTTGTCGAATTGATTATAGCGCATGGTTTCTGTTATATAAATGTGCTTTTATAGAAACTACCGAAGTTATATCCCGGCAACCTTTATCATTGCCGCAGCCGTTCGATGATGCTGGCCTTGGCGATTTGCCGGTACAAGAGTGCTGGTATCGCTATGGTCAGGAGGATAAGGAATGGATAGATTACCAGCATGGGCCACATAACAAAGCGATAGGTGAAAAACCAAATCACACCGGAAATTCCCCGCACGACTATTACAGAAAACAGAACGCCGAGAACAGCCGATGTGAGGATTGTTCCCACTGCGTAATACAGCCCCTCAAAAGAAAGCATACGCTTTAGTTGCTTGCCGGTCATACCGATGCTTTGCAGCATGGCAAATTCCTTTTTGCGGGTGATAACGCTTGTCAGGATAGAGTTCACAAAGTTTGCGATGCCGATAATTCCGATGATGATACTCAATGCCCCTCCGATGGTAATGATCAGGGAAGTGAGGTCATCAAAGGAGCTGGTATAGGTCGCCTTGGATTCAAAATCCATACTCGGCTCCACACTGTCGATATAGCTGTTCAAAAACTCTGCCATTTCCGCTTCCGTTCCCTCTTTCACATCAAAGGGAAAGCTGACCAGATGGGGGTTCTCGCACAGCGGCAGGAAGATTTCTGTCGGGAGATAGAACCGAGACTCACCTGTGTTGCGGGTGGTGGCCGTGTTCTCGTTGGCCCGGACTTTTGCCATGATGATAAAGTCATAGCTGTCTGTAATGGTGGTGGAAAGTTCCTCCGCTTTCAGGTGGTTGATCCGTACTGTATCACCCACGTTGATATTGGGGTTCTCTATGACAGTTCCATCGTCGTTACACTCTACGCTCAACAGGATATACTTTCCTGATTTCAGCTTTTCCAGGTCGATGGTTCCCTCTATGACTTCCATTCCATTCAACAGAAAATCGTCCGCGCCATACAGTCTTACAAAAGGATTTCCGTTCAGGTCTTTGTTATAGCTGAAAAAAGCATTGTGTTCTGTTGAAAACGGTTCTTCCAGCATCCAGGAGGAATAGAGCCTGCCGCCGTCCTCAAAACTGCTGTTTTGTCTGACGGCCTCAATGAAGGTATCGGACAGATCATGTTCGCTTTTTTCAACCTGGTACTGGAAAAACTCTGCGTTGGAAATCACAAAGTCCGTATCCATAAATTTTGCAATATACTTGTCAATATCAAAGCCGCTGGACAGGGTGAATACCGTGTTGAACAGCACCAAACTCAATGTCATGGACACAATCACCAGCACAGTACGCTTGCGGTTGCGGCCCAGGTTTGCTAGCGCCATAAAGTGGAGCTTCGCGCCGTGGGTCGATTTTTTGTCTTTGGCTCTGCGCTTTCCAAATGCTGTCGTATCATTTTCCGTGTAGCGGATGGCCTCAATTGCCGAAACCGTTCCGGCGATCTTCGCGGGCTTGCGGACGCTGACAAAGACGGTAAAAAGGGCGAAAGCAGCAGAACCAATGAAAATCAGAGGATTTACCGTTACTTTAACACCGGCGTCCGCAGTATAACTCGTTCCGTTCATCAGGAAAGGCACCAAGGCCCGGCCAATGAAGAAGCCCACCAGCAGGCCGATGGGAATACCAATCAGGGACAGGCGGAGCGCCTGCCGGTTGATTAGACGCTTAATCTGCCGCTTTGTTGTACCCAGCGTTTTTAGCTGTCCGTAGGACTGAATATCCTGAATAACGGAAATCTGAAAAATGTTGTAGATAATCAAATACCCTGTTACGACAATCAACGCGACGCCAACAAGGCCGGAAATCAGCATGGCAGGATTGTCCGTTAATGCGCCGCTCTGATAGGCCGGACTGACACGGGCAATCACATAATTGCCGTTCTCCTTGCTGCCGCCCATCGTGTCGCAGGTATAGCCGGTTTCGGAAAGAAGCTGGTGGAGCTGGGCTTCTATGTCGCCGTTCCCTCTGAACATCACATAGGCGGAGACAACGCCGGAATAATCATTGTCCACGGGATAGGTATAGGTCAAAATGTCCGAATGGGCGTCCACAAAGGCTTTCGACACGACCAGCCGCCCGATGTTGCTCAAGCTGTCAGTTTCCCAAAAGCCGCAGAGGGTGAAATCGGTGGTATATAACTGTCCCTTTACTTCATAGGTCAGAGAAACAGTTTCCCCGATCTGCGCTGGTACACCCAGAGCATCCAGCGTCTTTGTATCCGCGATGATCTCGTTTGACCCTTCGGGCCGATGGCCTGTTGTGGGTGTGTAGCGGGCAAATTCCAGAGCGGTATCATCCATATACCACAGGTCAGACCGCCAACGCTCCAGACCCGGATTGTTCAGCCGGTAGGAAATCGCTTTTGTGTAGGCGATACGGTCGATCAGGGGATTTCCCGCCATATTGTTGTAAACTTCATCGCTGATATAATTTAATACCGCCTGCCCCTCGCCGCCCGCCTTGCGGATATTCTGATCGTGAACTGTGTCCATCAGGCCAGACCCCAGGGTGAAGATCGTGGCAAATAGTATCGTAGTCAAAACGATTGCGATAATCGCAATGATATTTCTGCTCTTGCTTGCTTTGAAATAGCGGCCTGACAGCTTTTTTATGACAGCACCGTTGTTATTGCCAAATAAAATGTCATTCATCGTCAGCGCCCCCTTACTCAAAAATCCTGCCATCCTCAATGCGGATAATGCGGTCGGCCAGCTGGGCGATCTCGTTGTTATGGGTTATCATCACCAGCGTTTGATGAAATTTGATGCTGGTTGCTTTCAACAGGCCCAGCACATCGCCGCTTGTCCGGCTGTCCAGGTTGCCGGTCGGCTCGTCAGCCAAAACGATGGCGGGCTTGGAAACGAGGGCGCGGGCGATGGCGACGCGCTGCTGCTGTCCGCCGGACAGGTTGTTGGGCATATTGTTCAGCTTGTCTTCCAGGGCCAGGAGGCACACCACTTCGTTCATAAATTTTTTGTCTACGGTATCGCCGTCCAGCTCTACAGGCAGGACGATGTTTTCATAGACGTTCAGAACAGGAACAAGGTTGTAATTCTGGAAGATGAAACCGATGCTGCGCCGACGGAAGATGGTAAGCTGCTCGTCGTTCATCTTGGCAAGCTCTTTGCCCTTGATCTGAACGCTACCGGAGGTGGGCACATCCAGACCGCCCATCATGTTCAGCAAGGTAGACTTGCCGCTGCCGGAGGTTCCGACAATGGCGACAAATTCTCCCTGCTCAATGGAGAGGGTCACACCGTCCAGCGCCTTTGTGATGTTCGGCTCTGTGCCATAGTATTTTTTGAGGTCAGTTGTTTGCAAAATGCTCATGGGTTGCACCATCCTTTCTGTGATGCCGCTATCATAACAGCCAATTCTCACAGAAATGTCACGGGCCGCCGGCTTTTTACCCCTGAAATGTCACAAGTCTGTGACATTTTAAAAGTTGCTCTTTTGCTGTATAACTTCCACACAAGCTGAAATGATTAAGGACAATATCCCCAGTCAATTCCCGGATAACGCATTCCAGTTCTGATGAAATACTCAATGGCTTTCACACCGGCATCCATATCCGTGATGGCCTGACATTTTGGAATGGGGATTTGACCGTCATAGTCGATAGGGCTATATACATTTTCATTTCTCAAATCAACTTCTTCCAGCTGCGCCACGGTATCAGCAAACTCCGAATTGTAGCAAAAGTAGGTTTCTGTCTCGTTATAGTCATAGCAAAGAGATAGCCAATCCCCATCTGAGACTACTTCCAGGCAGCCACAACGTCCTTCTCCATCAGGGTCCAGATACAAAATGATTTCGATCCCTTTAGGTACCTCGTGTAATATCTTAGAGATCAAGTCCGGCGTAATTTCATCTTCCTCGTATTGTTCACCATGAGAATTGTCTTCAATGTACTTTACAGCCACTGCGTTAGGGTCATAGGATGGAATCATATCTGATTTTGGAATGATTTCAAATTTCATAAATTTTCTCCTTTCATGAATCCATGGGCTGTCCGTCCGGGTTACAGCCCACAGAATGACCAGCGCCCCTCCCGGCAGCACTGGGCGTTATCAATCATCCATTTACCGTCAATCAGACGCATTAAATAACGATAATAGAAAATTCCCTGCTCTGCATAAAGCCAAAATTTGCTTTTTGTGACCCGCTCACCAGCAACCAGATGATAATCCGTATAAGTCCCGCCTCTGGTCCAGGAAAGATGGACCGGACGCCAGCCAGGATGGGGAGTCCAGCTCACCTGTCTGGCAAACAGCGCATCAATATCCGCCTGGTTGCCGTAACCTTTTTGCTCTGCCATCCGCTCCCACTGGTTCATATCGTCAAAGAATTCTTGCAGCGCATGGACAGCATCCTGTAGTTCAGGACTGTCCAGTGAAAGCCTGTTTTTCATGACTTTATAGGTACGGGCATCCTCATAAGCCTTGCGCTCCGCCTCTGTAAACAGCCCTGCCAGGCCCTCATCATCCTGCATGTCGGTATCACTGACCCGCAGCTTATCCCTCCAGGAAATTGCCAGCAGACCCGCAGGGGTAACACGATGGCAGGCAGCTATGCAGATATTCTTCAGTTTCCCAATCTGCGCAGCTTGGGCCAGTCCCTCATCATCCAGGGCAGTCCGCTGCAAAAATAAATCTTTAAGAGGATGGTCTTTTAACAGTTCCAGCCCATGTCCGGCAATCTGCCTGCCCCGCAGCAGGGCCAGCATACTCAGCTTGGGAATCCGTGCCAGAATAGGAAAGCACCCATCCCCAAACGGGGCATCCTCCAAGGAGATCTGCTGAAGTTTTGGGCATTGCCTGACGGCCTCTTCAAGTGTCTCCAAATTCAGCGGCGCTTCTACTCGTTTCGTTCCGTTGCAGAGGTAGACGCCGTCCCGATACTCCAGCATGTAGGTATTGGGGGCAAATTCCAGCATACTGTTTTCTCTCCTTCCATACTCTTTCCCGGCATCTTCCGGAAATGTCACAAGCCGCAGGGTTTCCCCAAAAATTCATCCATGAGGCAGAAATACGGAAAATGTGGAACCGCAACCCACGGTTGAAGTGACTTTAATATATCCTCCCTGCATGGTGACGATCTCACGAGCAAGGTACAGTCCTATTCCGATGCCCTCAAGGTCGTGTACTTCTTCTTCCCGGTAAAAGCGTTTGAAGATGATCCCCTGTCTGCTCTCCGCGATTCCTTTGCCGCTGTCGGTGATGTCAATTTTTACATAGAACTCCCAACTTTGAACGGAAACTTGAATATCGCCGCACGCTGGGGTGTACTTCACCGCATTGTCCAGAATGTTGAACAGGGCTTCACTTGTCCATTTTCTGTCGTGGGGCAGAATGATGTCTCCTGGACAATCTACACTGACATGAATATGTTTCCTTTCCGCGTTCAGCAAAATACCGCCCAGCGCCGCCGCCAGAGTATCATAAAGCGGCTGTATCTTTCTGTCCAGTAAAATAACACCGGTTTCCAGGCGGGAGGTCTTTATCATGGCCTGCATGAGAAAATCCAGCTTTTCTAGCTGGCTGCTGGAAGCCTGCAAAAACTCCCTCTGCTTTTCCTTTGGCATAGGTTGTTCCAGCAGCGTGGCGTTTACCATTTTTAGATTGCTGATTGGCGTTTTTACCTGATGGGATATGTCGGAGATCAATTCCTGCAAATCAGCCCGCTCTTTCGCTATGCTCTCCTGGCTCTCCCGCAGTACGTCATAGAGGTGAGCCAGCCGGTAATTGATTTTGTAAAACAGATTTTCTTCTTCGTGCATTTGCTGCGGCGGTGCCGCTCCATTCAACATATCGTCTATTGTTTGGCAGAGGTTGTCCGAGAATAAAACCAGCTTCCGGCGTAGAAAGACAACGAAAAGGGCAGCACAGGAGAACACCAGCAGAATAAACAGCAGACACAGCCACACGATTGCTGGATTTCTGACAAAGAGGTAAGCCGAAATAATGGTCACAATGGAGAGCAAACCTAAAAAAGCTATCCCCACCGCGCAGGCGCGGTTGATAGAAAATTTACCCTCACTCACTTTTTTGTCCCTCCAATCCACATATAACCCATACCATAGACGGTCTTGATATATTGCAGGCCGTCTGCTTCGATTTTCCCCCGGATGCGGCTGATCGCTACAGTCAATGCGTGTTCGTCCACAAAGTTTTCGTCCACGTCCCACAACTTTTCAAGAAGGAGCTGCCGGGTCAAAACGGTTTGCGGATTTCTCACCAACACTTTTAGTAAGCGGTATTCCATCGGAGTAAAGATCACCGGTTCCCCTGCGAGGGTGGCAGTCAATTCCGAAAAGTTGATGGATAGAGTACCGTTTGTGTAGCAATCGCCGCCTGTCTGCTTCTGGATGCGGGCCAGCAGTGCTGAAACCTTCTTGCGGAATACGCTGATCGGAAACGGCTTTGTTACATAGTCATCCGCTCCCAACTCAAAGCCTTTCAGCATGTCGCTCTCCATGTCGTTCGCTGTCAGAAAAATTACAGCGATATCAGGCCGGCGCTCCTTGATTTTTTCGCATAGGTCAAACCCATTCCCATCAGGCAGGTTGACATCCAAAACAATCAAATCATAGTCCCGCGCCTCGCAGAACGATACTGCCGCTTTCTTTGTTACAGCGGCATCCACAGTATATCCAGCTGCAGAGAGGTTGTAGCAAAGCGTATTGTTCAAAAGGTGATCGTCTTCAACTACTAAGAGTCTCATGGCTTCACTTCCTTCCTGAATCAGAATACCGCTAAAATGTCACAGGAAAGTCACAACCAAATAGATTTTGATGAAAGCAGTATACCCCATTACCAGCTCTGCACGCAAGATGCTGAAAGCCCTCGTCCGACAAAACAGCTGACTTTATGGTGTACCTGCTTTTGAAAGCTCTTTGTTGTCAAAAATCACCTCCTTCCCGTCTGATTTTAGAATCATGATAACTTTCTCGCCGTCATACTCAACAGACAGAGCTGGCTCATTTGAAATCTTCAGACTGCCAACACCATCCCTGCCGCATAGATAAACACAGTCGGAATCCATGCGATTGATGAAATACAGCCCTTGATCGGTCAGGCAGAAGTCAGAGGCAACCATATTCCGAAACGGCCTGGCCTTGTGGGTCTTAGTATCATACGCCGTCAGTAAAGAATTTTCGTTGATGTAAAAGATCGTCCGCCCATCAAACGCTATATTCCCCCTGGTGGGGATGTTCAACATTTTCGTGAGCTGGATTGTTCTGCCTACTTCCATAATCCCATCATTCGTAATGAAAAAGAGACTGTCATCGTTCAAGAAAAAGCCGTAGCAGTATTGCAGAAACATCCAGGTATCCCCCACGGTATAATCAATTCCCAGCAGAGATCGCCCGCTGTCCGTTATTTTCTCAAAAACAACTTGTTCCTCAAAGGTTTCCGTATTGAGCTGGACGATGGACACTTGGGTAAACGTGCTGTTGTAGCTGCCAACCCGGTCAACATACTGTTCTGTGCGGGAGGCCATATAGTAAATATAGGCGGTATCCACATAAACGGCCTGGATGGATTCCCCATCCGAAAAGGCCCCAAACAGCGGAGAGAGGGCCAAATCCGTCAAAGCGCCGGTTGCCCGGTTTTCCAGAGAGTATGTCCTCGTCTGGTCATCAAAGATTACGCTGTAAGTTTCCGACATACTTGGCGAAGATGAATTGAATATGCCGGTTGCGGACGTTCCGAAAGAACAGCCGGATAGCGAAATCAGAAGCAGCAGGCTCAATGCGGCAACTCTGCAACCTCTGACGGGTTTTCTTTCAGACTGCCAGCAGTCGATACCAGTGTATTGACCTCGCTGATACTGCTGCCGAGAAGCACTACAGCGGTTTTTGCATTGTCCAAAAGGTAAATCTTGGGGATGCGGTTGAAATATGTGCTATTGGAGTTTTGAATGACCTTGGTGGCAATCAGCTTGCCGGAGGCCACATCATAGATACGAATCGTCAGGCTCTTGCCTAAAACGGCGGTGGCGGCATAGTTCCCCTGTTCCGAGCTGTATACACCGTTGCGGCCCTCATCCTTGGTCGCAAAGGAAAGCGTATTTTTGTCGCCGGTTTTCCTGTCCAGCCAGAGCAAAGTACCATTATTCTTGGTAAAGGTCTGCGGGAAGAACAGGCGATTCGTTCTGCCCTGCATTTCTTCAATGCTGTAGGTGGCCGGCTTGGTGATTTTCAGATTGCTGCCATCCAGGGCAATGCTTCCATAGATCGAAAAGCTGCTCTCGCCTTTTTTTGCGGGAATAGACGCGCCTCCGCCATAGAACATGATCTGACTGTTATCCTGGGAAAACGCAACGCCATCCAGAACGGAAATTTGAATCTTGGATGTACCGGCTTTTTTCGTCAAATCAAGCAGAGTGGTGAGCTTTTCTTTTTCCAGATCATACAGATACAGTCCGCGCAGGGTGGCGATTGCCAGCTTCTTTCCGTCCGTGGAGGTCGCCGTTCCGGTTTCGCTGACCACGAAGTCCTCCGTCAAAAGCTGATTGACCGTAATTTTCTTAGTCAACGTACTCCGCTGTGGTATCGTTCACCTTATAGGGCTGGGGCTGGCCGTCTAAGAACAGAAGAAATCCAACGGTATCCATCTTGCCGGTGAGGGAAAACTGGTACTCCAGCCGAAACTCGCCGCCGTCATAGGGGAATGGCAGACGCTCCCCACCCTCAGAAAAATCAGGTGAAGCAGCCGCATGAGTGAGCATCCCCAAGAATCCGGCATCCTCCTCCGCGGCATCAAATGGGTTTGCGGCGACGGCCTGTGACGGCGGGGGCGTACTGTCTGGAATGGCGTAGTTCCCGCAGGCGGCGAGGGATAAAAGAGCGCCGCACAAAAGGGGAACCGCAATCAATCGTTTTCGCATAAATGACCTCCTTTGCTTTGATGGACTAAGCATAATGGGCAAAGGTCAAAATTCGGTCAAGAAAAGCGAAATGCTGCCCAGGTTTTTGGGGCGGCATTTTGGAGGGGCGATTTATTGCTTGATGGCGATGGTGGCTTTTACGCAGGCTCCGTGAGGCGATTGATTTGACAGTTCTATGGTTCCTCCATGTTTCTGGCACAGCACCCGGCTCACCGCAAGCCCCAGGCCCAGGTGCTTGCCGGAGGTATCTTCGGAGTAGAACAAGGCGGTTTTCTTTTGCAGCAGCTTTTCCGAAAAACCCGGCCCATCGTCTGTCACGGTGGCCGACAGCGTTCCGTGTTCCAGATAAAAGGCAAGCTCAATTTGATGTTCCGCAAAACGCAGGGCATTGGAAATCAGGTTTTCCAGAACGCGGTATAACAGCTCCCCGTCAAGGACGGCCCTGCCCGCTGGCACATGGAAATCACAAGCAAAGCGTACTTCGGTGTTCTGAAACAGAATGGATAATGAGTCCGCCATGTGCTGTAAAAACTCAGGAAGTTCCACTTCTCTGCGGCGGACTTCTGTTTCTTCAATCGCGCCCAGGTCGCGCATGGTATCTGTGTAGCGGCCCATACGCTCCGCAGTAATGCCGAGATTGGTGAGCGCCTTTTCTAATTTTTCGTCCGTCAAGGTTCCGCCCTGGCGGTTCTCCTGCAAATATTCCACATAGCCTGTCATAATGGCGATGGGATTACGCAGATCGTGGGCCACGGACGCCTGCAATGCGCGGCGTTCCTCCAGCATATTCCAGAGCTGACGGTTATTCTCATATAGAGTCTGCCGCATTTTTTCAAATGCGGTACAGAGCTGGCCCAACTCATCCCGCCCGCTAAAATTGATCTGGAAGTTCAAATCCCGGTCTTGGATGTGTACGGTGGCATCCATCAGGACAGTGATCGGCGGCTCCAGTATCTTGTGATAAAACCACCACGCGCACAGAGTAATTCCAATTACAGCAAACACAAGCGGCAGCAGTACCATACAAATCTGCGAAGCACGGTAGGCCGTTTTTGCTTTAGAGGAAAGCATCGAGTAGCTGGATTCAATGCGTTCTATCCTGTAACTCGCCTGCTCCTGTGCCTCATCTTCTTCCTGACCATCTGCTACTAACTGATTAAATGGCAATGGTCGGCCATCAAGAACGCACCTCATAGATGCCTCTGTGATCGTACCATCTGGGGCAGTTGTCTGCTGTGTCAGCCAGACCTCGTTGGAATCGGGGAGAATATGCTTTTGTAGACGGTAGCAGCCGAAAATTGCAAGACCGCTGCACAGGAACACGATCAACATAGTAATCGCCACAGCCTCCATAAAAGAGCGTTTCAGTGATTGCCTTTTTATTTTTTCCATCGGTAGCCCATCCCCCAAACTGTTTCAATGTACTCACTCCCGCTGGCCTGCATGAGCTTTGCGCGGATCTTGCGGATATGCTCCTTAATCACGCTGCTGTCGCCCTCCGCGTCATAGCCCCATACCGTCTCATAAATACGCTCCTTGTCAAAAACCTGATTCGGGTTAGAGGACAGAAATTCGATGATGTCAAATTCCCTCTTTGAAAAGGAGAGCTCCTGCTCATTCCAAAATACTTTTCTGTCAGAGAGGTTGATAATCAGCCCTTGGGAGGTCATAATTTCTGGTGGGTACTTATTCCGCTCGTCCCGGCGCAGATGCGCTTCAATACGGGCGATCAATTCCTGCAAGCTGAATGGCTTCGTAATGTAGTCGTCCCCTCCAGCCCGTAAGCCGTTGACCTTATCCTGCTCTGTGATCCGCGCTGTCAGGAACAAGATGGGGCAGACGATGTGATTCCGAATGACCTTGCACAGCTCCAGCCCATCCATCCCCGGCATATTGATGTCCAGAAGAATAAGATTTGGTTTTGTATTCAATTTTTCCATGGCTTCATTGCTGCTGTTGGCAACGGAAACCGTATAGCCGTGATCCTGCAAATGGGTTGATGTAAATAGTAAGATAAAGTGTACCAATATCCGCCACTGAAAGGATACCAATCCTCGCCACAAAAGGGGCCAAATCT
>JBCLRG010000063.1:0-11462 GCA_041223955.1 Oscillospiraceae bacterium 38-13 | reverse complement strand
CTCTTTTTATTCCGGGAATAAAAAGAGAAAATGGGGGGTGCATTGGACCAGCCCTCAAAGGGCTGATGACCTCCCCCCGCCCGCAAGGGCGCGAAAAAACTCCCCCTTTCGGGGGAGCCTTTCGACACCGCCAAGCGCAGCTTAAAACTCTGCACTGCCAACCGTCCGCGGATGCGGCAGCACATCCCGAATGTTGCTCACGCCAGTGAGATACATTACCAGCCTCTCAAACCCGAGGCCAAAGCCGGCGTGGCGGCAAGACCCATACCTCCGCAGGTCGCAGTACCACCAGTAGCTCTCGGGGTCCATGTCCAGCTCCCGGATCCGGGCCTCCAGGACCTCCAGGCGCTCCTCGCGCTGGCTTCCGCCAATAATCTCCCCGATGCCTGGGACCAGGCAGTCCGCCGCCGCCACGGTCTTCCCATCGTCATTCAGGCGCATATAAAACGCCTTGATCTCCTTGGGATAATCCGTGACAAACACCGGGCGCTTGAACACCTGCTCCGTCAGGTACCGCTCATGCTCCGTCTGAAGATCGCAGCCCCAGTAGACCTTATAGTCGAACTTCTCGTTGTTCTTCTCCAGAATCTCCACAGCCTCGGTATAGCTCACCCGGCCAAAATCCGAGGAGGCCACATGCTCCAGCCGCTCCCGGAGCCCCTTGTCCACAAAGGAATTGAAGAAGTCAATCTCATCGGGGCAGCGCTCCATGACCTTCCGGATGGCATATTTGATCATGGCCTCCGCCACATCCATGTCCCCCGCCAGGTCGCAGAAAGCCATCTCCGGCTCAATCATCCAGAACTCGGCGGCATGGCGCTGGGTGTTGGAATTCTCCGCCCGGAAGGTAGGCCCGAAGGTATACACATCCCCGAAGGCCATGGCGAAGTTCTCCGCGTTCAGCTGGCCGGAGACGGTGAGGTTGGCGGGCTTGCCGAAAAAGTCCTGGGTGAAATCCACCTTCCCGTCCTCAGTCCGGGGCGGGTTCTCCGGGTCCAGCGTCGTCACCCGGAACATCTCCCCGGCGCCCTCGCAGTCGCTGGCGGTAATGATGGGCGTGTGGACATAGACAAATCCCCGGCTCTGGAAAAACTCATGGATGGCAAAGGCGGCGGCGCTCCGGACCCGGAAGGCGGCGGAGAACAGGTTTGTCCGGGGCCGCAGGTGCTGAATGGTCCGCAGGTACTCCACGGTGTGCCGCTTCTTCTGAAGGGGATAGTCCGGCGTGGAGGGCCCCTCCACCTCAATTTGGGAGGCCTTCAGCTCCAGGGGCTGCTTGGCCTCGGGCGTCAGGACCACCGTGCCGGTGACGATGAGGGCGGCCCCCACGTTCTGCGCGGTGATGTCCTTGTAGTTCTCCAGGGCTCCGGCCTCCAGGACCACCTGAAGGTTTTTCAGGCACGAGCCGTCGTTCAGCTCCAGGAAGCCGAAATTCTTCATGTCCCGGATGGTCCGGGCCCAGCCGCCGACGGTGACGGTCCGGCCGCTGAGGGATTCCCTGTCCGCGAAGACCGCCGCGATTTTCGTGTAGCTCATTGTATTCACCTGATTTCCTGTGATGTTTGATGGTTGACTATTATACCATATATTTTCGCTTTTGCAAGGGTTTTCGGCGGAGCCCCGGATGGGCATTGAGGGGGCGGCCCCCTGCGGAAGCATCACCGGGGAGAAGGCGGAAACCCTGAGGAAATGGCCTGACCAGGGGGTCAGGCCCCGCAAAGATGGTATGGGGTCCTATCGGAAGAGGTTGCATGAATAAGAGCCGTTTACCGGCAGACCGGTGAAAACCTGGGGAACGGGCGGACCGTGTGTCCGCCCGTCTCCTTCGACCTTGGCATTTCCCGGAGACCGATGGGTACATGGGTCCGTTTACCGGGGTATTAGGGTTCCAAAAGGTCTAAGGGGAGATGGGTGGAAGCCCTAAAGAAATGGCCCGGTCAGGGGACCGGGCCCCGCAAGGATGGTGCGGGGTCCTGCCGGAAGAGGTTGCATGAATAAAAGCCGTTTACCGGTAGAAGGGAGGGCCCGGAAAAAAGGCGGACACAGCACCGCACCAAAATTGGCGCTTGTCAATTCGATGACCACCAAAACCCCCGCTCGCACTACGCCGCGGGCAGGAACATGCCTGTCTTATGCCTGAACTCCAGGCGCGCCCCCGTAAACCGCATCCCCTTGTTTTTCTCTTTTGGACCGTGCACGGCCCGTTTTCTCTTTTTATTCCGGGAATAAAAAGAGAAAATGGGGGGTGCATTGGACCAGCCCTCAAAGGGCTGAAACCCTCCCCGCCCCGGACGCGCTCTTGCGCATCTCCGGCGGTTATGGTACAATAACCGGGAAATCTTTTTAAAAGGAGTCCTTTGTTCTATGAAAAAAGCGCTGCTGTCACTGCTGGCCCTCTGCTGTCTGACCCTCCCGGCCCAAGCTGCGGGCTTTTACGACGTTCCCGGGGACCACTGGGCCGCCGGAATTATTCAGGAGGCCGTGGAGAGCGGGGCCATTACCGGGTATGGCGACGGCTCCTTCCAGCCGGGGCGGGACGTTACCGCCGCCCAGTTCTGTACCATGCTCTCCCGGACCTTCCTCACGGAGGAATTCGCCGCCGCCGGAGAGGGGAGCTATCCGGCGATGGACGCCTGCCTCCCCGTTCTGAAGGGCACCTCGGTGGAGGAAACCTATATCTCTCTGGGAAAGCGCTGGGACCGCTATGTGAACCAGCCCCTCAGCCGCTATGACATGGCCCAGATTCTTTACAACCTCGTCTCCCAAAAGGACACGGTTTCCGATGAGAGCTCCGCCGCCGTGCCGGAGATCGGGGACTGGGAGGACATTCCCCAGGGCTGCCGCAGCGCCGTCTCCGCCTGCTGGTCCATGGGCCTTCTCCAGGGCCGGAGCGACGGCCGCTTCGCCGGGGAGGACCACCTGAACCGGGCTCAGGCGGCGGCGGTCTGGTCCCGGCTGAACACCCTGTTTAACGGCCCCCGGGAGGTCCCCGCAGACCCGGACGCGGGGGTGGAGGCAAACGAGATGCCCGCCTTCGGCCTTCAGGGGGAGGAGACGGTTCAGGAGATGATGAACCGGGTCAACCGGGAAACACCCCGCTGTGAGGAGGGCCGCCTTCCCAACGGCAAGAGCCGGACGGCGGAGAACATTCAGGAGCTGCTGGAGCTGGTGAAGCAGGGCTGTCCCGACGGGACCGTCTGGAGCGGCACGGAGCGCTATGACTACAAATCCCTGAAATACAGCCCCGCCAGAGGCTGCATGGCCTTCGGCATGGCCGTCAGCGACTTCGTCTTCGGCGAGGAGGCCCCGCTGCTCTCCATCCAGCTTTTCCGCCGCCTGGAAGTGGGGGATGTGGTCTCCATCACCGGCGCGGGTGTGGAGCGGGTGCTGATTCTCACGGAGGTGGATTATGACGAGGACCTTTATACCGCCTGCGAGCTGGAGCTGAACGGAAAGGTCAAGTGGTCCCAGTGGGGCCCCATCTCCGGGCTGATTGACAAGATGGGCGTCACCATGGTCATCCGCCGCTGGCAGTAAAAACCGCCGCCGGTCCTCGGGCCCGGAGGCCCCCGGCGGAAGGGCTCTTGCCGGGGGGGACGCTTTCCTTTCAGAAGAGGGAGAACCCTGTCCGGAGGTTCTCCCCTTTTTTCATCAGAAGCTTATCCGGGGACAGGCGGCATCTCCCGGATAAACCGGAAATCAGCGCGCCGCTTCCGAACAGGCGCGAAGGGGCGCTTCCAGCTTGAACCGCCCCCCTGCAGTACCACCGCCTGATAAAACGCGTGTGCGGGCACCCAGCTCCCGCCTGTTGCAATCCCCTTCCCGAAATGCTATGATAGAACAACAAAACCGGGGGCGGCGGAAAGCGCCCTCCCTTCTCAATCCACCTGACGGCAGCGTCAGCGAAGCAGGACGAAAGCGGTGAAATTTTATGGCAATCATAGGAATCGACCTGGGTACCACCAACTCCCTGGCCGCCGTATGGCGAAACGGAAAAAGCGAGCTCATCCCCAACGCCGCCGGCGAATGGCTGACTCCCAGCGCCGTCAGCGTGGACGAGGGCGGCGGCATCCTGGTGGGCCGGGCCGCCAGAGACCGGCTGATTACCCACCCCCACCGGACCGCCGCCCGGTTCAAGCGCCATATGGGCACCTCCAAAACCTACACCCTGGGGGACCGGACCTTTACGCCGGAGGAACTGTCCTCCCTGGTCCTCCGCAGCCTCCGGGAGGACGCGGAGGCCTATCTGGGCGAGCCCGTGGAGGAGGCCGTGGTCAGCGTCCCCGCCTATTTCGCCGAGGCCCAGCGGGCCGCTACCAAACGGGCCGCCGCCCTGGCAGGGCTGAAAGTGGAGCGGCTGGTGAACGAGCCCTCCGCCGCCGCCGTGTCCGGGCACCTTCGGGAGGGGGAGAAGGTGTGCCTGGTCTTCGACCTGGGGGGCGGCACGCTGGACGTGTCTCTGGTGGAGCGCTTCGGAAACGTGGTCAGCGTCACCGCCGTCAGCGGGGACAACCGCCTGGGCGGCGCGGATTTCGACCTGTCCATCGCCCAGGGCTTCTGCGAGGACTGCGGCCTGGAGTTCGGCGCCCTCTCCCCCCGGCAGCGGGAGATGCTGCTCCGGCAGGCGGAGACCTGCAAAATCGCCCTGACCCGGCAGGAGATGGTCATCCTCTCCGTGGACGACGGGGAGATCGCCGCCTCCCTGACCCTCAGCAACGAATGGCTCATCCGCAAGTGCAGCGCCCTCTTCCGGCGGATGACCGCCCCCATTCAGCGGGTCTTTCTGGACGGGGGCATCTCCCTTCAGGAGCTGGACGATTTGGTGATGGTGGGGGGCTCCAGCCATATGCCCGCCGTCCGGCGCTATATCGCCCGGACCCTCCGCAAAGAACCCCTCCGGGACAGCCGTCCCGACACCGCCGTGGCCCTGGGGGCCGGCATCTGCGCCGGCATGAAGGCCCGGGCCGGAGACCTGAAGGAGCTGGTCCTCACCGACGTGTGCCCCTTTACCCTGGGCGTGGCCCGGTACAACGAGAGCGAACAGGGCCGGGACCTGATGAGCCCCATCATCGAGCGGAACAGCGTCCTGCCCTCCAGCAAAATGGGGACCTATTACACCGTCCGGGACGGGCAGGACAAGGTGGACGTCCGGGTCTATCAGGGAGAACACCGCTACTGCGCGGACAACACCCTGCTGGGACAGCTGGTGCTCCCCGTGCCCCCGGCCCGGAAGGGGGAGCAGTCCATCCGCATCCGCTTTACCTACGACATCAACGGCCTGCTGGAGGTGGAGGCGGTAAACGGAACGGGCCACGCGGAACGGCTGGTTCTCCAGAATCAGGACATGTCCCCGGAGGAGGCGGAGCGCCGCCTGAAGGAGATGTCCCGCCTGAAGCTCCACCCCCGGGAGCAGGAGGAATGCCGGGCCATGGTGGCCCGGGGCGAGCGGCTGTACGCCGTCACCGTCGGGTCCCTCCGGATGCAGGTGGCGGAGCTGCTGGACTGGTATCAGAAAATCCTCTCCAGCCAGGAGGCCCTGAAAATCGCCAAGGCCACCCGGCGGCTGGACCGCTTCTTTGACCGGGCGGAGGCCTATCTGGGCGACGCGGCCCTGCCGGAGGAGCCGGAGGATGAGGAGGACGGGCTGTGAGCTGGCCCTGGAGCGAACTGGGCCTTCCGGGCCCGGCGGATCTGCCGGAGATTCGCCGCGCCTATGCCCGGCGCCTGAAGCAGGCCCACCCCGAGGAGGACCCGGAGGGCTTCCAGCGCCTTCACGCCGCCTATCGGGAGGCCGCCCGCCGGGCCCGGGCGAACACACAGCCCGTCCCGGAGCAGCCGCCGGAGAAGGCCCCGGATACCCCGGAACCGGCTCCGGGGGAAGGCGGAGCGTGGGATTATGACGAACTGCTCAAGAGCCGGAAATCCCCGAAGAAGGCCCCGGGAACACCGCCGGAAAAGGCGGAGGAGTGGGACTATGACGAGCTGCTCAAGAGCCGGAAATCCCCGGAGAAGGCCCCGGGAACACCGCCGGAAAAGGCGGAGGAGCGGGACTATGACGAGTTGCTCAAGGGCCGGAAATCCCCGAAGAAGGCCCCGGAAAAAACCCCGGAAAAGACGGAAGAATGGAACTATGACGAACTCCTGGAGGGGGAAGAACCGCCGGAGCCCGCCCCCCGGGAGCCGGACTGGGATTTCGAGCGCCTTTTCGCCGAGGGAGACGCCGAGGCCGACGCCCTCCGCCGCCGGAAGCTGGAGGAGCTTCGGGAGAAGAACCGGGCCCGTTACGCCAGGGCGGAGCAGGAACAGCGCCGCCGGGCCGCGGAGGAAGAGGAGTCCTGGCGGGCGGTGATGGCGGCGTCCCACGCGCTGGAGCTGCTGTATGAGGCGCCCCTGCCCCTGTGGCGGTCCTTCCTGAACAGCTCCGTGTTTCAGGACGTCCGGTCCAACATCGATTTCGTATTCGTGCTGGAGGACTTCCTGGAACAGCATCCGGACCTGCCGCCCAACGTCCGGATGTCCCTCTTCTCGGCCTATGAGGCCTACAACGGATCGAAATACCCCATGTACAACCGCCTCTACCGGCTCCTGAACGTCTCCCTGCGGGACAAGCGGCGGATCGCCCGGCAGAAAAGCGCCTGGCGGGCCCGATGGCACGGCTTCCCCCTGTGGAGAAAGGCCTGTGGCGTGGGGGCCCTGGCGCTGCTGGCGGTGTGCGTGCTGATTCTGTCTCTTCCAAACAGCTATGCGCCTCCCCCGGAGGAGCCGGAGGTCCCCTGGGCGGAACAGGCCCCCCAGTGGCTGGAGGCGGACTACGGCGAGGCCTTTTCTCCCGGTTCCTCGGAGCGCCTGTTTTCCCCTGTGTCGGACCCGGAGCTCTGTTTCTGGGCCGTGCGGAACTCGAAGCGGTCGGCGGGCTGGCCCGGGTATCTGACCAACTACCCCTATGTCCGGATCTGGCAGGCGATGGAGGCTTTTGCCGGCGCCCGGGAGCTCCCCCTGGAGCTGGGGCGCTACAGCTGGAAGCAGGGGGACGCGCCTATGGCCTATCTCATCGACCTGCCCCTGCTGGGGGCGGAGGAGGATATTTCCGCGCTGGGAGAGGAGATTGCCCGCCTGGCGGGGCTGCCCTGGCACCAGCGCTCCGCCGCGGAGAGGCCGACCCAGCAGGGGATTGGAGAGGTGGGGTATCACGTGTACCTCTGCCACAAGGGGCTGGCTTTTTATGATGCCTACTGCCCCAAGAACTTTGACGCGGAGGAGGCCCTGTCCCGCTACGCGCAGGCGGGTCCCGCCTTCTGCCGGTATATTCTGGAGCACAGCGGCCTGGCGGAGAAGCATCTGGGGGATTTTGTGCTCCTGGACCAGGGGCTTGCGGCGCTGGGGGAGAATACGTTTTTCCTGGTCAGCGGCGCGGATAAGGAGACGGGGGAGGTCCGGGCGCAGTACCTTCTGGCCTCCGGAGGCGGCATGCTGTTCTGCCTGCCCGGAGACGGGCTGGAGACGGTTTCCTCCGTGGAGGATCTGTATCGGGGCGTTTCTTCTCATGTTGAGCTGGAGGACGTGGGGCTGGTCCTGGTGTGGGACCAGCTGGAGCGTTGGGAGGGATGAGGCGCGAAAAAGCGGCGGACCTATGCGGGTCCGCCGCTTCAGGCTGTCGAAAAAGGATTTTCGCCAGCCTGAGCAAGTTTTCAAAACGTTAAAAAACGTTTTGAAAACTTATGATTGAAAACGAAAGGAACCCTTCCTGGGTTCCTCTCGTAACTCTCCTCCTTCCCGTCGAGGATGGTTTTTACGGTTTTTCGACACTCTGAAGCGGCGGACCTATGCGGGTCCGCCGCTTCCCTCTTCCTCCCCTCAAACCGCAGGGACAAACAGCACCGTCAGCGCATAGACCTCCTCATAGCCCAGCTCCGCGTACCGCTCCGGCTGGAAGAAATACTCCACGTCATACAGAACCATATCCCCGGGCCCGCACACCTGAACCGCCAGCGGGATTTCCTCCCCATAGGCGATCTCCCGCCGCTCCGAGAGGAAGGATATCCCCCGGCCTCCGCCCGTCTCCTCCTCCGGCGACTGATACGACACCGCCGAGAAATGCGTCCCAAACTGGACGGCCTCCCGGAAGTTTCCGGAGAGGTCCTGAAACCCGAAGGCCATCCGGCCCCTGGTGTCCTCCGCGTCCAGGGAAATCCCCCCGTCTCCGCCGCCGATGATGGGGAGCCATTCCCCGTCCTCCAGCTTGTAGACCGACGTCCGGACCTTCTTCTCCGAGCCGTCCAGAACCACATCATAGAGATGCTGCTCCTTATCCGCCCCCAGAAGCTCCGCGACGGCCTCCTCTTCCTCCGACAATTCGGCGGGCTGTATGTACATCGCCGCCTCTTCCCCGCCGCAGGCGGTCAGGAGCACCGCCAGCAGCGCCGCCGCAAACATTCTCTTCATCGCTGATTCTCCTTTCATCGCCTGTCCTAAAAAAACGGGGCCCCCGGACGGCATCGCCGCCGGAAGGCCCCGCCTCGTTTTATTTCACCCGCTCGCCCGCGGCCTCCTTGGCCTTGATCTCCCGGACGGCGTCCTTGTGGCTCAGGTTCACCCGGCCCTTCTCATCAATGTCCGTGACCTTCACCCACATCATGTCTCCGATCTTGCAGGCGTCCTCCACCTTCTCAATCCGGTGGTCCGCCAGCTTGGAGATGTGGACCAGCCCGTCCTTGCCGGGGGCCAGCTCCACGAAGGCACCGAAGGTCATCAGCCGGACCACCCGGCCATAGTACAGCGCCCCGATCTCGGGCACAAAGACGATGTCGTCAATGCACTTCTTGGCGGCGTCGCAGCTGTTGGCGTCCACGCCGGCGATGAAGATGGTTCCGTCGTCGTTGATGTCGATCTTCGCCCCGGTGTCCGCCACGATCTTCTGAATCACCTTGCCGCCGGAGCCGATGACCTCCCGGATGCGGGAGGGGTCGATGTGCATGGTCAGCATCTTGGGGGCGTACCGGCTCACGTCCCTCCGGGGCTCGGGGATGGCGGGGAGCATGATCTGGTCCAGAATCTGGCACCGGCCGTCATAGGTGATCTCCAGCGCGTTTTTAATGATCTCCATGGTCAGGCCGTCGTTCTTCAGGTCCATCTGAATGGCGGTGATGCCCTTCTTGGTGCCCGCCACCTTGAAGTCCATCTCGCCGTGGAAGTCCTCCACGCCCTGGATATCAATGAAGGTAGTGAAGCCGCCGCCGTCGTCCTGAATCAGGCCGCAGGAGATGCCCGCCACCGGGGCCTTGATGGGCACGCCCGCGTCCATCAGGGCCAGCGTGGAGCCGCAGACGGAGCCCTGGGAGGTGGAGCCGTTGGAGCTCACCACCTCGGAGACCACCCGGATGGCGTAGGGGAACTCCTCCACGTCGGGGATGACGGGCAGCAGGGCCCGCTCCGCCAGCGCGCCGTGGCCGATCTCCCGGCGGCCGGGGGAGCGGGCGGGCTTGGCCTCGCCCACGCTGTAGCCGGGGAAGTTGTAGTGGTGCATATAGCGCTTTTCCGTCTCCTCCCAGATGGTGTCCAGCTTCTGGTTGGCGGAGAGGGTGTCCAGAGTGACCACGGAGAGGACCTGGGTCTGTCCCCGGGTGAAGAGGCCGGAGCCGTGGGCCCGGGGCAGAATCCCCACCTCGGAGGCCAGGGGGCGGATCTCATTCTTCTGCCGCCCGTCCACCCGGTGGCCCTCCAGCAGCCAGGCCTTGACAATCTTCTTCTGGAACTTATAGGTGATCTCGTCCAGATACTTGTCCATCTCGGGGTACTCGTCCAGGAAGAGCTGGCGCCACTTCTCAATGAGGGCGTTCCAGCGGGTCTCCCGGACGTTCTTGTCGTCGGTGTCCATGGCTGCTTTCGCGTCCTCCATGGTGGCGGAGACGATCTTGCCGAACAGCTCCTCGTCAAAATCGGCGTGGGGGTAGTCGAACTTGGCCTTGCCGATTTCGGAGACCATCCGGTTAATCAGCTCCACCTGCTTCTGGTTCTCCTCATGGGCCATCTGAATGGCCTGGAACATGGTGTCGTTGTCCACCTCGTTGGCCCCGGCCTCGATCATGACCACCTTGCTCCCGGTGGAGACCACGGTGACGTCCAGGTCGGAGACCTTCCGCTCCTCGCTGGTGGGGTTGAAGATGAGCTTGCCGTCCACCAGGCCCACCTTCACCGCGCCCACGGGGCCGTGCCAGGGGATGTCGGAGATAGCCAGGGCGGCGGAGGCGCCGATGAGGCCGCAGATTTCCGGGGAGCAGTCATGGTCCACGCTCATGACCGTAGCCATGATGGACACGTCGTTCCGGAAGTCGTGGGGGAACAGGGGGCGGATGGGCCGGTCGATGACCCGGCTGGTGAGGACGCCCTTCTCCCCGGGGCGGCCCTCCCGGCGGTTGAAGCTGCCGGGGATGCGGCCCACGGAATAGAGCTTCTCCTCAAAGTCCACGGAGAGGGGGAAGAAGTCGATGCCGTCCCGGGGCCGGGCGGAGGCGGTGGCGCAGACCAGCACCCTGGTGTCGCCATAGCCCACCAGGACGGCGGCGTTGGCCAGCTCCGCCAGCTTCCCGACCTCCAGGGTCAGGGGGCGGCCCGCCAGGGTCATTTCGTACTTGCGGTACTGGGGAAACTGCCTCTGGGTAATGATAGTTGACATAACAATACGCTCCTTTTCATTGGTGGTCCGGGAGCGGTCCTTTTCGTATTTGAACCTTCCTCCAGGGGAGGTGGGGGAACGTTCAAACACAAAAAGCGGCGGCTCCCGGGCGGGGGTGGAAGGAATTGGGACACGGAAAAAAGGGCGGCGCAAACCCGCCGCCCTTTTCGCGTCTTACTTACGGATGCCCAGCTTGGCAATCAGGGCGCGGTAGCGCTCCACATCCTTCTTCTGGAGGTAGTCCAGGAGGCTGCGGCGCTTACCGACCATCTTCAGGAGGCCCCGGTTGGAGTGCTTGTCCTGAGGATTGGCCCGCATGTGCTCGGTGAGGACGTTGATCCGTTCGGTGAGGATGGCAATCTGCACCTCAGGAGAGCCGGTATCGGTCTCATGGGTGCGGTTGGCGCTGATGATGGCGGTCTTTTCTTCCTTGCGAAGCATAGTGTGGTTTCCACCTTTCCAAAATATTCCCCGCGGGGCTGTGCTCCGGGCCGGTGAAGCTCCTCGAAACAAAGCTCCGGGGCGTCCGCCGTCCGGCGGACTCCGTTACTATATCATAGGGAATTCCCGTTGTAAAGAGGCTTTCCCGGCTTTTCCCCCGGAAACGGGAAAATTTTTTGCGGTTCCAGCAGAAGGTCTAAGGAGAGATGGGTGGAAACCCTAGAGAGGGCGGACACATAGGTCCGCCCCTACGGAAGCGCCTCCGGGAGGAGGGTGGAAACCCTAAAGAAATGGCCCGGTCAGGGGACCTCGTCGGAAGAAACTCCGCGCACTGCGCTTCCGCCGCCGA
>JBCLRG010000062.1:0-11776 GCA_041223955.1 Oscillospiraceae bacterium 38-13 | reverse complement strand
GGAGGATTTCGACGTGATCATCAGCTCTGCGGAATTGGCCCAATATTTTGGGAAGGACAAGACGCCCCGTGAGATGAGGGACCAGATCATGGCCCTGCTGGGGGAGTGGAAAGAGAAGCAGTCCCCGGAGCTGGGCAAGGGGGAGAAAAAGACGGATAGGGAGAAGTAAGCGGAAGTTCTGGACACGGTGTCCAGAGCTTTTCCTGTCCCCCGTCTCCCGTGAAAAGGGCCCTAGCGGTATATCCCCCGTCGCCGCACCACTCATAGCACAGCCAGGGTAGCCTGTCAAGGGCAAAGCCGCCGCCGCGCGGCGGTGCTCCACACCCTTGACTGGCTGTCCCAGCTGTGCTACTCCCAAGGCGCGACGGGGGATATATCCTCCAGATCCGCCCCCCTTTCCCAAGATTGGGAAAGGGGCGGGGGAAAAAGGGTTGACCGCTCCTCTCCAAACAATTCTGGGCGATATTACCCAGCTCCACGGCGGCGCGGTCCCGCCCGTGGACATCATCACGTTTGGTTCACCCTGTCAAAACCTATCCAGCGCGGGCCGCCGTGAGGGGCTGGGCGGGGCAAAGTCCAACCTGTTCTTCCAGGCGGTCCGCTTGATCGAGGAAATGAGGGATACCACTGGAGGTCAATTTCCAACAATCGTTATTTGGGAAAACGTCATGGGAGCTCTGCTATCAGGAAACCGGCTGGATTTTAGAGCCGTGCTGCAATCTCTCACAGACACCGAAATTCCAATGCCTGCTTCCGGGCGCTGGGCCAACGCCGGAATGGTGCGAGGTGGAGGCCGTGACATGTGCTGGCGTCTGCTGGACGCCCAGCATTGAGCAGACCCCCGGGTCGTGGCGGATTTTGGTGGCCGACGTGCCGGAGCGATCCTGTTTAAGCCCCGCCGCCTGTTCCCGCCTCCTGCGCCTTGCGGAGACTTTGGGCTGCCCCCCGCCGGAGGCAATCGAATACCTGCTTTTGAAACAGGGGGGCCGCTACCAGTCGTCCACATTGTTTCGTATATGACACGCTCATTTGAGAGGATTTGTCATTATTGGCACCCCTGAAGTAGCCGTCCTCCCAAGAACAACCCCACCAAACCATCCATTTCAATGAAATTTCCAAATCCTTCGGATTGATTTCGACAGAAAGCCGGGGAGGGACGTGCTATCATCGACCTTGAGAGCCCGTCCCATCGGGCGCAGCGGGCCGAATACGGCGGAACGGGTATATTTTTGACGGAAAAGGGGAAACTTATGGAGATCCAGGTGAAAAGCGCAGACCGGAATCTGCTGCTGGAGCTCAGCGGAGAGCTGGACCATCACGGGGCCCGGAACGCCCTCCGGGAGCTGGAGGAGGCCCTGGACGCGGCACTGCCCAGAAAACTGGTGCTGGACCTGGGGGGTATTACCTTCATGGACAGCTCCGGCATCGCCGTCATTCTCCGGGCCCGGCAGAAAATGCAGCTGCTGGACGGCAGCCTTCTGGTGCGGGCGGTGCCTCCCCAGGCCCGGCGGGTGCTGGACGCCGCTGGAATCGGGCGGCTGGTGACGATCAAATAACAAGGAGGTTTACATAATGAGGACCAAGGCAGTCAATGAGGTCACGCTGGTATTTCCCAGCCAGAGCCGGAACGAGGGCTTTGCCCGCTCCACCGCAGCCTGTTTCGCCGCCCAGATGGACCCCACCCTTAACGAGCTGGAAGACGTCAAAACCGCCGTCAGCGAGGCGGTGACAAACGCCATCGTCCACGCCTATCCGGAAGCCATCGGGAATGTGACCCTGAAGCTCCGGGTACTGGCGGGAAATGTGCTGGAGCTGACAGTGAGAGATCATGGCCGGGGTATCCCGGATGTGGACAGGGCCCGGCAGCCAATGTACACCACCGGGGGAGAGGAGCGCAGCGGCATGGGCTTCACCATCATGGAGAGCTTCATGGACAGCGTGACGGTGCGGTCCGCCGTGAATCGCGGAACCACCGTGGTGATGCGGAAAAAGCTGGCCGCCCGGATGAAGAAATGAGCGCCGCGCTGGAACTGCTCCGGGCGGCACAGCAGGGGGACCGGGACGCCTGTGAACAGGCGGTCATTGAAAACAACGGCCTGATCTGGAGCGTGGTCCGGCGGTACTATGGCCGGGGAGTGGAGCCGGACGACCTCTACCAGCTGGGGTGCCTGGGCTTTTTAAAGGCGGTGCAGGGCTTTGACTTCGACTATGGAACCTGCTTCTCCACCTATGCCGTGCCGAAAATCGCGGGAGAAATCCGGCGGTTCCTTCGGGACGACGGCGCCGTGAAGGTGGGGCGCAGCATCCGGGAACAAGCACAAACCCTTTATACGGCCCGGGAACGGCTCCGCCACCAGCTGGGCCGGGAACCCGCCCTGTCCGAGCTGTCGGAGGCCACGGGCCTGACGCCGGAGGAAATTGCCCAGACGGACCTGGCCACCGACGCGCCGGAATCCCTCCAGCAGGAGACGGCGGAGGGGCTGACGCTGGAGAGCTCCCTGGGAACCGAGGCCCCGGAGGAGAGTCTGGTGGAGCGCATCGCTCTGCGGGAGGCCATTGACCGCCTGCCGGAAAAGGAACGGATGACCATACTGCTCCGCTATTTCAAGGGCTTGACGCAGGAGCAGACGGCCCGGGTGGTGGGGGTATCTCAGGTACAGATCTCCCGTCTGGAACGCCGGGGACTCCAGCGCCTGCGGGACGCGTTTTCATAGCGCCGCTCAGAGGGGCGGCGGACGGCGTGAAATAGGACTCGTCCTGGAACTCCGTCATGGTCCTCCAATAGCGCTTGGGCATGTTGCTCATGCGAAGGCGGGGATTCTCCCGCTCCTTGATGGCAATCGTGTCATAAAAGCGCTTCCAAAGGAGGCGGCAGCGGGCCTCCGTCTCGTCCGGCGGGGCCATCTGGAAGGACTCCAAAGGCCGAAGGACCGTTTGGCCGGGGACATGAAACAGGGCCTCTTTGTGAGTGCGGTCATAGAGGAAGAAGCGCTCGTTGTGAAACCGGGCGGCGAAGTGCCCGCCCAGCAAGGGCAAGACCCGGTTTTTCGGCTCAATCTCACCGCCCAGCACGCCCCCCAGGTCCGAGAAGCGGACGAAGCCCTTCAGAAGATGGACTTCGCCATTCAGGTGCTGGACGGCTCTGGCGACGGGATATAAGGTTTCGTCGGAGCGGTTCCGGAGGAAGCCGGGGCCCTCCCGGAGCAGCTTGGAGAGGAAGCGGTACAGGTGCAGCTCCTTCTCCGGCAGACAGGTGAGAAAGCCCCGCCGCAGAAGCAGGGCGGCGTCGGGCGAGAGGGCGGAAACCTTCCGCAGTACGCGGGCGGCGCGCCCCGGGTCCGTGGGGACCGTCCGGGAATCAAATAAGCTGTAGGCAGTTTCCTCGCCGGAGTGGAATCCGGCGGGGATTTCTTTGTTGGCGTAGCTGTCAAAAACACAGGAGAGAAAGCCGTTAAGGCTTCCGTCGTACTGGTAGATCACTTCCATGGCGTCTCCTCTGAAAAGCACACATTTGAGCCCTCTCACGGGTCGAACAGGGATAACTGCACCGCCTCCTGCTGGGGCAGCAGGGGACGCTCCGCGGCGATGAGCCCCCGGAGGACGCTGTCCGGCGTGAACCGCAGACCCTCCGCCATTTTGCCGGAGGCGGTGAGAAAGTACTGGGCCCGCTTCATCACAACCCCCAGTTTCTTCAGGTTGTCGATATGGAGAGGCCCCACCCGCCGGGCGCTGAGAATCCGCCGGGCGGAGACCATCCCCACGCCGGGAATCCGGAGCAGGGTCTCATAGGCGGCGGTGTTGACCTCCACCGGGAAGTGGTCCAGGTGGGCCAGGGCCCAGCTGCATTTGGGGTCCACCCGGATATCGAAGTCCTGATTGTCCTCGTCCAGCAGCTCCTCCGCCCGGAAGCCGTAGAACCGCAGAAGCCAGTCCGCCTGATAGAGCCGGTGCTCCCGCAGAAGGGGCGGCTTTACATCTTTGGCGGGGAGGAGGGCGTGTTCCACTACCGGAACATAGGCCGAGTAGAACACACGTTTCAGGCTATAGCGGTCATAGAGCCCCTGCGTCAGCCGGAGGATGCGGAAATCCGTGTCCTGGGTGGCGCCCACGATGAGCTGGGTGCTCTGTCCGGCGGGGGCAAAGCGAGGGGCGTGGCGGTATTTCACCAACTCCTCCCGGCTCTGCCGGTTCCGGGACTGAATCTGCCGCATGGGGGCCAGGATAGCCCCCTTTGTCTTGTCCGGAGCCAAGGACCGCAGTCCCGCCTCTGAGGGCAGCTCGATGTTCACGCTGAGCCGGTCCGCCAGAAAGCCCAGGCGTTCCACCAGCTCCGGGGAGGTGCCGGGGATGGCCTTGGCGTGAATGTAGCCGTTAAAACGGTGCTGTTCCCGGAGGAGGGCCAGGGCCCGTATCATCAATTCCGTCGTGTAGTCCGGACTGCGGAAAACCCCGGAGGAGAGAAACAGCCCCTCAATATAATTCCGGCGATAGAAGCTGATGGTCAGGTCCGCCAGCTCCTCCGGAGTGAAGGCGGCCCGCTTCGTCTCGTTGCTCCGGCGGTTGACGCAGTACTTGCAGTCGAACACGCAGCGGTTGGTCAGCAGTACTTTGAGCAGCGTGACGCAGCGGCCGTCGGCGGAAAAGGTGTGACAGCATCCCGCCTGGGCGGTGGAGGTGTTGCCGATACAGCCCTTTTTCGCGGTCCGGGTTCCACCGCTGGAGGTGCAGGCGGCGTCGTACTTGGCGGCATCGGTAAGAATGGTCAGCTTTTCCAGGACATCCATGACCACTCCTGTAAAAAGGCACTCTGAAGGGCCCGCCATGCCCTGGGCAGGGTTTTGCGGCAGGTTCCCGGATAGGGATGCCGGGCAGGGCGTTCGATCAGGTCGATCAATCGGAAAAGCAGGGCGGTGAGGAACGCGACGCCCACGATGGTAAAGAAAAAGGTCCAACCGGTCATAGAAGCCTCCTTGCCGCCCGCCGGGAAAAGGCTGGGCAAATAGAAATTTTGTTCGACTACGATTGTAACTCGAACAAGAGTTTCTGTCAAGGGGGAAGGACGAAAAATTTGAGATTTTGGGAAGTGTAGGATTGTCAAACAAAAAGACAAGGAACTGAGGAGGAAAAAGCCAGGCGAGAGGGCGCATCGGTAAGTTGTTGGAGTGGAGGTTATGATCAGCGAGTTGTTCGTTAAAGTCGGACAGTGAGAAGAATGAGTGAGAAGAATAAAAACGTTTCAGGTCTTCTCGGGACTGCGCTCTGCCTTGCCATTATGTCTGGGTGTATAAGGTCAGATCAGCTTATGCTGAATACCCAACTCGGCAGCGGTCTTCTCAAAAAAAGTCTGGATATCTCGTTTACTGTTGGAAAAACGGTTAGTAAATTCAGAACCATTGTCAGTTTGGACGTATTCCACATGAATGTTCCTGCGGGCATACCACTTTACTAACCGTTTCAAGAAGTCGGCGGAAGAGTAAGTGGATTGCTCCGGATAGGCCGCCAGGAATTTGCGCATGACTCGAAACAGGCTCTCAGGCCGACGGGTATAACCGCACTGTCTCAAGCGGTGCCATAGCTTCAACAGACCGAGCTGCGGGTTCCGGCGGCGCATATCCCGGATCAGCTTCCCAAGCTTTAAATGGCCGCATCTAATCAAGATAGGATAACGTTAGCATTATCTGCGGGGAACTTAGGCAATACCTCGGAAGGACGCATCTTTTTTCGGCAGCTTGGTCGGTCTGGCGTATTTCGAGACCGCGAAGCGCACCTCCGGCATCGGGGAGGGGACCGAGCCCCAGCAGTCCCACTGGGATGGCTGGAATGCCCCGGACGGGCTGAGCTGAGGGCTTTGTACATCTGACAGGTAAAATGGAACGCCCCTGCCGCTTCATCGCGGCAGGGGCACTTTTTCGATTTTTCCGAGTCTCCGTCAAGGGTTCCAGGGGACAAAGCGCAGCACATATGTGCTCTCGCGGCCTACCCCCGTCACCTCCGGCGTCAGCTCCACCGGCTCCATGCCGTCTGTAATCTCCAGCCGCCGGCCCCCTGGCTCCAGATAAAAGGACCACTGGGGAGACAGCACGCCGTTCTCCTCCGCCATATCCGCCTCCAGGACCCTGGCCTCCGCGCCGGGCGCGACGGCGTACACCGGATACTCCCAGGCCGTCATCCCGTCATAGCCGGACTCCCTGCCGGCTTCGCGGACGTTGGTGATCTCCAGTTTCAGGGCGCCGTACTCAAAGCGTACCGTCTCCTCCGGCGAGGCAAACGCGGCCCAGAAGGCAAACACCGCCAGAAGGGCAATGCCGGGGGCCAGCAGGGAACGGTAGCGGCGGACGGGCCTGCGGGGGCGCTTTATGGAGCGCATGAACCTCCCTCCTTCCCTGTGAAAAAAGAGAGGGGAGACAAGCTCCTCTCTCTTCATCCAACAGAATCTTACTTCGAAACGACGGACTTCACGACCTTGATCTCCCGGCCGTTGTAAGTACCGCACTCCTGGCACATTCTGTGAGGCAGGTGCATAGCACCGCATTTGGGGCACACGACCAGGTTGGGAGCCGTCAGCTTCCAGTGGGAGCTGCGCCGTTTGTCCCGTCTCGCTTTGGATACTTTACCCTTGGGTACTGCCATTGTGACACCTCCTAATCATACAAAAAGGCGCGGAGCGCTTCTCGTTATTTGTTCTCCAAAAGCTTTGCCAGGGCCGCCAGCCGGGGGTCCGGCTCCTTTTTACAGGAGCAGGGGCCGCAGTTCAAGTCGGCGCCGCACCGGGGGCACAGTCCCTTGCAATCTTCCGAACACAGAATTTTACTGTCCATTTCGAGGATGAAAGCCGTCCGGGCCAAGTCGCCCGCATCCACCTTCCCGTCCTCCAGCAGGACGATCTCGTCGCTCTCCTCATTCTGGAGCTCCTCCGCCAGCATGCAGCGGTACTCCGCTTCCTTCTCCAGCGGAAACTCCTTCCCGCAACGGTCGCAGACCGCATCCAGCGTGGTCTCCGCCGTCAGGGACAGCTCCAGCAGGTCCGCCGTGTTGCGGACCTCCCCCCTCACCGACACCAAGCGGCTGATGGGCCTCCGGCCGTCGAACTCCAGATCAGACAGGTCCATCTGGAACTGAAAGTCCAGACGCCTGCCGGGGGTATGCAGTATGGGCCTTACATCAATGATCATAAGCTACCTCGCAACGATACCTTACGTATTATAAAGGATGGTCCCGCCAATGTCAAACAGTTTTTTCGTTTTTTGCCCTTTTTTTATTCCTCGTCTTCCTCCCGGTTCCCGAAGGGCAGGGAGATTCCCAGGAACGTGGGCCGGAACCCCTTCCGGATCTTCTTCAGTGGGGCCGGCTGATACGCCTCCTTGGGCCAGCGGGCGGCCCAGCCCTCCCGGAGCTTCTCCTCCAGCGGGACGCAGACCGGGTCCTCCAGCAGCATGGGGCTGAGAAAGCACACGATCATCTGCTTATCGTTCATAATGGCCAGGGAACGGTTCCAGGGCTTCTGCCGGGCCCAGCCCTCCGCCAGACCGTCCAGCAGCACCTCCGTCACCGCCCCAAGCTCCCCGCCGGACGCCGCCTCCCGGAAGAGGGGGGAGTACCGCTCCCGGTACTCCTGATACGCCTTGTCGTACTCCTTCCCGGTAAACCGGGCCATCCAGGGCTTCCCGTCCTGAATCGCGGCCAGCAGGGTCTCCACATTTATCTCACTCACGGTTGTTCCTCCTTGTTCCGACGGCCCTGCCGTCTTCTCCGCAATATCCCGCAGACAAATCCCCCCAGCGGGGGAACGCCGCGCCGAAAAACTCCTTCCCCGGCTCCGTTTCCTCCTTTACTTTTTCCCCCGAAACGGGTATGATGGACAAAACTCATTCAGGAGGTCCGCCATGCGGGAACTCACCATCGGAAAAAACGACGCCGGACAGCGGCTGGACCGCTTTGTCGCCAAAAACCTGCCCCTCCTCCCCCCCGCGCTGCTCCAGAAGTACATCCGCCTCAAGCGGGTGAAGGTCAACGGGAAGAGCTCCAAGCGGGACGCCCGCCTTCAGGCGGGGGATATTCTTCAATTATATATCAACGACGAGTTCTTTGACAAGCCCAAAGAGGAGAATCTCTTCCTCTCCATTTTTCAGCCCCGGCTGACCATCGTCTACGAGGACGAAAATCTCCTCCTGGCGGACAAGCGGCCCGGTCTGGTGGTCCACGCCGACGAGACGGAGAAGGTCAACACCCTCATCAACCACATTCAGGCGTACCTGTACCAGAAACGGGAGTGGAGCCCCCGGCAGGAAAACGCCTTCGCCCCGGCCCTGTGCAACCGCATCGACCGGAACACCGGCGGCATCGTCATCGCTGCTAAGAACGCCGAAACCCTGCGGATTATCAACGAGAAAATCCGGGCCCATGAGCTGGAGAAATCCTATCTCTGCGTCACGGTGGGCCGCCCCCGCCCGCCGGAGGGAAAGATCGAGGGCTTCCTTCTCAAGGACGAGGCCCGGAAGCTGGTGACGTTTCACCGCCGCCCCGTCCCCGGCGGAAAAAGCGCCGCCACGCTGTACCGCACCCTGGAGAACTGGGGGGAGCTGTCCCTGGTGGAGTGCCGCCTGCTGACGGGGCGGACCCATCAGATCCGGGTGTCGATGGCGGAGATCGGCTGTCCCCTGTTGGGGGACGGAAAATACGGAAACGGGGCCGTAAACCGGAAATACCACGAAACCCGGCAGGCCCTGTACGCCTACAAGCTGGCCTTCCCCCTCCCCACCGACGCAGGGCTTCTGAATTATCTGCGGGGCCGGGAGTTCACGGTGGAGGACGTGCCCTTCCGGGAGAAATATGGCCCCGCCTCCTCCGGCGGCTCCGGAACATGAGGCCGGGGCATTTTCCCTCCGGAGGGGCGTTTCCCCGGGATTCCCGGGATTCATTAAAAAACCTGTTGCCGGGAACCGCCGCCGTCTGCTATAATTTTTAAAGAAGAGCGCATGAGATACACGAAAACGAAAAGGAGAAGAAAAAATGGAACAGAAACTGAACCGGAAAAGCAGCGGCCTTGCCCTGGCCCCCTTTCTGATCTTTGTCGCGATTTACCTGGGAGCGGGCCTGATTCTACAGGCCCAGGGCGTCGAAATGGCCTTCTACCAGTTCCCCTCCGTCACCGCTATGTTCATCGCCCTGCTGGCGGCCTTCGCCATCACCCGGGGCACTCTGAATGAGCGCTTCGCCATCTTTGCCCGGGGCGCGGCCAACATCGACGTGCTGACCATGCTGATGATTTATCTGCTGGCCGGGGCGTTCTCCAGCGTGGCCTCCGCCATGGGCGGGCGGGACGCCACCGTCAACCTGGGCCTCTCCCTGGTCCCCGTCCAGTTCCTGGCCGCCGGTGTGTTTATCATCTCCGCCTTCATGGGCACCGCCACCGGCACCTCCATGGGCACCATCAACGCCATCGTCCCCATCGCCGTGGGCGTGGCCGACCGGGGCGGACTGTCCATTCCCCTGATGGTGGGCGCCTGTGTGGGCGGCGCCATGTTCGGCGACAACCTCTCCATGATCTCCGACACCACCATCGCCGCCACCCGGTCCCAGGGCTGCGAGATGCGGGATAAATTCCGGGTCAACTTCTTCATCGCTCTGCCCGCCGCCCTGATTACCATTGCCGTGCTGCTGATCGTGGGCCGTCCCGAGGTGATGCCCGTGATGGACGATCTGAGCTTCCAGTTCATCAAGGTCCTCCCCTATCTGCTGGTGCTGCTCCTGGCGATTGCCGGCATGAACGTGTTCCTGGTGCTGACCATCGGCATCTTCGTGGCGGGTATCGTGGGCCTTGCCACCGCGTCCCTGGACCTCTTCGGCTTTGCCCAGGCCATCTGGACCGGCTTCACCGGCATGAACGAGGTGTTCTTCCTGACCCTGTTCTGCGGCGGCATGAGCGAGATGATTACCCACAACGGCGGCATCAACTGGCTGATTGACAAGCTCCGGAGCATGATGCGGGGCAACAAATCCGCTCAGGTAGGCATCGCCGCCCTGGTCTCCCTGTCCGACTTCGCCACCGCCAACAACACCGTGGCCATTGTCGTCAGCGGCAGCATGGCGAAGGAAATCAGCCAGAAGTACCGGGTAGACCCCCGGCGCACCGCCTCGCTGCTGGACGTGTTCTCCTGCGTGTTCCAGGGGATCATCCCCTACGGCGCTCAGCTGCTGTCCGCCGCCGCCCTGACCACCGCCAGCGGCGTGAGCATCACTCCCATCAGCATCATCCCCAACCTGTGGTACTGCTGGATCCTGGCCGCCGTGGGCATCGCGTCCATCTTCCTTCCCTTTGCCGACGGCACCTGCCGGAAGGACCCCTGGAACTGGGAGTATGACGTGGCCGAGTCCGGCGTAGCCGCCAAAAAGGCCCTGCTGGAATCCGAAAAGGCCGCCGAGGCAGAAAGGAAGGCGTTCTATGAGCAGTAAGAATCCGGGCTTCGCCACCCGGCAGATTCACGCCGGAAAAGCCGAAAACTCCGCCGGGGCACTCTGCGCCCCCATTTACCAGACCTCCACCTTCGCCTTCTCCACCGTGGAACAGGGCGGGGCGCGGTTCGCCGGTACGGAGGAGGGCTACATCTACAGCCGCCTGAGCAACCCCACCACCAACCTTGTGGAGGCCAAGCTGGCCAATCTGGAGGGCGGCGGGGACGCCCTGGTCACGGCCTCGGGCATGGGCGCGATTTCCTCGGCCCTGTGGAGCTCCGTGGAGGCCGGGGACGAGATCGTGGCGGACGAGACCCTGTACGGCTGCACCTATGCCCTGCTGGAGCACGGCCTGTCCCGCTTCGGCGTCCGGACTTCCTTTACGGACCTCAGCGACCCGGAGAACCTGAGACAGGTTATGACCGGCAGGACCAAGGCAGTGTATTTCGAGACCCCCTGCAACCCCACCATGAAGATTCTGGACATCGCCCGCGTCGCCGAAACCGCCCACAGCCTCTGCCCCGGCGTCCGGGTGATTGTGGACAACACCTTCTGCACGCCCTACCTCCAGCGCCCGCTGGAGCTGGGGGCGGACGTGGTGGTCCACAGCGCCACCAAGTACCTCAACGGCCACGGCGATGTGATTGCGGGCGCCATCATCGGAGACCGGGAGTTTATCAGCCGGTGCCGGACCTTTGGCCTGAAGGACATGACCGGCGCGGTTCTCAGCCCCTTTGACGCCTTCCTGCTGGCCCGGGGCATCAAGACGCTGGACATCCGTATGGAGCGCCACTGCGCCAATGCCGGGAAGCTGGCCGCCTTTTTCCAGTCCCACCCCGCTGTGGAGCGGGTCAATTATCCGGGACTGGAGAACTTCTCGGGGCACGACACTGCCGCCCGGCAGATGAAGCTCCCCGGCGGCATGATCTCCCTGGAGCTGAAGGCGGGCCGCGCCGCTACCGCCGCCGCCCTGAACCGGCTGGAGCTGTGCACGGTAGCCGTCTCTCTGGGCGATGCCGAGACCCTGGTGGAGCATCCCGCTACCATGACCCACTCCACCTACACCGCCGCGGAGCTGAAGGCCGCCGGTATTTCCGAGGGACTGGTCCGGGTCAGCGTGGGGCTGGAGGACGCTGAGGATATTATCGCCGACTTCAAGGCCGTTCTGGACCCGCTGGCGCGGTAATCCGCCTCCCGGAGGCGGGACATATGGAAATCGAAAGGAGAAGCAGCACATGACAGACATGGTAGAAATCCGCTGGCACGGCCGGGGAGGACAGGGAGCGAAGACGGCATCCCTTCTGCTGGCAGACGCGGCGTTCAA
>JBCLRG010000061.1:0-11955 GCA_041223955.1 Oscillospiraceae bacterium 38-13 | reverse complement strand
ACTTCCTGGCGAAACCTCGCCCCGGCACTGGTATACTTTGTGGCGAAATTTGGCCCATTTTACTTGACTGCTTACAGGACTCCATCCCAGTATTGTATTGCTTGTAAATGCACCCAAAAATATGGAATACAGGAGGAAACCATATGACCAGCATAAAAAAGCATATTGCCACCGCTGGGAATTCCGGTTATAATACTCCCGATTTTCCACGAGAGGTACACCACGATGCTGTACTCCAGCAAAAGTTCCGCGGCCAGATCCCCAATCTGCCGGTTCCTATCCGAGATATCCCGGCGAGAAGCGTTTACAAGAAACAGCACATCAATATCCGATCCGGGATCAGCATCTCCTCTGGCATAGGAACCAAACAGAATGGTTTCTATTTTATCCTGCGGGAACTACAGGGCGACCTTACGGCTTAACTCAGAAACAATCACGGTCACTTCCTGCCTGGTACACATAAGGTGCCCGCCTTTCTTCAAATGTAGTTTCCTGGTACATGGAATCTTACGAAATGTGCATAAAAAGCTCAGTTTTCTGTTAGTCTACCACAAAACGGGAAAAGTACACTGCCGCCGCATCCGCTTCGCTTACGCTCGAATCTTAATCCTCCAGATGTTTCGGTATGTTTTCCCGACTGGCAGGGCGATCAGGTCCGTTTGCTCCTCCAGAACCGCGACTTTCCCCTGGGTGGACGGCAGGGAGCACCAAGGCTCAATGCACACATAGGGAGCGTCCGTCCCAGGCTTATGCCACAGCCCCAAATACTCCATTCCCGGAAACTCTACGGTAACACAATGGCTGTCTGGGCCCTCCAGGGTCACCCGGCGGCCCGCCTCCTTCAACACGACGGCATCGTGGTCGAACAACTCATGCCGCAGCTCCAGAAAACAGCAGTCACGGAGAGGGCAGCGCACCTCTCTGCCGCTGAGGAAGCACTCCTCCGTGAAGTCCACCCGGATCGGATCGCAAGGGCTGTCGAAGCGGAGCCGGTAGTCCTCAAAGGTTCCGCCGGAGAGAGGAACGTTGAAGCCGGGATGCGCCCCCAGACCAAAGTACATGGTCCTTTCATCCCGATTTTCCACTTCATAGGTGACAGACAGGCATCTGTTCCGCAGCTTATAGGTCACCCGGAACACAAACGCCCTGGGATACGCCGCAAGCGTCTTTTCACTGGAGGACAATTCAAAAACCATCCGATCCGGGTCCGCTTCCTTGAGAGCAAACTCAAGATAGGGGGCCAGACCATGGATCTCCATGTGGTACAAGCGGCCGTCCAAATAGTATTTGCCGTCCGTCAGCCGCGCCACATAGGGGAACAGGTTTGGTGCCCGGCCGGACCAGTAGGCCGGGTCGCCCTGCCAGAGATACTCGGTTCCGTCCGATGCCCGGATGGACAGCAGCTGCGCGCCCTGTGTCTCCGCCTCCGCCCGTAAAAATTGATTCTGGATAACTGCACGGCTCATGACATCATTCTCTTTTCAATCTCCTCCCGGTCAAACAGGCTGGATATCCCGCCGGCCCGGGTGGTGGAGAGTCCCGCACCGGCGGAGGCGAAGGCGGTGATGCGCTCCAGCTCCCCGTGTGTCAACGCCTCCGGCACCTTCCCGGTCTGCAGAAGCCCCCACACCGCGCATCCGCCGAAAATATCTCCCGCGCCGGTGGTATCCAGCACAGCCAGGCCAGGCAGACCGGGCACGTGCCCGCCGGCGTTCTGATTCCGGAAGACACAGCCCTCCGCGCCGCAAGTGACGAACACCAGCTTCACACTGTATTCGCTCATAATTCGGCACGCCCCCTCCTCTGGGGAGAGGCCGA
Organism: Oscillospiraceae bacterium 38-13; assembly: GCA_041223955.1. GTDB lineage: Bacteria > Bacillota > Clostridia > Oscillospirales > Oscillospiraceae > Oscillibacter. Next base: position 10,137 of record JBCLRG010000061.1, on the reverse strand, counting down.
ACAGGAACTCCACTTCCTCGTCGCTGATCTTGACCACGTCCGCCTGGGCAAGGCCCCAGAGAAGCTGCTCCCTGGCTTCCTCCATGCTCCGCCACAGCGGCCTGCGCAGATTCGGATCATAGGTAATCAGCTTCCCCCGCTCTCTAGCGTAGGTCACGGCCCTGCGGGTGGCAGAGCGGGCAGGCTCGTCCGTCAGGGACAGCGTGCCGAAGTGAAACACCTTGGCGCGATCAATCAGCTCCAGATCCAGCTCTTCCGCTGTGAGGCAGGTATCCGCTCCCGGCTTCCGGGCGAAGGAGAACGCCCGGTCCCCGGAGGGATCCAGCGTCACAAAGGCCAGGGTGGTAAACACATCAGCGGACCGGATTACGCCCCGGGTCCCGATCCCGGCCCGCTCCAGGGTTCCGATCAGCATATCGCCGAAGGCGTCGGCACCCACCTTGCCCAGCAGGGCGGTCCTGCTGCCCAGCTTGGCCAGCGCGGCCAAAAAATTAGCGGGGGCTCCGCCGGGGTGGGCGGCCATGGTGGGGTACCCGGATTCATCCGCACTCTGATAGGTGAAGTCGATCAAAAGCTCACCCAAGGCTGTAACATCCAACATAGCGTTTTCTCCTCACATTTACTTCGCCGCCGGGTACTCGTTGCACAACAGACGATAAGGCGGTTCGTCCTCTTCGATGGCGGGGAAGCGGCCTACCGGGGGGGTGAAGCGGTTGTCTGTGTTGTCGTCGTTGCACTGGCTCACCTCACCCAACAGGACGGGACCGGTCCCCGGTTCCACAGAAAAGTCGTGGTACAGCCGCTGCTGGACGTGGATGCTCTCCCCGGGAGTCAGCCGGATCTGCGTGCCGGCGGGAACGGTATAGGTCCGTCCGTCGGTGTGGACGGTGACGTCGGATTCATAGTCGATCTCCTCGTCGGGCAGAGAGTTGTACACCCGGATAAGCGCATTGCCCCCGCCACGGTTGATGATGTCCTCCGTCTTGTACCAGTGGAAGTGGTTAGGCGCGTACTGGCCCTCCTTCAGGTACAGCAGCTTTTCGGCATACACCTTGGGGTACCTGTCCGCCATGGCCCGGTTCCCGTTGCGGATGGTGATGAGGGAGAAGCCGAAATGATCAAAATCCCCCTTGCCGTAGTCAGTGATGTCCCAGCCCAGCATGCAGTCCCGGATCTCGTCGTACTCATGCCCCAGCTCCCGCCACCGCTCCGGGGTGAACTGGCAGAAGGGGGGCAGGGCAAAGCGGTACCGGGCGCACATATCTTCCAGCTCTTTCAGAGCTTTATTGATTTCGGAACGTTTCATACAGACCAGCCTTTCCTTCAATATTTGGATATTTTTTTCGATAGAGATAAAGCCACGGGGTGCTGACGGGCAGTTTTGCAAACTCCTCCCGCCGGTAGATCTCCTGGACTGTCCCCTGACGCAGCCGAATCAGGCGGTCCGCCAGGGCCAGGGAGTCGGCCAGGTTCACCGCCAGGATCACCACCGCGATGTCCTTTTTCAGCAGCCGCTCCATCAGCTCCCACAGGTGGCTGCGAATGGACACCTCGGCCTTTTTGAAGGGGTGAATAAAAAATGCCACACGGGGCCGCTGGAGCAGCAGCCGGGTGAACACCAGATCATATTTCTGCCGGATGGTCAGCTCGTCGATTCGCTTGTCAAAGACCTCCGCCCCCAGAACGGGGGCATACTCCTCCCGGATGCTCCGGCGGATCCCCCTTGAAAGCCATATACCGGGAAAGCGGTGGTCCAGATTGAAGCACAGATTGTCCATATAGCTCATACTGTGAAAGAGCATGGTCTCCATGGGGCGCTCCTGGACAATGGCAATGCTCCGGTCCAGACCGGAGCGCAGAGGAGTCCCCCCAACCAGGAGCTGCCCGCTCTCCGGCCGCCCGTGCTCCAGCACAGTCACAAGGTCGTTCAGGGCGCAGTCATCCATATCCTGCACCACCACACACTCCCCGGCGTTTACCCGCAGATCCACATTCCGGAGGCTTCCGCAGCACAGGGCGTTCAACTCCAGCGCCACTCTGTCCTCCCGCTCCCTGACCGGCTCCTCCAGCCGGGCCCGAACCCAGCGGTCATAGTCGCCCACACAGGGCAGGGAGAGGAAATCCTCGCTGCCGCTCTTCCGGTCAAAGCACTTCAGGATACGCCCGTTTGACATCAGCGCCGTCCGGGAGCAGAAACGCAGAGTCTCCTCGAAGTGGGCGGAGAGGTAGAGAAAGGAGATTCCCTTCCGGGCGTAGTGGAGCAGGACCTCCTGGAGCTTGGCCAACTCTCTCTCACTGATAAAGGCGTCCACATTCTCCAGCACGATCAGGTGGCTTCCCGCCACCACCGCCTTCAGCAATTCCACCACAAAGCGCTGAAAGACGGTCAGACCGTCGATGTAGGCGTCCGCCCGAATGGGCACGCCGATCTCCTGAATAAAGGGTGTCAGCTGCTCCCGGAGGATCTGCGGCCGGATGTGCCATTTTTTAAAGTTGGGCCGCAGGACAAAAATGTTGTCCGCCACCGTCAAATCCTTGGCCAGGCAGGTCTCGTTCCGGATAACGCTGACCCGGTTGCTCCCCCGCCGGCAGTCATGCCAATCGTTCACCAGCTTCTCGTGGTAATAGACAAAGCCGTACCGCAGGGGCAGGTTCTGAGCCAGCAGGGAAAACAGGGCCTCCACGCCCCAGTTGTTGACGGGTACCAGACCCAGAATTTCCCCCTCCCGCACCGACAGGCTGAAATTGTCCAGCTGAGTGACTCCCTGGTGCTCATAAGTCACCTGGTCCATACGCAGCACTTCTTTTCGCATATACCCTCCTACAGAGAGCGCAGGGCCTCCTTGTTGGGAACGTCCCGGTCGCTGGTGATGGCCGGCAGCAGGATTTCCACGTCGGTCCCGACCCCCGGCATAGAGAACACCCTCAGTCCATACTCCTCCCCAAACAACAGATGGATGCGGTTGTTCACGTTGCGCAGGGCGATGCCGTCCCTGGCCGGGGCGTCCTGCCCGGCGACGGTCCGGGCGCTTTTTTGCGGCTGTCTGTTCATCCGGGCCAGAGTCTGCTCGTCCATGCCCACCCCGTCATCGGAGATGCGGATAAGCAGCAAGCTGGCCGTCCGCTCCAGGTGGATCTTCAGGTGGCCGGTGCCGATCTTGCACTCTGTGCCGTGGATGATGCTGTTCTCCAGAATGGGCTGCATGGTCAGCTTGGGCAGACGGCAGTTGTAGATCTCCTCCCGCTCCCCGCTGTCGCACTCAATGGTGAGCTGGAGGCGCTCGGCAAAGCGGTACTGCTGGATCTTGAAATAGGTCTCGCAGTTTTGCAGCTCCTCCTCCACCGACACCAGATCCTCCACCTTGCTGATGGTGTAGCGGAAAAAGCTGGCCAGGGCCTCCGTCATCCCCGCCAGGGCCGTCAGCCCGGCCACCAGGGCTTCGCTTCGGATGCTCTCCAGGGTGTTGTAGAGAAAGTGGGGATTGATCTGATTCTGCAGGGCCAAATACTGGGCCTGCCGTTTGTTCAGCTTCATCAGCTCCGAGGAGTCCGGCATTCCCCGCAGGTATTCCAGCGCCTGGCGGCTGGCGGGTGTCAGGAAAACCGTCTCCTCTCCCGAGAGGCCGGTATGTCCCTTCAAGGACTGCCGCATCTCCCTTTCCATGCGGAGAAAGGGCCGGACGATCCACACCGCCGCCAGCACAAGCAGAACCAGGGCCAGCGCCCCCGCTCCCGCCAGCCGCCGCCAATGGCCGCCCAGTCTGGCCGCCGCCGCCCACAGCGCCGCCAGCAGAAGAACGATCAGGATCAGAGCCGCTGTTCCCAGCCCCAACAGGCGGCGGGACAGGTATTGTAAATGACTGCGCTTCATAGCCCGCCCCCGTCAGCCGTAGAGCCGGCGGAACTCCGCCGGGGTCACGCCGGTCATTTTGTGGAAGGTCTGAGTAAAGTGCTTCCGGTCGCTGTATCCCACCGACTCGCACACCTCGGATACAGACAAGCCGGTCTCCCGCAGCAGCTTCTTGGCCTGATCGATCCGCACTTGGGTCAGGTATTTGGAAAAACCCTCCCCGGTCTCTTTTTTGAACAGGGCGCTGAAATAGGCGGAGCTGAAGCCCACCGCTCCACACACATCCTCCAGTGTGATGTTTTGCCCGTAGTTCTCTTGGATAAACTGCTTGGCCATGCGTATGGGGCGGGTGGTCTCGTTCTCCCGCCGCTCTTTCAGCTCCAGAAGCGTCCGGGTGTGGAGCCGCTCCAATTCCCGGAACAGCAGCTCGGTCCGCCCGCACTGGCCGCAGCTCTGCTGGAACGCCTGGGTCTCCCCATCCCCGCAGCCCGCCCGCAGCGCGAAAATCCTCCCCGCGTCCAGCACCAGCTCTATGATCTCCCGCCCACGGATCCTGTCCACGGCCATCATCCCGGTCCGGAGCCCCTCCCGGGCCAAGCGCAAGGTCTCCTCGTCCAGGATCTCGATCCCGCGGTCCACCAGCTTGGTGTACTGAGTCAAAACCTTCTGCCGGAGCAGGCCGGAGGCGGGGGGCACATCCTCCAGCATCCGGCCCCGGCCCTCAATGAGCCGCTCCGCCGCCGCCAGCCGGGCGGCATCCATGGACCCGGCCAGCTCCCCGGCCTCCTGAATGGGCCGGCCCAGCCCGATGGTGAACTCCACCGGCCCGAAGAGATTCTTATTGGCCTCCAGCTGCTTGAGCAGTTCCCGCAGGCCTCGGCGCACCCGATCCCGCTCCCCGTGCGGGTAGCTGAGCAGGCCGCAGCCGGCGTAATTCCGAAGATACAGCGCCCCCTCGCTGCAGGAAGGCAGCATAGTAGTCTGGAACATCTCCTCCGCCTTCTGGCGAATGATGGCCCGGGCCGGGCCGCCCAGTTCATCCCCGTCCAGGTCCAGCTTGAGGAAGAAGGTCTGGAGCTGGCAGTCCTGAATATGAAACTGATAGCTCTGGGCCAGTTCCTCTTTGGTAAACTCCCGCTTGCCGTCCAGCAGGTCCCGGATCAGGTCCTCCTCTGTCCGTTCCCGCCGGCCCCGCTCCTCCAGCCGGAGGACAATCTTTTTCAGAGTCTTGTTCAGCTCCTCCTGGTTGACCGGCTTGAGGATATAGCTGCCCACCCCATAGGCGATGGCGGTTTTGGCGTATTCAAAGTGGGCGTAGCCACTGATAATGACGATCTCCAGTCCCGGGCTCAGGTCCCGGGCCTGACGGATCAGATCCAGACCGTCGCAGCCTGGCATCCGGATGTCGGTGATGAGCAGGTGAGGGTGGAGCTCCTTTACCATCTGGAGGGCCTCCAGCCCGTTCTCCGCCTTTCCCACGATCTCCATGTCCAGCGTCTCCCAATCGATCAGTGCCTCAATCAGCCGGCAGATCAACCTCTCATCGTCTGCAATTATAACCTTCCACATAAGCTGACTCACCTCCAGCCAAACGGACCGGGCCGCACCGATATGCTTCCACTACTGTACCATTGTCTTGCAATTATTTCAACAGGAACGCCGGAAAACCGGCGTTCCTGCTGCTTTTCACGCGCTATGGAATTACTTGGTGAGGACAGACACGCCGGTGTCGGTCACCGCGCCGTTCAGAGAGGCGCCCTCCAGCGCCTGGACACAGGCCTCCACGCCGCTGGAGCCCATGACGTCGGGGTTCTGGGCCATGGTGGCCAGCAGATGGCCGTCGCTGATCAGGCCCAGGATAGCGTCGGACTTGTCAAATCCCACGCCAACGATGTCGGCTTTGCCGGCGGCCTTGATGGCGTTGCCCGCGCCGGTGGTGGAACCCTCGTTGCAGCCGAAGATGCCAACCACGCCCTGGGTGATGTAGTTCTCCGCGATGGACTGGGACTTGGCTGCATCGCCCTCGCCGTACTGGGTCTCCAGCAGCTCGAAGCCGGAGCCCTCAAAGGCGGAGCGGAAGCCCTCTTCCCGGGCCACGCAGGAGTAGGTAGCAGCGTTCACATTGATGATGCCCACCTTGCCGGAGGTGACGCCCCTGGCGTTCAGGGCCTTGAGCATTTCCTCACCGGCGGTCCTGCCGGCGGCCTTGTTGTCGGTGGAGAAGGTTGCCTCGGCGTCCACGTTGGCGGGGGAGTCCACGTAGACGATCTTCACGCCCTTGTCCTTGGCCTCTTTCAGGGCGGAGGAGATGGCATCGGGGCCGTTGGCGGCCACGATGATGGCCTTGGCCCCCGCGCTGACGGCATTGTTGACACACTCGATCTGCTGGGCATCGTCCTTGGTGTTGGGGGACATGAACTGGACATTGACGCCCAGCTCCCCGACCGCCTTCTGGGCGCCCTCGTTCAGGGTAATCCAGTGCTGGTCGATGGAGTCCATGGTGATCAGAGCGATCATGGTGTCAGAGTCAGCGCCCTGGCTGGAGTCCTCCTTCTTGGCGCAGCCTGTCATGGCGGTGAGCAGCAGACAGACGGTGCAGAGAAACGCTGTGAATTTTTTCATTTCCGAATCCTCCTCATATTTTATCATTAGCACCGGGCGGTATCCGCCGCCGGCGGCTAATTCGACTTGGCCGCGCCGGATTTGGCGGGTCTCCTCTTGTGGGCGCCGTTGCGAACCACCACGTCCAGGAACACGGCTCCCACCACGATGATGCCGATGACCAGCCGCTGGATCCCCACTTGAGCTCCGATCATGTTCAGGCCGTTCTCCAGGGTCTGCCAAACCGCCGCGCCGGCCAGGGTGCCCAGCAGGATGCCGGTGCCGCCCAGGGGAGACACACCGCCGATCACACCGGCGGCCACACCGTACATCTCATACATATTGCCGGCCTCCATATTGCCCATGCCGGCCTGGCCGCACAGGATCAGGCCCACCACGCAGGAGCAGAAGGCGCTGACCAGATAGGCTTTGGTGGTGGTAGCCAGCACGCTGACCCCGGACAGCTTGGCCGCGTCCACATTGGAACCAATGGCGTAGATATGCCGGCCTGTCCGGGTACCGGACAGCAGGAAGAAGAACACAGCGAACAGGGCGATGGCAATCCAGAAGGTGTTGTAGATGCCCAGGGTGGAGCCGTAGTAGAAGAAATTCCCGAAAGTGTCCGCCGCTTCCTTGCCGATGCCGGAGGCAATCGCATCAGTGTTCCGGTTGCCGTTGACGATGTAGGCCACGCCCCGGGCCACGAACATGGTGCCCAGTGTGGCGATGAAGGGAGGCAGCTTCCACTTGCCCACCAGCAGGCCGTTGAGCACGCCGATGGCCAGGCAGCACACCAATGTAATGAGGATGGCCGCGATGGGGTGAACCCCCATGGTCATCAGGGTGGCGGAGACCATGGCGCTCATGCCCGCCACCGAGCCGATGGACAGGTCGATGTTTCCGGTGATCAGGATGTAGCTCTGCCCAATTCCAATGAGCAGGTACTTGGACATGGACCGCAGCAGGTTCATGATGTTCTGCCCGGAGAACACGGTGGGGTTGATAATGCCGAAGGCGATATAGATGACGATCAGCCCGGCGAAGGCCGTCAGCGCCCCGCCCATGCCCCGGGTGTTCAGAATGCTCTTCAAGGGGTTTGATTTATTCATGGTTCCAGCCCTCCTTAGACGGCAATTTTCTTTTCAAACTGGGTTGCAAGGGAGAGGATCTTCTCCTGGGTGGCATCCTGCGCCGTCAGCTCACCGGTGATCCGCCCGTCGCACATAACGATAATCCGGTCTGCGATACCCATGACCTCCGGCATTTCCGAGGAGACGAACATAACGGCGATCCCCTGCTTTTTCAGCTCGTTCATCAGTTTGTAAATCTCCACCTTGGCCGCCACGTCGATGCCCCGGGTGGGCTCGTCGAAGATGACCACCCGGGAGTTCCGGGCCAGCCACTTACCCACCACCACCTTCTGCTGGTTGCCGCCGGAGAGGTTGGCCGCATTAATCTCCACGCTGGGGGTCTTGATCTTCAGATCCCGCACCGTCTTGGCGCAGGTCTCCGCCTCCCTGCCCCGCATGACCACACCAAACCTATTGCAGAGAAAATCCAGGTTGGGCAGTGCAATGTTGTGGCGGATGGACAGCTTGGTGCACAGACCGTCCTTCTTCCTGTCCTCCGGCGCCAGGACAATCCCGGCCTGGATGGCGTCCCTGGGGCTCTTGATGGTCACCTCCCGGCCGTCCAGAATGATCTGTCCCCCGTCCTTGGGATCCACCCCGAAGATGGCCCGGGTGGTCTCAGTGCGCCCGGCGCCCATCAGCCCGGCAAAGCCCACGATCTCCCCCTCATACAGGGAGAAGGCGATGTCCCGCACCATATGTCCGGCGTTAAGGCCCTTTACCTCAAAGAGCTTTCTGCCCTTCTCACAGTTCACCCGGGGGAACTTCTCCTTGATCTCCCGGCCCACCATGCAGGCGATGATCTCGTCCATCTTGACATCCTGGAAATCCATGCTGGTGATGTACTGGCCGTCCCGCATGATGGTCACCCGGTCCACGATATGCTGCAGTTCCTCCAGGCGGTGAGAGATGTACACAATGCCGCAGCCTTTGGCCTTCAGCTCCCGGATGATGCGGAACAGATCCTCGATCTCCCGGGCGGTAAGGGCGGAGGTGGGTTCGTCCATAATCAGGATTCTGGCGTTGGTGGACAGGGCCTTTGCAATCTCCACCATCTGCTGCTTGGACACAGGCAGTTCGCCCACCACCTGCCTGGGGTCCAGATCGATCTTCAGCTCGTCCAGGATGCTCCTAGCCTCGGCCTCCATGCTGGCGTTGTCCAGCCGAATGCCTTTGCGCTTCTCCCTGCCCAGGAACATATTCTCCGCCACAGACAGGTGCCTGCACATGTTCAGCTCCTGGTGGATGATGGCCACGCCCACCTCCTGGGCCAGCTTGGGATTCAGGTCTCCGTACTGCTTCCCGAAAATCTCCAAGGTACCCTCGTCCCGTTGGTACACGCCGCTGAGCACCTTCATCAGGGTGCTCTTCCCCGCGCCGTTCTCCCCCAGCAGGGCCATAACCTCTCCAGAACGCAGGTCAAAGTCCACGTGGTCCAGGGCTTTAACGCCGGGGAAACTCTTGCAGATCCCCTGCATGGATACGATGGTCTCATTCATTACTCGATCACCGGCCTCCTCATTGTTTTGCTTATTGATAGAATTTTTATCTGTTTTTCGCCCTTCTCTTGTCATTAATAACAGTATAACAAAGGCATTTGGCAATTCCAAGGGGGGAATCTTTTGGTTTGCAGGGGATATCTTACGCAGTTTACCCTTGCTCCTGTCATAAAAAACACCTGTGCCGGTCAAGCTGCGGCACGGGTGTTTTCCAGTCTATATTCTCTGCCACATGGTGAGGGGCGGCATTCGGCCAAACCGCCCGCAAAAAATTCCACAGGCTCTCCCAAAAGTATTTCGGCCGCAGAAGACCCCTCAAACATTCGGAGACCCTCAGAGTCGATGTCCAGGGTCTCCGGTTGCTTCGCGGTGAAATTTCTATGTTGTGATCCTACCCCACTCCCAAAATTGAAAACTTCCAGAGCACGCTGGATGGATTCCAAGAATTGATGCGGCAGTTGGGCCCTTCCGAGAGAAGATGATACACTTTTTTATCAACGATTCCTCTGTAATTTGCACCAGCGTCTCCAAAGAGGTCAGCGAACATTTTTTGGGCAATTTTTGATGGTTTATAGCCGCTTTTGCTCCGTCCCATTTGCTTTCCGGCACTCTTTGAAACCAGTGCTTCCATGTGTTCCTCGTCTGTCTGTGGCTGTTTATGTGGTCAGGAAATAGACCGTATCCCCAAAGCCCTCTCATGGTCACTATGTAAAATGCTTCGTTTTGCCCCCGCATTTCTCCGTTTTAAATTGTAATTCCCTATCGACTTTTGCCTCCTCATTCGATATTGTGTTGCTTGAGAAAGCCTCACAAAACACTGAAAATTAGGAGGAAAATGTATGACCAACATGAAAAAGCACATTGCCGCCGCACTGATGGCAGTCATTCTCACAGTCTCTCTCACCGTCCCCGTCATGGCAGCCGAAATGTCTAGCGTATCCATCCGGGTGAGCAGCTACAAGGGCAGTACCTTGAAAGTCGGAGAGCGCAGCGGTCTCATCATCGGTCCCAGTGCCACAGAGTACACTGTCACCTCCAGCGATCTGGACACAGTAGC
>JBCLRG010000060.1:0-12530 GCA_041223955.1 Oscillospiraceae bacterium 38-13 | reverse complement strand
TGCATCTCTGTCTTTGTCTGCCGCTATTCGCCGTTTTAGGACCCTTTTGTGCAGTTTTTGATTTTGCTCATTTAGAGGTCTTTAAATAGTCCTAGCTCTTCCGGGTATTCGCTGTAGTCGTAATGGTATATCGCATTGCTCCGCTCATCCGCAGTTGACAACTTGCAGATTTGTAAATCATCATTATTCAAAATTGAATTCTCAACATAATCACGGAATAATTTATCTACTTCTGGACCAGCAATATCTGATTCAATATCTGCAAGTTTCAATACAAATGCGTCATCATTTTTTAACACGAAATAAACTTGAGCAGAAAATGCATTCTCAAAGAGTTTTGAAATTTCACCTTTCAATTCCGTGGCATCCATAATCACATCTCCTTTGCAGTCCATATATTATCACCAAGTTCTATCCATTTTATCTCGGAATTAGGTGACAGCTTGTCTTTTGTAATTACAATTATTTCTTCCTGAATATTTGTGATTTTTACTTTGTATAATCTATATCCCATTAGAGCAAGTGTTGGATTCCCAAAGTGCAAATCCATCCTAATAAAAATCAATCCAATAAAAAATAATAGTACCACAAGCACAAAAATGTAACGAATGTCCTCTAAGTTGATGAAAGCAAGAGGAATTATGTATGTCGTAAGAAAAGTCAGGTATTCATAATTCTCGTTTTTTACGCTTTCAATTTTATAAGGTGGATTATGCACGTCTGTCCATTCGTAATTAGTTTGACAAGCAAAAAGCCAACTAACTATTGCAAAAGTAGCTGATATTATTGGCAATATATTACGTTTCAGGAGAGGCCCTACACCAATAAATGTTGCATCAGGGGCAAAAGATATTGGAATATCAATAGTTAATAAAGAGCAACCATAACGACATCATGTAAAACCGCAACTTCAATTTGGTACGTTTTCTTTCGGCTAATTCTGTGTCACTGGACAACGCCCATACGCTCCTTTCAAGAGAATTATCCGTCAGATTTAAGAAAAATCCCTCCACCCCTTATCGAGAGATGGAGGGATTTTTTATTCTATGGAAATCTCTCCAACAAAGTTATAAACAATGCGGACTTTCTGAACCTTTTCACCGTTTATAACCTCAACTGCGCTGATATAGATTTTATCAATCAACCGATTCAAGATTGCTTCGTCTAATTCCGTGATGGACGCATATTCCCGGATTTCTCCGATGAACCGCCGCACATCATCCTCCGTGTCGCAGGCGGCCCGCAATTCATCTGTGATCTCCTGCACTCTGGCTTTGTTATCCACCTGTTCCTGCTCCAGCGTTTCAGTCATGCGGAAGAACCGCTGCTCAGTCAGGATACCCTTGGTCTTGTCGGCGTACAGGCTCATAAACATCTCATCAATCTCCTGATTGCGCTTCGCCAGGGTATCCAGTTCTTTCTTCAAGGCCCCTTCGTCCATCGTGTACCGCTGCTCCAGCCGATTAGTTAGCTGCTCATAGAACGCATCAGCATTCTGCAAGGCCATCTTGCCATGTTCGATAGTGTCAGCTAGCACGAGATTGTAGAGGTCACGGGCTTCAATCTTATGGCTGGTGCAGGCGTTTTTCCCCAGCCGATTATAGGTCTGGCAAATGTAATACGCCTTGTCAATTGGCTCCCGCATTTCTCCGGTGAAGCGGTTCTTCCCGGTTCTGCCGACTTTCTCATAGCGTACCTGCATGGATTTCCCACAGGTGGCGCAGTAGACAAGGCCGTGAAACAGATTGTAAAAGGGGCAGCTATTCCCCTGCATGATGGGCGGGCGGCGGTCAATCAGCTTTTGCACCCTATCCCACTGCTCCCGACTGACAATAGCCTCGTGGCAATTTTCGATAATCTCCCACTGGTTACGAGGAATAAAGTTCACCGTATTGGAGCGAATGGCCTTTTGGTGGCACTTGCAAACCACATGATCTCCCTTGTAAACCGGGTTACGGAGCATTTTCCCAATCACCGAACCACTCCACGAATAATATCGGACTTCGGATTCCACAGGCTCTTTAATGCGTGTAATCGGGATTTTGCGCTCTAACAGGTGCTTTGCAATTTTCATTGTGCCGCACCCGTTCGATGCCAGATCAAACACCAGCTTGACGGTGGGGGCAGTTTCCGGGTCGATAATCAGATGCCCATGATCGTTGGGGTCGCGCATAAGGCCGTAGGGAGTGGGGCCACCCAGGAATTTCCCCTGCCTAGAGCGGGCCATCCAGCCTGCCAAAACTTTCTTGGAAATATCCCGGCTATACATATCGTTTAGGATGTTCTTGAAGGGGGTAATGTCCATCTCCTGCCGATTCAGACTGTCCACACCATCGGTGACAGCGATATAGCGGACATTATGGCGCGGGAAAAAGATTTCGATGTAGCTGCCAGCCTCGATGTAGTTCCGGCCCAGGCGGGAAAGGTCTTTCGTGATGACGCATTTGACCTTCCCAGCCTCAATGTCGGCAATCATCCGCTGGAACGAAGGGCGGTTGAAATTGCGGCCTGTGTAACCGTCATCAACGTAAAATTCGTAATCCAGCAGGCCGTTTTTCTCGGCAAAGTCACGCAACAGGGCCTTTTGAGATGTAATGTATAAAGGGTGGTTTCACCAGGCCACTACATTACATTGACTGCGGTTCATTTGTGGCAGAATGGCACAGGCTGGAGGGGCGGTGATTGACCAGCAGAAGGGAACCGAAGCGGGAGCGTCCAGGGATGGCCTGGGCGCTCCATTCTCTTTGTCGGCCCTCTGCTAAGAGCGCACTTACTCACCACCAGCAAGCTGGCGGTGGTATGGCCTGTGGCCATCGTGCGCCCTCTGGGGGCGGCTCCGCCGGGGTGTCCTCTCCTGCCGATATATACCAGCAGACGCCAACGGCGGCTTGTGCATCGGACGCAGCTGCGCCGATCACCGGGGGCTTGGGGGCCTCGGCCACCAACAAGCGGCACAGGGTATATACCTGTGCATTGCTTGCCACTACTATCAGCGTCCCAAAACAAGGGTTGAATATCGTCCGCATCGGTGCTATACTTTGCTCGTGTCAATCCGACAAATCGGGATTTTGGGAGGATATACTATGCTTGAAAATATACCATCTCCATCTATTATGACTGAACTGCTGGGAAAATCCTTGTATGAAGTTTGGCAAGCGTTATGCTCGGCTATTGATGAAAAATACGATATGGAACGGTTATGGAATACTGGTGGTAAGAATTGGGATTATGAGTATAAATATCGCAGAGGCGGTAAAACACTTTGCAGTCTATACGTTAAAAGTAATTGCATTGGGTTCATGATTATCTTTGGTAAAGATGAGAGAACAAAATTTGAAGATATAAGGTATACTCTTTCTGATGCTGTTTGCAGGCAATATGATGAGGCAAAAACCTATCACGACGGAAAATGGATTATGTTTGAACCGACCAATATGGCTGATTTTGATGATTATATGAAATTGCTGGCTATCAAAAGGAAGCCAAATCGGAAATAACAATTCAGGTTTATCGGGGGGATTTCATCTTTTGGGTGAAATCCCCCTTGACAAATGTTCTCCTGATTGATTATGCTGTTGCTGTCGCCTGTGAGGTCGTCGTCGCGGCTCAAACGCTCGTATAATGCGGTTATCTTGCCCTTGTCAGTTTTCCTTGCTTTCATAAAAGTTTCTCCTTTCTATGGGCGATTTCTTATCCCCCTTTCATAGCATATAACTTCCGTGAAGTGCTTGGGCGGGGCCGTCTTGCCGGTCTTGACCCGGACCGCATCCACCGGCAGCGTCACTCCCTCCGCCAGCCCGTCCGGGAGGACCGCATCCTGGGGCAGTTCGGCATAGACCCGCCAGCCCGCGTCCAGCAGGACCCTCCCCTTGGCGGAGAAGCTGTGACCGGCGCACTCTACCACCACGGCGGTCTCCGCATACCGATAGGGCGGGCAGACCGCCCGGAGCAAGGCCAGGGACACCAGCCGCAGGACCTCCCGCTCCCCCAGGGGCAGGGCGGAGAGGTCGGCGGCAGCGGCGCTTCTGGTGGGAACAACGGCGTGGTGGTCCGTGACTTTCCCGCTGTTGCAGACCTGGGAGGTCAGCACAGTTTCCGGTGCATCCAGGCCGCAGACAACAGCGGCGGCGGAGACCAGAGCGGGGGTGGTGTTCTCCATATCGTCCGTCAAAAACCGGCTGTCCGTCCGGGGGTAGGTACACAGCTTCTTTTCCTAAAGCTGTTGTCAAGGGGGAATTTGAGATTTTTTCACAGTAAAGTATTTTACAGCGTCCAATTCGCTTTTGTGTTCCTCCTGCGGAGAAAGGTCCTGCGATTTTCCTGTCCCCTGCGGCGGGAGAGCATACAAAAATTGGAAGATTTATACAAGATAGTTCTTTGATTCCTAAAACACAAAATATAATATATTGCTCACTGTTCAACTGGCAAACTGCCCAAAATTGCGCTTTGAAAACTATGCAATCAGTAGAACTTAACATGCTTTTCTAATTTCGTCTTGACTTTTCCTAATTATAAAGCTATTCTTTAAATATCAAATGTTGTTGGAATGTTACCGGTCTACCGGGCTTGACCAACTCTGTCTTGTTCTATCTGTGCGTTGTTGCATAGGTAGGAGAGATAGGGCTGGTTTATTTTTTAGGGAGGGGGGTGGTGAATCTGCGTATCAAGAAAGTGATAAACAACAACATCCTTTGCGTAGTGGATGACAAGGGCAGCGAGATGATTGTTACCGGAAAGGGATTGGGCTTCCAACGGAAAATCGGCGAGCGGGTGGACCCCGCTTTGTTCGAGAAGACCTATCGCATGGAAAGCAAGACAGAACAGCGCAAGCTGCGGGAACTGGTAACACAGATTCCCATAGAGCATCTGAAGCTAACCCAGGATCTGATCGAATACATCAGGAGCCAAATATCCGCCCCGCTGAATGAATCCTTGCTCATCACTCTGGCCGACCACATCAGTTTCGCCATCAAACGCAAGGAGAATGGCATTGAGTTTACCAATCCGCTGGAGGGAGCCATAATGAGCTACTATCCCACGGAGTATCATGTGGGCCAGCACTGTCTGCGGGCTATCCGTGAGGAGCTTGGCGTGGAACTGAACCCCAGCGAGGCGGCTTTCATTGCCCTGCACATCGTCAACGCAGAGCTGAATACCAGCATGACCGTGATGTATGATATTACCAAGCTCATTGAAGGGACGCTGGAGGTAGTAGAGTATTTCTACCAGAAGAAATTTAATCGGGAATCCCTGGACTTTAACCGCTTTGTTGTCCACCTGCGTTACTTTGCCCAGCGGTTGTTTCAGGCCGCTCCTGCTCCGTCCGAGGAGTACGATGCGGATTTTCAGGAAATGATTATCCGCAGTTGCAAGCAGCATTACAAATGCGCTCAGCATATCGGGGAGTATATCCGCAACGCCTATCAGAAAGAGGTTTCCAACGAAGAACTGATTTATTTGACCATCCATCTAAAACGAATCAATCTTAGCCAAAAATAACGGGATCGTGACCTTTAGCGGGCGAAACCCATGCGGCGTAGGCTGGAGCCATTCCGGCCTGCGTGGTATGGGTTTTTATAATTTTGACAGGGAGGAAAATTTATGAAGGACAAAATCTTTGGCGTCTTGCAGCGGGTGGGCCGTTCGTTTATGCTTCCCATCGCCCTGCTGCCGGTGGCGGGACTGCTGCTGGGCATCGGCAGCTCGTTCACCAATCAGACCATGCTGGAAGCCTACGGCCTCACCGGCGTCATCTATGAGGGCGGTGTGATCTACACCGTGTTGGACATCATGAACCAGTGCGGCAGCGCTGTGTTCAACAACCTGGCGCTCCTGTTTGCTATGGGCGTTGCAATCGGTATGGCAAAAAAAGAGAAGGAAGTGGCGGCCCTCTCCGGTGCCATCGCATACTTGGTCATGAACACCGCTATCTCCGCTATGATTACCGCCCGGGGCGGCGTGGAGGCTATGGCGGCCAACACCACTACCTCCACTCTGGGTATCACCACCCTGCAAATGGGCGTGTTCGGCGGCATCATTGTGGGCTTGGGCGTAGCGGCGCTGCACAATAAATTCTATAAAATCCAACTGCCCCAAGTCCTCTCTTTCTTCGGAGGCACCCGGTTTGTCCCTATCGTCTGCACCGTTGTATTCGTGGCTGTGGGCATTGCCATGTTCTTTATCTGGCCTGTTGTCCAGATGGGCATCGCCGCCTTGGGTGAGCTGGTTCTTCGGTCCGGCTACGCCGGCACCTGGATTTACGGCCTGCTGGAGCGTGCCTTGATTCCTTTCGGCTTGCATCATGTGTTCTATATGCCCTTCTGGCAGACCGCTATGGGCGGCACTGCGGTGATCGACGGCGTGACCATCCAGGGAGCGCAGAACATCTTCTTCGCCGAGCTGGCCTCTAAGTCCACGGAGGTTTTCTCCGTCTCCGCCACCCGGTTCATGGCAGGTAAATTCCCCTTTATGATTTTCGGCTTGCCTGGAGCGGCCCTGGCTATGTATAAGACCGCCAAGCCCGAAAAGCGGAAGGTAGCCGGTGGTCTACTGATCTCTGCCGCCCTCACTGCCATGCTTACCGGCATCACCGAGCCCTTGGAGTTCACCTTCCTGTTTGTGGCTCCCCTGATGTACGCCGTCCACTGCGTTTACGCTGGCCTGTCCTATATGCTGATGCACATTTTCAATGTGGGCGTGGGCATGACCTTCTCCGGCGGCATTATCGACCTAACTCTCTTTGGTATCCTCCAGGGCAACGCTAAAACTCATTGGATTTGGATTGTCATCGTAGGTCTGGTATATTTCGTGCTCTATTACTTTACCTTCTATTTCATGATTACCAAGATGGATTTGAAAACTCCCGGTCGCGAAGAGGGAGAGGAGGAGACGAAGCTCTTTACTCGCTCTGACTTCAAGGCCAAGACTGGTGTGGGACCCGATGGCTCCACTCCTGCGGCTGGCGTGTCCGATCCTGTCTCCGCCCTGATTCTCAAGGGCCTGGGTGGCAAGGCCAACTTGTCTGATGTGGACTGCTGCGCCACCCGCCTCCGCGTCACCGTGGTTGACCCGGACAAAGTGGTGGATGCCATGTTGAAGCAGTCCGGTGCCTCAGGGGTAATCCACAAGGGCAACGGCGTCCAGGTGGTATACGGTCCCCAGGTGGCGGTAATCAAATCCAACCTGGTAGACTTCATGGACTCCCCCGAGTCTGATCGTTTGGACAGCGTGACCGCTCCCGCTCCAGCAGTTACTCCAGCCAAGGCCCCAGCCCCAGCCAAGCAAGATGCGGTGATGTCCGCCCATATGACGGGTTCTGTGGTCCCTATGGCAGAGGTGCAGGACGAGGCATTCTCCACCTGTGTGCTGGGTGAGGGCGTGGCTATTGAGCCATCTGAGGGCAAACTGTACGCCCCCGCTGATGCAGTGGTGGATAACCTCTTCGACACCCATCACGCGATTGGCCTGGTCACAAGCGAGAACGTGGAACTGCTTCTCCATATCGGAATCAACACCGTTGAACTGGGGGGCAAGTACTTCACCGCCCATGTGGAAGTGGGCCAGAAGGTGAAAAAGGGCGATTTGCTCATCTCCTTTGACATAGAAGCCATCAAAAAAGCTGGCTATCTGCTCACCACTCCTATGATCGTCTGCAACACCGATGATTACCAGAGCGTCACCTCAGTGGCAGAAGGAGAGATTACAGCGGGATCAGCTTTGTTGCAAGTAAAAGGCTGATGAAATCGTATCCTTTTGCAACGGCAAACAGTCATGATTGTGGACCCATTTTACCCCAAATTCATATAAATGAAGAAAGGATGTATTACCATGAAAAAATTTGAGTACACCATCACCGATCCCGTAGGAATCCACGCCCGTCCCGCCGGCCTGCTGGTAAAAGCCGCCAAGGTTCTGGACAGCACCATCACCATCGAGAAGGTGGGCGGTAAGTCCGCCGCCGCCACCAAGCTCATGGCCGTCATGGGCCTGGGGATCAAGCAGGGCGATACTGTCTCCATTACCGTGGAGGGCGGCAACGAGGACGCTAACGCCGCCACCATGGAGCAGTTCTTCAAGGACAATCTGTAAGGGAGGCTGGATTTCATGCAGGTAGCAACCGGAAAATCTATTCTGAATGGCATTGCCATCGGCCCCCTGCGTGTTTACAAAAAAGCGGAGGCACAAACCAGCCAGACCTCTAGCCTGACCCCGGCAGAAGAATGGGAACGCTTTCAAACAGCCTGTGCCAAGGCCAAGGAGCAGTTGGCTGGCCTCTATGAGAAGGCGCTGAACGAGGTAGGCGAAGACAATGCCGCTATCTTTGAGATTCATCAGATGATGCTGGAGGACGAGGATTATCTGGACGCCGCCAAAGGAATCATCGAAACCCAGGGAGCCACCGCTGAATATGCTGCGACCACCACCGGCGAGAACTTCTCTGCCGCCTTTGCCGCTATGGACGATACTTATATGCAGGCCAGGGCCACGGACGTAAAGGACATTTCCCGGCGGGTAGTCAATATCCTCACCGGCCAGGATGACGCCGCAGCCCTGGACGATCAGCCCGCTATCCTGGTGGCGGACGATTTGACCCCCAGCGAAACGGTTCAGCTGGACAAGAGCAAACTGCTGGGCTTCATTACCCGCCACGGCTCCAGCAACAGCCACACGGCAATCCTGGCCCGGACCATGAACATCCCCGCCCTGATTGGCGTGGACTTCGATGACAGCTGGGATGGCAAGCTGGCGGTGCTGGATGGCTATAACCACTGTGTCTACATTGAACCCGCCGCCGAGCTGCTTTCCGCGATGGAGGCCAAGCGCACCGAGGACTTGAAGCAGGAGGCCCTTTTGCAAGGGCTGAAGAAAAAACCAAACGTGACGCTGGATGGTAGGGAAATCAAGGTCTATGCCAACATCGGCAACGCCGGGGATGTGGGCCTCGTCCTCCAGAATGACGCCCAGGGCATCGGCCTGTTCCGCAGCGAGTTTATCTATCTGGATTCCCAGGACTATCCCACTGAGGATCAGCAGTTTATGCTCTATAAGCGGGTAGTGGAGACGATGGCCGGGAAAAAGGTCATCATCCGTACTCTGGACATCGGAGCGGATAAGCAGGCCGATTATTTCCAGCTGGACAAGGAGGATAACCCTGCCCTGGGCTACCGGGCTATCCGCATCTGCCTCACTCGGAAGGAAATTTTCAAAACGCAGCTTCGGGCCATCCTCCGGGCCAGCGCCTTCGGCACGGTATCTATCATGTTCCCCATGGTGATCTCCGTTCGGGAGGTTCGGGACGCGAAAGAGGTGCTGGAGGAGTGCAAGGCAGAACTGAAGGAGCGGGGCGTAGCTATGGGCGAGGTGGAGATCGGCATCATGATCGAAACTCCCGCTGCCGTCATGGTAGCGGACGAGCTGGCGGAGGAAGTGGACTTCTTCTCCCTGGGGACAAACGATCTGACGCAGTACACGCTGGCTATTGACCGTCAAAATCCCAAGCTGGATAATTTCTACGACCCTCACCACCCCGCTGTTCTGCGGATGATCCGGCATACTGTGGAAGCCGGACACCGGCATGGCTGTTGGGTAGGCATCTGTGGTGAACTGGGTTCTGACCAGACCCTCACCGAGACTTTCCTGCGAATGGGGCTGGACGAGTTATCTGTCTCCCCCTCTGCGGTGTTGCCGCTTCGGAAACTGATTCGCAGCATGGATTTGAGCCAAGCATCAGAATAATAGTATAAGCTCCAACCCCATGGTTCCGCCTTACAAAGGTGGAACCATGGGGCAACATTATATTCTACCAGAATTTATTGAAATCTGCTTATGGATGCTGTTTCAGTTTCCATAATTTTCAGACGCAGCTGGAACATTGGCAAGAAATTTTTCTGGAAATTGGGTCAATGATTATAACCTCTCGCCCCTGTTTTCGAGCGTACCGCATTGTGGCCCCGGTGCCGCTGCGCCATGTCCCGTTATAAACCGCCAACAAGATAGATGAGTGATCCACCAGGTAGCGGTTGCGTTCCAGCATACAATCCTGGCTGTATTCCTGTCCCACATAGATGACCTCATTGGCTTGCGCCAAAATTGAGCGATAGCGCTCCTGCGCCGAAGCTGACCACTTGCTCTCCTGTCCCTCACAGGGCAGAACACAGTGTAGCTTCAGCGCAGGATTTTTCTTTTGGAGGTCGAGGACAATCTGACTGCTCCAGAGGTCAACCCCCTGGGCCATGCCCGATAGCCAGTCCGTCACACCTTTGTCTGCCAGAGCCTCGATTTGTTCTGCCAGAACCTCCTTCAACAGAACGCAGTCGGGCGCAGCTTCATTGTACTTCCACGGAAAACTTTTTGGCCGGTGGCCGGTAAATGCGCAGGTTGTCTCTGTCATCGGAATAATCCTCCCATACAAATAGATGCTTCGCATTATACCAAAAAATCTTGCATGTGTCTATTATCGTAGACTATCATTTTCACGTTTTCTCATACACTATCTGTTGAGAAAGTGGGGTGAGACGGTGCAATTCGACAATAGTGCGGTTGGGAGGACGATACGCAATCTTCGCAATAAAAAGGGTGTATCCCAAGATGTTTTGAGTGGCTTTGCGGGAATTGCCCGTACTCATCTGACGATGATCGAGAACGGGGATAAACAGGCCAACTTTGAAACGCTTTGGAAAATCGCTAATGCGCTGGATATGCGCCCAAGTGAGCTTGTTGCCCTGATTGAAGCTGAAATAGAGCGAAATAGTTGATGGTATGGGACGGGGTGCGGTAGTAGCGGCAAGCAAGGCACCAGTATATACCTGGTGCCCGCTTGTTGGTGGCTAACCGCCCCCAAACCCCTGTAAGGAGCGGCGCACCAGCGCCGCTCCTTTTAAGCCACCTTCGGTGTCTGCTGCCCCTACGGGGGATGACAGGAAGATGAAAATTACCGTTCCTCCTGGCGCTGCTCCCGCCGCTTTTCTTCATCGGTCAGTCCCAAAATCCTGGAAGTATTGTACTTGACTGTGAGCAGCTCCATCATCTCCGCCTTTGCCTTTTTCTGGTCGGGGTACAGCTTTTTGTTCTCCGCCTCCAGCGCGGCATACTCCTGTTTCAGCGATTGGATGGTCGGCAGCTTCTTCAAGCCCAGACTATCAAAATACCGCTTTGCCGCCTCGCAGGAAATGATGGCGCTGGCATGTTCAGCGTAAAATTTTTCTTGCTTTTTCGGCGGCAATTTGCGATACTGAGCATAGACTTCGCGGGTTTTACCGTAGGTGCCGATGTGCCTTTGCAACTCGGCAATCTCCCGCATCCTGGTTTCGTTGGCCTTGGTGCGATCAGAAAACTCATGATACTTTTGCACCGCCGCGTCACAGGCCGCTTCCAAATCTGGATAGGCCAACAAACCATGTTCGGTCAGATAGTTCATGGTCTTTGCCATCTCTTTCAGATTGAACATGCTGGCCCAGCGTTCAAAGCCGGGAGAGTGCGCCTGTTGCAGCTTTGCTTGAATGTCGATCAGCAGATTGGGCGCTGCCTGCTTTTGCCTTGGGGCTACGATCCGCTTGCGGTCGATACGCTCCAGAATCGCCGTTTCGGTGTAGTCCTCACTGAGAGAATCACAGCGGACGAACCGTTTGCCGCCCGGAATTTTGAACGCTAGGTGCTTACCCCGCTTAACCTCCACTCCTGCCGCTTTCAGCGCAGCCAGGAAGCTGTCAAAGTCCTTGCAGCCAACGAGAGCGGCATCAATCATCTGCTCCAACTGTTGCCGGACAGTCGGCGGTTTCTCACCCAGCCAAGTGCCGTAACTGCCCCGGCTGGGTCTTGGGTTTTCGATAACGGACAGGCCATTTTCCAGACATAGAAGGTCGGAGATTTTTCGGACTGCGAAGGAAGAACCCAAAAAATTGCGGAATTTCCGAGTGCAGTCCAGGGCGGTAGAATTGAACACGATGTGGGAATGAATGTGTTCCTTGTCCACATGAGTGCAGACGATAAAAGCGTGTTTGCCTTTGGTCAGCGACATAGCGAGGTCATAGCCGATTTTGTTCGCCAACTCCGGCGTGACCTCCCCCGGCTTAAAGGACTGCCGTAGGTGGTAGGCAATCACATCATGCTCCTTCTGATCGCGGCCTGTGATGGTGGCATACTGCCGCTTCGCAAAAAGAAATTCCTGGTCCACAATGGACGGATTGCACTGGTAAGCTGTCACCAAATCGCCGCCGTTCGTTTTCTCAGGATTTTTCACATAATCGGTGGTCCGGCCCAGGGCCTCCGCCACTGTCCGGCCCTTTCCGATGTGGAGGGGCATTAGGCGTGTTGTTGCCATCGCCGCCCCCTCATTTCAGCCGGGAGAGTTGTTCCAGAATCTCCCCGAACAGCCGGTTGGTTTCGTCCTGTTTGGTGCAAATGTCGTGTACCTCGTCAGGGTAGACCGCGCCGCCGGAGTTCATTGTCCGGGCCATTTGTAGGCTAAGTACCCCGCGCCTTACGAAATCACTTAGGCAGGTTTCGGTGTACTCGCCTCCGAACCGGACGTA
>JBCLRG010000059.1:0-13076 GCA_041223955.1 Oscillospiraceae bacterium 38-13 | reverse complement strand
TGGGGCGGGGACTACAATTCCTCCGGCTGGTATTCCCGGAACGGAAGTCACACCATCCGCGTCCGGGCAGTAGACACTTACGGCGCGGCTTCCCCCTGGGCAGCTTAGTCACCTGCCGCCACCGTCTGCTGGCACCGCGCCAACCCGCCATGGTTGGGCTTACATACTCCCGTGCCGGGGGAGAGCAGTAAGGCGGTCATGCCGCCTGATAATACGGCACATTCTTTAGAAATGGGCAACCAAGGGAACCCGCGTCGGTCACATTTCCTTACAGAATGAGGACACAGCCAGGACCGGCGCGGCCCTTCCCGCCCGACAGCCGAATGAAAGACCTGACGCCATAGGCAACCGTGGCCCCAGGTGTTCCATCCGGCGAGGATGAACGATACTGCGGCCCATGGCCGGGGAGGTGAGGATATTGCTTGTTCCTATCAGCGAGATCACGGTCAATCCCGGACGGCGGGAGGCCGCACCGGGAGACGTGAAGGAATTGGCTGACAGCATTGCCGAGGTGGGACTGATTAACCCCATCATGGTAGATCAGGACTACACGCTGATTGCCGGACTGCACCGGCTGGAGGCCATGAAGCTGCTGGGCCGGACAGAGATCGAGTGTACCATCAGCGATTTGGACGGCCTGCAAGTGGCTTTGGCGGAAATAGACGAGAATTTTGTCCGCAAGGATTTATCTGACGATGAATTTCGGGAGCTGCTTCTGCGACGAAAGGAAATCTATGAAAGTCTGCACCCGGAGACGAAAGCGACCTATGATGGAGGTGCTTTCCGTGGCAACCAGCATCAGAATGTGGTGGCGGACAAAATGTCCGCCACCACAAAATCCTTTGTCGATGATACCGCTGACAGATTAGGCGTTGACCCTCGGACCGTGCGCCGGGAGCTTCAGACAGCAAAGAATTTGACGCCGGAGGCAAAGGAGATCATCAAAGGTCCCTCACCGGGGAATCCATTCCGGTTCTCAAGCGCGCGGGCATGACGGTCTATGCCGGGACAGTGGTGGAGGAGGGCGAGTGCGTTCTCCAAGTCTCCGGCCAGTCAGGCAGCAGCCGGTATGACAAGATCGTTGCTATGATCGAACAGTCGGAGTCCCTGAAATCCACGGCGGAGAGCCGCGCGGCTAATCTGGCGGACAGGCTGGTGCCCTATACTCTGGCGGGCAGTCTGCTCACTTATTTGCTGACCTGGAATGTCTCCCGCGCTCTGTCCGTTCTCATGGTGGACTTCTCCTGCGCCCTGAAACTGGCAATGCCCCTGGCTGTCCTCTCCGCTATGCGGGAGGCCAGCGGGTTCCATGTGACAGTAAAGGGCGGCAAGTATCTGGAAACAGTTGCCCAGGCGGATACGGTGGTCTTTGACAAGACCGGCACCCTGACCCATGCCTGCCCGGTGGTTGCGGAGGTCATTCCCTTCGGAGGGCAGAATGAGGCGGATATGCTGCGGTTGGCCGCTTGCCTGGAGGAGCATTTCCCCCATTCCATGGCTAACGCGGTCGTCCAGGCCGCGCGGGAGCGGGGGCTGTCCCATGAGGAAATGCACTCCGAGGTGGAGTACATTGTGGCCCACGGTATTGTCAGCGAGGTCAATGGCAGGAGGGTCATCATCGGAAGCGCCCACTTTGTCTTTGAGGACGAACACTGTGCTATTCCAGAGGGGGAACAGGAGCGTTACGACTCCCTGCCGGATCAGTATTCCCATCTGTATCTGGCCATCGGCGGCGTGCTGTCCGCTGTGGTCTGTATCTCTGATCCCCTGCGGCCAGAAGCGGGAGCTGTGATCCGGCAGCTTCGCGGTTTGGGCATCCGGCGGGCTATTATGCTTACTGGGGACAGCGAACGCACAGCCGCCGCCATTGCTGCCGAGGTGGGAGTGGACGAATACCGTGCTGAAATCCTGCCAGCGGATAAGGCCGGTTTTGTGGAGGCTGAGAGGGAAAAAGGACACATGGTCATTATGATCGGGGACGGGATCAACGATTCCCCGGCGCTGTCCAAGGCGGACGTAGGTATTGCAATCAGTGACGGCGCGGCCATTGCCAGAGAGATCGCGGACATCACCATCGCGGCGGACGATCTCAACGAGCTGGTCAGTCTGCGCCGTCTCGCCAGCAGGCTGACCGGGCGCATCCACTCCAATTACCGCTTTGTCATTGGTTTCAACAGCTCTCTGATTGCCCTTGGAGCATTGGGAGTTTTGCCTCCGGCCACCTCCGCCATCCTGCACAACCTCTCTACCCTGGGCGTCAGTCTGCGAAGTATGACCAATCTCCTGGAGCTAAAATAGAACAGCCGCCCCTTCCAAAAAAGAAGGGGCGGTTTTCGTCTATCCCAGGCCTGTCCGCTTTTGGAGTGTAACTTCCTTGATCCGCTCGTAGCTTTCCTCGCTGATGTCATGTTCTATTTTGCAGGCATCCGCAGCCGCCGTATCCGGGGATACCCCCAACTGCGTCAAAAATTCCGATAAAAGCTGATGCCGGGCGTATATGCGCTGGGCAATCTCCTCCCCTGGCGGCAGCAGAGTAATCGCGCCGTCCGCATCCATTTGAATATATCCGTTTTCCCGCAGACGCTTCATCGCCACACTGACGCTGGGCTTCGAGAAATTCAACTCATGGACAATGTCGATAGAATAAACCACGCCTTTTCGTTGCCGGATCATCAAGACGCGCTCCAAATAGTCCTCAGCAGATTCGTGGATATTCACAAAAATCCTCCTTCCACGAAAACCTCTGTGCATAGGTTAGCATATTCTAACTAAAAAAGCAAGTTTTTCTTGAAATGGACTTGACAAGGCTGGTTAGCGGTGGTAAACTGAGGCTGTTTTCAAGGTTAGGTTTTACTAACCGCATTGCAGGAGGAGGCGAAGAAATGATGCCGCTGACAATGGCAAAGGCTGGAGAGACGGTCACGGTCCGCAAAATCTCCGGCAAGGACGATGTGCGCCAGCATCTGGCGGAGCTGGGCTTTGTGGTGGACAGCAATGTGACGGTGGTCAGCGAAATCGGAGGGAACCTGATTGTGCAGGTGAAGGACAGCCGGATCGCACTGGACAAGACCATGGCAAACCGCATTATGATTTAAGGATCAAAAAGGAGGAGAGTAAGATGAAAACGCTGAAAGATGTGAAGGTGGGCGAAACCGTGATCGTGGCGAAGCTGCACGGCGAAGGTCCGGTGAAGCGCCGGATTATGGATATGGGCATCACCAAAGGCGTGGAGATTTTCGTGCGTAAGGTGGCCCCTCTGGGCGATCCCATGGAGCTGAATGTCCGGGGCTACGAGCTGTCCGTCCGCAAGGGCGACGCGGAGATGGTCGAGGTCCAGTAAACAGACGCGGCAGAAAGCCGCTATTCTTTGCGCCATAAGTTAGCCTTAGCTAACACCGAAAGGAGAGAATGACTATGGACATCAAGATTGCCCTGGCGGGCAACCCCAACTGCGGCAAGACCACCCTGTTCAATGCCCTCACCGGCTCCAGCCAGTACGTGGGCAACTGGCCCGGTGTTACCGTGGAAAAGAAGGAGGGCAGGCTGAAGGGGCATAAGGATGCGGTCATCCAGGACCTGCCCGGCATCTACTCCCTATCCCCCTATACCCTGGAGGAAGTGGTGAGCCGGTCGTATCTGGTAAACGAGAAACCGGACGCCATCCTCAACATTGTGGACGGCACTAACATCGAGCGAAATCTCTACCTCACCACCCAACTGATTGAACTGGGCCTGCCTGTGGTAGTGGCGGTGAACATGATTGACCTTGTGCGGAAAAACGGCGATACCATCAGCCTCAATAAGCTGGGCGAGGCCCTGGGCTGTGAGGTTGTGGAGATGAGCGCCCTCAAGGGCGAGGGCGGCATGGCAGCGGCGGAAAAGGCTGTGGCCCTGGCCCAGAGGAAACAAACCGGGGAGCTGCCCCATGTGTTCACCGGCAGCGTGGAACACGCCCTGGCCCACATTGAGGAGTCCATCCAGGGCAAGGTGGCGGAGGGCTATCTCCGTTGGTACGCCATCAAGATTTTTGAGCGGGATCAAAAGGTCATGGAGGAACTGAGCCTCGACCCCGACCTGAAAGCCCATCTGGAGCAGCATATTTCCGACTGTGAAAAGGAATTGGACGACGACGCGGAGTCTATTATCACCAATCAGCGGTATTCTTACATCAACTCTGTGGTCACCAAGGCGGTGAAGAAAAAGGCGGCAAAAGGCAGCTTGTCCGTCTCGGACAAGATCGACCAGATCGTCACCAACCGAATTCTGGCTCTGCCCATCTTCGCGGTGATCATGTTCTGCATCTACGCCATCGCTATGGGTGCTTCCGTTGCGGACGGCGGCGTGGGCATTGGTACTTTTGGCACCGATTGGGCCAACGATACACTGTTCGGCGAGATCGTCCCCAATTTCTTTGACGGCATCCTCACCTCCTTGGGCGTCAGCGGCTGGCTGTACGGTCTGATTATGGACGGCATCGTAGCCGGCGTGGGCGCCGTCCTGGGCTTTGTGCCTCAAATGCTGGTGCTGTTCCTGCTGCTGGCCATTCTGGAGGATGTGGGCTATATGGCCCGTGTCGCCTTCATCATGGACCGCATCTTCCGCCGCTTCGGCCTGTCCGGCAAGAGCTTCATCCCCATGCTGGTAGCCACCGGCTGCGGCGTCCCCGGCATCATGGCCTCCCGAACCATCGAGCAGGACCGGGACCGGAAAATGACCATCATGACTACCGGCTTCATCCCCTGCGGGGCAAAAATGCCCATCATCGGCCTGTTCGCAGGCGCGGTGTTCGGCGGGTCCGCTCTGGTGGCCGTCTCCGCCTTCTTCATCGGTATTGCCGCCGTGGTGATCACCGGCATCATGTTGAAAAAGTTCAAAGCCTTTGCCGGGGAGCCTGCCCCCTTTGTCATGGAACTGCCCACCTACCACGCGCCCTCCGCCTCCAACGTCCTCCGGGCCACCTGGGAGCGGGGCTGGTCCTTCATCAAACGGGCGGGGACCATTATCCTGCTCAGTTCCATCGTTCTCTGGTTCCTCCAGGGCTATGGCTTTGAGAACGGCGTATTCCAAGCCGTGGAGGACAACAACAGCTCCCTTCTGGCCTCCATCGGCAGCGGCGTTGCCATCATCTTCGCACCTCTGGGTTGGGTGGGCGATATGGCCTGGAAAGCCACCGTGGCCACGGTCACCGGCCTCATTGCCAAGGAGGAAGTGGTCAACACCTTTGGTGTACTCTATCAGTACGCCGGTGAAGCGGACTTGATGGAGGACGCCAGCGGCATCTACGCCGCCATCGGGGCGGACTTCGGGGCCATGGCCGCGTACAGCTTTATGATCTTCAACCTGCTCTGCGCCCCCTGCTTCGCCGCAATGGGCGCCATCAAGCGGGAAATGAACAACGTAAAATGGACCCTGGGCGCCATCGGCTATATGTGCGGTTTCGCCTATGTGGTGAGCCTGATTGTCTTCCAGTTGGGCGGACTTGTTACCGGAGAAGCGGCATTTGGCCTTGGAACGGTTGTGGCTCTGGTATTGCTGGCGGAAATCCTCTTTCTGTTGTTCCGCAAGGGTTATCAGGGCGAGGAGAACGCCCGGCGGCTGACCTCCGTGGCCGCCGCACAGTGAGGGGGTAACGAAACATGACTCTTGGAGAAATTGTCGTTCTGCTGGTACTGGCAGGCGTTGTGGCACTGGCTGTCCGGTCTTTGTGGAAGTCACGCAAATCCGGCGGAGGCTGCAACGGTGACTGCGGGAACTGCCGCGGCTGTCACTAAAACTTCAAATTTTGCAAGACATGGTGAGGAGGCATGGGCAGCGGGATCTGCTCATGCCTCCTCTCGTTGGGGAGGAACAATTTCTATGGCGGAATTACGGGAAGCCCATCTTCGCTATCTGCTGGCGATCTACGAATTGGGCAAAAGCACTCCAGACGTGGGGACGCAGGCCGTGGCAAAGGCTTTGAACTGCTCGAAAGCCTCTGTCACGAAAATGATGGCGACTCTAATGGATATGGATCTTCTGGTGCGGGAGAAATACGGAAAAATCTACCTGACAGATACCAGCTTTCTGCTGGCAAAGGATATGCTCCAGTGTATCGAGCTGATACGTGAACGGCTTCCGGCGATGGGGTTTGATTTGACCGAGGAAGAAGCGCAGGACTTTGTACGCACAATGGTGGTGAATTTGCCGGAGCATTGCCGGAGGCGGCTGGCGGGCAGAATGTAACAGCGGAAGGATTTGAACGGTTCATTTCAGAGCATAATTTTCAAATCACACAAACAGCCCTGCTTGGCGGAAGCCTTGCGCCGCTGTGCTATTTGGAGGCGAGTATTCAGAAATGACAAAGAATGTGATCCTTGAACTGCTCCTTCCCTTCCTGGGAACTTCATTGGGAGCAGGATGCGTGTTCTTCTTAAAAAGAGGAATGAATCTGCTGGTTCAGCGGGCCTTGACCGGCTTTGCGGCGGGTGTCATGGTGGCGGCATCTGTCTGGAGTCTGCTGGTCCCCGCCATGGAACAGGCGGAGGATATGGGCCAATGGGCCTTTTTCCCGGCAGTTGCGGGGTTCTGGCTGGGTGTCCTGTTTCTGCTGGTACTGGACAGGACAATCCCCCACCTGCACCAGAACAGCAGTCAGCCGGAAGGTCCCCACACCCGCTTAAAACGGACCACCATGCTGGTACTGGCCGTCACCCTCCACAACATCCCGGAGGGGATGGCGGTGGGCGTGGTGCTGGCGGGTTGGATGGCCGGGAACGATACCATCACCGCCACTGCAACGATGGCTCTGTCCATCGGCATCGCCATTCAGAATTTCCCGGAGGGGGCGATCATCTCCATGCCCCTCCAGGCGGAGGGAGTGGGAAAAGGACGCGCTTTCCTATATGGCGTTCTCTCCGGTATCGTGGAGCCTTTGGCGGCGGTCCTGACCATGCTGGCGGCAGGACTGATCCTGCCCGCTCTGCCTTATCTGCTCGGTTTTGCTGCGGGAGCGATGATCTATGTAGTAGTGGAGCAACTGATCCCGGAGGCATCCGCCGGGGAACATTCCAACCTGGGAACGATGTTCTTCGCGGCGGGATTTACCATCATGCTGGCGCTGGATGTGGCGTTGGGATAAAAGGGGCTTGACAAATTTTTTTCTGTCTGCTATTCTATAACAGTGATATATAACGCTGTTATAAGCGAGGTATACCATGGAAGGACAGAGTGAAACTTTAACCCGTATCCATCAGGCGGCAATGGAGGAATTTCTGGAAAAGGGCTTTGCGGACGCCTCCCTGCGACAAATCGTCAAGAATGCCGGAGTGACGACCGGAGCCTTTTACGGGTACTACTCCAGCAAGGAGGCCCTGTTCACCGCCTTGGTAGAACCTCATGCGGCGGCGGTCATGGGAATGTTCATGCGGGCACAGATGGCGTTCTCCGAACTGCCGGAGGCGGAACAGCCCAGCCATGTAGGGGTAGAATCCAGTGATTGCGTAAAGGAAATGCTGGGCTATGTGTACCAGCATCTTGACCCGTTCAGATTGTTGATCTGCAAGGCCCAGGGCACTGGATATGAAAACTTTATCCACAACATGGTAGAGATCGAAGTGGAAGCCACCCAGCGTTTCATGGAAGTCCTGCGCAGACAGGGCCGGGACATCCCAGAGCTGGACGATCAGCTCTGCCACATCATTGCCAGCGGGATGTTCCACGGGATATTCGAGGTCGTGGTCCACGATATGCCCTATGACCGGGCAAAGCACTATGTCAAACAGCTCCAGGATTTTTTCCTTGCTGGCTGGCACAGTATGATGGGGGTCTAAGAGCCCTTTCATTCGGCCCGCAAGTTAGCTAGAACTAACTTGCGGGGATGGATATGAGAAAGTGTCCGCGGCGCTTTCTGTATCATAGATCATTTGTCACAAGGAGGTATCCACTTGAAGAAAACAGCAATCTCCAGGAGCTGATGGGCTATGCCGGGGGACACAGGTATCTGACCTACTTATCCCTGCTGCTGTCCGCCATCAGTGCGATCCTGGCACTTTTCCCCTTCGTTTTCCTGTTCCGAATCATCCAAGAGGTCATTGCGGTGGCCCCCAACTACGCACAGGCCACCCATGTAGTCCGAAACGGCTGGATGGCGGTGCTGTTCGCCGTTCTCTCCATTCTCGTCTATGTGTGCGCTCTGATGAGTTCCCACTTGTCGGCCTTCCATATCGCCGGAAATATCCGCAAGGCGTTGATGGCCCATATTGCCGAACTTCCCCTGGGCTTCATCGGGGAGACGGGCAGCGGAAAGATCCGCCGCATCGTCAGCGACAGCAGCGCGGCCACCGAAACCTATCTGGCCCACCAGCTTCCCGATATGTCGGCGGCGGTCACTACGCCGGTGTGCATGATCGTCATGCTGTTTCTGTTTGACTGGCGGTTTGGCCTTGTCAGCCTCCTGCCGGTGATCCTGGGCTTTGCGGCTATGTTCAAGATGGCCGGACCTTCCATGGCGGAGGACATGAAGCTCTATCAAAACGCCCTGGCGGATATGAACAATGAGGCGATGGAGTATGTGCGGGGCGTTCCGATTGTGAAAACCTTCGGGCAGACCGTCCACTCCTTCAAGCGATTTAAGGGGACCATCGACAGCTATTACGAGTTTGTCATGTCCTACTGCAAAAAGTGCCGCCCGTCCATGCTGTCCTATACGGTCCTGGTCAACAGCGCCTTTGCGTTCCTGATTGTACTGGCGCTGATTCTGGCGGGCGGTGGGCCGGTGGCCCAGCCGGTGCTGCTGAACTTCATCTTCTATGTGATCTTCACACCCCTCATTGCCACGGCCATGACGAAGGTGATGTTTATGAGCGAAAACGGCATATCGGTCCACTGTCTTTTTATGGAGATGGAACCTTTAACCTAATCGAGCGGCGAAGCGACGGCGGCGGTTATGCGGGAGAAGGTGCCAGCATTGCAAATGAGTTGGACTATACCACCGAAAACTTGTCCAACGGCGCAAAGGGCGGCTCCTCCGCTCAGGTGACGATCCATGAAATTGTCCACCAATGGTGGGGCCTGGGAAATATGTTTGACCCCATGGACGAGAGCGGCGTTTGGTCTGCCGAGGGCCTGACCTGCTACACCACCTATCGCATTGTAAAGACGCTGTATGGGGAACGTGAGGCCCAGGACAGCTTTGTGGACGCTTGGCAGGAGGCCGTAGACGACTACTGCAAGGATTTCTATGTCCGTCACCCGGAATACCTGTCAGCTTTGCCGGAGCAGTATCAGGCTGACATTGCCAACAACTTGCGAGGGATGCGGCAATATAACGAAATGCCCTTGAAAATCTTGAAGGCTGAACAACTGGTGGGCGGTGAGGAGGCTATGGACGAGATTTTGAAAGGTCTCTTTGGCCGGGAACTGAACCCGGAATATCCCTATCTGACCTATCAGGAATTTCTGGATGCCTGCAATCTGACAGAGGAGGACTTAAACCTTGAATAAGATATTTCGATATGAGCTGCGGCGCTTGCTGTGGAACAAGCTGTTCTTCGGTACTCTGCTGGTGTCCCTGGGATATGGCTGGCTGATACTGACTGGCTCTGTGGTCCGGGGCGTGGCTCACACAGCGCCTTTTTCCCCATGGAGCTTTGGATACTATCTCAGCCAAGCTCTGCCGCTGATCTGCCTGGGAGAATTGTTTTTCCTTGCGTTCTTCTTCTCCAAGGAGGAGCGTCTGCTCCGGCCCTTGACCCAAGCCACCCCAATCAGGCAGCGGCGGTATGCGGCTCTGCGGTGTGGAGCGGTGCTGACAGCTACCCTTGTCCTCTGCCTATGTGTCGCAGTCCTGGCGGTTGGATTCTATGTGTCGCTGTTTGGGTGGGTGGATTATGGAGAACTGATTTTACCCGCTCTATTGACCCTGATCCCGCCCATTGTCTTTTGCCTGGGGGCAGGGTTGATGTTGAGCCGCTTCAGCCATACTCTGATCTACGCTCCTATGGCGGCAGTAATTTTATTAACTGTATTACCTCTGCCCTCGGCAATCAATTTCTCATTGAGCGGTTTCTTTTCTCAATTTCCGTTGACCATGGGAACATTAGACCCAGCGTTTCAGATTCCAAGCTGGCTTGCAATACATCAAATTAGCTTAACCGTTCTGGGGGCTTTTCTTGCTGTTTTTGCTGCTAATGTACAGAGAAATAGCAGCTGCCAAACTATGTGACACGGCATGACAACAAGACCTATTACTGCATCTTCTTCGCAACACTCAACAGCGTCATTTTCTATAGATCAGTCGCTCTATGGGTAATTAATGTGTAAAGTAGGAAACCCATAAAATTGCAAGCTGTGCGTTCCATTCAGCGTGGAGCGCACAGTTTTTCTCACTTATTTGTGGCGAATGCCCTATCAAATTTTCCATAACAGAAGACAAGGAAATAGAGACTTTGAATTACTTGACAGGTGCAATTTTCTCCCTAAACTATTGTTGCTTTTATTCAACCATTATATGGAGCCAATACTTATTTACAAAATTAGGTTGACTTTTAGCTAAAAAATTGATATAAAATATTAGGTAAGTATTTTATACAACTGTTTAGAGGTATACAACATGAAGATTGATATTGAAAAAACACTATCAATTTCTAAAGTGAATCAAAATTTTTCCTTTGCGGCAAGGATGACTGAGGAACACGGCCTGATTACCATTCTAAAGAATAACAAGCCCAAGTTTGTCCTCATGACCTTCAAGGAGTTTGAGAAACACGAAAAGGAAAAAGGAATGTAAACATTATGCGAAAGAAAATTTCCATCTTCTCGTTTTTCTCAGGAATCGGGATTTTAGATTTAGCATTTGAAAAAAACGGATATACCATAGTATTTGTTAACGAATATGATAATCTTTTTATGGAGTCGTATCAATACGCGAGAGAGCAAATGAATCGACATACTCCGATATATGGATATCATAATGATAGTGCGGAACGTTATGCAAAACGACGTGGAAAAAGAAATCTCATCAATCTTGTCGCACGAGAACATGAGAAAGGAAACTTGGTCGGTTTTATTGGTGGCCCCCCATGTCCGGATTTTTCAGTCGCTGGGAAAAATGCTGGTGCCAATGGCGAAAACGGCCGATTAACTAAAGTCTATTTTGATATCATTTGCCGATGTCGTCCTGATTTTTTTCTGTTCGAAAATGTCAAGGGTTTAGTAAAAACAGAGAAGCACGGTGCTTTCTATAATGAAATGATGATGAAAGTTCAGGCTAATGACTATGTTATGGCTGAAAAAGTTCTCAATGCGCTTGAGTATGGTGTTCCACAATTCAGAGAGCGTGTGTTTATGGTTGGCATTCACAAAGGGCTTTATCAGAATGAACCCAATACATTGATATTCGAATGGGACAAACATTCTCTTTTCGATACTGAGGACGTTCTAACGAGAGCGTGGCCAAAAGAAAGAGAATTTATGGTAAATAGCCCATATGCGTTTCCTGCTAAAGGAATTCTAAAAAAATTGACAGTTGAGTATTGGTTTAATAAAAACGATGTTGAAAACCATCCAAATGGAAAGGATATATTCCAAGTGAAAAGGGGACGAGAAAAAATTGAAACTATCGCAGAAGGCGATACAAGTGGCAAGTCATTTAAACGACTACACCGTTGGAGATACTCTCCAACAGCTGCATATGGGCACAACGAAGTGCATCTTCATCCTTATAAGAAACGGCGTATATCTGTTGCGGAAGCGATGGCTGTTCAATCTTTACCAAAAGAATTTGTCGTATTACCAACTCTTTCGCTCTCAAGAAAGTTTAAAATGATAGGTAATGGTGTTCCATATTTAATGGCTGCAGCAATTGCGAAAACATTGAAGGAGATTTTAGAAGATATTCGGGAGGATAATTTATGAGAAAGATTGTGATTGATCCACGTGTTATAAAACATTTGGGCCGAGATCTTATAACATCGCCCGAAGTTGCTGTAATCGAATTGCTCAAAAACTCGATTGATGCAAAGGCAAAGAATATCAACTTACGTTTGTATAATGGTTTATCTTCCAACGAACTTTTTCCGGCACATGTTAGAGACATTATTCCTAAGCAATATCATCACTCACCAATGTTAATTGTTGAAGATGATGGATGCGGTATGAATGATGCCACCCTTGATGATGGTTTTCTGAAGATTGCTACAGACATTAAGTCCAATGAGGAAGGTACTCTTGGTGAAAAAGGTATTGGTCGACTTGCAACGCAAAGGCTCGGAACAGCATTACTTGTAGAAACTTCTTCTGATAAAGAAAACCACACTTCGTATGTTTTTATTGATTGGAATGATGTAATCAATGGAACGGAGGAAGTACCAAGTTTTGAAGGTCCTGTTACGTCTCATCATACTCGCTTGATTATCTTTAATGTGAACTTAGAGGACTTTATTGACAACGCTATGCAGTTCGAACAGCTTTCGCTGGATACCACCGTATTCCAAGTTCAGATCAACCGTGAGCTTAAGTCGGCGCTTAATTTTTTAATCACACCATTTGCTAATCCGCAGGGCATATTACCCATGCCGCAAATTAGATTCTATTTTGATAACCACGAAGTCGACATCGCTTTTCCGTACGATACCCTTATTTTGGCAGAATCTATTCACAGTTTCCGATTTGAGCCAACAAAAGATGGTGTGTTGAGCTATGGCTTGGACATAAAACCATGGTTTATTGAACGTGTCCATCGGGCCTTAGTAAAGGCAGAGGCATTTACCCGTTTAAAAAAGTCACATAGCTTTTACCGCGACATACTGGAACGCAACTCTACAAGAATCGAAAATACACTCAAAGCCTATGCGACAAAAGAAGAGTTGGTTTCCTTGTTTTATGACATTCTCAGTGATTTCTATGCTGTTGCAGAGGATGATTATAAGAAAGGAGGACAAGGCCCCCGCCGCCCCTGGCGAGAAGCCCAAGGAGGACAAAGCCCCCGCCGCCCCTGGCGAGAAGCCCAAGGAGGACAAGGCCCCTGCCGCCCCCGGCGATACGCCCAAGGAGGACAAGACCCCTGCCGCCCCCGGTGAAAAGGATACACCTACCGTTGC
>JBCLRG010000058.1:0-14667 GCA_041223955.1 Oscillospiraceae bacterium 38-13 | reverse complement strand
ATAAGTTTTCAAAACGTTTTTTAACGTTTTGAAAACTTGCTCAGGCTGGCGAAAATCCTTTTTCGACAGCCTGAGGCCCCCGGTCTTGTGACCGGGGGCCTTTTGATGAACGGGGCGCGTCACTCCTCCGCCGGGGGAATCACCACCACCGCCGGGGGCTCCTCCGGGACGGGAGGCTCTGCCGGAACCTCGGCGGGGCCGGTGACGGGGATGGGGTCCTCCACCGGCGTCCCGGGGAGGGCGGGGGTCTCGCCAGGGGTCTCGGTCCCGGCGGGCGCTTCCTCCTTGGCGGGGCCCACCAGGATCAGGCGGTCCCGGTGCTTGTAGTCGCTGATGGCCTCCACGCCGCTGGAGACCAGGCTGCCGTCTACGTCCAGAATGTTGCGGTAGGTCCGGACCTTTGCGCCGGTATAGGGCGTCACCTTCACCACCCGCTGGCCGGGGGCCAGGGACGGGTCCAGCTGCTCCACCTCCTCAAAGGGGGTGGTGGACAGGGTCTCATAGGTCATCTTCACCGTCAGGCCGTCGGTCTTGGTGCCCCAGAGCTGGACGGTGAGATAGCCCTTTTCGTACTTCGCCACGATTTTCACCGGGTACTTGGTGTTGTTGGTGAACTTGTAATCCGGTCCGCCCCAGGAGACTGTGGCGTCCATGCCCCGGGTAATGTAGTTGGGAATATACCGGTGGGCATAGCGCTCCGTGATCTCCATATTGGCCAGGAGGCAGGCGTAGTACAGCGTGGACGAGGGCTGGCACACGCCGCCGCCGATTTCGTCCACCGTCTCCCCCTGGACATAGGCCGGGGCGGCCTTGTACCCCTTCTCAACGGTCCGCTGGCCCACGGTTTCGTTGTAGGAAAAGAGGTCCCCGCTGTTGAGGACGGCGCCGTCAAAGGCGGCGGAGGCCAGCTTGACGTTGCTGATGCGGGCGGCTGTGCCCCCCACGTGGGTGGTGCACTCCCCCAGCAGGTCCCGGAAGAGAACGGCTTTCAGATCCTGCGCCGTGATCTCGGGCTCCTGAATGTCGGCGGGGATGGAGACGGTCTCCCCGGGGGCGGCGGCGTTCAGGGCCCGCTGGGCGGACACGGTGTCAAAGGACGCCCCCATCCGCTCCGGCGCAATCGTGCCGGTGGCGGTGTCATAGGAGGCGTTCCGCACCTCGCCGGACACGGCCTCGTGGACCTCCTGAATGGACAGGGGGACCGCCTCCAGCCGGTCATAGGCCACCGCCGCCTCCCGGCTGCCGGAGGCCAGGCTCTCCTCCAGGGCGGCGGCCAGGGCCTTGACCCCGATGCGGCGGCCGTTGGCCTCCCGGGTCAGGAGGAGCTCCTGGCCGCTGACGGCGTAGGCCCCGTCCCGGGGCTCCCGGGCCAGCTCCTCCGCCAGGCGGGCCACCCCCTCCTGGAACCGCTCCTCGTCCCGGTCCTCGGGGGACAGGCCGTCCTCCCCGGAGTCGGTGAGGATGGAGAGCATCCGGGCCCCCCGGGTGAGGAAGGGGGCGGCGGCCTGCTCCTCAAAGTGCCGCCGGGCGATTCCGCCGCAGCGGTCCGCAGTGTAGCCCAGCTCCTCCAGGGTGATGGAAGCCGGCTCCGCCTCCTCGGGCCAGCCCTCCTTCTCCGCCTCCTGCTCCGTGGTGACGGTGACCGTCTGCCCCGGCAGGGTGCTGGAGAGGACCTGGGCGGCCTGCTCCATGGAGAGCCCGCCCACGGCCACGCCGCTGATGGTTTCGTTTGGATAGAATACGGTCCGGGACCCGGCCCAGGCGCACAGCGCGCTATAGGCTCCCGCCATGATGACGGCGGTCAGCCCCAGGGCGATGAGGAGGGCGCTGCCCCCGCTCTTTTTCACCCGGACTCCCTTTGTCTGCTTGACTTCATTTGTCGTCTGTCCCATGAAGTCCCTCCTGCTGCCGCTAGGATCTCAGGAAGCGCCCCACACAACAGAGCCCTTCTCTCTGGTTATTCTAGCACAGTTTCTCCCCAAAAAGGATTACAATCCAGTAACAAGAAATGGGGGGATCACGGGGCCTGTCCGCCCGGCGGCGTCCCGCCCCGGCGGGGGATGCGGATGGTCATGACGATTTCCTCCTCCGTGTCCTCCCGGGTGCACCGGGCGTTGACCCCCGCGTCCCGCACCATGCGGATGCCCCGGTCCACGCTGTTGAGGAAGAGGCGCACGTCCTTGATGATGTACATGCGCCGCCCGGCGGGGGGAGACGTCTGGAGCTCCTGGAGCCGCCGCTCGATATACTGCTCCGTCTGGGCCACATTCAGCTGCCGCTCCACCGCCCGGCGGAGGGCGGCCAGCCGTTCCTCCTCGTCCTCCAGGCGGAGGAGGGCCCTGGCGTGGCGCTCCGTCAGGCCGTGCTCCAGCAGCAGGGCCTGGCAGGCCGGAGACAGCCGCAGGAGCCGCAGCTTGTTCGCCACCGCCGGGGCGGACCGCCCCAGCTGGGCCGCCGCCTCCTCCTGGGTGGCCCCGGTCCGGCGGAGATAGTCGGAGATGGCCGCCGCCTCCTCGAAATAGTGCAGGTCCTGCCGCTGCAAATTCTCCACCAGCGCCAGCAGGGCGGACTCCCGCTCGTCCACCTCCGCCTCAATGCAGGGCACCGCAGCCAGCCCCGCCAGCCGCGCCGCCCGGAGGCGGCGTTCTCCCGCCACCAGCTCCCAGCCGTCGGGACGGCGGCGCACCACCAGCGGCTGCAATACCCCGTGCCGCCGGATGGACGCCGCCAGGTCCCGCAGGGCCCCCTCGTCGAACAGCCGCCGGGGCTGGCGGGGGTTGGGGCGGATGGCCTCCACCGCCAGCCGTAGTACCCGCTTCTCCTCTCCCAATGGGACCGCCTCCTTCCAATTTGTCCCATTCTACCGGAACGCCGGTGAAAAAACATGGGGAATCTGTCGGCGGCGGGAAATCGGCCTTTCCCGGCGGAGAACGGCGCAAATCAAGAGCCCGGCAGGATGTTTCCTGCCGGGCTCAGAGTGTCGAAAAACCGTAAAAACCATCCTCGACGGGAAGGAGGAGAGTTACGAGAGGAACCCAGGAAGGGTTCCTTTCGTTTTCAATCATAAGTTTTCAAAACGTTTTTTAACGTTTTGAAAACTTGCTCAGGCTGGCGAAAATCCTTTTTCGACAGCCTGAGCCCGGCAGGATGTTTCCTGCCGGGCTCTTTTCTTCTTTTCATCCACTCGCAAGGTCCGGCGGAGACTGGCACTCCGTCCGGGAAATGTGCTCAGGCCTTCTGGGATTTCTTGGGATGGGCGATGGTCAGGCAGCCCTCAATGGCCAGGATGACGGCCAGAACCACCAGCAGCACGCCCAGGATAGCCTGGACATAGGGGCCCCAGTCTGCGGCGCCGGCGGAAATCAGGGCAATCTGGTTCTTGGTGTTGATCAGCAGGGAGCAGATGGTGACGATGATCATGAAGCCCATGGGGATCAGGAACATCTTGTTGTTCTTGCCGATGTTGCCCAGCCAGGTAGCCACGGCCAGCAGGCCCAGGCCCGCCAGCAGCTGGTTGGCGGAGCCGAACAGCGCCCAGATCTTCTCATAGCCGTTCAGGCCCAGCAGCACGCCCAGCACCACGGTGATGCCGGTGGACACGTACATGTTGGAGAGGACCTTCTTGTAGCCGGTGACGTTCTCCGGGGTCTCGCCCTTGCTGGCGTCCAGCCAGAACTCCTGGAACATGAACCGGGCCAGGCGGGTGGCGGTGTCCAGGGAGGTCAGGCAGAAGGCGGAATAGGTCAGCACCAGCAGGGTGAAGAGGATGTTGTAGGTGCCAGGGATGGAGTCGTCGATCATGTGGGCCAGGCCGCCGCCGAAGATGTTGGTGGCGCCCACCAGGTCGTACTTCTTGGCATAGGCCACGGCGCACAGGGTCAGAATCGCCAGGACGCACTCCAGAAGCATGCCGCCGTAGGCGATGGGCTTTGCGTCGCTCTCCTTATCCAGCTGCTTGGAGGTGGTGCCGGAGGAGACCAGAGAGTGGAAGCCCGAAATCGCGCCGCAGGCGATGGTGGTGAACAGGACGGGGAAGATGGGGTTGCCCGCGCCGGTGTCGGGGTTGGTGACTACGAAGGTGTTGATGGCGGGCATGCTGCTCATGTCGGGCCGGGCCAGGACCACGCCCACCACGGCCAGGGCCAGCATGGCGTACAGCAGGAAGGAGCTCAGGTAGTCCCGGGGCTGGAGGAGAATCCACACCGGGGTGACGGAGGCGATGGCGATGTACATGCCGCAGATCCACATCCAGGCGTCCTTGCTCAGGTAGATGGGGTGGAAGTTCATGCCGATGGCGATGATGGCCACGATGGCGATGACGCCGATGACGCTGGCCACGGACATGGGGGCGTTCCGGCGGTAGACCAGGAAGCCGAAGACAATGGCGATGGCGATAAACAGCAGGGAGACCATAGCCACCCGGGCGTTGGCCTCGGAGGCGGCGTAGTCCACCGCGCCGCCCTCGGTGAAGGTGGCGCCGAAGGTGCCCGCCACGATGGAGGCGAAGGCCGCGACGACCAGAATCAGGGTCAGGTAGGCGAAGATCAGGAACAGCGTCTTGGCCCGCTTGCTCATGTTGGTGGAAATGATCTCGCCGATGGACTTGCCGTCGTGGCGGACGGAGGCAAACAGGGCGCCGAAGTCATGGACGCCGCCGAAGAAAATGCCTCCGATGAGAATCCACAGGGTGCAGGCCAGCCAGCCGAAGCCCGCCGCGCCGATGGGGCCGGTGATGGGGCCCGCGCCGGCGATGGACGAGAAGTGGTGGCCCATCAGGATGGGGGCCTTGGCGGGGACGTAGTCGATGCCGTCCTCCAGGGCGTGGGCGGGGGTGGGCTTGTCAAGCTCGCCGACGCCCCACTGCTTGCACAGCCAGCGGCCATAGAAGATATAGCCCGCAGCCAGTACGGCGACGCTGATGATGAGAAGTACTAATCCGTTCATGAAAACACTCTCCCTCTTTCATGATGTTTCGGAGGCGGACCGCCTCCAGGATTACCGGGGGGCGAAATTCGCCTCCAGGGTTTTGCGGGCCCCTCTCCCGGCTGGATTGGAGAGGAAGCTCACGGTGGAACATTCCATAGCGGCTATGTGATACTCCATCCAGCCATGGAGTGCCAGCCTGAAATTCTTGTGGAAGCGGGTCTTCTTCAGCAGCTTTTTCGCCTCCGGGTCGATGACGTCCGCCAGGACCACCAGGGTGACGAAAGAGCTCATGTGCTCCTTGTGGGGCTTGATTTCCGCCAGCCCGGCCTTGAGAGTCCGGTCCAGCAGGTCCTTCGCCCCGGCGGCGTCCAGATGGTCCGTCAGATAGAAATACGTATAGTCATGCTGCTCGGTGGCGTAAAACTGCTTATCCCGGCGGACCAGGTAGTGCTCATCCCGCAGGTAGTAGTGCGCCATGGCGGGATAGGCCCCGCCCTCCACCCGCACGTCCGTGGCGACGTCGTAGTGGTGGGAATAGGCGTTCAGCAGTTTTTCGAAACACGCCGTTTTCTCCATACCGGTTCTCCGCTTCTTCACAGTGGGGGTCATGGCCTTTGGACGGCCATGGGAAACGGGGGCGCCCCCGCCTCCTGGGAGTTCAGCAAGAACCCCAGCTTGCGAATGCATTATACACCCCCGGGGTCCATTTGTTAAGAGGGTTTGAACAAATTTGTGTACAATTTGTGAATACGCCCCCGGGAATTGGTGGATTTGGCAAAAGGCCTCCAGGGTTTCCACAAAATGTCACGGCAAAATAAACAAAAATCACCGTCGCTTCTTGTCTAAAACGACGGCGATTTTGTGGGTTTTGTCCGCTCACTCCTGAAGGGTGTTGATGAGATGCTTGATGTGGATGCTCATGGCATACCGGGCCCCGGCCTCGTCCCGCTTGAGGAGGAAGTCCAGAATCATCCGGTTGTCCCCCAGGGCGATGTCCTGCATCTGCTGGCGGCTGGGGGAAATCTGCATGATTTCGTCCACGGCGCTGTTGATGATGGGGTACAGGCGGCGCATATACTCGTTGTGAGAGGCCCGGATGAGGGCCCAGTGGAACTCCTGGTCGGCCAGGGGCCAGTTGCCCCCCTCGGCGGCGATGCGCTCCACCCGGCGGGCCTTTTTGCAGATCTGGTCCAGCTCCTCGTCGCTGGCCCGGCGGCAGGCCAGGGCCACGGTGGCGGGTTCGAAGATCAGGCGCATTTCAAAGAGGTCCTTGGCCCGGACCCGGGAGCGGATGCCCGCCAGCGCCGTCAGGTCCACGCCGGGGGCGGGGAGATTCTCGGCCACAAAGGTGCCCTTGCCCCGGCGGATGTCCAGCACTCCCTGGGCCACCAGGAAGGAGATGGCCTCCCGCAGGGTGGTGCGGCTGACCCCCACGGCCTCGCTGAGCTCGTTTTCGTTGGGCAGCTTGCTGCCGGGAGGATACCGGCGCTCCTCCACGATCCATTCGTACATCCGGTCCGCCGTCTGCTCGGAGAGCTTTGCGCGCTTGCCTTCCATAGATTTACCTCCATCTTCCGGCGGGCCCGCCGGAGGCGATTTGTTCTGTGGGAATACTATACCGCCTTTCGCCGGAAAAAACAAGGGGCGCGGCGAGGGGGTGTCCGATGCCGCATTTTTCAAAGAGGACACCCGTAGGGGCGGACCTATGTGTCCGCCCGTCCCCCAGGTTTTCACCGGTCTGCCGGTAAACGGCTCTTATTCATGCAACCTCTTCCGATAGGACCCCATGCCATCTTTGCGGGGCCTGACCCCCTGGTCAGGCCATTTCTTTAGGGTTTCAACCCTTCTCCCCTTAGACCTTTTTGAACCCTAATACCCCGGTAAACGGACCCATGTACCCATTCGTCTCCGGGGAATGCCAGGGTCCCGGAAGACGGGCGGACACGCAGGTCCGCCCCTACAGGATGCCATCCCGAAATCGGGCCCTCCCGGCAGGGGGCGCGCATTTTGGGTGCACCCTAAACAAGAAAGCCCTTGACAGCATACCGAATCTGTTATAAAATGACATCATACAACATATGCATTAAGCAGACATCCCGCAGCCCCGGAAGGAGGAACCGCCTTGACCGCCCTGGAACTGTTTCCCCACCGCCTGACCCTGATTACCGGCCACTACGGCACAGGGAAAACCGAGTTCGCCGTGAACCTGGCCCTGGCCCTGGCGGGGGAGGGGGCCCGGACCGCCCTGGCGGACCTGGACATCGTCAACCCCTACTTCCGGAGCCGGGAGCGCCGCCCCGTGCTGGAGGCGGCGGGAATCCGCGTCGTGGCCCCGCCCCGGGCCCTGGAGGCCGGGGACATCCCCGCCCTTCCGGCGGAGCTCCACGCCCTGCTGGAGGACCGGGACATCCGGGGGGTGCTGGATACCGGCGGGGACCCCGCCGGGGCCCGGGTGCTGGCCCGGTACCGGTCCAGAATCCTGGGGGAGGATTCCCAGCTCCTCTACGTGGTCAACGCCGCCCGGCCGGAGGTCCGGACCCCGGAGCGCTCCGAGGCGTGCCTGCGGGCCATCGAGGCGGCGGCGGGCCTGGCGTGCACGGGGCTGGTGAACAACACCCACCTCTGCGGCGAGACCGGGACGGAGGATATCCGGGCCGGGGCAGCGCTGGCGGAGGAGGTCTCCCGGCGGACCGGGATTCCCGTGGTGTGCCACGCGGCGGAGGCCCGGTTTCAGGACCGGCTTCCCGGTTTGCCCCTGTTTCCCCTGGAACTCCGGATGAAAAAACCCTGGGAATGAGACGGCATCCCCGGCATACGTGGAAAGGAGAGCGAAACCATGGCAATTCACCTCAGCTTCCGCCAGGAGCGGTGCAAGGGCTGCGGGCTCTGCGTCAGCGCCTGCCCCAAGCACATTCTGGCCCTGGAGGGCGGCACCAACGTGAAGGGGTATCACCCCGTGTCCTGCACGGACGCGTCCGCCTGCATCGGCTGCGCCAGCTGCGCGAAGATGTGCCCCGATTCCATCATCACCATCGAAAAGGACTGAAAGGAGCCCCCCATGAAACGAGAAATCTGGAAGGGCAGCGAGGCCATCGCGGAGGCCGCCATCCGGGCGGGCTGCCGCTGCTTCTTCGGTTATCCCATCACCCCCCAGAACGAGATTCCCGAGTACATGTCCCTCCACATGCCCCAGAGCGGCGGCGTGTTCGTCCAGGCCGA
Organism: Oscillospiraceae bacterium 38-13; assembly: GCA_041223955.1. GTDB lineage: Bacteria > Bacillota > Clostridia > Oscillospirales > Oscillospiraceae > Oscillibacter. The sequence goes on along the minus strand of JBCLRG010000058.1, from coordinate 6,522 downwards.
GTCGGAGCTGGCCGCCGTGAACATGGTCTACGGCGCGGCGGCGTCCGGCGTGCGGGCCATGACCTCCTCGTCCTCCCCCGGGGTCAGCCTGAAGCAAGAGGGCATCAGCTATCTGGCGGCCTGCCAGCTGCCCGCCGTGGTGGTGAACGTCATGCGGGGCGGGCCGGGACTGGGGTCCATCCAGCCCGCTCAGGGGGATTATTTCCAGGCCACCCGGGGCGGCGGCAACGGGGACTACCGCACGGTGGTCCTGGCCCCTGCCAATATTCAGGAGGCGGTGGACCTGACCCAGGAGGCCTTTGATATCGCGGACCAGTACCGCAACCCCGTGGTGCTGCTGGCGGACGGCCTCATCGGCCAGATGATGGAGCCCATCGTGTGGAAGGAGCGGACCCCCCGGCAGCTTCCGGAGAAGGCCTGGGCCGCCTGCGGCCGGGGAAACCGGGACCACAACAACTTCATCACCTCCCTGCTCATCGACGCGCCCTCCTGCGAGGCCCACAACCTGGAGCTGCACCGGAAGGTCCTGGAGATGGAGCGGAACGAATGCCGCTGGGAGGAGATTCTGCTGGAGGACGCGGAGGTGGTCTTCGTGGCCTACGGCACGCCCTCCCGGGTGGCCCAGACCGCCGCGGAGAACCTGCGGGAGCAGGGGGTGAAGGCCGGCGTATTCCGTCCCGTCACGCTGTGGCCCTATCCGTACGCCCGGCTGCGGGAGATTGCCGCCCGGGAGTCCGTAAAGGTTTTCCTGGATGTGGAGATGAGCCTGGGGCAGATGCTGGACGACGTGAACCTGGCGGTGGCGGAGCGGAAGCCCGTGAAGTTCTATGGCCGCTGCGGCGGATCCATCCCCCACGTGTCCGAGGTGGAACGGGCGGCACTGGAAGCCTGGAAGGAGGTCCGGTAAGATGACGGCGATTTATCAGAAGACGAAGGGGCTTCAGGATACGGAGCTTCACTACTGCCCGGGCTGTGCCCACGGCATCGTACATAAGCTCATCGGCGAGACGCTGGAGGAGATGGACGCCCTGGGCACGGCCATCGGCATCTGCCCGGTGGGGTGCGCGGTTTTCGCGGGGAATTACTTCTCCTTCGACACCATTGAGGCGGCCCATGGCCGGGCCCCGGCGGTAGCGACCGCCGTAAAGCGGACCCATCCCGCCCAGCCGGTGTTCACCTACCAGGGGGACGGGGACCTGGCCTCCATCGGCGCGGCGGAGATCGTCCACGCGGCGATGCGGGGGGAGAAATTCACCACTATCTTTATCAACAACGCCATATATGGCATGACGGGCGGGCAGATGGCCCCCACCACCCTCATCGGCCAGAAGGCCACCACCGCGCCCCTTGGCCGGACCAAAGAGCAGGCGGGCATGCCCATCCGGGTGGCGGAGATGCTGGCGACGCTGGACGGCTGCGTCTACGCGGAGCGGGTCTGCGTCACGGATATCCCGCATTTAAACAAAACAAAAAAGGCCTTGAAGAAGGCCTTTGCCCGGCAGATGGCCGGGGACGGATTCACCTTCATAGAAATCCTCGCGGCCTGTCCCACCAACTGGGGGATGGAAATCGACGAGGCCAACCGGTGGGTCATGGAAAAGATGGCCGCGTATTATCCTCTGGGCGTCATTAAAGATACGGAGGCGGTGTGAGATGAAAAAGGAAGTCATTCTGTCCGGCTTCGGGGGCCAGGGCGTCATGTCCATCGGAAAAAACCTGGTGGAGGCGGCTGTGGCGGAAGACCTGGAGGCCTCCTGGGTTCCGTCCTACGGCCCGGAGATGCGGGGCGGCACGGCCAACTGCACGGTCATCATCAGCGACGGCCGGATTGGCGCGCCGCTGGTAGAGCGCCCCAGCGAAGTGATCGCCATGAACCGGGCGGCCCTCGCCAAATTCGAAGACCGGGTAGCCCCCGGCGGCACGGTGTTTGTCAACAGCAGCATCATCCCGGACAAGGTGTCGCGGGAGGATGTAACGGCGGTGTATGTGCCCTGTGATGAAATCGCGGCGGAGCTGGGCAATTCCAAGGTGGCCAATATGGTCATGCTGGGGGCGTATATCGCGGCCACGGGGGCGCTGAAGCAGGAAACCATCGAGGCCATGATTGCGGAGATGTTCACCGGCAAGAAAGCCAAGCTGGTCCCGCTGAACCTGGAAGCGCTGCATAAAGGCATGGCCTGCGGAAAACCCGCCTGAGCCGTACCGCCATAAACAGGGAAGGGGGAGGGCTCTCCCCCTTTTCCATTCCCCGGAATCAGCCCTCCGGCGGAATCCGGGGCGTCCAGTCCCCCGGGGGAACCAGCCGGTCTGTGACCAGCTCCTCCAGCGCGGCCTGAAAGCCTTCTTCCTCCGCCTCCCCGCCGTCCACCTCATAATAAGGATAAGGCCGAAAATCGCCGTCATGGTCCGGCGCGGTCCGAACATACAGGAGGGCCGTGTCCTCCGTCTCCCCGCCGGGGAGATAGCGGAAGAGCCGGAAGCTGCTTCCGCCGTGGTCATATTGACGGACCATGGTTCCATCCCGGAGGGGGTAGTCCCGGCAAGACAGCTCCGCTCCGTCGTTCTGCCAGACGGCCAGGGCGCCGTCCTCGTAGTGAAAAACGCCGTTGTAAGAGCCGGGGTCCTCCACCCATTGAACCAGGAGTTCATCTATGCCGTCCCCATCCAAATCCATCATAAGATACTCCAGGTCCGCGAGGGGGGAGAAAAAGGGCTCCACAAAGGCAGCCTGCTCTCCCAGCAGGGAGACGTCCCCGGCCAAGAAGTTTTCATAAGCGGCCCGCGCCTCCTCCTCCGGAGAAAGGGGCGGGTTCCCGCAGCCGGAAATCAGGAGGGCCAGAACAAGAACCCAGGTCATTCGGCACATAGGCACATCCTTTCCCGCTTTGGGGAGCGTAAATTCCGCTCCCATGATACCACAGAAAAAAATTCCCCGCAAGGTCCTCACCACCAGAGCCTCCAAAGAGCAGCTATTCAATTCGACAACCGCCAAAACCCCCGCCCGCACCGCGCCGCGGGCAGGGACATGCCTGTCTTATTCCAAACTTCCCACCGCGCCCCCGTAAACCGCATCCCCTTGTTTTTCTCTTTTGGACCGTGCACGGCCCGTTTTCTCTTTTTATTCCGGGAATAAAAAGAGAAAATGGGGGGTGCATTGGACCAGCCCTCAAAGGGCTGAAGCCCTCCCCGCCCGCCAGGGCGAGCACCAGCCCCGTCCCCCTTCCGGGGGGCCATTTTCGAAAAACCATTGACTTTCCCCCCGGCCGGGCATATAATAATTTAAAGTGCAAAACCAGGCCCAGCGGCCCTGAGCCCGGCGGGGACGCCGTCCCCAAATAAAGAAAAAGTTTAGGAGAGTGCACACCATGCTGGATATCAAGATCACGAAAAACCCCGCCCCCAAGACCAAGCCCGCCGACGAGAACAAGCTGGGCTTCGGCAAAATCTTCTCCGACCACATGTTCCTGCTGGACTACAGCGAGGGTCAGGGCTGGCACGACCCCCGCATCGTCCCCTACGCCCCCTTCCCTATGGACCCGGCCACCGTGGTCTTCCACTATGCCCAGGAGCTCTTTGAGGGCATGAAGGCCTACCGCACCGCCGATAACACCATCCAGCTCTTCCGCCCGGAGTGCAACGCCCAGCGGATGCAGGATTCCTCCGAGCGGATGTGCATTCCCCAGGTCCCCGTGGACGATTTCGTCCAGGCCGTGAAGGCCCTGGTGGAGGTGGAAAAGGACTGGGTCCCCCATATCGACGGCGCTTCCCTCTACATCCGTCCCTTCGTCTTCGCCACCGATGTGGGGCTGGGGGTCCACGCCAGCAAGAACTACACCTTCTGCATCATCTGCTCCCCCTCCGGCGCCTACTACGCCGAGGGCATCGACCCCGTCCGCATCTACGTGGAGGACGAGTACATCCGGGCCGCCCCGGGCCTTACCGGCTTCACCAAGTGCGGCGGCAACTACGCCGCCTCCATCAAGGCCGGTGAGGAGGCCGAGCGGAAGGGCTTTGCCCAGGTGCTGTGGCTGGACGGCGTGGAGAAAAAATACGTCGAGGAAGTCGGCAGCATGAACATCATGTTCAAAATCGACGGCAAGATCTATACCGCCGCCTGTGACGGGACCGTGCTCCCCGGCGTCACCCGCCGGAGCTGCATTGAGCTTCTGAAGGACTGGGGCTACGAGGTCATCGAGGGCAAGCTGGCCATCGCCGACGTCATGAAGGCCGGGCACGAGGGCAAGCTGGAGGAGGTCTTCGGCACCGGCACCGCCGCCGTGGTCTCCCCGGTGAAGGAGCTGGACTGGAAGGGCGACAAGGTCTTCATCCACAACGGGAAGATCGGCCCCGTGACCCAGAAGCTCTACGACACCATGACCGGCATGCAGTGGGGCAAGATTCCCGATACCAAGGGCTGGATTGTCCCGGTGTGCAAGGGCTGACATTCCGGAAAAACTGCGCGGCGTCCCGGCGGGGAAGAGATTTCCCCCTGCCGGGACGCCGTATTTCTTTAAAGGCCGAACCGGAGAAGCCGGGTTTTCCTCGGGCCCGTATGGTGGGGCCGGGTGAGGCGGCGGAAGCAGTAGAGATAGGCGGGGACCAGGAACAGGTCCGCCAGAACCCAGGCCGCCGGAGAGGCGAAGCACGCCGCCCGGAAGCCCATCACCGGCACCAGCAGGGCGACCGCCGCCCGGCCCGTCAGCTCCAGCACTCCCGCCAGGGTAGCCAGGGGGGAGAAGCCCATGCCCTGAATCAGGAGGCGGAAGATGTTCACCAGGGCCAGGGCGAAATAGAACAGGCCCATCGTCAGCAGATACTGCCGGGCCAGGGGGAGCAGGGAGGCGCTGGCGGCATCCAGGAAGAGCATGTTCAGCGGGTCGGCCCAGAGAAACAGAACCGCCAGGGATATCCCGGAGTAAACCGCCCCCAGAATCACACAGGCCCGCAGCCCCTGATGAAGCCGCTCCCACCGGGCGGAGCCCACGTTCTGCCCGCCGTAGGCCGCCATGGTGCTGCCCATGGCGTCAAAGGGGCAGGCGAAGAACATGGAGACCTTGCTGGCGGCGGTGACGGCGGTGACATAGGCGGTTCCCAGGCCGTTGACCGCCGTCTGAATCATGACGCTGCCAATGGCCGTAATGGAGAACTGGAGCCCCATGGGCAGGCCCATCAGGCACAGCTCCCCCATTCTCCGGCCCTCCCAGCGCCAGTCCCCCTCTTCCATCCGGAGGACGGGATAGCCCCGGAGCATCCGGATCAGGCACCCCGTCCCCGCCAGGAGCTGGGAGAGCACCGTAGCCAGCGCCGCGCCGAAAACGTCCAAATGGAACACCAGAATAAATACCACATCCAGCACCATGTTCAGCAGCGCCGCCGCGCTGAGCCAGATCACCGGCGTGCGGCTGTCCCCCAGGGAGCGGAGGATGGCGGCGGTGAAGTTGTAGAGGAAATAGGCCGGGAGACCGGCGAAGATGGTGAGAATATAGACATAGGCCCGCTGGTAAATCTCCGTGGGCGTCTGCATCCCGGTGAGGATTTCGTTGCAGAAAAGCACCGTGGCAAGGGTCAGCAGTCCTCCGAACAGCAAGCACAGCCACGCGCCGCCCGTCACATACCGCCGCAGCTCCCGGAGGTTCCCCGCGCCGAACTGCTGGGCTGCCGGTATGGCGAAGCCGCCGCAGACGCCGATGCAGAAGCCCACCACCAGGAAGTTGACGGAGCCGGTGGAGCCCACCGCCGCCAGGGCGCTGCCGCCCAGGGTTTTGCCGACGATGGCGGTGTCCACCACGTTGTAAAACTGCTGAAAGAGGTTCCCCAGAAGGACGGGGATGCCGAAGCTGAGAATCAGCCCCATGGGGCTGCCCTTTGTCAAATCTTTTGTCATGATCGTTTCCTCGTTCTGTCCCAAAAACACGCTCCGGGGAAGTCCGGAGGCTTTCACTCATTATAGTTGCCGGGCGCAAAAGCGCAAGCGTAATTTTGGACGATTTTCCAGCGGACTGGTGGGATGAAATTGTGCAAAGTTGAGGGCCCGGTTATCGATAGTGGGTGGTTCTGGAAGGAGGCGTTTTCCGGGAGTGGCAATCTTGCGGGGAGATGGGGAGAAGGGCTAAGGAGAGATGGGTGGAAACCCTAAAGAAATGGCCTGACCAGGGGGTCAGGCCCCGCAAAGATGGTGCGGGGTCCTACCAGAAGAGATTGCATGAATGAGAACCGTCTACCGGCAGACCGGTGGAAACCCTAGAGATGGGAGGACACATAGGTCCGCCCCTACGGCAGCACCTCCGGTAGAAGGGTGGAAACCCTAAAGAAATGGCCTGACCAGGGGGTCAGGCCCCACAAAGATAGTACGGATGTTCTACCGAAAGAGGTTGCATGAATAAGAGCCGTTTACCGATAGAAGGGAGGTTCCGGGAAAAAGGCGGACACAGCACCGCGCCAAAATTGGCGCTTGTCAATTCGACGGCCACCAAAACCCCCGCCCGCACTGCGCCGCGGGCAGGGACATGCCTGTCTTATGCC
>JBCLRG010000057.1:0-14953 GCA_041223955.1 Oscillospiraceae bacterium 38-13 | reverse complement strand
CGGCGATCCGTTGACGAAGCCGCCGCCATTGCCGAAGCCCAGAAAGCCCGGGTGGACCCCATGTACCACGAAAAGATCGACCGTCTCCTGGACGTCTACGCCCGAAAGCTTGCGGAGAACATCAACCAAAGCCATGCTATCGCCGCCCGCTGCCCCTCCATCCTGATCGCCGGACCCGCCAATTTCCCTGTGCGTAAAAAGGAAAAACAAAATCAGGCCACTGACGCCAATATGGCGGAGTGGAATCGCATCCACGGCCTCCTGGATAAAATCCGGGGCGTCGGGACAGGCGGTATCAGCAGCGATGATGAAAACGCGCTCCAGAAGCTCCGGGAGAAGCTCGCCCAGCACGAGCGCGAACAGGAGAGGATGAAGGCTGTCAACGCTTTCTACCGCAAGCATGGAACCCTGGACGGATGTCCCCTTCTCTCAGCGGAGGATGCTGAGAAGATAAAAGCAGCCATGGCCCGGGATTGGAGGGCAGCACCTAAGCCCTATGAATGTTACCGTTTGAGCAACAACAACCAGGCGATTCACAGCATCAAGGCCCGAATCGCGGAACTTGAGGCAAAGCAGAGCTCTCCCGCCCCGGAGGGCTGGTCCTTTGATGGCGGCAGGGTGGTCATGAATCAGGGTGAAAACCGCATTCAAATCCTGTTTGACGATAAGCCCGACGCCGGTGTCCGCTCCCAGCTGAAGCACGCTGGTTTCCGCTGGGCCCCCAGCCAGGGCGCGTGGCAGAGGATGCTGAACCAGAACGGCATTTACGCCGTCAAAACCGTCACGGAAAAATCGATGACGCCCGCAGAGCAGGCGGGAAGCACAACGGAACAAGTGTTGGACGAGGAGCCGTATTCGGAAGAACCGGCTCTTTTTTCATATCCCCAGCAATCCATGTGAGCCCGGCAAAAAGGGCGCTAACATATTCTGAGACGAAAAGAGGTTGATAAGATGGCGTCTGCCGCAAAAACAAGCACGAATTATCTGAAGGAACTCAGCATCCAGCTCAGGAGCCAGGAATTCACCGTGCGCCCTGGAGAATCCGGTGATATTGATGTGGAGTATGGGGGAGCGACGCTGTGCCGGATCAACGACCGTGGGAATCTTGAGGGCCTTGTTATAGTCCTCGCAGGAGGTGACGCGCTCGACCATCTCCTTGTTCTCGGCGTTCATACCAGCCATCTGCAGCAGGAAGGAGGCACGGCCCATAATGGAGAAGATATTGCCATCGTGTCCTGCCAGCTCCATCTTCGGTTTCTGTGGGAGCTGTTTTTGTACAAAGCCGCCCAGCCGGTTGGGGACATAGTCAGACAGCCATGTGCCGCCGAATTGCCCATGGGTCTGGATACGCCACATGGCCAGCCTGCTCCCGTCCAGCTTGGCCCCTTCGAAGGGGAACAGCAGGCAGGTCACGCCATCGCGCTGGAAAGAGGACACGTTCTCAAATTTGCTGCCCTCCTGCAGGATGCCGGCTTCGGTGAGCAGGCCGTTGATGCCGTCCACCCACTCCTGGGGATCGCCGCCGCAGCCCTGGAGGATGAGGCCCTCCTTATCCTCCATGTGCCGCAAGTCATCTGTGGTGATTTGCTTTACAGTGTTATCACTCATGCTGACACCTTCCATTTTTCTTTTGATGCTGGTTTTCCCGGTTGATCGCCGGGTGGTGATCTGTCCAGGTATCCCGCAGGGATCGTCCCATATCCTTCTGGCAGGCTTCTTCCATCAGGTCAATAATCATTTTCTGTTCAGAAGGCAGAAGCGAAACAGTTTCCCACCGCTTGCCGCCGTCATAGCCATCCTCAATGCACAGCTCGGCCCGAAGAGCCTGGGAAACAGGATCATACTTGACATATTTGTTGTTATCATCCGGCTTGAAGGTCCACGCCGCCGCGTAGTTTTGCTGGACCGCAGGGCGGTTGGAGGGACTGCTCCACTCAAATTTGCCGGGAACAGGCTCTGCGCCGTTGGCCATATCGCCCCGGAGCGTGATGGTACTGAGGGGCTGCCCGTAGGTGAGGGTGGCCGCGCTCAGGGTGGGTCCGCCGGTGGGGATGATCTTGTTGACGCTCCGCACGTCAATGGTGGCGGTCATATCCTCAAAGTTTTGGGTATGGATGATGACGGTGATGGTTCCGATTTTAGTTTCGCTGTCGCTCTCCACCACATTAATGGGCAGAGTCAGCGTCTGGCCCTCAATTTTTGCGCTGTTTGCGCTGCTATCGTAGTAGCTGCCCACCCTGTCGGTCAGAAATTGCTTGTTGGGAAGTGTCCCAAACCCTCTATGAGAACGGAAAGGAGCGAAAAACCATGAACGGACGCAAAAGGACGGTAGAAGTCAAATTCTATGTGACAGAGGAAGAAAGGAAACTGATTGAGGAAAAAATGAAGCTCGTCCCCACAAGCAACATGGCGGCGTATCTGCGCAAGATTGCCATTGACGGGTACATTATCCAAGTAGGCCACACGGACATAAAGGCAATGACAGCAGAGATACAGAAAATCGGTGTCAATGTTAATCAGATCGCACGTCGCGTAAACGCGACGGAAAACGCCTATAAAGAGGATATAGAGGAAATTAAGGGGGTGCTTGCGGAGATATGGCGGTTACAAAGATTAAGCCTGTTAGCCCGTGTTGCGCTCCACTCGGAAAACTGCCATAGCTTCATCACTCCTTTGGTTGTGGATTTGTTACGCGATAGAACGCCATTTTGCCGGGGTTAGGTATAAATCCCTGTCCCCGGCAAAAGTGCGCCCGCAAAGCCGCATATAGCAAGGCTCTTTTTGCCCCTACTACGTAACATGAGGGCATAAAAAAGCGGCGTTCCTGTTCTCCCTGTATAGGGATAGAGAAACGCCGCGTATGCGTCGTATTCAGTTTTCATTTATTCTTTCTCAATGCTGTGTGCTGGTGGCTGGGCTGGCAGGGTTCCGGGCAGCATATCAAGGCTCTTTCCCTCAAAAGTAGTAAATTGGTAGTAAATTCAGCTTGAAATCCTGCTTGTATGCCCGTAAATCAAGGCTTTTTTGAGATAATCAACCATTTTCAGATAATAATTTCCATGGTTCCGTCCAAGGACAAAGAGAAAAACAATGATTTTTCTATCCATTTCCATGAATTTATGTCCCCCTTTACAAAATTTTTAGATTTATCAATATTTTTTCTCTTGATACCATTTCCCAAATGTTCAGCAATTTCAGCCTCAGAAGTGCATTCAATCCAGTGCTTAACGGATTTAACCCAGTACATTGTTTCTTTAGTATAATTCTGGGCCTTGCTGTGCAATGAGCGAATAGAATCTACAGTTTGATTTTGCCATTTAAGTTGAAACAATGCTATCTCGCCGCTAATTTTATCTACCATTACCGCATCGATATCCGTGACAGCCTTACTGCCGTGTTTGATAACAATATTATGATTGATGCAAGTAAAACTATTGCCTACTATTTCATACAGTTGCTTTCTAAATATCGCCTCTCTGGAGTTAGCATTCCGTGAAAAGTCATTGGGAAACTTCTGCTGCAGTGAACTCAGCAAAAAAGAGAATGGATGAAATAGTGATCCAGCTACTGAGTGCAGATATTGATTCCTGGATATTTTAATTAGGGGTGCACAATTTACTTGTCCACGCGTGTATAACTCGCTATTGTCAGAGGACAATGACATGCACGATAATATTGCGTAAGCATCCTGCTCAGAACACTCCCGATTTTCCTGAATTAACCCAAGCGCTTCATCTTCCATTCTAACATCATAGAAAAGATTTTCTGCAAGTAGTTCTAGATGGGATGATTGTAGAAGTTCAGCAAAACGGAGGTGTTTTACTGCATAACCATATGAATCAATGATCGCATCAGTAAAGTTGACGTAAGCAACTCCATTAAATTTACTTTGCTCTGGAAAATAGTCCCACTCTGTGCTATGAACGCTATCATAATAGGCAACATCATTGAAATAATTTTCTATGTTTATAGTTGAGCCGTAGCCCATAAATTCCTTCAGCCAGACAAAGCACAGTGGTCGCATCTCCTCCTGGATAGTTGGCCACTGTGCTTGCAGCGTCGTAATGCGCTCATCTTTCTCCATCAATGAAAATACCAAATTTTCATAAAAATCCGTCCAGCTTGAATCGAAATGTTCAATCCACCAATTCTTCTGGATATGTTTGATTGTGCAGACGTCATCCTTAGAGCTGACGGATACACATCCGTATTTTTGCATATCAAGTATGTATTCGGTTTGCCCTACGATCCTGCAGGTACACAGAAAAACTCTACATCGATATATCTCATTTAGGTCTGCACAAGCTAACGGTGTTGCGATAAGCGTTTCAAAATCTTTTGTCCATAGATATTTAATTAGCACCGGATAGGCATACTTTAAGATATCAAAGAATAATGTTGCACTCTGGTCGCTTTTGGTCATTATATAATCGTAGTATGATTTATCAATCACTTTAATACAGTTGACAAAGAAAATTTGACGTTCAACCAGAGACATCCCGCCAACTGTTTCTTCAATATATTCTATACCATCATCGTGCAGCGAACTAATAATATTTCCCATATCTCTCAACCCCCTAACATGCCCTCAAGAGATGACTTCACTACAAAGCTTTGTTAGGCGTTTTTCCCGCACATTCTTTTTCAGTTCGCATTCCCAAATCATCAGCACCTTCCAGCCCATGTCTGTGAGCTTTCTGTAGTTCTCCTCGTCCCGTTCCGCGTTTCGATTTATTTTGGGTATCCAATATTCAATATTAGAAGAGGGCCACACAAACCGGCCGCAGTTGTGTTTGTGCCAGAAGCAACCATTTACAAAAATCACTGTATGATACTTAGGCAAAACAATATCAGGGCACCCCGGCAAGGCCCGAACATTTTTTCTATATCGAAATCCTTTAGAAAACAGATACTTCCTAACAATCTCTTCCGGCTTTGAATTAGTGCTCCGAATATGTGACATATTTTTGCTGCGAACTTCTTTTGAATGATTATCAGCCATTTTCTTGTTCTGCCTCACAAAGTTTTTTCCCTAAAGTGGCCGCAAGCTGTTTAGCAATCGCCTTTGCCATAATTGGAGGTACGGCATTTCCAACCTGCTGGTATTGTTTATCTTTAGAGCCGCAAAACACAAAGCTATCAGGAAATGTCTGCAGCCTGGCTGCTTCTCGGATACTAATTGCCCGATCCAGGGTAGGATGAATCCACATGGACTTTCGAACATTAATCACTGTTCCGCTTGGTTCATCATAGTTCAACCGCAAATAAATTGTATTTTGAGTCCGTTTTACATCGGTATAGGTATTGGTTTTGAGCGAGTCTTCTAAACTATGAAAATTTTCTCCTTGATGCAGAGCTTTGAATCTTGCCATTGCTACATCAGTCGTTTTAGTAATGATGTGGTTCTTCAGAATATCCGAATTCCTCAGCTGCTGTGCCACTGAACTCAACCGATCCTTATGCTTCAGCGGAATTCCTTCCTCATCGTCTGCTAAATCATATATAGGAGTGACATCTTCCAAATCAAAAATTGCATCATAAACAGTTTTATAGTGTCCGTCTTTAATCTTTCTGGAAGGCAGAAATACCACAGTGGAAATACTTTTCTTAATGCCCATAACGACAAAGCGTTCCCTTTTCTGGGGCGCTCCAAAATCTGCGGCACACAAAACACCGCTATTAATCGCGTATCCATCTTCTTCAGATGTCAGAATACTTTTTAAATAATCAAAAACTGCAAATGATCGAATATTTGCCAGGAGACCGTCTTTTTCTGTACATTCATATGAATCCACATGGATGTGGTTATCAAAGATTTCCTTAGCTTTACTTAGCATGCGTTGAATCATAATAGCTGGCTCAATCAAGGTGTGAATCCTATCCACTTCAAGAATGCCATCGAAATAATCCATGACTGCTTGGAATGCTTCTCTGGATTTCTGCGCAATGCAGCTGTTTGTATCGTCTCCAATATAGGTTTGAGCGATTTTGGTAAGCATGCTCCGGTGTTTTTCCAAGGATTTTTTCATCTTATCAGCGTTTTTTTCACCTTTGTAGATGATATTCAGTTCCCGATAGTGTTTTTCAGGCCAAAGTCTCTGCTGGAGCAAATCCAAGTTTTGGACTATCTCTAATGCACCGTCAAACACAAATCCTGCGTTCAGCAAATGCAGCGGCGTGTTTTTATTCGGAATCTGATACTCCTCCACAATGTCCAGATCTGCTTCCTCCAAATAGAACCGGTGAACGTCAGATCGAAGCATACTGACATTTTCCATGACAAACGCTTTGGGCTGCAGCTCTCTAATCGCTCGAATATACTGCTTTACCAGCATATTATTCTGGCTGATTGCATGGTTCTTCTGCCGGTTTGCATTTGAAAACCCTTGGCAGGGAGGACCACCAATGACAACATCAATGGTTCCGTATCTCCTCTGTATATCTGCATAATCTGCGCCGCAGACATCTCCCTGCAACTCGACATTCGGATGGTTGCGATGGTAAGTCGCCCGCATGTGCGGTTCCCTCTCAAAAGCAACTTTTATATCATATTTTCCTGTCTGCATGAAGCCCAAACTCAATCCACCAGCTCCTGCAAACAGATCCACTACTGAATATGGCATTTTTCTCAATTCTCCCGCTTTTCCATTTTTGCTTCATAACGGCTCTGAAGCAGCTCCCAGCAATCTTCCTTTTTGCACCACTGTCCAATATTCACGCCAGGAACTGTAGGATTCTGAAAATGTCCCCACACAAAATAGGCCAATTCTTCCATGACCCTTGCCGTCTCCGCATTGATTGTCTGGTTATTCCAGATTTCCTGTGGGTTGATTAAATCCGAATAGTATTTTCCAATCAGTGCCACGGCATAATAGTCCTGCTGAGCTTTAAAACCACCAAATTTCAAATTCTTGATGATTTCATCACAACTATTGAACAGTATCACCTTGGAAATCATGTCAATGTAGCTCTGTTCAGATGGCTCAGGGAATTCACCCTTGGAGACCATATCCGAAAAATAGACAAAACTGGTTTCCAGGCCTTTACTGACAATATACGGATAGCCCTGATAGGACATCACACATTTTGCCGCTACAGTTTTAGAAATGCAGCGATTCTTCGGGCAGCGGCTCTTAAATTCCTTTTTAGCTGCTGCGGTTGGCTGCCGATTCAATTCAACCAAATACTGCCCCCTGGCTCTCTCATAGAACCAATAGTCTGTCGATTTTCCCTTCGCAACAGGGATTGGTGTTGCTCTGGATAGGCGTTCCATCTTTACATGGTATGCATCATTGGCATTGAAGTCAGACATATTGATTTTATTTTGGCTGTTTGCATACTTGGAAATGTTATGAATAATATCTTCCGCTTGGTCTTTTTTCTTGATAACAGACAGCTTAATCTGTACATTCACCTGATCCAGCGGGAGTTTTGACTTAAAGGCATTGTAAATCGATGCTGTAGTTTGACCGCCATTCACAATCTGCCAGCCAGTGATTTCTGTAATGGTCACAACATCTCCGCTGCTCTGACTTTCATCTATGTCAATACTGTCCGCAACAGTTGAAATACCGTTGTTGTAGGCCATAAACATTTGAGGTTCACTGGCTAACGATACCTTAATTCCTTTGTTGACCTTACCAGCTGCCTGCAGAAACGAACGGACATTCTTTTGAATCAGATCTTGCCCTTCAACTTCGTAGATCCGTGCTAAAAGTTCACCGGAGATGACACCAATATAGCAGTCATAGATTTCATTATCGCCTCTGACCTTAATTAGAGGCAAAGATGCACCATATTTTTTCTTCAGTTTTACAACAAGCTGGCGCTCCACAGCACCACCACCAAGGACACTTTGATACAGTCGTTCAATATCCCAAACATCGAAGCGAATAGTTACCTTTCCATGACGAGTGTCTTCCGGAATATATTGGATCGTTTCATCATTGGTCAGTAAAATAATATTAACTGTTTCAATGTCCTCTTTATGCGCTTTGATAAACTCATACGCTTGATAACCATCACTAGATTCCTCTAAAGCATCAAACGAGTCAGTGCCGCAAGTCTTATAGAACTTCAGAGCTTTTTTCAGAAGCCTGTCGATTTCAGTTTTCTTCACCTTTTCCGGCTGCGGCTTAGCCTGATATTTACTCACAAGCAGTGTAAGAGAATGGAAATATTCACTGAACGTATAGCCGTCCAGTTTCATATTCTCGCCATCTTTTTTGAAGTCCACCAGCGTACAATCCGAAACAAGAGTTTCTCCTGCTTCCGTTAGGTAGGACAGGAAGAAAGTTTTGAAAGCCGTATTTGTAGAAATAGGGCCGTTCTCTTTCACATACCCAAGAACTTCATCTCGAAATTCTTCATAGAATTCAAGAATTTTCTCGTTTACCACATTAGGCCCCTCCTTTCAAAACTTTAAATACGGATTTTATATCTTGGGCATACGGCATACAAAGCATGATGCTGACTCGGTATGTAAGATCCGCAACACCCAGCGGTACTGTTTCTTTTGTGATTTTAGGAAAACCGTTATCTACTGCAAAGCAATAAAGATCTCGCTGATAGTAGCCAATGGTATAACTATCTGCAGCTTCATCAAAATAGCCGTACTCCTTTAACTTTTCATCAAACTTCTGCATAATTGATACATCTTCGCACAATCTGCTGCGGATGGCAGCAATTCGTTCCGGCAGTTTTTCGCCCCCGCTGTGACTTCTGCGAAGCGCATAGAAACGCAGGAACAATTTCCCTGGAATATCACTATTATCCAGCTGGTATTCACTGCTGATACGGGCAAAATAGGGAGCCTGCGCAGAGGTGGTTTTCACTTCAACTGCATGAGGGCCAAAGTAGAAGTCATGGGTTTCATCTTCACTGCCAGCCCAGTGCGGGACTGCTTCCAATCCCTGTGAATCCAAGCACTCACTCAAAAATAGCAGCTCACCATAAAGACCCTGCTGACGCTCTTCAGACATCAGCAGCTCTTTATCAGCAGCAAAAAACTCCTTCCACTTTGTTAGAACTCTGATGATGACAGATAAGGACTCCTCAGTGTCCTCTGCTACTTTCAGCTGGCTTCTCAGGTCTTCAACAACAATTTCAAAAATGTCACTGGCGCTATTCGGCAGTTGAGAGAGGCCGACAAAAGGCGTATCAATTCCATACGCTGGCAGTGTAGCTGTTTCAATTTCAACGCCTTTCCAGTGTGGAAATCTGCTCTTAGGAACTTCTGAAGTCACAGATAAAAACGCTGAGCGCATTCTTGTAGCAATGTTGACTGCAAACGCAATCATAATACCATTGTCAAACTTCACCAGACGCATCGCAAAGGGGAAAGTCTGGCTTGACCCTGCAGATATGTCGGACAATATTCCGCTGTAAATATCAGCCGTAAAACTCATCGCTGTCTTTCTCCAATGCAATATCATTCATCCGATAAGATTTGAGGTTACCCTTTCCCTTTCGATCAGGGAATACCGCCGCAAATCCAAAGGGAGGCTTATGATCTCCCTGTTTAACAGTTAGGTCCCCTGCATCTCCAATCGGGTACAGGATTAACAGACCATTTGAAAATGGTCTTGTTTCTCTCCGTATTATTTCATTGATTTTTGTTTTGGAAGGATCGTTTTTATACTTTTCTTTCAGCTCCTGGACTTTGTCATATGAGTCCTTATTATAATCCAAATACTCATGATCAGCAGATGTCATTGTATGGATGGAACAGGTAGTTTCGTAGGAATCTACACCAGAACCTTCTTTTCTGTAAATACCCCCGCCTACATCTTTGAGATCAGCAATATCAAAGGCTTTGCCATGACCGCTGACATTGATCAGACAGACCGTCCATGATTTAACGCCGCCGATTCCATCCGCATTCATGGTACGGATATAATCTGCCATATATTTGCTGTTTGCTCTGGTCGCAGTTTTGGATGTTTCATAACTTTCAAAGAAGATGGCAACATCATGGGCAGACACATTTTGATAGAAGAAATGCTCACCGGGAGCTTTCCTTCCAAGTATCTGCTGATATTGCTCTGCTGTTATGCGGCAACCCTTGATCGCATACAGAAGGTCTTCGACAGCTTCAAAGTTTCTATCGTATTGCTCACCATCAAGATCAAAAACACGAGTCTGGCTCAGCTTGCAGCTGAAATCCCGCTTAAACTCCTGACCAGTCCTCCTCTTATTCCGACTGGTAATTTCCAACGTCGGATGAGATGCTACACGCAGACCAAAGTCCTTTGGAGTCTGAACTACACTGTTCATAAAGTCAAATTGCGCCGCAAGGTCTTCGGTAGCCATAGAAATATGAGAAAAGCTTGCATGAAGAGTGGGCGTGGTAAATAATCTGCAGGCATCCAGGTAGCCGGGACGGAAACCGAACCATCGGCCCATTTGCATCAGCGTATCGTATGTATTGGAGCTGCGAGTGAAATAGCTTACTGTCAGTCCTTCCAGTGTCAAGCCTCTGGAGAGTTTGTCGCCGCCAATGACAATGACATTGAATGGCTTTCCCTCATGGTTCTTATAGAGAAGGACATCATCACTCTTACCATTGACACTATATACACTGATTTCCTTGTCAGCGATCAGGCGTTTAGCCTCAGACCAGATGCAGTCCCAGCTGACATCATCGCATCCAGACATATATTTGCTGAACTGCATCCTCATTTTTCCGGTCGTAGGGACATAGTCTTCTTCCCAAATCGACTTAAGCTCACTTTCAATGATGCAATCACCATAACGGATATGGTTCTCAATCTCTTCTTTAAAATATTTCAGGACTTTTTGTTTAACCTTATTTTGCTGGCCAACGAAACGGACAATATGGATTAACATCGTATTGGGTTTGTTCCTTTGTCCTCTGCAGTTCCTAAGTGCGGTAGACAGAAGGAAGTATTTCACGGCCAGTTTAAGCTCCTTGGGAAGTTCACCGACCGGATCGGCGGATTTGGTACCTTTACCGAGATAGGATGCTCCATCCACGATTTTCCGGTAAAGCGGCATCGCAGGAACATCCTCGTTACTGCCCAATCCAAAGAACTCTCTTGCACCAATATACTGATCTGCTCTTGGAGATCTGTATATAAAATCTCTGGGGAAAAGGTCTGTTCCGTATTTTTCATCGTCGATGTGGGGAGGAATGAAAATATTCGCAAAAGGTGTAGCAGTATAGCCGATATAGGAACGGCATTCAAATACACCAAGCAGCTCTCGAATCAATCCATTGATAGTCGTAGGGTTATAATCATCCAGAACATTTCCTTGATCATCATAGCTTTCTTTCGTATTGATAGAAGCCTGATCCGCCTCATCATCAATAATGAGTGCGGGATATTTTGCTGGAATTTTCTTCTTTCCACCTATAATCTCTGCACAATGATTTTTACGGAAAAACCGTAGAATCTTGCGCAGAACAGAGGCATTCTTTTTTGTAACAATCATGAACGGAGGCATCATAGATACGCCTTCCGTCTTTTTATTGACATCGCCTTTTTCGTCTCGTGTCGTAATCGACTGGACAACAGTTTCGACCTGGTTGTGAGGACCTACTCCAACACCGATCACATTGCGCTCCCGGGTCATATCCCCGATACTTTCCAGGCTTGTTTCATATCCCAAAACTTCTTCATCAATACGGGACTGAGTCTGGCTGCGAAGGCTGTTATGAATGCCGGACAGCACAATCACAATGCGATATCCCGCATCGTAGGCCTTATTGATCATCCCGATATAATGTGCCGTTTTACCAGATTGAACATAGCCGAACACCATGCCCATTCGTTCACCAGCTACGCCCTTTCGGGGATTAGTCAAAGCATTCATAATCTCATCTGTAGATGAATTGATATCTTCCACTGCTGTAATGCTCCAAGAGGGTTTCTTCAGCAGATAGTCATAGTAACGGCTCCAATATTCCGGTTTAAATTTCGGATCTTGTTTGAGCTCATCCCACCAAGTCTTATCTTCCAGATTTGGGTCACACACGCCAATAGAAGGTTCTGTGTAGGCGGTCACTTCGCTGAACAGGAACTTCTTAAAACATTCTATGTCAGAAATCATATTTAAGCCACCAAATTTTGCTGCGGTCTTTTCGACTGCTGCTGCAATAGTTATATGTTCTTCTTTAACAAGCTTCTCACAAAACCCATATCCGCTCTTATATAAACCGACTTCAATATCACTTAAGTCTTTCGGCGTATTAATCATTGTGCTTCCTCCACCAGTCTGATAATGTCCTCTCGGAGATTTCTATAATTAACCATGTCCTGCAGCGTAGATTGTGTTTCTTCTTTAGTAAATCCCTGCGACAAGAAGATCGAAATCATATCTGTCAATTCTTTGATTTGTACCTGATATTCCAAGGAGGTCTTATCAGGCTCTGCACTAACTTTTCCTTTCTGCAGAGAATCTGTCATTCCAGACTGCATAAATGGTGCAAAATTCTCGACCAGAGTGAGATATGCTGACAAGGTAGATTTACCCTGGTTGTCCAACTGCTTCTTGAGATTATTCAGCAGAGAATGCTTTCTGTTAATATGGAAAGAATATCGACCATTCTTTTTTCGCTGCTCCCATACATAATCCAAATTGGGAGCACTGACATTGGACTTCGAGTAACTGCCACGGGAATTGTATACACGAGCAGAAGTTTCAGTACAAAGGTCAATCTCTCTTTCAACTGATTCCCTGACATAACTGGGCAGAGAAGCTGTTGACTTCTTAATGTCTATTTTCCAGTCCTCATCGCTGGCCGTTGTAATGTCAATCTTAATACGGGCCAGATTGTATGCTGGTTCCTTCTTTATGTAGTCAAACCATGTCCCGCAAATAATAAGCCTTCTGTTTCTATAAACATAGATGCCCTGGTGATAGTTCCATCCTTTGGACCCGCCCGCTGCCTGATAGTCATCATCAGATACAAATTTCGTTTTATGCGGCAGAACATAAGGCTGAATAATTACCTCTGTACCGCCATCATCTGAGAAAATCGATTCTTCCGGCAGTTCCTGAGTTGCACTATTCTCCAAAATGAATGGATTCCATGCCTTAATTAGAGTGCCATTCAGTTCCAGAATGAGATTATCTTCTTCAATAAATCGATGAAATGTAAGTGCCAAATGTTTTTCCGTTTTACTTGCAATCCTATAAAATTTATTCTTGGCTTTCTTTTCGTCGTCGATGTCGATCACACGATCCAGGCTTTCAATGACAACAATCGTTCCCTGCGCACCCATCTGAGATGAAAACTCAGAGATTTCACTTTCTTCTCGGATAATCAAGTTCCACCCGATCTCCGGGATCTGGTCCAGATCCCAAGATGCATTGCTCACAGCAAACATGGATTTTGTTACAACTGTTAGCTTTTTTCCAAGAGAGAATGCTGCTGTCTTCATGCCCATACCAAACCGCCCCAAATCATCTTCGGCTCGGATTTTACTGGGATCAGAAGATCCTATACGCATATTCTCAATCAGATCCTTTTCACTCATGCCGAAGCCATCATCAGAAATCACAATTCGTTTCTTTTCCCAGTCAAATTGGATTTTGATTTCATGGGCCTGAGCTGAAATACAGTTATCTATAATATCTGCAATCGCAGTTTCCTCGTTATACCCTACGGAACGCAGGGAGGCCAGCAGCAATCTTGCTTCTGGAATGGATTGAATTTTCTTTGCCACACCGTACCTCCTCTGTCAATTAGGCCATGTACCGCTTTTTATATACTTTCCAGATTTCACTCTGACATCTTTAGGTTTTTCAGCATCCGCAGGAATCGCCCAGGAATGTCCTATTTGAACAGCACCAGGAATACGCTTTTCAACACAAAGTACCTGTATTTGGTGAATAGAAATTCCCCCTTTCCCGGAAATCTGTCGGATTGAACAATACTCCATCATAAGGCCTCCTAGATATGCTCTGGAACTCCCATAGAAGCTGTTGCTTAGATAAAATTATACAAAATATATTATATGCCAAATTGCGAGTAAAGTCAATTTAATGCACTGAAATATTGCCGCTTTTAGTATTGTTTATGTGCAAACTGAAATTCTGCATATTCTTTCTCCAAGCTGATCTGGTCGAGCTTTTTTATTCTTCATAAACCAACTTCTTTTTTAAAAATGGGCGTAAAACAGACCGCCGATCTCTCACACGAAGGTGTAGATCAATGGTCTGTTTTTCTGGTGTTCCAATTCAAAGTCTACTAACACAGAACAGAAGCAAAATCATCGTTCCTGTTTATGGCGTTTGAGTTCCTTTTGTATCTGATGTACCTGCTGCTCTTGTTTCTGACGCAAGAATTCTCGGACAGAGTGTGCTTTTACTTCTCCATTAAGCAGATCGGCAACATCTCGTTTGCTGTCGTGCATCATCAGCGGGTCATACTTTTCGCCGTAGGCAGACTGTACACGGACAATCGCAGAGTGTTCTCTGTCGGCACGGATAGAAAGTCGTGCATCCATAAGTTCATCAGCGTCAAATTCCGGAGCCTGTTCTTTCAGTTCGCTGTACTCTGTCATCGTAGCGTCCAGTTCGGCAGAATACTTTGCGGCCTGTTCTTCTAGTTTTTTCAGTGTGCTTTCCATCACAGCAATCGTTTTCTTTAACTCGGAAATATCCGCATCATCCGTGCTGTCCAGCGTATGAAGAAGCATTTCCTTTTCGGCTATCAATTCCTTCAACTCCTCCGTTAGCTTTGTAATGCGGCGGGACAAATCATACAACTTTTTCGGCTGGTAGAGCATCGTGGCTTTTTTCTCAGCAAGCAATTTTTTCCGTTCTTTGGTCTTATCCTTAATCTGCTGCACCAATCCAGTGTAGCATCCCAAATCAGGTTTGCGCTGTTTCGGGATTTATATGTAAGCTACTAGAGTCTGTTTGAAAACTTAAATATTGTGTGTAAAGTGCTGAGATGGTAAAATAAAGCACATGAAAAGACATG
>JBCLRG010000056.1:0-16292 GCA_041223955.1 Oscillospiraceae bacterium 38-13 | reverse complement strand
TCTCCGGCTGGTGAATGTAAATCGTGTTTGTCATAGCGTGTTTTGTGGACGGTTAGAAGCCCGTTTTCCGGGGTGGGCGATAAAACATACCGCCCGCCCCGGTTTTGGGCTTGCGGAGCCTTGCAAATCAAGGCTTTTCTCCGCCTTAACTGTCCACAGCAGACCTCCTTTTCCGTTCACTTTCTGTTTTCTGCCGCCTGTGTACTCTGGCGGCGCAGTTCGGGCAGTATTTGCCCCGGTTGGATTTTGGCACATAGGGCTTTCCGCAGACCGAGCAGCGTTTCAAAGCACAGTCACGGTAAATCTCCGCTTCCAGCGTCCTATCCAGCGGCAAGACCGCCCAGCGGAACCACTTGCAGCAGACGGAGAATGTAATCATCTGCGGACAGGTGCAGGTGTCGCCATCGTCCAGCGCAAAGCAGTTTCCACCACCACAGTTGCAGCACTCCCGGCGGATCAGGCTGCTGGCCCGCTTCCTCTGCGCCGGGGTCATGCGGTAGGGGAAGCTGTCCGGCCTGTGTTCCAGCGGTGGCAAATGTTGATAGGGTCTTTCTTTCATGCACTCCCTCCGTTGTTCTTCTTGCTGCCGTTTTCCCCGAAAAGGCTTCCTGCCCCATTCCTGCGGCGTGTTCCGGCGTTGGTACGCTCACCCTCTCTGGTCACGGTGTCCAGAAGCGGGGTCACAGCACACTTCCCCAGCCGGGGTATTCCTTTTCAGGCGGTCATTCGGTTTTCAAAGGGCTTGTCCATCGATGAACTATCTCAAGTGTATACTTTTTTGACCGCCCGTGCCGTATATCCATAAGGTAGGAAATCAGCCCGGAAAACTCGCTATTTCCACGCTCTCGGAATTGTGCTATAATGGTAAGTACAAAGCAACAAATGCAAATTTGTTGAATACTGTTGCGTATACTTTTAGGAGGTAATTCCATGAAACAAAGAAAAATAATTCTTGTACTCCTTCCTCTTGCTACAATTATTCTTGAGTTATTTCCATGCGGAGCAGTGTTAAATTTTGGAAGAGGTCTTGAAGAAGGTGGGGGACTTATCAAGGAAACATATTCCTATTTCAGCCTGTTGCCGGTTGGATATGCAAATTTCGGACCATTTATCACAGCTTTGCTTTCTTGTTTACTATTTGTGATTGCCTTACTATTCCTGTTTGCAAACAAAGGGATTAAGGTAATCAAAGTAATTGCAATCATAGCTTGCCTTACATCACTTTCTCCATTGTTGTTTGGTTTTTCATATTTCTCAATTGTGGGAGTGATTATATCCCTGTTACTGTGTGCAGAAGTTATTGTAACATTGCAGACTGATAAGCAATAGAACAAATGCCATTTATTGAGCAGGCAAGGAGGTCGAGAGAATGTCTTTATCCATTCAAGAACGCTTGAAAGACCTGCGTGTGCAGCGTGGCTTGACGCTGGAACAACTTGCAGAGCAGACGAACCTCTCCAAGTCTGCGTTGGGCAGTTATGAAGCGGACGATTTTAAGGACATCAGCCACTATGCTCTTATCAAGCTGGCGAAGTTTTACGGCGTGACCACCGACTATCTGCTGGGGCTGTCTGAAATGAAGCGTCACCCAAACGCTGATCTTGCAGACCTGCGTTTGAGTGACGGAATGATTGACCTGCTGAAAAGCGGGCAGGTGGACAATGCTCTGCTGTGCGAATTGGCGGCGCACCCGGATTTTATCAAGCTGATGGCCGACCTTGAAATCTATGTGAACGGAACGGCGGTGAAGCAGGTACAGAGCGCAAACGCCATTGTGGACGCTATGAGCGCAATGATTATGAAACAGCACAATCCCGGCTTGACCGACCCGCAGTTAAGACAGCTTATCGCTGCCCATATTGATGATGACAGCTTTTGCCGTTACATAATCCAGCAGGACATAGACGAGATAGCCGCCGGCCTGCGGGAAGCCCACAGGGAGGATTTTTTCAGCGTCCCGGAGGATAACCCGCTGAAAGGATTATTGGAAGCCGCTACCGAAATTACCAACCCAGACAGTGACCCGGAGCAAGCGTCTTTGGCGTTTATCTGCAAACGGCTGCGGCTGAACTTTAAGAAGCTGTCCGGGGAAGAAAAGAAGTGGCTGAAAAAGATTGCACAGAAGTCGGACTTGCTGAAAAAACCAACCCCACAACGGGGACGGAAGTAAGAAAATAAAAAATCGCATTTTGTAGGAGGTATATTATGTCATTGGAAAAAGTTTATGATTATTTCCATAATTATGATAAGCAGACTTATCAGGTTGTAGCTTGTATGGGAAATGAGCCATCGGAGCAGGATATAAAGGATTTTGAAAATCAGTATGGGATAAATCTTCCTGCTGATTTTAGAGAGTTCACTATGTCCCCATTAGGTGGGCTTTATATGGAGGTTCGAGAAGAAATATGGCCACAAGCGAAACAATATGACATAGGTCCATTTTGGTCGTTCTGTCGAGGAATTATAGTCTATGGAATTGCCAATGGAATACCCGATTTTTTGGATATTCGTGAAAAAACGAAAGAACTACACGATGAAGGTTTTACTGATTTTATCCCATTCTTGTCCATTATAGGGAATGGTGATGAAATATTTTGTTTTGACAAGAATAATAACATAGTCCTTCTTGACTACTACACAACAGGAGAAGCTACACCGATTGAGGGGACTTTTTCAGATTGCTTGATGAACCAAATTGCGGAGTTAGAAGAACGGAAAAACAAGAAAATACGGGGAGAGGATAAAATCAACTAATTCTGATTTGCGAGGAGAATTGTGACTATGATAGAGTTGAATACATTCAAAAAAATATTGGAAGAAAATGAAGAACGCTTGCCATTACTAACGCTTGATGAATTTTTCGATGGAAACACAGAGGAGGATTCCATTGCTCCGAACCAATGGGAATTTGGCCGTCCAACGCTTTCTGAAATACGAAATATGCTACAAAAGATTGAGTTAATGCCTGACATAGCATGGGTGCGTGTTGCTCTCCACGATGATACAGAAATCGTAGAAAACAATGGGAAAGAAGAATTAGTTCTTGCAGGAGATACAATCGTGATTTGCACAACCATTTTGCCTGCGGAATTAGAAAAATTAGTAAATTGCGAATGGCTATGCTCTGATGGAGTAATTACAATAGAGGCATTTGAATTAAATACTTATTCGTGCGTACCACCAATTCCAGATAACTT
Organism: Oscillospiraceae bacterium 38-13; assembly: GCA_041223955.1. Taxonomy (GTDB): domain Bacteria; phylum Bacillota; class Clostridia; order Oscillospirales; family Oscillospiraceae; genus Oscillibacter. The sequence continues at coordinate 13,095 of JBCLRG010000056.1, read as the reverse complement.
CGATTGTTTGGAAATCGTGTGGGACTAATCTAAAACTTTCAGTTTATCGGGGGAGATAGCAAAGGCAGCCGAGCCAGTCAACGGTCAAGATGAACGGCGCACAAATGCGCCGCCGTTGACAGCCCCGCCTGCCTTTGCTGATGGGCAATCAAGGCGGGAAAGCCCTAAAATGGCTTCCCGCCCATTTCAATTTTGAGAAAAGAACGACCACTAAAATAAATGAGTGTGGCCACACATATAGTCACGGTGTCTAAAGGTTTGGGACATTTTGTCCCATAGGCTGAGGACGGTGGACGAGGGCTTTCATATACGCCCTGTCTGCTGCTGAAACCAGCCCTTTGTTTCCGGCTTCCCAGCCCCAAACAAAGCCCTGTTTTCCTGCCGCTTCAAATGCCCTTGCCCTCCCCGGCGGCAACGGCATTTTCACGGCAACGCCGACAGAGCGTATAACACACTACACTTTGCTTCGCAAAGTCGTGTGCCAAATGGGGCGTTGCCCCCTTTGGATACCCCCACAACAAACAGGCGCTATGCCCCTTGCCGGGAGCATAGCGCCTGTTTGTTGTCAGCAGCCCGTTTCACGGTCTGCGTGTAGTTCCTTGTAAAATGACCTAAGGCCTGTTTCAAAGCACAGCGGCGAAGCGTCGGATATCATTAAGCAAATGCTCATGGAGCAAAACGGAAGAGCTGTTGTCCATACGGCACGGGGACTCCTCTGTGAAATCCGAGCCGCTTCAGATGGGATATCCTTCCTCAGCGATAAGCTTCCCTGTAATCCCCCCTACCGATATGAGGTTTTCGATGTGATTGTCCGCCTTTTGGTTTCCCAGGGAGGACGTGCCAGAAAAGGAAACGGACGCGGATTCAGGCTGGGAGAACCGGCGTGTGATGAAACGACCGTTGCCGGGGCGATTGGTTACAACTATGCCCGCAAAAAACCGGGGGATTCTGTCTTTGATCCTGTATTTGTGTTAGCGGCAGTGCTGGAATGGGCCGGAATTGCAAATAATGAACGTGGAGAACTGGTTTTAACTGCCGGTTATCAGGCGAAACTCTCTCAAAATAAGAAGCACCTTTAGAACCTGTATTCATAGCTGGGGGATACCGGATGGCCGAGGATTTTTCTCGTCAGACAAGGAGATTATACTGACGTATGGCAAGGGAAATCGACGCAGTATGGTGGGAAAAAGACCGGCCAGACGGTGTGCAGAGGTTGTGAATACAGGTTCTAAAGCCGGAAAAGCACCCGCCTCACTTCAAATGAGGCGGGTACTTTTTGTGCATCAAAATGCCTGATTAAAGAATATTTCATATATCCGTCAGCCGGACGGCCTTTCCCTCCACGTAAACGCTCAGGGGCCCATTGTTCGGGAAGCAGAGCAGCACATACCCGGAATCCTGCTTCCTGAGCTGCCTGATCTTCACCTGCCATTCCCCATTTTTCCATAAGGGATACCATCCATAGCGCCAGGGGAAGCCGTTGCAGTACAGATATTGCCGCCCCTCAGAATGAATCACATACCAGGTCCTGATCTCGCACTGCTCCATAGCCTTCCTTGCGGCGGCGGGAAGCTCCTCCACGGTCATGAGATACGGATTTGCCTCAGCGTCCAAATCCGGAAATCCCCCCTGACGGAGGCTCAGCCTGACGGCGCCGCTGACCTTCCCCAAATCCCCCTCCGGGGCGTGCAGGAACAGGCGGTAAATCCCCGGCTCCACGGTCCTGCCGTCAACACGGAAATCCGCCGCGCAGCGGAGCGCCCCGTCCGTCCGATTCGTTGAGACGCTGTAATAGGCCACATCCTCGGGGCTGTGCTCCATGTCGCAGAAGCCAATTGACATCCGTTCGCCGGACTCCGCCGTCACATCGTACTCAATCCAGTCCCCCTCGCTCAGAGCGTATTCCCCCAGCATCCAGTACGCGCCGCCCTTCAGCTTCTTACGCTCTACGGGAACCGTGACGTTTACACCGGCAGGTCCTTCTTCCGGGCCGTCCATATCGCCGAACAGCTCCTCAGCCTCCGCCCGCGTCATCTCCCGGACGGTTTGAATCCTGCCGTCCGCGTCCCGCTCCGTCCTGACATCCAGCTCGCCCTGCGGATTCACGTTCAGGTTCACGCAGGAGGCATCGGAGCGGAGGTCCATAAAAATCCGGACCAGCTTCCCCTGGTAGTAGTAGTCACCGTCCTCCCAGACGATGCCCGCCGCCCGGTACTCCTCCATCTGCCGGGCCGTCAGCTCCTCTTCCAGAGCGTCCAGCTCCCCGTCCCGGTCCGCCGCCTTCAGCAGGATGGAGAGAAGGGCGGTGTTTTCCTTCGCGGCCCGGGCAATCCATTCGTCCAGCCGGGCCTCCTCCCAGTCCAGACTGTTGACGAGGACGGAGAAAAAGGCGGCGGCTCCCTCTTCATAGACCCGCTCCAGAATATCGTTTACTATTTCCGCCTCCAGCTCTCGGGTCAGAGACAGGACGGTGTTGAAAAAGGAGATCTCCTGGTCTTCATAGCACTGCTCCAGCCACGCCGCCTGTTCCTCCGGGCTCAGGAAGGAAACCGCGACGGAGAATCCGGCGATGTTTCCCTCTTCATAGTATTCCTTTGCCAGAAGGGCGGCCCGGAGATGCTTGTTGGACGCCGTGGCCTCCAGCTCCGTTCCCCTTCCGGGGCCGGTGTAGGTCCCGGCGGCAGCCGCTCCGGTAATCAGCGCCGCGGCCAGAAGCAGGGACAGCAGGACCGTCCGCCCGGCGGGCTTTCTGAAATTCATAATGGCGCCCAGCCTTTCTTTCAATAATTCCGCGTTCTCCCCCAGGGACACGGCTCCCGGCGCGGCGTGATATCCGCCTCCGGACTCCAGCGCCCGGAGCAGGGTGTCTCCGTAGGCCCGCCGCTCCTCCGGCTCCAGCACCCGGAGCACCGCCTCGTCACAGGCCAGCTCACAGGCCCGGTCGATCTCCCGGGCCATGCCCCATACCAGCGGGTTCCACCAGTGGAGGCACACCGTCAGCTGAACCAGCCATTTATAAAGCAGGTCCCGCCGCCGGTAATGGGTCAGCTCATGGAGGGCCGTATAGCGGAAATCCTCCTCCGAAAGCGCCGCCGAGGGCAGCACAATCCCGGGCCGGACCAGCCCCAGCAGCATGGGCGAGGCCATCAGGGGATTTTCATACAGCTCCACCGGCCTCCGGACTCCCAGCTCCTCCCCCGCCCGGGCCAGCCGGTCCAGCAGGGCGGGGGCGTCCACCTCCCGGCACCCGGCCCGGACATAGCGCTGGAAGCTCCGGTAGGCGGTGGCCTTCCGTACCAGCAGGACCAGCGCTCCGCCCAGCCAGAGCAGGGCCAGCGCCTCCGCCATGTCCGGCATCCGGAGGCTTTCCGCCTCCGTCCCTGCAACGGGAATCTCCGGAGAAGCAGGGGCCGCCGGATTCCCGGCAGCAAAAGGCGGGGAACCAGGGGAGACGAACACCGCCTCGGGAAGGGCGGGGGCCTCCTCCCGGAACAGGGCTCCCACGGGGCTGTTCTCCGGCGAGAGGGGCAGCACCAGGCGAAACACGGCAATCAGCCAGATATAATACTGCCAGCGCCTGCTGGTTCCGGGTATCCGCCGGGCCAGCAGCAGGGCCAGCACCGTCAGGGACCCGGAGAGGGACAGGGCGGCGGCGGCCTTCAGGATTTCCCTCACGCTTCCCCGCCTCCTTTCTCCCAGAAGCGTTTCAGCTCCTCCAGCTCCCCGGGGGAGACGGCCTCCTGCTGAATCAGGGCGGCGATCAGCCCTTTGGCGCTCCCGGCGTAGAGCTTGTTTACCAGCACCCGGGTCTGAGCGGCCTGATACTCCGCCTCGGAGACGGCGGCGGAGTACTCGTTCCGCCGTCCCAGCTTCCGGACGGTCAGGAAGCCCTTGTCCACCAGGCGGGACAGCAGGGTGATGACGGTGTTTTTCTGCCAGGTCCGGCCCGCCTCCCCCAGGGCCTCCATGATCTGGGCGTACAGGGCGGCGCCTCCGGCGGACCATACGATTCTCATCAGCTCCAGCTCCGAGTCGGAAATCTGCTGCGTGTTCATATCCATCCTCCTTTTGACTGCAAGTTGTAGGCCAAATTTAGGATAACACGCTGTAGGCCAAAAGTCAAGCCCCCGCCGGATAAAATCCGCCGGGGGCTTATGGGACGCTGTACGCAATCAGCCTATCTCCGCCCGCTGTCCTGTGCGCTTCCGCCGTCCTGCCGGCCGGAAATCCTCCGCTCCAGATCGGCCTTGACCTGCATGTAGCCATGAAAGGGCACCGGCAGGGTCTCTCCCGTGATCATGGTAATCGAATAGCGCTGGATGGATATGACATACCGGCTGTTCACCGTATAGCAGCGGTGGATGGGGCAGAAGGTCTCCGGCAGCATGGCGTTGACGTCGTTGATGCTCAGGTCGCTGTGGATGATCTTGTCCACACAGTAAAACACCGCCTTTCGGTTCTTACTCTGGACGTAGAGCACCATATCCGGCTGAATGAACATCGTCGTGTTGCCGCTGGGGACGGTCAGGCGGGTCTTCGGCGGAATTTCCAGCAGGATGTCCCGGACGAACTGATAGGCGGACATCTCCAGCTTGGGTCCTCCCGCCCGGAGGGCAAAGGGGCGGAGAATCTCATAGTTCGCGTGGAGCAGCACCAGCTTGGTCTCCGTGCCGATGAGCTGATAGAGGAAGGTGTACGACGCGGTGATGTCGCCTTGCTCCTGTCCCTCCGGGCCCGCGCACACCTCCGCCATCACCGCCTGACAGCGGGGCGTGAGCCCCAGGGGGTAGTATTCCTCCTGATAAACCTGATAGGCCTGCTTGCGGACCACGGTTTCCAGGCGGGCGCGAATCGCCTCCCCGCCGAACAGCACCCGCCCGCCGGTGCCCAGCCACACGCTCTTGGCGCACAGCCGGTCAAGATAGGGCTTCATGTCCCCGGAGTAGTAAGCATGGGTAATCTCCCGGCTCAGCGCAACGGTATCCTCGAGAGTTGCCTTCATAAAATCTCACCGTTCTCTTTATATATACTCGAAAATAGCAGATGCGACCCATCATACCGCACAACGCCCGCAAACGCAAGCCCCAAGCGGAAAAATGTGAGGTTCGGGCCGGATTTTTTTAGCTTGGGCGGTTTCCAGCCCCCGCCCCTCCGGAGGCGGAAAAAAGAAAAATTCGTGCTTGCATTTTGGGCGGAGAGCTGGTATACTGACCTTACTGATGACGGCTCGACTGCAACAGAGTATGTGAGATGAGCGCGACAACTGCCTAGTCCAGTAGGTGTGGTTGTTGCGCTTTTTTGCGTCCTCCGGGCCGAACATACAAAAAGGAGATATGGAGCTATGGAAACACGACCCTATGTATCCTGGGACCTGATGGACCGCTTCCTGACCGACGCCTTCAAGGGCTACGGCGTTCCGGAGGAAGACGCAAAGATCTGCGCGGACGTCCTGCTGGAGTCCGACCGCCGGGGCATCGAGAGCCACGGCTGCAACCGGTTCAAGCCGATTTACATTGACCGGATTGTCAACGGCACCCTGCTCCCCGTGACGAAGATGGACATCGTGAAGGACACCCCCACCACCGTGGTTATGGACGCCAACAACGGCATGGGCATGGTGGCCAGCTACCACATGATGGAAATGCTCATCGAGAAGGCCGCCAAATACGGCATGGCCGGCGGCGCGGTCTTCAACTCCACCCATTACGGCATCGCGGGCTACTGGACCACCATGGCGGAGAAGGCGGGCATGATCGGCATCACCGGCACCAACGCCCGGCCCTCCGTGGCTCCCACCTGGGGCGTGGAGCCCATGATGGGCACCAATCCCCTGACCTTTACCATGCCCACCGACGAGGCGTTCCCCTTCAACTTCGACTGTGCCACCTCTACCATTCAGAACGGCAAGATTGAGTTCTACGCCCGCAGCGGCAAGCCCACCCCCGAGGGCCTGGTGGTCACGAAGGACGGCGGCACCATGAGCGACTCCGCCCAGATTCTTAAGGAGATGCGGGCGGGGAACTGCGCCCTGCTGTCCCTGGGCGGCCTGGGGGAGGCCACCGGCGGCTATAAGGGCTACGGCTTCACCACCATTGTGGAAATCCTCTCCGCCGCCTTGGCCGGGGGCCCCTTCCTGAAGGACCTCAGCGGCAAGGCTCCCGACGGCAGCAGCCAGATGTACCGCCTGGGCCACTTCTTCTTTGTCATCAACCCCGAGTTCTTCATGGGCCTGGATACCTTCAAAAAGACCGCCGGAGACATCTGCCGGGGCCTCCGGGCCTCCGAGAAGGCCCCCGGCGCGGAGCGCATCTACACCGCCGGCGAGAAGGAATGGCTGGCGTGGCAGGAGCGGAAGGACCTGGGCGTCCCCGTGGGCGAGACCATCCAGAAGGAGATTCTGGAGATCCGGGACAAGCTGGGCCTGCCCTATCACTTCCCCTTTGAGGACCAGAAATAATAAGGAGGAAACGGCAATCATGGATTACGCAAAGGAATCTCTCCGCCTGCATGGCGAATGGAAGGGCAAGATTGAGGTCGTGGCCACCGTGCCCGTAGAGACCAAGGACGACCTGAGCCTGGCCTATACCCCCGGCGTGGCCCAGCCCTGCCTGGAAATTCAGAAGGACGTGTCCAAAAGCTATGACCTCACCCGGCGGCACAATCTCTGCGCCGTCATCACCGACGGCTCCGCCGTCCTGGGCCTGGGGGACATCGGCCCCGAGGCGGGCATGCCCGTCATGGAGGGCAAGTGCGTGCTCTTCAAGTCCTTCGGCAACGTGGACGCCTTCCCTCTCTGCGTGAAGACCCACGACGTGGATGAGTTTGTCAACGCCGTGTGGCTGATGTCCGGCTCCTTCGGCGGCATCAATCTGGAGGACATCGCCGCCCCCCGCTGCTTTGAGATCGAGCGGAAGCTGAAGGAGAAGTGCGACATCCCCATCTTCCACGACGACCAGCACGGCACCGCCATCATCACGCTGGCGGGCCTCCTCAACGCGCTGAAGGTGGTGGGCAAGAAGAAGGAGGACGTGAAGGTCGTCACCTCCGGCGCGGGCGCCGCCGCCATCTCCATTGTGAAGCTGCTGCTGTCCGCGGGTTTTGCCAACGTCACCATGTGTGACCGGAAGGGCGCCATCTATGAGGGCCGGGAGGGCCTGAACTGGATCAAGGAAGAGATGGCCCAGGTGACGAACCGGGAGAAAAAGGCCGGTTCCCTGGCGGACACCCTGGCGGGCGCGGATGTGTTCATCGGCGTCTCCGCGCCGGGGACCGTCACCACGGAGATGGTGAAGACCATGAACCGGGACGCCATTGTCTTTGCCTGCGCCAACCCCACGCCGGAGATTTTCCCCGACGAGGCCAAGGCCGGCGGCGCGGCGGTGATTGCCACCGGCCGCAGCGACTTCCCCAACCAGATTAATAATGTGCTGGCCTTTCCCGGCGTCTTCCGGGGGACCTTCGATGTCCGGGCCAGCGATATTAATGAGGAGATGAAGATGGCCGCCGCCCATGCTCTGGCGGAGCTGATTTCCGACGAGGAGCTCAGCGCGGACTATATCATCCCCAAGGCCTTTGACAAGCGCGTGGGCCCCGCCGTGGCCAAGGCCGTGGCCGAGGCCGCCCGGAAATCCGGAGTGGCACGCCTGTAATATGCCTCCAGCGAAGCCAGAAGCTTAAGTAAGCCCTAGAAAGGGCATGATGCGGACGAAACCCCTTAAGGGGACCCGAAAATATGCTGATTGCATTTTTCCTCGGGCCACCCCTTAAGGGGTATTTTGTGATGCACTAGTTTTCAGGACCTGTAAGCAGGTCACAAATCCTTTCGGTTTCAGTCGATTTACCATCTGGTCTGTTTCAAGTTGATTTCGTTTATAGTCTACTATTGGCCTTGCGTCACTCATTCTGGCCGTACATAGAGGGCGTATCCGAGCGCACCTACACTGATGCCGAACTGGAGACCATGAAACCCGAAAACCGGCCAAAAATCCAGTTTGAGGGCCGGGAATACGGCGATTATCAGGCCACCCAGAAGCAGCGCCAGATTGAACGCACCGTCCGGAAGCTGAAATGCCGTAAAACCGCTTTTGAGGCCACTAGCCTGACGGAGGACACCCAGTCCGCAAACATCCGTCTGCACCGCCTGAATGCGGAATATTGGGCTTTTTCACGGGCGGCTGGATTACCAGAGCAACGAGAGAGGATAAAGGAGTATGACGTTATTAAGCGGAACATAGACAGTATTTTACAGGCAGAGAAACAGCCGGAACGGGAACGGCAGACAGAGCGCGGATAAAAGCACAAAAAAAGAGTCGGGACGCGGCAGCTTTTCAGTAGCCACCGCGCCCCGGTTTTCTTATGGGTGCAGAGATTAATTTGTTACGCAATAGAACGGCATTTCCGGGGATAAAGGCATAAATCCCTTGCCACCTTATTTCCCCGCCCGGAAAGCCGCATAAATCAACATAGACCTGGTTTCCGTTACATATTCCAAAACGGATTTACAGCAAAGCGAACCCGCAGAAGTGCGTGTAACGCCGCGAACTCCCACCTATGGCGGCACGGTGTACTATCAATACGCCTATTCCATCGACGGCGGGCGTACCTGGGGAAATATTGGAAGCCGTACCACAGACATCAAAGTATCCGTAACCGTACCGGAGGGGGCCGCGCAGTTTCAGGCCAGAGTGATCGCCTCCGATGGCTGGGGATTTACCTCTGCAAAATATTTATCGGTCAGCGCTAATTTTTTAGCGCTTTCAAAAAGCCGAAAGCATTGCGGCAGTAAGAAAAAACACAGAAGCCTTGCAACTCAAGGCTTCTGTGTATGGTGGAGCGGCCGCAACCAACGGTGAACACTCCGCATAACTTGAAACCGCATCCTCAAAATGTTCCTCTATCTCGTCCAGCAGAATATCATCAATGGTGATTGGCCTATCTCCGCCGTTGAGGATCAACGTCATTCTATCGTCATAGAGATAGATGGCCCGCAGGAAAATATTCACCATTCCCCAGCGGTTATTCTCGTCGTTGATATTTCCCCGCTTCAGCGAGTAGAGAAATGCTTTGATCTGCGGCGCGGTGAATGTGACCTGTTTCCCCATCTCAATGGCAAGCTGGCCCTGCAATTCATCTTTTTCCCGTTTGCGCTTCTCAATGCGCTCGGTAATCATATCCACCGCCTGCCAACGCTCCAAGGCTTTCCAGAGGTTTTCTATGGCGGCGTCCGCCTCCTGTATCGCCGCCTTGATGCGCTTGATGGCGGAGCTGTCATAGTTGGCCTCACAAGCGGCGGCAACCGCAAGGGCAATTTTCTCAATACTGCTGTCCGTCAACAGCTTGCGGCACTCTAAAACAACCCTATCTTCAATCTTCTGCTTATTGACAACTTTCTTCCGGCAAGTCTTTTTCTTGGCACTCTTGCAGGCATAATAGCGGTGGGCCGTCCCTGATTTTCCGTCCCGCCGTAGCCGGTCATCATCTCCCGACAGTAGCCGCAGAACAGCTTAGTCGTCAGCAGATATTCCTCTCGCCCCTGGAACGGGCGGGAGCTTTTTTGTTACGGTCGAGGATATGCTGTACCCGCTCAAAAAGCTCGTCCTCAATGATACGGGGCATACCGCCCGGCGTTTCTGTGTCCTTGTAGATGTAATAGCCGATGTATCGCTTAATCCTCAAAAGCCGGTGCAGGCTGTTCTTGTTGAACTCCTTGCCCTGGGAGGTCTTGACCTGCTTTGCGTTGAGATATTTCGTGATTTCAGCGACGGTTTTTCCACTGGCGTACATCTCGAAAATCTCCCGAACAACAGCGGCCCCATCCGGGTCAACATGAAAACGGCGTTCCTCGTCCACATAGTAGCCAAGGCCCGGATTACTCCCGTTGCTCAAACACTTTTCAGCATTGATGTCCATACCCCGCTGTATCTTTTGGGACAACTCCGCCGAGTAGTATTCGGCCATGCTCTCCAACATGCCCTCCACCAGAATGCCGTTGGCGTCGTCGCTGATATTTTCCCTGGCGGAGATCACCCGGACGCCGTTCTTTTTCAGCTTGGCCTTGTTGATGGCGCTGTCATAGCGGTTCCGGGCGAAGCGGTCAAGCTGGCAGACAAGAACACCCTTGAAGATGTGTTTGTCGCTGTCAGCAATCATGCGCTGGAACTCGGCCCGGCTGTCCGTTGTACCGCTCTGCGCCTGGTCTATGTATTCGCCAATCACGATATGCCCGTTGTTCTTGGCAAACTCGTAGCATGTTTGAAGCTGGCCCTTGATGGATTGCTCCGTCTGGCTGTAGCTGGAATGGCGGGCGTAAATGACAATGTTCACTCTTTCACCCCCTCCAACATTTCAACGATGGTCTTTTTCAAGCGGTCATTCATGGGTGAGGTAGGGTCAAAGCACATCTCCACAAACCGCCTCATGTCCTTATCTTCCTTCAAAATTTTCGGCTTAAACTCGTACAGCCTGCCCTGCGGCTTGTCGGTGCGGCAGCAGATATAATCCATTGACACGTCAAAGTAATCCGCATACCAGATCAGCACCTTGATTGGAGCGGCGGAGTAGCCCGTTTCGTATCGGTTAATAGTGGCCTGGGGGATGCCCTCAATCTTACCAAATTTTGCTTGGGACAACCCGATACCCTCTCGGAGCGTTCTCATTCTTGCGCCTATATCGCTCAATTTGCTCACCTCCTTTCGTACTGATAGTATAGCAGAAAGTGATGCTATTGTCAATCCATATTATGAATCATTAAGAAAGGAGATGTGAATACAACGCCAGTATTTCATGTCAAGAAAACCACGGATTACACCGTCATGTCCAACCACCACCTGCGGGACAAATCCCTGTCCCTGAAAGCCAAAGGTCTGCTATCGCAAATCCTCTCGCTGCCGGAGGAATGGGACTACACCCTGCAAGGGCTGGCCTACATCAAACGGGAGCAGATTGACGCCATCCGTCAGGCCGTCCACGAGCTGGAGCGAGCCGGGTATATCGTGCGGACGAGGGAACGGGACAGCCGGGGGAGGCTGCAGGGAGCGGAGTACACCATCTACGAAGAACCCCAGCCGCCGTCCAATTAACCGGCGTTGGAATAACCTGCGTCGGGAAAACCGATGTTGGAAAATCCTATGTAGGTAAATCCGATGCAATAAATAAAGATATAAGTAAATAAAAAAAATCAAGTAAAGACTTATCCATTACCCATTCCTTTCCTATCCCTTCCCCTTCCCCCTCCCTTGGAGGACAAGCGGCAAAGCCGCCGGAAGGGAATGGAACGGAAGCGAAAAGCAGAGAGGTCAAATCGTAGCAAGGGTTATCGTGAACATTATCTGACCCGCAGAAACCGTACAGACGCGAAGCGGGTGTACGGTTTCTGCGGGTGTCACAAGAGGGCCACAGGCCCTCTTGTGTGACAGCACAGTTTCACAGTCCAGCAGAAGTCAGGACAGGAGCGCCGGAGTGTCGGCCTCCCGCCCTGGCTTTTTGTGTCATTCTGTATGCCATTAGAGGCCCGTTTTGATGGGTGCACGTCAATCGTACTGCCCCCCTATCGATCGTAGTCGGAAAGCCTTGAAATAGCAGGGCTGTTTTGCCTCTAAAGCGTTACACATCAGCCCCATCTTTGTGGCAGAGGTTCCCCGCCCATTTCTACGCAGTTAGAAACCCGTTTTTGAGGGTGCGGGTCAAATCGTATTACCCCCTATGTGACCGCCTCTTGAACGTCCTGAAAACAGGCCGCTGGATAGAGCCTAAATGCGTAGGCTGGCGGGCTGATTTAGGGCTGTCCGTCAAAGTGTCGGATAGAGGGGCTGTGTAGAATAAGTTACCCCCATTTTCGGGAGAACAGATATAAATACCCTGCCCCTTTCCAATACCCACGAAAAAGGCATGTGTTTTCAATACCTCTGGGAGTTACTTTTTCTACGCCTGATCCCTGACTTCTGCCATTCTCTTATTTCTGTGCTTTGGAGCAGATTTTTCGGTAATCAGTTTGACAGAATGTATTGCCGTGGCTGCCATGCCCTTGCTGATATTGCCTCTGTTCTGTATAAGGGTTTGGGACTATCCCAACAAGCAAAACGGACACGGCCCGGCTGGGGCCAGATTAGGCCGTTTTGCGGGAGTGTGGCCACACTCTCTATGCTTGCTACGGTAGCGTTCCTCATTTCCAGCATCTACAAAAACCCGCTTGGCAAAAGGCGACATTGTGTTATATTTTAACTGTCAACAGAATGTTATACATTAAGGAGGATGAACCGTGGTACAGCAAATTTCCGACGCCGAACTTGAAATTATGAAAATTGTATGGGGGAACCCGGAGGATGTGACACTGTTTCCCTATATCATGGCTGGGCTAGCCGCAAGAGGCAAGCCGTGTCAAAAGAACACCCTGATTGTACTCCTATCGCGGCTGATAAACAAAGGCTTTCTGAGCGCAAAGAAAATCGGACGCCGCAACAAATATACCACGCTTGTTTCGGAAGCGGAGTACCAGACGGCGCAGACAAAAAATTTCCTGGACAAGATCTATGAGGGCAGCGCAAAAGGTCTGGTTTCCAATCTGATTATGGGCGATTTGCTGGCAGACGAGGAATATGAGGAATTGAAACAACTGCTGGAGAAAGGAAAAGGGCAGCGATGAACGCAGTTTTGAAAATTTTCCTGTCCATGTCTTTTTCCGGCAGTTTACTTATTCTGGCTTTACTTTTTGGAAAACAGTTTTTGAAAAACAAAATCAGCCGGCAATGGCAGTATTACATTTGGCTGGTTGTTGTTTTGCGGCTGCTGCTCCCGTTCGGGACGGAAGTAAGCTTGATGGGGAAGGCATATCAGGCTGTCGATCAAGCAATATCCCAGACCGCTCCTTTACCGCCGCAACAACAGCCCTCACTAAACATTCCGGGGCAATCTTGCTCCCGCTATTGGGACGGAACATCACAATGAAACGGTAAGTAGTCCGACAGATGATGTAACAACTGCCCACCCACTTCAAGATATTGGAGTGTTGTTAATCAATCAAATCTGGCTGGTGTGGCTGGTGGCCGCGCTGGGCTTGCTGATACGAAAAATAACAATCTATCAGGGCTTTATGCGGTA
>JBCLRG010000055.1:0-17574 GCA_041223955.1 Oscillospiraceae bacterium 38-13 | reverse complement strand
GACATCCTCATTGAAAGTTACCGTCCAGGAGTTATGGACCGCCTGGGCCTCGGCTATGAGGCAATCAAAGCGGTCAAGCCCTTGCTTTTTTGGATATCGGGAATTATTGCGCCCCTCCTCCTGATACTTTTACTTGCTGTTTGCGGTGTGCTTGTGTTCAATGTCGCTGTACGAGCGTCAGTTTTCGGATAGATACGAAAACCCATACCTCGAAAGGTAAAGAGACGGCCTTGCGTATGAGCAAGGCCGTCTCTTTGAATTAAAATAATGTGCCAGCTCAAATGTAAAACGCATGGTTGTGGCGGGGATAGAAAGTCCACGTTTTGAGATGAGCAGCCAGTGTCTGCGCAAGTCACGAGACTATGAGAAAATAGAAACACTTAGAGAAAAGGTCGGAGAAAGAAATATCTTTACAGGCTCCATCATCCGGCAGAAAACAGAGCCATAATCCTGAAACGATGAAGAGGCTTGACTAGAGGAGGTCTGTTCAATGAAGATCATAAGCTGGAACGTAAATGGAATTATAGCCTGCCGTAGGAAAGGCTTTTTACGCTTTTTGGCAGATACAAAACCGGATATTATGTGCTGCCAGGAAGTCAAGACCAAGTGCGCTCTGAACACTCCCGGATATCAGCAGTTTTGGAACCCCGCCGTGCGGCCAGGGTATTCCGGCACATTGATTCTGGCAAAGCAGGAACCGTTATCGTGGTCCACGGGATTTGGAAACGGCAAATTTGATGAGGAGGGCCGCCTGATTACGCTGGAATATGCGGATTACTATATTATTAACGTATACGTTCCCAGCGTTCACCCCCACAACTCCCCAGACAGGCCGGATTTTCGCCTGGAGTGGGACGAGGCCCTGCGGGAATATATCGCCAATCTGCCGAAACCTGTTGTTTTGTGCGGCGATTTTAACGTAACCCACGCTTACATTGACAGCTATCCCGAGAACGGGAAAAATGAGCCGGACAACCCGCTTTTCCGCTCAGAGGTACGGGATGGGTTTGACAAGCTTCTCGCTGCTGGAGTCGTTGACGCCTTTCGGGTATTGAATCCAAATAAAGAAGGAGCCTATACATGGTGGGGCCCGAAAAATAAGAACCGCGCCGAAAATCGAGGTTCGCGGCTGGACTATTTTCTCGTTTCCGGGGAGCTGCTGTCTTTCGTGCAAAGTATCCGATTTCACAAAGACATCCTCGCCTCCGACCACTGCCCCATTTCCATGCTTTTTTATCCGATAAGGCCAAAGCGGGAACTAGACGACGAGGATATGACCGCTATTACACCGAAAACTCTCATCCAGCCATGTGGAACCTGCGGAAAGCAGTTCAAAATTTTAGACAGCGATCTGCTGTCAGAAGTTTCAAAGCAGACGGCGGAACACGACAAGCCCTTCAAGGAAGGCTATCTCCCGTCCGCCGATGTACTATACCGAGAACAATCACCCCGCCATTATTCCCAGGGAAATTTTCTACCGGGTGAAGGAGGAGATGGCCCGCCGGGCCAGTAAACGGAAGGTGATGCAGAAAACCGGAAAGACCGAGCAAGGCAAGTATTCCGCCAAATACGCCCTCAGTGAGCGGCTGGTCTGCGGAGAGTGCGGCACTCCCTACAAGCGGGTGACATGGGCGAGAAACGGCAAAAAGCGGATCGTCTGGCGGTGTGTCTCCCGCCTGGAGTTCGGGACAGACTACTGCCACGAGTCCCCCACACTGGACGAAGGCAGACTCCACAGGGCCATCGTGGACGCCCTGAACGAGTACGGCGCCATTCGGGCCGAGGTGAAGGCCGGAGTCCTGGAGCTGGCGGGACTGGCCCAGAGCCACAGCGAGGCGGACGGTGTGAGCCCTTTGGAGCTGAAGCAGAGGCTGGACGCCTTAACAGCGGAACAGGCGGTCATCCTGGACAAGATTCTGGGGGACATGGGCAATAAGGAGCTGAACGCCCAGCTGGAGGCGGTGACGGCGGAGAAGCAGGACATCCTGGACCAGATGCAGGCTCTGGAAAAGGATGAAAACCAACAGACCATGCGGGCCTCCAGGCAGCGGGAGATGGAGGAGTGGTTGGACCGGCAGGAAATGCGGTTCACGGAGTATGAGGACAGCATCACCCGCAGGTTCGTGGAGCAGATCACAGTGGTGGACGCCGATACCATCCAAGTCAAAATCAAGGATGTTGATGTGGTGATCGACCGGAAATTGTGCTAAAATAGGAGCTGGAGGAGAGAGCCATGGCATTTTTTATCACCGGCGACACCCACGGAGATTTCACCCGGTTCAAGAAAGACATCTTCTACGAACAGGCAGAGCTGACCAAAGAAGACTGTGTGATCATTGCCGGAGACTTCGGCGGCGTTTGGGACGGCAGCAGACAGGAGAGGCACTGGCTGGACTGGCTGGAAGCGAAGCCCTTCACCACTCTGTTTGTATCCGGCAACCATGAGAATTTCGACATACTGGCTGAGCTCCCGACGGAGGAGTGGCACGGCGGCACAATACAGCGGGTTCGCCCTTCGGTGGTTCACCTGCTGCGGGGTCAGATCTACGATATCCAGGGCAAGTCCTTCTTCACGATGGGCGGCGCCAGCAGCCACGATATCAGCGGCGGCATCCTGGAGCCGGACGATCCGCAGTTCAAGAGGAAATGCCGGATGCTGGATCACAGGGGATCGCTGTACCGGGTGAACCACCGCTCCTGGTGGAAAGAGGAGCTGCCCAGCGAGGAAGAATACCGGACCGCCAGGGCCAGCCTGGAGCAGCACGACTGGAAGGTGGACTACATCGTCACCCACTGCGGGCCGACCTCGGTGCAGGATGAATTGAGCGGGGGATTTTACAAGGCTGACGCATTGACGGACTTCCTGGATGAGGTGGCAGAACGGTGCCAATTCCGAAATTGGTTCCTGGGCCATTACCACACCAACGCTGTCATACGGAAAAAGTTCGCAGTGCTGTATGAGCAGATTATTCGGCTGAAGGGTTAAATCAGAATTGCAAATAAGCAGAGCGGTATTGATGAAGAAATTCAATACCGCTCTGCTTATTTGCAATTTTCTATTTACAAAGCAGTCTCTATATGCTATAATTTAACCATCTACTCAAGGTGCAATTTTTCAATAGAATTTTGACCCTGGTAATGTGGCAGGGGGTTCGGATTGCGTTACCTGGGTTTCGGCGGGCAAAAGATCGAAACCCAGCAAACCCTTGTGGCGCAAAGGTTTCGGCCACTGAATTAGGGTAGGAGTATTGAACAGTTTTATTGGACTGGACAATACTCTTACCCTTATTTTATTTTGGAAATCCTTGCGCTGTCAGGCGTTCTGGCATTGGTTCATTGTCCGCGAAAATGGACGCTTAATGTCAGAAAAGCCGAAATTCAAAGTCAAAAAATTGAAAACAGCGGCTTTTGAACCCTTTGTCTAATTTATATTATGTACAATAATTTTTCCCTGGTTTCATGAAAAGAAAAAGATGACTACCTGATAGCGTTATCATGGGGTGTTCCAGAGAAAAGAAAGACTGGACAACCTTGTTCATGCACAATAGTCTGCGAAATATTTTGGAGATGTACTGCGCTGATACAGTCTCTCCGCACTTCCTGATCAATCTCTAGGCAATAGTCACCATCAGTGAAAATACCGTTGTTAAATCCGACATATGTGCTCTCGTTTTTTCGTAAATCTGCATCTGAAGAAAATTCGAAGCGATACGATCGCCTCTGGGGTGCCAACATCCGCTTAAAACTACAAACACAGTATTTCAAAATGGTTCCTCTTAAACTCAATCTTCCCCTCGGCGCGCAGCTTCCCCAATTCCGCAGACATGGCGCTTCGCTCCACGCCCAGGTAATCCGCCAGCGCCTGACGGTCAAACGGAATCGTAAACCGGCGGCTCCCCTGTGCTTTTGCCTGAGCCGTGAGGTAAACCATCAGCTTTTCCTTGGTTGTGCGGATGGATAAATATTCAATTTTTTCCTTCAGGAGCAAATTCTTTCCCGCGATAAGGCGCAGAAGGTTTTGAATAATCCGTGGATCATCTCCCGACGCATCCAGCATCTTCTGGACGGAGATCAGCAGAATCTCGCTCTTGTTCGCCGCGATTACGCTGGCAGGGAAGCAATCTACCCCGGCAAAGGCGCAGGCCTCCCCAAACGGCTGGGGCGCGTCGATCCGCGCGATCACGCTGCGGTTCCCCCAGCAATCCTCCCGGACGATATGAACGCCGCCGGAGAGGACGATTCCAAAGGTGTCCGCCCTTCCGCCCTCCCAGAATACCGTCGTATTCTTCTCATACACTCCGGTTGTCGCCTCCAAGTGGTCCAGCAGTCCCGGCAGCTCCTGTTCCGCTATGCCGGAAAAGAGCGGACACCCATTCAGTTTGTCGAATAAAATCTTCATCACCCTCCGTTTGTTGGATTTCCAACATACATTTTTCCTCAATTATAGTATTCTAAAGTTGGAATTTCAAGCGCAAATATCGGAATTTACCACAATTTGGATATTGCGGGTTTTCCAAGGACGGGAGTCCGCCGACGGCAAAGGAGGAGGCTCATGGCGGCGCTGCATCAGATAGAGGACGTTTTTCAGATCGTAGTGCAGTACGGCGTGCTGCTCCTGGAGTGTGTCGGTGTGTCGGTGCTCCTGGTGACAGCGGTAAAGAGCATCATCGGCTGCATCAAACGGACGCCCCATATCCGCCTGTATTTAGCCCAGGGGATCTCTCTGGCGCTTGAATTTAAGCTGGGCGGCGAGGTGCTGCGGACGGTGATCGTCCGGGAGCTCAGCGAGCTTCTGGTGCTGGGTCTGGTCATCCTGCTCCGGGGCGCGCTGACGCTTATTATCCACTGGGAGATTAAAGTGGAGGAAGCCCGTATTGGCGAGGCCGCCCAGGAGGCTGGAGAGAGGGAAGAGGCCGCTTCTATCAAATAAAGCCACTCTCTCGGTTCACCAATCCATTCACGGCCCTTGTGCGTTTTTTGAATGTTCACTTCCTTACAAACCGAAGGAGGGATTGCCTTGAAACACTGGAGGACCTATATAAAATACACCGTGACCCTGGCCCTCACCTGCGTGGTGGTCGGCGGCGCCCTGGGGGCGGTCAATCACGTCACGGACCCCATCATCAGCGCCCGGAAGCTGGCGGCGGCGGATTCCTCCCGTCTGCTGCTGTTCCCGGACGCGGACAAATTTGAGCCCATGGAGCTGGTAGAGGGCAGCGGCATGGACAACGCCTACACGGCCCTCAAAGGCGGAGAAGTCATCGGCCATGTGGGCCAGGCCACCGTCAGCGGTTCCCAGGGCATGGTGGACGTGATTTCCGGCATCGACCCGGAGGGGAAGGTCGTGGGCGTCGTTGTTGGTTCTTCCACCTTCTCGGAGACCAAGGACATCGGCTCCAAGGCGAAAGAGCCGGACTTTACGGACCAGTTCATCGGCTTGGAACTTCCCGCCAAGCCGGGGCAGAATGTGGACACCATCACGGGAGCCACCATCACATCAACGGCGGTCATCAACGCCACAAACCTGATCGGTACATATTTGCAGGACCCCTCCGCCGCCCCGGCAGGCGCAGTGACAGTGTCCGCCGCGCCGCCCAGGGCCGCCCAGATCGTGAAGACCGGCACCGCCGTCAAGGTAACCCCCGCCGCCGAATGGGCGGAACAATACCCGGACATCTACGCCTCCTATCTCGCCAACTCCGAAAACCGGGAGGTCCATGACTACGTGGCGGATTACCCCATGCTGTCCAAGGTCTATGAGGGTATGGCCTTCAATAAATACTATTCCAGTGCCAGAGGGCACGTCTACACCATTGAGGACGTGACCTCCACCGGACGGCCCCACGCCCTGGCCAACTGCTTCAGCTGCAAGACCCCGGATTTCACCGCCAAGGTCAACCAGCTGGGGGACGCCGCCTACCAAATCCCCTTTGAGGATATGCAGGCCCAGGTCAACGAACCTATCAGCTGCTACAACTGCCACGCCAACACCCCCGGCGAGCTGGTGGTGACCCACACCTACGTTTCCGACGCCATGGGCCGGGACCTGATGAAGGTGGACGCGGAGAATCTCTCCTGCGCCCAGTGCCATGTGGAATACTATTTCAATCCCGCCACCAAGGCCACGTCCCTGCCCTATACCAGCCTGGAGACCATGACCCCCGACGCGATCCTGGCTTACTACAACGACACCTCTGTGGAGGGCCAGCCCTTCGCGGACTACACGAATCCCCGCACCGGCGTGCGCCAGATCAAGGTCCAGCACCCGGAATTTGAGACCTTCATGGGAAAGGGCAGCCAGCACGCGGGGGACTACACCTGCGCCGACTGCCATATGGGCCAGGCGGTGAATGCCCAGGGGGAGACCTATGTCAGCCACACCTGGACCTCTCCCCTGGACAACCAGGCCCTGATTGACAGCACCTGCTCCGCCTGCCACGCCGATTTGCGCAAAGAGACGGAGGAGCTCCAGGAGGCCATGGAGCGCCGGACCTACGCCGTGGGCTACGAGCTGGAGCGCCTGACGGACGCCTTAGCGGAGGCCGTGGAGAGCGGCGCGTACACGGAGGACCAGCTGAATGAGATTCGGGAGCTGGCACGGAGCGCCCAGTTCTACTGGGACTTCGTGTTCGTGGAAAACAGCGAGGGCGCTCATAACTCCCAGCTGGACAACGAGTGCCTGGACAAAGCCGAAGACTATTTCAACCGGGCGATGGCCCTGCTGCATTGACTGAACGCCATAGAATTGGGAGGTTTGCGCATATGAAACGAATTTGGATGATGCTTATATCGAGCCTGCTGCTCTGCGGCCTGCTGACTGCCTGCGGCGGGGACTCCGCCCCGGCGGAGGATGCTCCCCCGGAGGAGGAAGCGCCCAAGGTGATTTCTGTGGCGGAGCGGGGCACCGCCGTCTCCGTCATGACTGCCGGCGAGTGGGAGAGCCAGTACCCGGATATCTACGCCTCCTATATGGCCAACGCGGAAAACGAAAGCGTCCACGACTATGTGGAGGATTACCCCATGTTGTCCAAAGTCTACGAGGGTATGGCCTTCAACAAATACTATTCCAGCGCACGAGGCCACCTCTACACGGTGGAGGACGTGACCTCCACCGGGCGGCCCCACGCTCTGGCCAACTGCTTCAGCTGCAAAACGCCCCAGTACAGCGCCATGGTGAACGAGTCCAACGGCGCGGCCTACTCCATCCCCTTTGAGGAGGCCGCAGCGAAGATCACTGAGCCCATTTCCTGCTACAGCTGCCACGCCAACGAGCCGGGGGAGTTCACCATCTCCAACCTCTATCTGGCCGACGCCGTGGGCGAGGACCTGCACAACATCCCGCCGGAGACCCTCTCCTGCGCCCAGTGCCACGTGGAGTACTACTTCGCCGGGGCGGAGAAGGCCACCACCCTGCCCTATTCCAACCTGGCCACAATGGATCCGGACGCCATTCTGGATTTCTATAACCGGACCATTGTGGACGGCCAGCCCTTCTCGGACTACACGAATCCCCGCACCGGCGTCCGCCAGCTCAAGGTCCAGCATCCGGAATTTGAGACCTTCATGGGCGAGGGCAGCCAGCATAAAAACGACTTCACCTGCGCCGACTGCCACATGCCGGAGCTGACCAACGAGGCTGGGGAGACCTATATCAGCCACAAGTGGGTGTCCCCCCTGGAGAGCCAGGAGTTGATCGACAGTACCTGCGCCTCCTGCCACGCCGACCTGAAGGCGGAGGTCCGGGCCATCCAGACGGCCATGGAGCGTCGCACCTACGCCATCGGCTATCTGCTGGAGGGCCTGACGGATACTCTGGCGGAGGCCGTGGAGAGCGGGGCGTACACGGAGGACCAGCTGAACCAGATCCGGGAGCTGGCCCGGAGCGCCCAGTTCTATTGGGACTTCGTCTTCGTGGAGAACAGCGAGGGAGCCCACAACTCCAAGCTGGACACCCGGTGCCTGGACAAGGCGGAGGACTTCGCCAACCAGGCCCTGGCCCTGCTACACTGAGAAATACGCCGCCCCGCCATTGGGGCGGCGTTTCCATGAAGGAGGCCGCGCTTTGAAAAAACTCTGGAATTTCCTGCGCTCCATGCGCTTCGGCATGATCCTGTTGGCCGTCATCGTGGCGGTCAGCCTTGCGGGCTCTCTGGTCCCCCAGGGAAATGAGGCTATGTGGTATGTCCAAAACTTCCCCAACGCCCACCGCTGGATCTTCCTGCTGGGGGCGGATCATCTTTTCTCCACCTGGTACTTCGTGGGGCTCGTGGGGCTTCTGTGCGCCAATCTCCTGCTGTGCAGCGTGGTCCGCATCGGACGGGTGCGGGAGGCGGCAAGCTGTCAGGCGGAGCGGGCGGTGGCCGTCCGTGAGGCGGCTCCCCTGAGTGAGGGACAGCGGAAACGGCTGGAAGACCATCTCCGGGCCGCCCGGTACCGCCCCGGGGAGGCGGAGGGCTGTACCGTCTGGACCAAAAACCGGCTGGGCTTCTACGGCTCCTTCCTGACCCACCTGGGCATTCTGCTGGTGTTCGTAGTGGGCGGTGGGGTGCTGGCCTGCTCCGACGTGCGGGACTACACCGCCTACCCCGGCCAGGACACGGTCCTCCAGGACGGCACGGTACTCCGGGTGGAGGACTTCCGCATTGAGGACGAGACCGGAAAGCTGGATTTCACCAGCCATATCACCGTCACACTGCCGGACGGGACCGTGGACGGCCCGACGGAAATCAGTGTGAACTATCCCCACAGTTTTCGGAACCACAAGTTCTACCAGCAGACCTACGGAACCTGCGGCTCTATCACCGTGGAGGATGAGGCCGGAGGCGTGGACACGTTCACCGTGGACGAGGTCTGCTTTCTCTCCGAGGACGGCGTCAGCGGTATCTGGTACGAGGCCCTCTATCCCGGCTATGTCCGGGACGAGGAGGGGAATTTCACCCTGATCACCAGCACCGCCGGGGCTTACAGCGACCCGGTGTATCAGGTCCTGGTCTGCGGGACGGAGGGACGCACGCCGGTGCTGGCTATGCCTGGGGAGTCGGTGGAGGTGGGCGGACTGACCTTTACCTTCAACGATCCCATCTCCTATCCCGGCATCCGGGTGAAAACCCTGCCCTCCGCCGTCATCGGGGCGCTGTACGGGACGTTTGTTCTGCTGATCTTCGCCCTGTGGCTGACGTTTTTCCATATCCCTGTGGCCATCGTTCTGCGGCCGGAGGGATATGCCATCTGCGGCACAAAAACCACCGGGACCGCCCTGGAGCTGGGGGCAGTACTGGGAGAGCCCTATGCGCCCCAAAGCGGGCCGGAGGAAAACGAGGAGGAACCGACATGCTGAACGCTGTCTTTTTCGCCGCCCTGGCGGCTTATCTCGCGGCGACGCTGCTGCAATTTGCCGCCGCAGCCTTCAAAAAGAAGACTATGGAACAGGGGGCCTGGGTCCTCTGCCTCCTGGCCTTCGGGTTGAACAGCGCCTATCTCATCGCCCGGGGCGTCATTGCCGGGCGGCTGCCGCTGTCCAACCAGTTCGAATTCTCCACGGCCTTCGCCTGGGGGATCGCCCTGATGTACATCGTTCTGCGCCTGCGGATGAAGGCGGAGTGGATGGGCGTCATTGCCCTGCCCTGTATGTTCCTGGTGCTGTCCTACGCAGCCCTCCAGCCCAAGGAAATCTCAGAGCTGATGCCCGCCCTGCGGAGCGCCTGGTTCGGCCTGCACATTGGCTCCGCCGTGTTCTCCTACGCGGCCTTCGCCATCGCGGGCTGTGTGGGCGTCATGTATCTGCTCCGGGAGAAAAAGGGTGAGGAGGCCGGAAAGCTGCTGCAGATGGATTACCTCTCCTACCGGCTCATTGCCTTCGGCTTTCTGATGCTGACAGTGGTGATTCTCTCTGGCTGTGTCTGGGCGGAACAGGCGTGGTCCTCCTTCTGGTCCTGGGACCCCAAGGAGACTTGGGCGTTAATCACCTGGATCTTCTACGCCATTTACCTCCACCAGCGTCTGCGGAAAAACTGGCAGGGCAGGCGCACGGCTTGGTACGCTATTATCGCGGTGGGCTTCGTGATCTTCACCTTCATCGGCGTGAACACTCTGCTCTCGGGACTGCACTCCTATGGCTGATCCGATGACGCGGCGTCGCGTGGAGGCCAAGCGCGAAAGAGAAAAGGCGGTCGTCTCCCGTATGATCGCCCTTTACTGCCGGAAACAGCACCGTACAAAGGACGGGCTATGTCCCAGGTGTGCCGAACTGGCGGCCTACGCCCGGCGGCGGGTTGACAGCTGTCCTTTCATGGAGTCCAAGACCTTCTGCTCCAACTGCCGGACTCACTGCTACCGCTCCGATATGCGGGAGCGGATACGGACGGTCATGCGGTTTTCAGGCCCCCGGATGATTCTTTATCATCCGGTCATGGCGGCGCGCCACATGGCGGCGGCTCTGGCGGAAAAACGGCGGATGAAAGGGACCGCCGGTTCCTGTAACCAAAAACGGTGAGCGGACATTCAGCTGCATCTTTTTTGTCAAGAATAGACATTGTAGACAAAACCTGTGTGTAACGATAGTTATACGCAGGTTTTGTCTACGTTTGGTGAGATTGCACCAAATACACATCTCAGAATTGGATATAATTACACATTGCATGTGTCAGCAAGCAGATTTAAGGAGATTGGTTCTCTCTTAAACCTGCTTTTATTTATGTTTAAGAAAGGGCAACGATTATGAAACTTCCATATGGCTATGTTTTGGTTGGCGAGGAAACCACTGTGCATGAAGAAAAAGCAGATGTTGTCCGCAAAATATTTGAGCATTATCTTGCCGGAGCCAGTTTGGGAAAGATTGTTGATATGCTCTTTACAAAAGGTATTCTCTCCCCGACAGGGAATCCCAAATGGACCAGGGCGGCTGTGGATAAGCTCTTGGCCAATAAGAAATATATTCCAATTGTTGGGGTAAACGCGTATATGGATGCTCAATTCGAAAGGGATCGCCGGTGTAATGTGGATTATGACAAAGCCGGACATCCGAGAAAATCGACCAGATATAAGTCCACCTCCATGAAAATGGAATAAAGCTGTACAAATCCTGTCCTTTCTGATATACTTGTAGAAAAAGGGAGGATGGGATTATGACAGAGCAAGAAGTCGGTGAGCTTTACACACGCTTGGCATTTCAGTATGAGTCGTCGATTGATTCGCTCTTAGCGAGACAAATCATAGACACGGATCTTGTTACTACATCAAGAGAGAAGTTTTATGATTCGCTGAATGAGGAAAAGCTACGGACATCTAAAAAAATTAGGGACTACCATGAAACTATGCAACTATACATGAGACTGATGATCTGCAAGGATATGGTGTCATTGACCGAGTTGGCAAGGCAGTATTCTGAAGAGGCTCCCGGCTATGTTATTCAAAGCTGGATGCGCAGCCGCAATACATTGGAGTTTCTCCGCCAATGGGAAAATGATATGAATGAGGAATTTGACGATAAAGCCTGTGAGGAACTAATTCACCAGGGACATACAACATCGCTTACTATTACGCCATCGTTGTGGATTCGAAGGACTCATGCGGTTGGAATACACGTAAAGCAGGGCAAGGGCGGAGGTGTGAGCGCTTACCCTGAAATCGCAGCAGACTTCCATTTATGGTTAGATCCGAAAGCGCGGTTGGCAATTGTGCGATTACACAACAGATGATTGCGGGCTTTAGCAAACCATATTTTAATTTACCCGTATGGGAGGATTAAAATAAGAATCGCTCAAGTCCAAATCAAAGGTTTTCGGAATTTCAGTGATGAAGCTATCATTTTTTTTGAAAGCCTTGATTATTGGTACAAATGATGTTGGAAAGGCAACCCTCGTCTATCCTTTGAGATTCTTGTTCGATAATTCTATTAGTGAATAGGAGTTGGAACTTATGGGCAGCGATTATCTTAGTACATCCAGAATAATTTTAATGAAAAAGATTTAATGAGCACTCATTTCTTGTGCTTTTTATCATAATTTGCAGCAACATAAGTCACAACTGGCGCAAATAAAAATTTCCAATATACTTATATTTCTAACGGTACAGTCGATATATTATTAAATCAATCTCTTTTTTGTTATCTATACTCTATATGTCTCAAATATTCTTATTCCATTGCTTAAGCCATTTTTGCGTGCTCTATCACTTTTCTATCAGCAGGGGTTGAATCAGTGGGTCTCTAAATTGTGTTAGGAGGAAACGACTTAATGGATGACACAAAACTGTTTATCGAAGTAATGCCTGATACTTCTATATCGGATAGAGGAACTTATACAACTGGGCTTTCCTCCACAGTGGGACAAATGCTAGAATTCAATGCAGAACTATGCGAAAAAATAGGACGGAAAATGGAAGAATTTAGCCAAGTATTCTCTGATAAAATGTTGGCGGATGAGACGGAATTGGAATTTTCTTTTGGTATTACTGGGAGTGGTAATATATGCATTCTTTCTGGTAGTAGTTCAATTGGAGTAAAGGTGACATTAAAGTGGAAGAAGAAAGAAAATATAAGCAACTAATAGAGCAATCCGTTTGCAAAATTATGGTAAGTGGTGCTGTATGCGTAACTGCATTTGCCATCAGTAAAATTCACCTGTTATCTGTGGGGCATGCATTTGAAAGTTATGATGGATTTTCTCTGTTAACTGCGGAATTTGTAAACGGTAATTCTCTCCAAGTTAAAGTGCTTAATCATAAGTATGACCACGAAAGAGGGATAGACTATGCCATTTTGGAAATAGCAGGCGATGTAGATAGTCAAGTTAATCCATTGCCAATATCGTTTCCGGAACGGGCCTCGGGGAAGTTTATTTCTCTAGGTATAGGTAAGTTGCTCAGCGGATTTTCTGACGCAGAGGGAAGTATTATCGGAAATTATTTTATTCAAGGTAGCAATAGTTGCGAATATTTGTTTAAATTATCGAGTGGACAAGCGGGGCAATCAGGTTTTAGTGGCGCTCCAATATTTGCACTCGAAAATAATGCTGTAATTGCAATACAATGTGAAGCAACAATAGCAGACATTGGAGCAGAAAGAGATACTGTATTGGCATTCCCCTTGAAGCGATTATTAGATGATCCAGTTATGAGCAGATATAGGCAACAAAGGCCTTCAATTAAGGAGCGGTACTTTATAGAAAACCATCTTCTTCCAGTGTTTGGAAGGTCTCTGATTGGGTTAGAACACTCTGATAACTTAGATGCATATATGCGTTGCATTGTTGTAAAGTTAATTCCAGAACGCGATATTCGGTTTACTGTTTTTGTTGCCAAAAATACTAATAATACTATTATTCCGGCAATTAGAAAACATCACCAGACTAGAAAAATGCGCTATGGAATCGTTGGGGGTATGATTAGGGCGAATGTTCCAGTCATTTATGATTTTAAAAATGATAAGTGTTATCAACTTGATTTAGGAGGAAGAGGAATTGAATCTGATGTGGTAAATAAGAAAACCCGAGGTGCAAAAGAACGGAGAATAGCGTTGCTAGTTGCGCCAATACGCAACTCAGCAGGAGAAGTGGTAGGGGTTCTCTCTTTCGATTTCTTTTCAGTTGAGAATCCTAAGAAAGATGTTGTTGAGATCATTACTAAGAGTCCATCTGAATTAGGCCGTATTCTTTACCTCTCTGAATCATATGCTCAAACCTTGTCACAACTTCTTTTAAATCACTATGAGGTAGATATTGACTTTTCGTGTATTCAGCCAGAGGATATGTAAAGATATAATATGATTGGAGGCTAAAGGCATTATTATGGAGAAAATAGCAAATCGTGTTTTAGTTTCGTTTGATGATATATGCCCATATCAGTGCAAACATTGTTACACTCTTGATATTCAGCGGGAGAATGGCAACCGTTCTATGAATGATATTATTAGTTCCATAGAGAACCAAACATTTGATATTGTATATATTTCTCAGCGAAGAGAGAATTTTGTTAACCCAGATATGGGCATTGAATTATGTGAACGAATATTTGAGCGATATCACTGTAATATTTTTCTTATAACTCGTAACGTATTTGAAAGCAAGCATATTGTGAGATTAAAAAAGCTAAAGGCTCAAATGTCCTCGATTGGGAAAAAATTATTTGTCGGTGTATCAGTTTTTGCAACTCAATCGTATTCTAAGTCTGAAAATCCCAATCTTGTTCCTTCCCCATATGCGCGGATAAAATTTTTGTCGTTACTTGGCGAGGAAGGGGTTGATACGATAACAATCATCCGTCCAATTTTTCCACAAAAAATAGTTCCTATAGAAGAATTGTATGAAATTGTTGATTTGTGTAAAGAATTGAAAACATGTATTGTAGCAAGCGGATTGGCTGTTAATGAACATATTCTATGGCGTTTAGGGATTGACTCAGCGGATTTAAAATATATTGATGATGTACACTATTTAGAAGGTGCCATGGAAGGCGAATTTAAGTTTGTAGATGTCTCTAAAGAACTATCTCTGTTGAAGGAATATTGCGAAATGCGGGGCATTCTTTTCTTTGAACATACAATCCAAGCTATCAATTTTTGGGCAACATGTGGAAGATAGGCTATGGGAATGGAACTTGAAGTAAAAGTGTTAAACGTAGATGTTGAAGTTGAGAAAGAAAAAATACTTAGTAATGGAGGGAAATATGTTGCTGATGTTTCTCAGCAACTTTATACCTATGATTTACCTTCGATATTTGGACGATATCGGGAAATACTTTCACAACTAAATACAGCAAAAAGTGATACTTCACTATCGGTAAATTATGAAAAATTAAAATTGCTTTTTTTCGAATTAGACAACTGGGATGCCGTATCAGCTTTACCATTTTGTGGGGTAAATGGAATAAATAAATTTTCTGATATTTTAGCGCTTTCAAATTGGAAAGAATTGGTGAATTCGTCGAAATTTGAAGCTTACATGAAACGATTTAACATTAACCCTAGAAAATGGATAAGATTGCGTCGGACAAATGATAAGACTACATTAGCCGTAAAGCATATTCTTGCTGATGGAAATTCTTCTCTTCAGAATTTGATGGAAACAGAGATTACAGTCTCTTCATTTTCTGAAACAGATATGCTTTTGAGACAACTTGGCTATGTTTTTAAAAGTTACCAAGAAAAAAGGCGAATGATATTTGAACTTCGAGAACATGAAATTGATTTTGACTTTTGGCCTGGAATACCTGTGTATATGGAATTTGAAGGAAAATCAGAAAAAGATTTATCTGAGATATTAGAACTGTTGGGTTATTCCATTAATGATGTAGTATCTTGTACGGCGGATGCTGTATATGAAATGTATGGCAAAAATATGTTAGAATCTAGGACGCTTACATTTGAATAATTGAGCGTCCCTGGCCAAGCCTAAACGAATTTATGAGGCTGGCAGATTAACTATAAGCACTTTATGACATTTCAAAACTATTCGCCGCAAGGCTTTCTGACTGCATCTTTTTTGTCAACACAAGACATGCGGAGTGTCCTTATAGGATTTGAGTATCCTTGGAGGACACTTCGCATTATTTTTGCTCAAAATCCTATACGGCGATCCGCTCCGGGGAGTAGCTGACAGCTACTCCCTTTCTCGTCCCCATAGTGATCTCCGCAGCCGGGATTTTCCGGCGGTCAGGGACGGAGAAAGTGCCGATACAGTTGTAATAGATGGTGATGTGCTGGGTGGTAACGCCATCCTGCTTTTCCGCATGGTACACGTCGATATGGTCAATCAGCTCTGCCACCATGCGCTGGGTAATCTCGGTGGCGTTGGTGTACCGCCGGACCGTTTCAAGAAACGTGTCAACGTCCATCCTCTGGCCCTCGCTCTTTTTCAGCTCCAGCCGCAGCGCCTTGATCCGCTTGGCGTTCTCCCCCTGCTCCTGCTCGTACCGCTGGGACATTTTCGCAAACCGGGCGTCGCTGATTTTCTGGCTCACGTTGTCCTCGTAAAGCCTCTCGAAAAGCCCGTCAAGCTCTTTGTCCCTCGCCAGCAGCCCATCCAGCTCCCGCTGCTTCCTGGCCCGCTCATTCTCCGTCACTTTTGCGGAACGGCCCATCATGGCCTTGATGAAATCGTCCTCGTACTCGTTGGCGAAAGAAGCCAGCCGGTTCACCTCGTACAGTACCACCCGCTCCAGAAATTCCAGCCGGATATAGTGGGTTTTGGAGCACTTGCGGAGGCCGGAATTGTGGTTCTGACAGCTAAAGAATTTAATAGCGTGGTTGCCCTGGTTGAAGTGGAAGTTGAGGTTGCCGCCGCACTCCGGGCATTTGAGAACGCCGGAAAACACGCTGGGTTCCTGGGTGACAGTGGGCCGCCTCCGGCGGGTCCCTTTCTTCATGCTCTGCACCTTTTCCCAGGTAGGCCGGTCGATAATAGCCTCGTGGACGTTGAGGAAGATTGCCCGGTTCTCCTCCGGGTTTTCAATCCGCTTTTTCACCTTGTAGGACTTGGAGTAGGATTTGAAGTTAATCACGTCAAGGTGCTGGGGGCCACGGCCCGGAAGGAGGGCTACATGGAGGGCGGGAGCTGGCTGGTGAGCTGGTGCGTGGGGCATCTGGCGGAGCTGGCCGAGCCTGCGGCCTACGACCCCCGGTACGGCAAGTGGCGGCGGGAGGATTTGCCCATCCTGCCGGAAAGCTGGCGTTTTACTATCGGGCAGAAGAAACGGAGCCAGTTCGACACCCTGCGGACCCTGCTGCGCCGGGAGGACGTGTCGGCGGTGGTGAACGCCTGCGACGCTGGCCGGGAGGGAGAGCTGATTTTTCGCACCGCCTACCATCTGGCCGGATGCGCCAAGCCCATGAAGCGGCTGTGGATCTCCAGCATGGAGGACGGGGCCATCCGGGAGGGCTTTGCCAGCCTCCGCCCCGGCAGGGACTATGACGGCCTCCACCAAGCGGCCCTGTGCCGACAGAAGGCCGACTGGCGGGTGGGCATCAACGCCACCCGCCTGTTTTCAGTGCTGTATAACCGGACGCTGAACATTGGGCGGGTGATGTCCCCCACGCTGGCGCTCATTGTCCAGCGGGAGGCGGAAATCGCCGCCTTTGCCCCGGAACCGTTCTACACTGTGGAGCTGGACTGCGGCGGCATGACCGTCACGGGGGAGCGGATCAGCGTCAAGAAGCGGGAGCGCGGCGAGTGCTCCCGCTTACGGCACTCCTGGTTTTGAGGCCGACGTGACCTATCCCCCGCTGACCCCGGAGGAGATCATGGAGCAGGCCGAGGACCACGCCGCCCTCTATGCCGCCCTTGACCGTCTCCCGCCCGTCCAGGCCCGGCGCGTCTATGCCCGTTTCATCCTGGGGCGGAGCGTAACAGCGATTGCCAAGGCCGAGGGAGTGAATAAGAGCCAGATCACCCGCTCTATTGACTTCGGCCTAAAAAATTTGCAGGAAATTTTGAAATTCTTCCGTTGATAGACGCAACAGACCGCCAAAAATCCGACTGATAGGTGAGGAGGGACAAGCCTCCCACCGACAACTGAATACACAGTATTCCAGGCACAAAACCCGTGTGAATAGCGACAAAAGGCGCGCCGCCAGGATGGGAG
>JBCLRG010000054.1:0-17711 GCA_041223955.1 Oscillospiraceae bacterium 38-13 | reverse complement strand
CGTTTTCTCTTTTTATTCCGGGAATAAAAAGAGAAAATGGGGGGTGCATTGGACCAGCCCTCAAAGGGCTGAAGCCCCCCCGCCCGTCAGGGCGAGTAAAAGCCCCGTCCCCCGCCGGGGGACACCCCCTTCCCCCCGTCGGGGGAACCCCCTCCGGGAGGCCCCCTGGGGAGGCGGTCAAATCAGCCAGCGCCGCACCCCGGGAATCCGGGACAGCACCCCATAAGCCCCCCAGCCGCAGAGCAAAACCAGCGCCGCCACCAGCGGCACAGTAACCAGCGCCGGGCCCTCCGCCGCCCGGAGCCCGTGGCGGGCAAAAAGCTGCAAAAAGAACACGTGGGTGAGAAAAACGCAGAAAGAAGCCCTGGACAAGCTCTCCGCCGCCCTCCGCCTCCGGTCCGGGAGGGAGGCGCACAGCCCCCAGATGCCTACGGCCTCCAGGAGCACGCCCACGCCCATGCCCTCCAGGAAATGCTCCTCCAGCCGCCCCGCCGCCGCAGAGGCGGCCCAGGTCCCCCCGAAGGTGAGCAGGAAACCCGCCAGAAGGACCAGCAGGCAGAACCCCCGCCGGGGATGGGGATGGTAAACCGTCAGGCAGTGCCCCAGCAGGGTGTAGCCGATGGAGGCGTAGGCCATGTTCATCCGCCACTGGACCGGAATGCCCTCCAGCAGGGTGAAGGGCCAGAGGGTCCGAACCGTGGGATACAAAATGCCCAGCAGAAACCAGAGCGCCAGGGCGTACCGCTGGATGTGCCCCTGCCCCGCCAGAAGGCGGGTGAGAGGCAGGAAGGCATAGACCAGGAGCATAATATGGAGGTAGTACAGATGCTCCTCATGGCGGAAGAGGAGGAGGTTTTTCACCGCCGCCTCCAGGTCCCAGGGGGTCAGGCTGTCCATCAGGGCCAGGAAAACCAGCTTATAGCAGGCCGCCCAGAAAAACAGCGCCGCCAGGAGCCGGGCTATATTGCGGGTATACAGCTTCCGGATGGTCAGCTCCCGCTCCGGCGGCAGGAGCAGGGCCCCGCTGGCCATGAGAAACAGGGGCACCGCCGGACGGGCCAGGGCGTTCCAGAACAAGGCGGAGAGCCGGAGGGGCGCGAGACAGCCCGCGCTGGTGTGAATCAGCAGCACGCCGAAAATGGCAACGCTCTTTACCAGATCAACGGTCCGGTTTCGCGCGGGGGGGGGGGGGTAAATATTGGAAATCATCGGAGCGCCTCCTGGGGTTCCCGGGCCGCAGCGGTGCGCTCTACGGCCTGATCGTTGGCATGTACGTTGATATACCGGCCCTTCAGCTTGGAGTGGAGGATGGTCTGGCTGGAGTACAGCCCCCCGTAGCCGGAGAGGACGTAGCTGACGCAGCAGGCCAGGGCGAAATACAGCAGCCCCCCGCTGCCGAAGAGCTCAATGGCCAGGGCAATGGAGGCCAGGGGGCAGTTGGTGGCCCCGCAGAACACGGACACCAGGCCCAGGGCTGCGGCGAACCCCGCCGGAAGACCCAGCAGCGGTCCCGCAGCACAGCCGAAGGCGGCCCCCACGAAGAAGGAGGGCACCACCTCCCCGCCCTTGAAGCCCGCCCCCAGGGTGAGGGCGGTGAAGAGAATCTTCCACAGGAAGGCGGCGGGGTGGACCGTCCCCTCCTCCACGGCGGCGGCGATGACCGCCATCCCCGCGCCGTTGTAGTCCGTGGTCCCGCAGGCCCAGGTCAGGACGGCGACGGCGCAGCCACCCGCCAGCACCCGGAGCCAGGGGGAGGCAATCCGCTTTGCCAGCTGGTGCTCCGTGAGGCGGATGGTCCCGCAGAACACCACGGAGAGCAGCCCGCACAGCCCCGCCAGGAGGCCCGCCCGGACCAGCAGTCCGGCGGACAAGGCCGGGGCCTCCACCAGGAAGGAGGTGGGCTCCACCCCGAAGAGCCGGGAGACGCCGTAGGCCTCCAGGGCCCCGATGAGGGCGGGGAAAAAGGCGGCGTGATAGAAGGAGTCCACGCTGACCACGGCGATGGAGAACACTGCGGCGGCAAAGGGCGTGCCGAAGAGGGCGGTGAAGAAGGCCGCCATGCCGGTGGTGGTGGCGACGCGGAGATCCCGCTCGTCCAGGCCGAAGAGCCGCCCCACCCGGTAGCCCAGGGACCCGCCCATCTGAAGGGCCGCCCCCTCCCGCCCGGCGGAGCCGCCGCAGAGGTGGGTCAGCACCGTGCCCAGAAAAATGGCGGGGACCAGCAGGAGGGAGATGCCGCCCCCCTGACGGACCTGGTCGAAAATATCGTTGGTCCCCTGCCCCTCGGTGTTCAGCAGCTTGTAGAGCCCCACGATGGCCAGGCCCGCCAGGGGCAGGCCGCAAAGAAGCCAGGGGTACTCCCCCCGGAGCTCCGTCACCCATTCCACGGCCACGTGGAACAGCGTTCCCACCAGGCCGCAGGAGACCCCCGCCGCCGTGGCCAGCAGCAGCCACTTTCCAAGGGCCCGGGCATAGAGGAGGGTCAGGCCCCAACGGGACCGGAGCTCCCTCCGGATGCTGTCAAATGTCATACGATCCCTCCGCCGCCCCGCCTGGGCTGTTTTCCGGAAACGGGGTTTCCGCAGGCCCCTCCGGGTTCTTGCGGGCGCTCCCGTTTCTCTAATTCAGGGTTTATTGTATCACGGCTGCCACCCGGTGTAAAGGGCTCTCTCGGGGGTCGCCG
The DNA here is from genome assembly GCA_041223955.1 of Oscillospiraceae bacterium 38-13. GTDB lineage: Bacteria > Bacillota > Clostridia > Oscillospirales > Oscillospiraceae > Oscillibacter. The sequence continues at coordinate 15,028 of JBCLRG010000054.1, read as the reverse complement.
CTGGCTGAGCTGGCTGTGTCCCCCCTGCCGGGGGGAGGGGGGTGTCCCCCGGCGGGGGACGGGGCTGGTGCTCGCCCTTGCGGGCGGGGGAGGTCATCAGCCCTTTGAGGGCTGGTCCAATGCACCCCCCATTTTCTCTTTTTATTCCCGGAATAAAAAGAGAAAACGGGCCGTGCACGGTCCAAAAGAGAAAAACAAGGGGATGCGGTTACGGGGGCGCGCCTGGGGCCATGGAATAAGACAGGCATGTCCCTGCCCGCGGCGCAGTGCGAGCGGGGGTTTGGAGGTCGTCGAATTGACAAGCGTCAATTTTGGTGCGGTGCTGTATCCGCCTTTTTCCCGGAACCTCCCTTCTCCCGGAGGTGCTGCCGTAGGGGCGGACCTATGTGTCCGCCCCAGAGTGTCGAAAAACCGTAAAAACCATCCTCGACGGGAAGGAGGAGAGTTACGAGAGGAACCCAGGAAGGGTTCCTTTCGTTTTCAATCATAAGTTTTCAAAACGTTTTTAAACGTTTTGAAAACTTGCTCAGGCTGGCGAAAATCCTTTTTCGACAGCCTGGGGCGGACCTATGTGTCCGCCCGTCTCCAGGGTTTCCACCGGTCCCCCGGTAGACGCCTCTTATTCATGCAACCTCTTCCGGTAGGACTTCGCACCATCATTGTGGGGTCTGACCCCCTGGTCAGGCCATTTCTCTAGGGCTTCCACCCTTCTCCCGGAGGTGCTGCCCCGTTTCCCGGAACAAACCCCGTCTTCGCAAAATTTGCGCAAATGGTTGATTCCGCCGGAAAAACCCTGTATACTATAGACAGGAAAGCAGCCCCAGCTGGGGCGGAATTTGTGGAAATGCGTGAATGGAGGAAAACAGCATGAAATATGGCCGCACCTATAACTTCTCCGCCGGGCCCGCCATGATGCCGGAGCCGGTGCTGGAGGAGATCGCCGCCGAGATGATGAACTACCGCGGAAGCGGCATGTGCGTCATGGAGATGAGCCACCGGTCCAAGGAGTTCCAGCAGATTCGGGACGAGGCGGAGGCGGACCTCCGGAAGCTCATGGGCGTCCCCGGCAACTACAAGGTCCTCTTCATCCAGGGCGGCGGCACGGTCCAGTTCGCCATGACCGCCATGAACCTGATGAAGGACGGCCCGGCCTGCTACGTGGAGACCGGGGCCTGGAGCAAGAAGGCCATCGCCGAGGCGAAGAAATACGGCGAGGTGAAAATCGTGGCCTCCTCCGCCGGCAAGAACTTCTCCTATATCCCCGATTGCTCCCATCTGGACATCCCGGACAACGCCTCCTACGTCTATATCTGCGAGAACGAGACCATCAACGGCACCACGTATTTCAGCCTCCCCGATACCAAGGGCAAGCCGCTGGTCTCCGACCAGTCCAGCATGTTCCTCTCCCGGCCCTGCGACGTGGCGAAATACGGCCTCATCTGGGGCGGCGTCCAGAAGAACGTGGGCCCGGCGGGCATGGCCGTGGTCATCATCCGGGAGGACCTGATCCGGGAGGACCTTCCGGAATTTGTGCCCACCTACCTGCGCTACAAGACCCACGCGGACAACGACTCCCTGTACAACACCCCCAACTGCTGGGCCATCTACTGCTGCGGCAAGGTCTTCAAATACCTGCTGGAGAACGGCGGCCTGGAGGCCATGCACCGCCGCAATGAGGAAAAGGCGAAAATTCTCTACGACTTCCTGGACCAGTCCAAGCTTTTCACCGGGGCCGTGCGGAAGGAGGACCGCTCCCTGATGAACGTCCCCTTCGTCACCCCCAGCAAGGAGCAGGACGCCGATGTGGTGGCCGCCAGCAAGGCGGCGGGCTTCGACAACCTCAAGGGCCACAAGAGCGTGGGGGGCCTCCGGGCGTCCATCTACAACGCCATGCCCAAGGAGGGCGTGGAGGCCCTGGTGGAGTTTCTCAAGAAGTACGAAGCGGAGCATGCCTGAGAATCCGGATAAAACCGGCGGACGGGACGGCCAAGGGGCCGTCCCCTGCGGGATGATTCCAATTGCAGGGACCGCCGCCCCCGGCGGCCCGCCCCCCCCTCCAGCAGCCCGCCCATCCCCCAATGGGCAGAAGGGCTTCCCAAAATCAGCACCCCTGGGGTGTGCTTAGAGCAGAAGAAAGGGGTACTACACTATGTTAAAGCGCGTATTAGTCACCGACGGCATGGACGCCTCCGCCGTGGAGCGGCTGAGGGCCGGGGGCTTCGAGGTGGTGGAGCAGTTCTATGAGCCCGGCGCCCTGGGCCCCGCCCTGCGGGAGTTCGACGCCGTGATCATCCGTTCCGCCACCAAAATCAAAGAGCCCCAGATTGACGCTGCCCGGGGCGGCCGCCTCCGGCTCATCGTCCGGGCCGGGGTGGGGGTGGACAACATCGCCGTCCCCTACGCCGAGGCGGCGGGCATCACCGTGAAAAACACCCCCCGGGCCTCCTCCAACGCCGTGGCGGAGCTGGCGCTGGCCCTCCTCTTCTCCTGCGCCCGGAGCATCTCCGTCGCCGGGCACACCATGCGGGAGGGGAAGTGGGAGAAGAAGGCCTATTCCAAGGGCTTTGAGCTGGCGGGGAAAACGGCGGGGATCATTGGCTACGGCCGCATCGGGCGGCTGACGGGGGACAAGTGCCAGGCCCTGGGCATGCGTGTCCTGTCCACGGTCCACCGCCACCGCCCGGAGGGCTGCGAGTGCGAGACCATGCGGTTCGTCTCCATGGACGAGCTGCTGGCGGGGTCCGACATCCTGATTCTCTGCGCCCCCGGCGGGGACAAGCCCCTGGTGAGCCGGGAGACGCTGGAGAAGATGAAGGACGGCGTGGTGATCATCAACGTCTCCCGGGGCAGCAACGTGGACGAGGCCGCCCTGCTGGAGGCCCTGGAGTCCGGCAAGGTCCGGGCGGCGGGGCTGGACGTGTGGATGAGCGAGAAGGACCCCAACTGGGCCCTGGCCGGGCATCCGGCGGTGAGCTGCACGCCCCACGTCGGCGCGGGCACCCGGGAGGCCCAGAAGCGCATTGGCCTGGAGCTGGCGGAGATCATCGAGGGGTTCTGACGGCCCCCGTTCGCGGCATCGCGGCAAAACGCCTTCGCGCTCCGGCGCGGAGGCGTTTTTTGTGCTCTGAAGTTCGTGATTGTGCATAACGCAAACGTTTGAATTTTGGCGGACCGTGGGTTGAGTTTTACAATTTCTGGTGCTATACTGAAACTACTTTGATGGGACGGCGAAGGCCCCCCAAATTGAATGGAGGCAGCACCAATGAAAAAACATGTGTCCCTGTTTCTCGCGCTGATCCTGCTCTGTACCGTGATTCCCTGCGCCTCAGCCAGCACCATCTACACCGCCAAGGAGATGAAGGTCAAGCACGACTTCCAGACCGAGGGCGTGGAGGACGGCAAGGGAACCGCCACGTACGTCGATGTGGAGGGCGGGTACTACATCTCCCCCTGGAAGTACGGCGTGGAGAACATCAGCCTCACCGTCACCTATGACGGCCAGGACTACAAGGTCAAGACGGAGGAGCTGAACCTGGAGGGCCTGAAGGACGTGAAGGTCAGCGTCTTCGAGCTGGACGGCAAGGTGGAGACCAGCACCGGGAGCGCCCCCGGCGACGCCAAGAAAATCGCCAAGTTCAAGGTGGACCTGGAGAACTGGACCGTCATCGCCATGCCCAAGACCGGGGACCTGGAGATGGCCGTGAAGTTCCAGTACAAGGACGCCAAGCCCGAGGACGCCAGGAACGTGGACGCCTTCCCCCTGGACGGGGCCGCCCAGGCCCAGGCCCCTGCGGGCTCCGTTCAGCTGATTCAGGATTTCAAGGAGTGCAAGGGCGTCACCGGCGAGACCAAGGAGATCCGCACCGTGCTGAAGCCCGATGAGAACGGCGTGTATTTCGCCTCCCGCTGGAACTATAAACTGGCCACCAAGGAGGGCGAGGCCGGCGTGGGCCCCAACATTGACTGCAAGGTGGTCTACAACGGGGCCAACAAGAAGATGAAGGGCGAGGACATCAAGCCCGACGCCAACAACTGCGGCACCATGTATTTCTTCGACCAGGGCGGCAAGCTGGACGTGGCCGCCGGGGTCCCCAAGGGGGCCGCGGAGCTGGCGGAGTGCGTCATGAGCCTGGACGGGGCCATCTGGTTCATCCCCAAGAGCGACAAGATCACCACGGAGCTGGAGTTCAACTACGACGCCTCCGAGACCTATGACGCCAAGAAGAACGTGGACCAGGTCCAGAACGTGAAGCCCGGCGCCCGGGAGGAAAAGCCCGCCGACCCCCCCGCCGCCCCGAAGTTCGCCGACGTCCCGGCGGCCTCCCCCTTCGCCAAGGCTATTGAGTGGGCCGTGGCCGAGGGCATCACCAACGGCAAGACCGAAACCACCTTCGGCCCCGGGGACACCTGCTCTGTCTCCAACATCCTCACCTTCCTGTGGCGGGCCAGCGGAAAGCCCGGCGCCAAGGAGGGCGTGAAGGATCGGGACGCCGCTCTGGCGTGGTTTGAGAGCGAGGTTTCCGCTGAGCACGGCGAGCCCGACGCGGCGTGCACCCGCTCCATGGCTATGCTCTACATCTGGCAGGCCGCCGGAAGGCCCGAAACCGAGGCCGAAGCCAGCTTCACCGACGTGGAGAAGGACGCGGATTACGCCGCCGCCGTGGCCTGGGCCGTGGAGAAGGGCATCACCTCCGGCACTGGAGACGGTACCACCTTCTCCCCCGATACCCCCTGCACCCGGGGCCAGATCGTGACCTTCCTGCACCGGACCGCCTACGCCCCCGCCCCGGCGGAGGCCGCCGAATAAAATCCCCCCTGCGCGAAAACGCCCCGCTCCGAAGAGCGGGGCGTTTTTTATGTACCGGCTACTTCCGCCGTGCCGCCGAGGAGCCCAGGCCCAGCTCCAGGCGGTATTTCGTCACCGTCCGCCGGGCCACCGGAACCCCCCGGTCCGCCAGGAGGCGGCAGAGGGCCTGATCGCTGTAGGGCTTTCGCCGGTCCTCCTCCCGGATCAGGACCAGCAGCGCCTGCTTCACCGCCTGGCGGGAGGTCTGGCCCACGGGGCGGCTGAAGAAATACCGCAGGGGGTACGTGCCCCGGCGGCACTGGAGGTACTTCCCCCGGATGGCCCGGGAGACCGTGGAGGGGTGGAGCTCCAGGCGCTTCGCCAGGTCGGAGAGGGTCATGGGGGCCAGGGCCCCCGTCTCCCCGGTGAAGAAGGGTTTTTGGGCCTCCAGCGCCGCCTCGGCGCAGCGGCGGAGGGTGCCGCCCCGGCGCTCCAGGCTATTGAGAAGCCACTTGGCCTGCCGGAGCTTCTGGCGGAGGTAGTCCCGGGTCTCCTTCTCGCCGGAGTCCTTCAGAAGCCGGAGGTAGTAGCCGTTCACCGAGACCCGGGGGAGGTAGTAGTCGTTGAGAATCACCTTCCACTCCCCCTCCAGCTCCGCCACGAAGACGTCCGGGCGGATATAGGCCGTGGGCTCCGCGGGCTGGAAGGCCCGGCCGGGATGGGGCTCCAGGGCGGCGATGACCCGTTCCGCCTCCCGGACGGCCTCCACGGTGGTTCCCAGCTTCTGGGCGATGGCGGCGTAGTGCTTCCGCCCCAGCTCCGGCAGGAAGCGGGCGGCGATTTCCATGGCGGCGGGTCCGGCGTCGTGCCGGCGGCGGAGCTGGAGGAGAAGGCACTCGGAGAGGGAGCGCCCCCCCACCCCGGGGGGGTCCAGGCCCTGGAGGGTTTCCAGGGCCCGCTCAATCAGGGGCTGGGGAATCTTCAGGCCGGAGAGGCCGTCCAGGTCCTCCTGGGCCAGGTAGCCGTCCTCGTCCACCAGCTCCGCCAGGTATTCGCAGAGGGCGGCCAGGGGCCGGGGCAGGCGGAGGCGCTGGAGCTGGTCCCGGAGGAAGGCGGAAAGGCTCTCCAGCCCGGCGTCCTCGCGGCCGGACTCCAGGGCGGTGTCCTCATGGGTGAAGCTGGCCCGGCCCACGCCGCCGTCAATCCACCCGGCCTGACGGCGGAGGGCCTCATAGGCCCGCTCCGGCGGGTCGGACTGGTCCAGCATGGGGTTTTCCTCGGCGCAGCGGGCGACGTATTCCAGCAGCTCCTGGGAGGTCATTTGCAGGACCTCCATGGATTGCAGGAGCTGGGGGGTCAGCTTCAGCTCCTGACGCAGTTCCGTTTTCAGCTGAACAAGGCTCATGAAAACCTCCCGCTATTTTACATATTTGGCGACCTTCCGGGCCGCCGTGGCCTGGGAGATGCCCAGCTCCCGGGCCACGGCCACGGTGGTGCCCCAGCGGCGGTAGGACTCCCGGATGATCTGGCCCTCATAGGCGTCCATCCGCTCCGCCAGGGTGCCCTCCCGGGCGGGGGCGGCGGACTCCGTGGCGTACTCAGCCGGGAGGTGGCCCTGGTCGATGATGGGGTCCTGTACGGTAATGGCGAGGCGTTCCATCAGGTTCTCCAGCTGGCGGACGTTCCCCGGCCAGTCGTACCGCTCCAGGAAGGAGAGAAGCCGGGGGCTGAAGGCGAGGGTTTTGTCATACTCCCCGCAGAACCGGGCCAGGAACTGGTGGGCCAGGGGGAGCACGTCCTCCCGCCGCTGGCGGAGGGGGGGGATGTGGATGCGGATGACGTTGAGGCGGTAGAAGAGGTCGGAGCGGAAGAGGCCCCGCTGGACGGCCTCCTCCAGGTTCCGGTTGGTCGCCACCAGGAGGCGGAAGTCCAGTTCAATTCTCCGGTTGCCGGAGAGGCGTTCAATGGTCTTCTCCTGAATGAGCTGGAGGAGCTTGGACTGAATGTGGGGCGGGAGCTCCCCAATCTCGTCCAGGAAGAGGGTGCCGTTGTTGGCCAGCTCGATTTTGCCGATCTTGCCGCCGCTGGCGGCGCCGGTGAAGGCCCCCTTCTCATAGCCGAAGAGCTCGGACTCGATGAGGTTTTCGTGAAGGACGGCGCAGTTTACCTCGATGAAGGGGCCGTCGGCCCGGCTGCTCATGGCGTGGATGGCCTTGGCGACGGCGCTTTTGCCCACGCCGGTCTCTCCGGTGATGAGGATGTTGGCCTTGGTGTTGGCGGTGTTCTGCATGAGGGTCCAGAGGCGCTGCATGGAGGCGCTTTTGAAAATGAGGCTGGTGGAGGTGGCCCGGGTGCGGAGCTCGGCGATCTCCTGGGAGTACTGCTGCAGGGAGTCCTGAAGGTGGCGGTAATTCCGCTGGATGGCGTTGATCTGCTCCATGGAAACCGTGTTGAAGCATACGGCGAACTTCAGCTCCCCGGCGCTGTCAAAGAGGGGAATGCCCACGGTCATCACGTTTTTGTGGGCGTGGTTGATGGTTTGGGTGGCGGTGATTTTCCGCCGCTGGCGGATGACCTCGGCGGTGACGCAGGGGGAGAAGGTGCCGTCGGCCTCCAGGTCAAAGGCGGAGCGGCCCACGATGGAGTTGTGCACGAAGCCGAAGTTCTTCTCATAGCTCTCGCTGACCCGGAGAATAATTCCCCGGGCGTCGGAGAGCATCATATCGTCGGCCAGAACCACATTGTTCTCGGGGCTCAGAATGTCAAAGAGGCCCCGGAGGTTGATATCGTCATCAAAAAGGCCGGCAAAATCAGGTGCCTGAGGCATGGGGGGCCTCCTTCTCCCCCCGAATGGGGGGGGGTATTCTCGCCCTTGCGGGCGGGGGGATTTCAGCCATGATGATGGCTGGTTCATTGCACCCCCCATTTTCTCTTTTTCTTGCCAGAAGAAAAAGAGAAAACGGGCCGTGCACGGTCCAAAAGAGAAAAAGAAGTACGATCCCTGCGGGGGGACGGGGGACGCAGGGCGCGCCGGAGGTTCGGGCATAAGACAGGCATGTCCCTGCCCGCGGCGCAGTGCGGGCGGGGGCTTTGGAGGTTATCGAAGGATTGTCCTTCTGTTTCCGCTGCCGCTAATCTGACCCTTCCCCGGACTTGCCCCGCCAGGTGGGGTCGTCGGTGATGCCTAGCAGATAGTCTGCGGATACCTGAAAATACTCCGCCAGCTGAACCAGCTTTTCAAAAGACGTCTCTCGGTTGCCGGTTTCTATCATACTGATGGCGTTTGCACTCAGTCCTATTTGCGCCCCCAACTCTTTTTGCTGGAGCTTGGCTTGCGTTCGGAGCTGTTTTAGGCGATCTTTAAAAATAATTACCGTTCTCATAAATCCTCTTGGCAACCCACGATTTGTGGATTATACTCAACATAACCCACACTTCGTGATTTTGAAAGGAGTGTTCCACATGCGAGATTATTTAAGCGAGATATACCATGATAGGCTTCCCTCTCTGGTGGTACTGTCCGATCTGGAGGAGCCAGAAACTGTGGAGGAGGAGAAGATCAGGAACCAGCTCCGGGCAGTGGACAGGATTGTGGAAGAGGCGCTGATTCCCAGCATAGAGGCGCTTGCGAACAAGAAGGCAGAGGAAGGCTTTTACGCCGGCGCCCGTTTCGGCGCACAGCTCATGGCGAAGCTCATGGAGCAATGACAAACCGGGGACCCGCCCTCCCAACCGCCAAGCCAGCGGCAGCGGAAACAGAAGGACAATCCTTCGATAACCACCAAAACCCCCGCCCGCACCGCGCCGCGGGCAGGGACATGCCTGTCTTATTCCAGGCTTCCCACCGCGCCCCCGTAACCGCATCCCCTTGTTTTTCTCTTTTGGACCGTGCACGGCCCGTTTTCTCTTTTTATTCCGGGAATAAAAAGAGAAAATGGGGGGTGCATTGGACCAGCCCCCAAAGGGCTGAAACCCTCCCCGCCCGCAAGGGCGAGCACAGGCCCCGTCCCCCCCGCCGGGGGGGAGCCCCCCTCACCCCCACAGGGCGGAGAGCATCGGAATCACCTGTTTCTTCCGAGACATAATCTTGGGAAGAAATGCGCAGTTCTCCTCCCCCTTAATCCCGAAGGCCTGCCGGATGGTCTCCTCGTCGCCGACAAAGAGCAGCTGGGTCCCCTCCAGGAGGACATCCGTAATCATCAGCACAACCGTATTCAGCCCCCGCTTCTCCCGGACCGAGGTCATGATGGACATAAACTCCTCCATCCGGTCGAGGAGCCGTTCGGAATCCATGGTGGTAATCTGGCTGACCGCCAGGTTGTGCCCGGCAATGTGAAATTCCTTATAGTCCGTCTTCAGCATCGCCTCGGCGGTCTTGTCGTCCCCGCAGCTGGCGGAGAAAATCGCCTGCCCCAGGTCCTCCAGCTTCACGCTGGCAATCCGCGCCATGCGGTTGGCAATATCAATATCCCGCTGGGTGCAGGTAGGGGACTTGAACATCACCGTGTCCGACACAATGGCCGCCGCCATCAGCCCCGCCATGTTGGCGGTGGGCATCAGCCCCTTCTCCTGGTACATCTCCGCGATAATGGTGTTGGTGCTGCCCACCGCCTCGTTCCGCACGTGAATCGGGTTCTTCGTCTCAATATCCGCCAGGCGGTGATGATCAATGATCTCCAGAATCTCCGCCTGGTCCAGCCCGATGACGGATTGGGACTTCTCATTGTGGTCCACCAGCACCACCCGCTTCCGCCGGGGCCGGAGCAGGTGATAGCGGGACAGCATGCCCACCACCTTCTCCTCCTCGTCCAGGATGGGATAGGCCCGGAAACGGCTCTCCAGCACCGCGTCCTGCACGTCGTCAATGTAATCGTCCAGATGGAAGCACACCAGGTCCTTGCTCTTGCAGACCCGGCCGATGGGCAGGGCGTGGAACAGAAGCCGCAGGGCCTGATAGGCGTCGATGGGCGTGGTGATCACGCAGGTGTTCCCCGCGTGCTCCAGCAGCTCCGGGGAAACCTCCCCCTGGCAGACCACCACGCAGTTCACCTGAAGGTCCAGCGCCCGGCGGACCATGTCCGGCTGGTCCCCGCAGATGACCACGCTGTCCGGGCTGGAGAACAGCAGGTTCTCCCGGCTGGAGGGAAGGGCTATCGTCACCTCGCCGGAGATCACGTCGGGCATCTCGGCGCTCTCGTTCAGCAGCTTGCCCTCCAGGACGGAGATCAGGTTGTACACGGGAACGTCCTCCACCCAGGGGTTGCGGACGGAGGTCATGTCGTAGTTGGCCACGTCCCCGGCGGAGAGGGTGCCGTAGAGGGTGCCGTCCTCGTTGGCCACCGGGAGGATGGACAGGTTCCCCCCCTGCATGGTCTGCCAGCCCCGGCTGATGGTGGCGGCGGCGGAGAGGGTGGGGGGTGTGTCGTAGTCCAGGTCCCGGACCTGGGTGCGGACGTTGTCGATGAGCTTGGGGGGCTGGAAGCCGAAGCGGTCCAGCACGATCTGGGTCTCGTCGCTGATCTGGCCCAGGCGGGCGGCCTGATACTGGCGGCTGCCCAGGGCGTTTTTCAGGGCGGCGTAGGCCATGGCGGAGACGATGGAATCCGTATCCGGGTTCCGGTGTCCGGTAATATAGATGGTATCCATAAAGGGGAGCTCCTTTCGCGGAATGTGTCCGGTCTTTGTTTCATTATGCCGTCCCGGAGGGAAAATGTCAATGTCTCCGGGGCGGATGGGAGCGGCCGGATGTGGGTTTTCTCCGGGGACCGCCTAAGGGAGCGTCCTATTTCGGGAGATTATCTTGTGGGGGCGGACCTGCGTGTCCGGCCTTCCCCCAGAACCCTGGCGCTTCCGGTAAACGGTGTATCCGTCCTTCCCCCAGGACCCTGGCGCTTCCGATAGACGGGCGGACACACAGGTCCGCCCCAGAGTGTCGAAAAACCGTAAAAACCATCCTCGACGGGAAGGAGGAGAGTTACGAGAGGAACCCAGGAAGGGTTCCTTTCGTTTTCAATCATAAGTTTTCAAAACGTTTTTTAACGTTTTGAAAACTTGCTCAGGCTGGCGAAAATCCTTTTTCGACAGCCTGGGGCGGACACACAGGTCCGCCCCTGCGGGTGTCCTCTTTGAAAAATGCGGCGCCGGATGTTCCCCGCCTCAACCAAGGAATTTACTTGATTTTAACGGCCCGAAGGAGTATCCTGATAAGGAACCGCCTGCCTCAGGCCAACCGGGGAAAATTTACAGGTTTCCTCTTGACATTCCCCCTGGTGGAAGGTGTATCCTGAGCACGCAAACCACAAGAGCGCTCCGGCGGAGGGCCGGGGCGGGAAAGGAAACACATCATGAAAACGAAACTGCAAGCCCTCAGCGCCCTGCTCCTGGCCCTGGCGCTGAGTCTCAGCCTCTCCGTCCCCGCGCTGGCGGCGGAGCCGCTTCAGGCCGTCACCAACGCCTTGTCCACCTCGACGGCGGCGGCCTCCGCCAAGGAGGCCGGAGGGGCCGTTCAGCTGGACTGGGCCCTCTGGATGGACGGGGCCGTCATCCAGACCGGCTCCCTGGGCGGGGACAACGGGGCCTCCGGCCACTTAAAGAGCCTGGCGGCCGCCACCGCCGACCACCGCTACTGCGTGGGCTCCGTCAGCAAGATCTACACCACCGTGGCCGTCATGCAGCTGGCGGAGGCCGGGAAGCTGGACCTGGACCAGCCGGTGGTGAAGTACCTGCCGGAGTTCAAAATGGCGGACGCCCGGTACAAGGACATCACCGTCCGGATGCTGCTGAATCACTCCTCCGGCCTCATGGGGTCCTCCATAAGCAGCGCCATGCTGTTTGAGGACGCCAGCGCCGTCTCCACGGACCGGCTGCTGGAAACCCTTGCGGGCCAGCGGCTCAAGGCCGACCCCGGCGCCTTCAGCGTCTACTGCAACGACGGCTTCACCCTGGCTCAGCTGGTGGTGGAGCGGGTGGCGGACACCAATTTCCAGGACTATCTCCACGCCCATGTCTTCGACCCCGCCGGTCTGGAGGAAACCTGGTTCCCCGATGAGATTCTGAGCGCGGAGCTGAGCGTGGTCCCCACCTACCTGGGCGAGGAGGCCACCCCCATGGACTGCCTGGGCATCGTGGGCGCGGGGGGCATCTACGCCACCGCCAGCGACCTGGCGGCCTTCGGCGGGGCCCTCACCGGTGAAACCCTGCTGTCTCAAAAGTCCCTGGACGCCATGGCCGCCCCGGAGTACGCCAGGGGCCTCTGGCCTGAGGAGGGCCCCGACGCCCTGGCCTTCGGCCTGGGATGGGACAATGTGGAATGGTATCCCTTTGCCCAGAACGGCATCACCGCCCTGGTAAAGGGCGGCGACACCCAGTTCTATCACGCCGGCCTGGTGGTCCTGCCGGAGCACAAGATGGCGGCGGCGGTGGTCAGCTCCGGCGGCGTGTCCACCTATAACGAGATGGCGGCCTCCCAGCTCCTGATCGCGGCGCTGGAGGCCAAGGGCGTGAAGGTGGACCAGACGCCCCTGACCCTCCCCGAGGCCGGGGCCGCGGCCATGCCCAAGGAGCTGACAGAGCTCTCCGGCTATTACGGCTCCCTGGTGTCCTATAAGGTGGACGTCACCGAGGACGGGAAGCTGACCATGCACTACCTGAACACCCCCCAGATTCCGGACGCCGTCTTCCACTATTACAGCGACGGGACCTTCCGGGATGAGGAAAACGTCTCCGCCCTGCGCCTGGTGAAGGAGAAGAACGGGCAGGTCTACCTCCATCAGTGGGCCTTTGCCAGCCTCCCGGGCCTGGGGGGACTGCCCGCGTCCAACTATGCCGCCGTGAAGCTGCCGGAGAACGCGATTTCCCCGGCCCTTCAGGAGCAGTGGAACACCCGGATGGGCGGCGCGGTGCTGCCCATGAACGAGCGGTACAGCTCTCAGCTGTACGCCTCCATGGGGGCCCTGCTTCAGGTGGAGTCCGGCGACGCCATCCAGGGCGCTCCCGGCTATGTGGGCTCCATGCGGATTGTGGATGAGACCCACCTCCGCTATCCCCTCCAGATTCCCGGCAACACGGGCCGGGACGGGTCCGACATCGAGGTCCGCCGGGATGAAAAGGGCGTCCTGTGGTTCTACCAGTCCAACGGCGGCGTGTACATGGACATCGGCGCCGTCTCCCCCCTCTCCACCGGCAAGGACGGGAAGGCCGCCTGCACCATCCAGGCCGACGGCTACGCCCGGTGGTACAAGGTCGGGGACAACGCCGCCGGGAAGACCATGACGGTCCAGCTGCCCGAGGACGCGGGCTTCTGGGCCTACGCCGCCGACGGGACCATCGCCGCCTCCTCCGTCCTCCGGGGGGACCGCTCCGTGAAACTGCCGGAGGGGGGCCTGATCGTCTTCGCCGGGGATCCCGGCGCCCGGTTCGCCCTGACCTTCTCCTGAATCCCATTTGAAACGAGGTAAAGCATCATGGCATACAAGCTGCGAGAAACCGGCCCGGAGGCGCTGATCTGCGACGGCGCCCGGGTCAGCGGAGACGTGACCCTGGGCAGGGGCGTCAGCGTCTGGTACAACGCCGTCCTCCGGGGGGACGACGGGGCCATTGTCGTCGGCGAGGGCACCAACATTCAGGACTGCGCCGTCCTCCACGAGGAGACCCAGGTGGGGTCCGGCTGCACCATCGGCCACGGGGCCATTGTCCACGGCTGCACCATCGGGGACAACGTGCTGGTGGGTATGGGGGCCATCGTCCTCAACGGGGCCCGGATCGGGGACGACTGCATCGTCGGCGCCGGGGCCCTGGTGACGGGGAAGCTGGACGCCCCCGCCGGGTCCATGATTCTGGGCAGTCCCGCCAAGGTCGTCCGTCCCCTGACAGAGGAGGAGATCGAGGGCAACCGCCGGTCCGCCGGGGGCTACCTGGAGATGGCGGAGCGCTTCCGCCGGAGCTGAGCCCATGGACCGGAAACCGATTCAGGAGAGGCTGCTGGTGGTCTGCGGCGGGGTGGCCTTCTTCTGCGCCCTGCAAAACCTCCCCGCCGTGGCGGGGGCCCTCCGGTGGGGGCTGGGGGTCCTGTCCCCCTTCCTGCTGGGCGGGGCCATCGCCTTTGTGCTGAATGTCCCCATGCGGGCGATCGAGGCCCGCCTCCCCCGGGGCAAAAGGCCCTTCCGCCGCCCCCTGGCGCTGGTGCTGACGCTGGCGGCCATGACCGGCGTGATTGCGCTGGCGGCCTGTGTCATCGGCCCCGGCGTGGGGGAGGCGGTCCGGTCCATCACCGGGCAGCTGCCCGCGGCGTTCCAGCGGATTCAGGAGCAGCTGGCGGCGCTGGAGGCCTGGCTTCCCCAGCTGGAGAGGCTGCTGGCGGACGTGGAGCTGGACTGGAAATCCCTGACGGAGAAGGCCATTTTCCTGGTCCGGAGCTGGGGCGGCGGGCTGGTGTCCTCCGGCGGCGTCCTCATGGCGGGGGTGGTCAGCGGGGTGAGCACTTTTGTCATCGGGCTGATTTTCTCCTTCTATGTGCTGCTGCAAAAAGAGCGGCTGGCCCGCCAGGGGCGGCAGGTGCTCTACGCCCTCCTCCCCGAGTCCTGGGCGGACCGGACGCTGGAGGTTCTCCGCCTCTCCGGGCGGACCTTCTCCAGCTTCCTCTCCGGCCAGTGCGTGGAGGCGGTGATTCTGGGGACGCTGTTCGTGGCCGCCATGACGGTCTTCCGGATGCCCTACGCCCTGCTGGTGGGGGTCCTCATTGCCCTGACGGCCCTGATTCCCGTGGTGGGGGCTTTTATTGGCTGTGTGGTGGGGGCCCTGCTCATCGCCGTCACGAACCCCTGGCAGGCGGTGGGATTTGTGGCGCTGTTCCTGGTGCTCCAGCAGGTTGAGGGGAACCTGATCTATCCCCACGTGGTGGGGAATTCCGTGGGTCTGCCCTCCATCTGGGTGCTGGCCGCCGTCACCTTGGGCGGCAAGCTCATGGGGATTGCGGGGATGCTGTTTTTTATCCCCCTCTGCTCGGTGCTCTACGCCCTCTTCCGGGGGTTTGTCAAGGCCCGCCTGAAGGCCCGGAAGGTTCCCGCGAAAAAATGGCGGGACCCATAGGACGAAAGCCCCCCGGCAGGGGGGCTTTTTTATCCCCCCCGTCAGGGGGCTTTCTTTTCCCGGGGGGACGGGGCTGGTCCTCGCCCTTGCGGGCGGGGAGGTCATCAGCCCTTTGAGGGCTGGTCCAATGCACCCCCCATTTTCTCTTTTTATTCC
>JBCLRG010000053.1:0-18222 GCA_041223955.1 Oscillospiraceae bacterium 38-13 | reverse complement strand
TTCATGTCTTTTCATGTGCTTTATTTTACCATCTCAGCACTTTACACACAATATTTAAGTTTTCAAACAGACTCTAGTATAAATAGGATTTCCGAAAATATCCGTTATAATCTTGTTCCCCCACGTGGGATCATCCGCCACAGCCGAATAAACGGGCAGGCCCTTTTTACGGCGGTAAGCCATGGGGCTGGTATGCCGTGTTCGTTGAGGTACAACGCGAGGGCCCTTTTAGACGAGCCTTGCAGGAGCATGGAATAAACGCGCTTGACGATTTCAGCCGCATCTGCATCCACAATAAGCTGGTGCTTGTCCTTTGGGTCTTTGATGTAGCCATAGGGGGCGAAAGAGCCGATGTACTGGCCGTTGCACCGCTTATAACCAAAAACCTGCCGGATTTTCTTTGAGGTCTGATAACAATACTGGGCATTCATCACGTTTGTTATTGGAACGATGATGCTGTTCACGCTATCTGGGTTTAGGTCGCTATCCACACCCTCGGCCAAGCTGATAAAAAGGTTATCAATCAGACTTCCGGCATCGCTATAATTCCGGACGAAACGAAAAAGGTCTTTCACCACAACGCAGTTGATTTTCCCGCTCATCACAGCCCCTAAAAGCCGCTGGAAACTTTCGCACTCCGTATCAGTTCCTGTATGACCGTCATCCACATACTCGGTGTAGCTTTCAAATTCTTCCGCATGGTTGAAGTGAAAACCGTTGAGTATGTTGCGCTGATTTTTCACGCTGTTGCTATCATCAAGCCCCGGTTGATTTTCTGTAAATCCTCTCGGGAAAGCCGGATATGGCCGCTTATTTTCCAGCGCTAGACGTATAGGTAGAGGTTAAAATCTGCTGATACCCTCTATTTTTTGCCTTGCCATTTGTCCTCTTTCCCTATCACATTACAGTTATATTATAACTCCGATTAGGAGTATCAGCAAGAATGCCGCTGGGCATGAAAAGGGGGCGGCACTGTGACAGCATGAATACGCCCCCACATATTCTAAATCGACTATCGGCATAAAAATCAACCTCAAATGTATTCTACTGTACGTATGCTTGAAAATAAATAAGTATTGTAAAAATAAAAAACCGGCTAATTGAATAACTCAAAAATATCAAGACAGATATACCCTGAGTTTCAGGATAGAAAAGAAAGCGCAAGGAAGTTTATACCCAAATTAGTAGCGAAAGATGTCCATAATGCACATTGAGAAGCCAAACGCTGTGTCAAGCAGAAGATGTATCATTCAAGACCAAGGCTGGCATAGATAAAGTCAGTGGGGTTCGAATATCATCATTTACACGTTTTGCCCTCTGTTTTTAAACTGTTTGCTTTTCTTCAGTGATATATGGGATCCGAAGTCAAAAAACTGTAGCCCTTGAAATACAAGGACTACAGGCAAAGAACGACCCTATCCAATCCGAACCACCGACAACAATTTGTTCAGATTGGGTAGGGCCTTTCAGCGCGTTACTTTTTAAAGCTGTCCTTCAGGCTTACGCTCCGGTTGAACACCAGATGTCCCGGTGCGCTGTCCCGGCTGTCCAGACAGAAATAGCCCTGACGCAGGAACTGGAAATTGGCGGGGACCCGGGCGTCCGCCAGAGAGGCCTCCACCTTGCAGCCCGTCAGAACCTCCAGAGAGTTGGGGTTCAGGCACTCAATGAAATCCTTATCGGCGGCGTCGGGGTTCTCGTCGGAGAAGAGGTTGTCATACAGCCGGACCTCCGCGTCCACAGCGGCGGCGGCGTCCACCCAGTGGATGGTCGCGCCCTTGACCTTCCGGCCGTCGGCGGGGTCGCCGCCCCGGCTCTCCGGGTCGTACTCACAGAGAATTTCCGTCACGGCTCCGCTCTCGTCCTTGACGCAGCCGGTGCAGCGGATGAGGTAGGCCCCCTTCAAGCGGCACTCCGGACCGCCGGGATAGAGGCGCTTGTATTTGGGCACGGGGGTGTCCAGGAAGTCGCCGGCCTCCACCCAGAGGGTGCGGGAAAATGCGACCTCCCGGGTCCCGGCAGAGGGGTCCACGGGATTGTTTTCCACGGTGACGGTTTCTGTTTTCCCCTCGGGGTAGTTGGTGATGGTGAGCTTTACGGGCCGGAGGACCGCCATGACCCGCTCCGCCACAGCGTTCAGGTCCTCCCGGAGACAGTGCTCCAGGAAGCCGTATTCCACCACGTTGGCGGACTTTGCCACGCCGATGCGCTCACAGAAATTCCGGATGGACCGGGGAGTATAGCCCCGGCGGCGGAGGCCGCAGAGGGTGGGCATCCGGGGATCGTCCCAGCCGGAAACCCGGCCTTCCTCCACAAGGCGGCGGAGCTTCCGTTTGCTCATGACGGTGTGGTCGATGCCCAGGCGGGCAAACTCGATCTGCCGGGGCTTGGAGGGCAGGTCACAGTTCTCCACCACCCAGTTGTACAGAGGCCGGTGGGCCTCAAATTCCAGGGAACAGAGGGAGTGGGTGATGCCCTCCAGCGCGTCTTGAATGGGGTGGGCGAAGTCGTACATGGGATAAATGCACCACTTGTTTCCGTGGCGGTGATGGGGCAGGTGGTTGATGCGGTAGAGCACGGGGTCCCGCATGTTGAAATTGCCGCTGGCCAGGTCGATTTTCGCACGGAGAGTCATGGCGCCGTCGGGGAATTCCCCTGCACGCATCCGGCGGAAGAGGTCCAGACTTTCCTCAATGGGGCGGTCCCGGTAGGGGCTCCGGGCGGGGACGCCCACGCCGCCCCGGTACTCCTTAAATTCTTCCGGTGTCAGCTGGCAGACATAGGCCAGGCCTTTTTTGATAAGGCCCTCCGCCTGGCGGTAGTCTTCCTCAAAGTAGTCGGAGCCGAAGAAAAAGCGGTCTCCCCAGTCGAAGCCCAGCCAGTGGATGTCCTCCTGAATGGCCTCCACGAACTCCTCGTCCTCCTTGGTGGGGTTGGTGTCGTCCATGCGGAGGTTGCAGAGCCCGCCGTATTTTTCAGCGGTGCCGAAATCGATGGTCAGGGCCTTGCAGTGGCCGATGTGAAGGTAGCCGTTAGGCTCGGGGGGGAAGCGGGTGTGGACGGTCATGCCCTCATACTGCCCGCCGGGGGCGGTGTCCTCCTCGATGAACGCGTGGATAAAATTCCGGCTTTCCAGTTCCGGCGCTTTGATTTCGTCGGCCATAGCGAAGTCCTCCCAATGTAAATGTAAGATGGCGGCGGATGTCCTGCCCGTGAAGTGCGCGGGAGGGCTCAACGCCGTAATCTGCGGGCACCGTCCCCCGCCGCAGAGGGCTGAATGGGGATGGCCCGGGTTTGTGATGGATGCTTTCGTAAGAGATGTTTTATTATACAGGAGAGCCGTGGGGATTGCAAGGGGGATTTCTCTCTGTTTGGGGTCTTCCCGTTGTAGGAGTACAATGGTTAAAGTTGTGTTGTCGAACTTAACAGAACCGAGAGGAGGCCACATCCTTCATGAGCAAGAGTATAACACAGGACATGGCATACCGGCAATCCCTAATGAAGTACGCAGAGAAATACGGTGTCAGCCGGAAGTACAACAGAAACTGGTCGTATATCTACTTCCGGCGGGCCCGCTGGGATGGAGGTGTGGAATCCCTAGTCGGCCAGTCCCGGCGGCCTCACAGCCATCCGAACTAGCACACAGAAGCGGAACTGAAGTTAATCCGGGATATGCGCCGCCGCAATCCACAGCTCGGGCTGGTGGAACTGTGGCACCGCCTGAAGCGGCGCGGCTATACCCGCCGGCCTGAGAGTCTGTTTCGGGTCATGTGCAAATTGGGTATGTTCCCGCAGGAGAAGAAGAAAAAGGCTGATACGCCAAAACCTTACCAGCAGATGACTCTTCCAGT
The DNA here is from genome assembly GCA_041223955.1 of Oscillospiraceae bacterium 38-13. GTDB lineage: Bacteria > Bacillota > Clostridia > Oscillospirales > Oscillospiraceae > Oscillibacter. The sequence continues at coordinate 14,371 of JBCLRG010000053.1, read as the reverse complement.
AAACGAGATATCCAGACCCTTTTTGAGAAAGCCGCTGCCGAGTTGGGTATCCAGCATAAGCTGATCCGTCCTTACACACACAGACATATTAGCAAGGTAGAGCACAGCTATCGGGAAGACCAGAAACGCTTTCATTCTTTTCGCTCTTTCTTCTCTCTGCTGACTTTGACAAACAGCTCGCTGTTCATAACCGCCGCTCCAACAACTTGCCGATGAGCCCTCTCCACTGGCTTTCTCCTCTTGAGTTTCTTGTCCTATTTGTTTGAAAATCCTACAGATTTCTCTGCAGGGAGTGTCCAGACACGTAGTAAAAAGAAGTCAAATAAAGAAATGGGAGGAGCCCATGAACGGAACGATAGCAATGTTTTTGAAGGCCAAAGCGATTGTACGTTTGCACAAAGACCATAAGAACCGCCTGGAGGTTCTCCAGCTTCCTGGGAAAATATTTGCTTCATCGTGCAAGTGTAGGGGTATAATGGCGCAAATCAGCAATGATGCCTTTTGCTGTGAAGATGTCACTTTTATTGTGGATATTGAAAACATGCGTCCTGGGGAAAGATTACATCCAGATAACTCTAATTTCCATCCGTGCAATACTGCTTCGCTTCGGGGCCATACCTATCATCCGTTGAATTGTTCCGGCTCACAGCATGGCCTATAATCTGTCGGGCCTCACGGCTTACCATCGTCATAACGCAGATATTTTCCCAGGTTTCGCTCCGGGATTTGTGCGCTAGATACCAGTATAAATCGTCCAATTCCACAATTTTTGCACCTGTTGCGGATGCTGATTTACCCTTCGTCCGAGTGGACTTTTTTTATCCAGTTCATGATATTGGATTTGTTTATACCCAGGATTTTTCCTGCACTGCGGCCGTTAATCCCGCTGTAGTACATCTTGATCGCTAGTTTTCTGGTTTCTTCCGGGCGCTTGTGATATTTCAGGTCTATTGCGTAATATATGCTGCACTCCTTACACTTGCAGCGCTAGCTCCCCGATCCGTTGTACCCTGCCTTGATCTAGTTCTCGTTTTTTCTCATTTCGGGCATCTTTTCATGCCGCGTCTGTTCTCCTTCTCATAGCTCTTATTCTACCATAATATCGTTGCTTTGAACACTCCTCTTTCATTTCCTCGAGCACAAACAAGCTCAAGGCCCCAGCGTCCTCAGCACAGGCAGGGACAGACCGAAAATGCCCTCCAGCTCCATCAGCAGCGGCAAATACCCAAAGTCAGTCTCCTCCGGCAGACTGGTGATCTCCCGGAAAAGATAATACCCTTCCCATTTGCCGTCCGCATACAACACCGCATACCGCTTTTGACCGCCTTCCTCATAGACCGTCAGCTTACAGGCGATATCCAGATCCTCCCGGTAGGTATCCTCCTCCGCGTCCGCCTCATAGACCCGGCCCCCCTCCGCCAGGGCCTGATATTGGCCGTCTACAACCTCCTTGGCATTCTCCCCCGGGAGAATCAGGGCCCGTACCCGGAGGCCATGGGCTTCCGTCTGGATGCTCCGGCCATCATCGGAGTACACAGGTTCCTCGCTGAAGGGCACGTAGGCATCCACAAAGGCATCATGCCCGAAGAGCCCGGTCCGGATATAAGCCGCCGCCATATACTGGCAGTCCCGCTTTTCCGCAAGATGAATCTGACTCTGATAGTTTTCCTCCGTCACCGCAGGGCCCTCGAACCGGACGCTGTTCAGCGTGTACATCAGATTCGCCCGGACGTCCTCCGGGCTCTGCGCCGCCTGATCGTGCTCTGCCTCGACCGTAAACAGAGCTCCGTCCTCAGAGAGGACCGCAGCAGTGTGAAATACCCATCCCCCGGAAAGATACACCGACACAATGTTATACCGGCAGCTTTCATCCAGCGGGACCAGGAGCTCGTCCCCCTGATAGACGGCCTCAAGCCGGTCGTACAGAGAGGAATCGCGGTATTCCCGGTCCTTCCGGGTCAGCGTGTCCCAGGCCTTGGCGGCGTCCACGCCGTACTGGCTGGAGACCTGATAAATCGTTCCGGACTCCATATCCAGAAACTTCCGGCGGCGGTACTGGAGACCCTTGTCCATCCGGAAGGAAATCTCCGACATCTCGAATTCCGTAAAATCCTCTGGCTCGCGGGGACGGACCGGCAGGAATTCAGGCGGGGCCTCCGTTTCGCGCTCCGTGTCCGGAGGAAGGGGCGCGGTTCTTCGGGCGCCTCCGGCGGGGGCGGCGGAGCACCCGGCCGTAATCATGACCAACGCCGCCAGGGCGAGAAGAAGCCATGCCCGAAGCGAAAGGCGGCGTTTCGCCGAAACCCTGTCCATCCGATGTCTCATAGCGCCGTCCTCCGTTCAGACCGTTTTCCGGGCCGCGTCCCGGAGCTGTGGAAATCTTCAATAATATTATCGGCATCTATGCGGATAACTTAAGATTTCAGGGGGAGCACGCCGGAAGGACGGGCCGCGTTTCAAAGGGCCCCGCCGAAAAATTTATCCGGCTGGTGAAAAGATTTTCACCAGCCGGATATACCGCGAAACCGTTTTTCGGTTCAGTGCTCAGCCAATGCCGCCGAACTTGACGCCCAGAATCAGGGCCGCGATGCACAGGACAATGAACCCATAGCCCAGGGGAATAAACCAGCCGCCGATAGGCTTCTTGGCTCCCCGGTTGACTTCCTCCAGAGCCTTCTCTCTCGGCAGTACCACGAAGAACATGATGGCCGCCAGAGCCGCGCCCAGGGGGCAGATGTAGATGGAAACCACGTCCATCCACTGAGAGGTCCAGGGCTGAATCAGCAGAGCGACCACCGCGCCGATGACACCGATAACCGCCACGGCAGGGCCTCTCTTGAGCTTGAACTGCTCCTGCATGGTAGCCACGGGGGCCTCATACAGGTTGACGATGGAGCTCAGGCCCGCGAAGAGAACGGCCACATAGAAGATCACGCCGATGATGCGGCCGCCGGGCATGCCGTTGAGGATGTTGACCAGATACACGAACATCAGGCCGGGACCGGGGGTGATGTCACTCATGGCGAAGCCGGAAGCGCCGATGGCGGGGATGATCACGAAGGCGGCCAGCAGAGCGGCCACGGTGTCAAAGAACGCCACCCGCAGGGCAGAGCTGGGAATGTTCTCGTTCTTGGGCAGATAGGAGCCGTAAATCACGGAGCCGTTGCCCGCAACGGACAGGGAGAAGAAGGCCTGACCGAAGGCATAAATCCACACCTCGGGAGTAATGAGCCCCTTGGGGTCCAGTGTGAACAGGAACTTATAGCCCTCGGAAGCGCCGGGCTGGAAGCCGATATAAACGGCCAGAATGACGAACAGGATGAACAGCACGGGCATCATGATCTTGTTGGCGACCTCAATGCCGTTGGCCACGCCCATGGCCATGATGGCCAGGGCCACCACCAGACCGATGAGCAGCCACACGCCGTTGCCGATGCCGAAGATGCCGTTGCTGAACATCATGCTCAGGGCCTCATTCAGGGTCCCGGCCTCGGGGGCCGCGCCGCCGAAGGTGCCGCCGATGGTACCCATATCGGTACCCATGGCGTACAGGCCGCCGGTGATGGACATGAACGCATACTTGAAAATCCAGCTCATGACCACCGTGTAGCCGATAGCCAGCATCAGCGCGCCGGCAATGGGGATGAGGCCGATGGCCTGACCCAGCTTCTTGTTGCCGGTCTTGGCCTCGGTGCAGTAGCCGAAGGCGTCAATGGGACCCGCCTGGGCCCGGCGGCCCAAGGCGAACTCCTCAATCACGCCGGAGGAGCCCACCAGGACGACAATCAGAAAATAGGGCAGCAGGAAGGTCATGCCGCCGTACTTGGCCACCATGATGGGGAAACGCCAGATGTTGCCCATGCCGACAGCGGAGCCGATGCAGGCCAGAATAAAGCCCCACTGGCTCTTAAAACCGTCGCGGGTCTGCAAGGTTTCGTTGCTCATATTAAAGATTTCCTCCTCTTTCGCGGATAACGTACAACACACAGGGGAAGAACGCCGATGGCCCTCAGAATTCGATGCGGAAAAACACCGGCGGTGCCCGCTGGAACATTTTAGTTTTCGCGGACGCCGCCGGACGGCTTTCATCGGCTCTGCGCACTTTCTTCGCGGCGCAGTTACGCTGAATTTATATTATTTCTCTTCGTTGGCGTAGGGCTCCAGGAAGGCGTGGAAGTGGCGCATGGGCAGCTTGTGGCCCCAGAGGATGCGCATGTTGGGGATAGTCTCCCGGTCCTTGTACAGCTGGGCCACGGCGGCGATGACATAGTCCAGGTGCTCCTGAGTCAGGCGGCTGCGGTCGATGGCGAACCGGACCACGTTGGCCAGCTCCGCCTGCTGCTCGGGAGTCTTGAGGTCGTACTCCATGGAGAAGTCGCCCAGCTCGGAGACGCGGATGCCGTAGCGGCGGATCAGCTCCAGGGAGAAGCCAGTTCCCGCGAAGGTGGTGTGGTCCCGCTTGCCGTCGAAGAACTCGTCCATGTTGATGTACACCGCATGGCCGCCGGCGGGCAGCACCACGCCCTTGACGCCGTTCTTGTAGAAGCCCTGGGCCAGGTACTCGCACTGCATGGCGCGGTCGTGCTGATAGGCGAAGTCGCAGCTCTCATAGAGGCCGCAGGCCAGAGCCATGATGTCCCGGCCGCTCATGCCGCCGTAGGAGTCGTTGCCGTAGCAGGAGATCTGCTTGACCTTGATGAGCACGCCCACGTCGGTCTTGACGGTGCCGTCCTCGTTGAAGTCGGAGAACTTCTTCCAGAACAGGCCCTTGTCCCGGAAGGCCAGCATGCCGCCCATGTTGGCGTGGCCGTCCTTCTTGGCGGACATGGTGAACGCGTCGCAGTAGGAGAACATCTCGGTGGCGATCTCGGCGATGGATTTGTCGGCGTAGCCGTCCTCGTTCATTTTGATGAAGTACGCGTTTTCCGCCCAGCGGGCCACGTCGAACACCAGGGGGATGTCATACTTGTGGGCCACGCGGTTGATCTCCCGGATGTTGGCCATGGAGACGGGCTGGCCGCAGATGGGGTTGTTGGTGATGCAGGTGAAGATCAGGGGCACGTTCTCCACGCCCACGGCGCTGATCAGCTGCTCCAGCTTGTCAATGTCCATGTTGCCCTTGAACGGGTTCTTCTCATACTTGCCGCCCTCGGGAACCTCATACAGCAGCTCCTTGTTGTACAGGTTGCGGGGGATTGAGCCCATCTGCTTGATGTTGCCCTCGGTAGTGTCGAAGTGGCCGTTGGAGGGAATGGTAAAGACCTTGCCGGGGTGACGGGCGGCGAGAATCTTCTTCACGATTTCCATCAGCACGGACTCAGCGGCGCGGCCCTGCTGGATGATGAAGCTGTTGGGGCGCTCCATCTGCGCGGCGCCGCCGTTGAACAGGCCGCCCTCATACTCGCAGAGGTACAGCTCATTCATCATCTTCTCGATGTCGCGGCAATCGGTGCGGACCAGGTCGATGGACTTTTTCCAGTTCTTCTCCCCGCCCCGCTCGAAGATGTCGCGGAAGGTGTCCAGCAGCACATAATAGCCGGTGTTGCGGCCATAGGCCTCATCGCCCAGGAACAGCGTGGCCCACTGCTGGTTGGTCATGGCGGTGGTGCCGGAGTCGGACAGCATGTCGACGGTCAGCATTCCGGAGGGGAAGGCGAACTCGTTCCAATGGGTGGCGTTCAGGGCGCGCTCGCGCTGCTCGACCGTGGCCTGGGGCAGGTCACGCACAACATACGCGCAGTGCTGAGGCATAACGGCGTTCAGGGGATAGTGCTTTGCATTCTTGTCCATTTTGATCTACCTCCATAAAGTGTGGCTTTCGCCAGATGTTCAGGAGATACCCCGGTCGTCGCCGGTCCGGCTTCCCAGGGCCGGACAGGGCGCCTAGCGGACAGTACCTGGTGTGAGGAATGGGGTTCCTGCGGCGGCTCCGTGGGAAAGGGGGCCGCAGCTCAACACCGCGAAAATCGCGGCGGCCGCTTATCAGCGTGAGATTATTTTATCAGGGCTTCAAAATATTGTCAATGCTATTTGTGTGTTTTGTATGAATAGACATTTCCGAGGCAAATTTTTATGGAAAAGATAAATAAGACTTGGAAAGGTCCACCCTTCTCACGGTGAGAAAAAATTTTTTTGACAGAGTGACGATTCAGTAATATAATACTAAAATGAAGAAGAATTCAAAAGGATCGCACCCCGCGGGGAGGAAAGGAGACTCCTATGCCGGACACCGCCAACGCCTTGCTGCGTCAGTATGTGAAGCTGACGGAATTCCTGGGGGCCGCCCTGGGGCCGGACTATGAGGTAGCCCTGCACGACCTGACGGACAGGAACCGCTCCATTATCGCCATCGCCAACGGCTATATCAGCGGCCGGGAAATCGGTGCGCCGCTGACCAACATGGCTCTCAGCGTACTAAAGGACGAAAGCTACGAATGGCAGGACTACCGCCTGCACTACTCCGGGGTTTCCGCCGCCGGAAACGTCCTCCGCTCCAGCACGATGTTCATCAAGAACGAGGGCAGGCTCATCGGAATGCTCTGCATTAACTTTGATGACAGCCGGTTTCATGCCTTTGCACAGCAGGTCCTGACCCTGTGTCACCCGAACCAGTACTTTCAGGCTCTGGAGCAGCCGCCGGAAGGTGACTCCGGAGACTTCCCCCGGCCGGAGACCTTCCGCAACTCCACCGAGGCCGTGGCCCAGGACGCCATCGCCCATGAGCTGGAGCGGCTGGGTGTGCCGGTGGAGCGTCTGACCTCCGAGGAACGGCTGAGAATCATCCGCGCGCTGGACGAGAGCGGCATTTTCCTCCTGAAGGGAGCCGTGAAGGACGTGGCCGCCGGATTGCGCTGTTCTCCGGCCAGCGTGTACCGCTACCTGTCGCACATTCGGAAATGAAAAACCGCCTCATGGCGGCGGAAACAGAGGAGGATTGGCTTATGCTTCGGGAATATGCCCGCCGGGTGGTCTGGCTGGTAGGGGGACTGCTGGTAAGCGCCGTGGGCATCACCATGATGCTCCAGGCCGATGTGGGGCTGGAACCCTGGAGCGTGCTCCAGCAGGGGATAGCCCAGACCTTCGGCATTACTTACGGCGTGTCCTCCATCCTGGTGGGCGCGGCGGTGATTTTGATTGCGATTGCCTGCGGGGAGCGGGTAGGCCTGGGTACGGTGGCGAACATCTTCCTCTGCGGCATTTTCATTGACACGCTGCTGGCCCTGGGCTGGATTCCCCGGATGGAAGCCCTTCTGCCCGGGGTGCTCATGCTGCTGGGCGGGCTGGAGCTGCTGGCGTTGGGGACCTGGATGTACATGAAAAGCGCCCTGGGCTCCGGCCCCCGGGACGCGCTGATGGTGGCTATGGCCCGGAGAACCGGCCGGTCCGTGGGGCTGTGCCGGGCCGTAGTGGAGCTGGTGATTATTGTTGTCGGCTGGCGTCTCGGCGGACGGGTGGGGCTGGGGACTGTGATTTCCGCCCTGGGGCTGGGGACGCTGTTCAACCTGAATTTTGCCCTCCTGCGCTTTGACGCGGCAGCGCTGCATCAGGAGGACCTTGCGGAGACCCTCCGCCGCCTCCGCGGGGAGGCGCGGAAGCAGCCGGAGGAGACGGTACGGTGAGATGGTTTCGGAGGGGAATGGCTTGAGATCAGAGAGGGCGGTCAGGGCCCTCTCTGTTTTGTAAGCTTGCAAAACAATTGGATATAAGACGTTGATAAGGAAAAGACTACGGGGATAACGTATTAGCAAGTTGTCAAAGCATCGGATGTGGGTGGCGTACTGTTTTTCAAAGCTAGTCAGAGAGAAGAAAGGTTATATAAAACAAAAGTGTTTCTGATCTTTCCTGCGTCTGTGTTCCTCCATGCCATTATGCCCAGGAATATAAGGACGATGAATCCATGTTGAACGTCCAACTCAGCGGCAGTTTTCTCAAACCGGATGGGGAAATCCCATTCACTGTTGGAAAACGGATTGTAAATTCTAATCCATTGTCAATATGAATAAATTTTAATAAGAGCACTGTAATATAAGGCTTTGGTGGGCCTACATCCACAAAAAAATTTAATCAAAGCTATCACATTACACAAAAAGCCATCCAGCAAGAAAGGGTGGGAGCCGTAAAACAGTATTTTTGAAAAAAGCTGAAAATGTAGTGTTTTCAAGGGACGGTGTGGCTTCGGTCACGCCGTTTCCCCTTTCATCAGTTTATCCAGAGGGATAAATCCCAAGCCACCATACTTGATGTGGATATTCTGCCTGCGCTTACCGCTGGACTTGTCCAGGACCTCCACATAGATCGATTGAACCAACTCCCGGAGGGTGTAGGGGTCAAGCGAATCAATAGCCATATACTTCTGCGCCGTCTGAATGAACTTTTCAATATTCTCGCTCTGTCTCGCCTGTACCTCAATCTCCTGCCGCAGACTGACAACCTCAGCCTCAAGCTGCTTCTGCTCCGTCCTGTAGCTTTGGCTCAACATATCAAACCGCTCGTCACCTAGGCGTCCGTTGGCGTTGTCCTTGTAAATCTTGATGAACAGTCGCTTCAATCCGGCAATACGCTTTTCGTCCCGGTTTAGTTTCTTCCTGCTGGTCAAAATTTTCTCGGCGCTTTCCAGTTTCATTTGCTGTTCCATGACCATACGGAAGTGGGCTTCGTATCGCAGAATGTAACCCGTCATCAGTTGGATATGCTTCAAAACCATGCGCTCCAGAACCTTGACACGGATGAAGTGTCCGCCACATTTCTCACTGTTCTTCTTGTGCAAAGAACAGTCAAAACAGTCAAAGAAGTCCTGGGCAAAATCGACGTTGTTAGAAGAGCCGTACTGCATCTTGGAACCGCAGTCGGCGCAGTAGACCAGACCGGGAAAAATACTGCTTCTGCCAGTACGGGTCATGCGGTGCCCTTGCTGACGGATCACCTGGACCTTCTCAAGCACATCATCTTCAATGATACGCTCATGAGTGCCGGGGAAAATCGCCTGCTTCTCTACCGGATTAGCGGGAGGTATCCGTTTCCCGGTTGAGGTATGCCAGAACCAGAATGGCCGTGATGTGGGGATAGACCGCCTTTTGCCGCCGCACCGCCGCTGCCAGACTGTCAAAGTCTCCGTAGCCGCCGAGGTAAAATGCGGCCGCGCCGCCCTCAATCAGCGATGGAAGTATTATATCCAGCCACTTGGAGAAATCGCCGGTCTGATATATTTTGCTGTGTCCACAAAATGTGACTGTCATCCGCATCGCCCCCCACACGTTTTATACTTCATTTTTATTATACGAAACAAATTATTAAAATGCAACGATTTGTAAAAGTATAATTAGCGAAGAACACAAGGGCAAGGGGGCGGGTGCATTGAAAGACATTCTTGCTGTTATTACAGAGAACAGAGAAACGAGAGGCTGGACAGAATATCAGCTTGCCGAGCGTTCCGGTTTGCCGCAGTCTACCATTTCCTCCTGGTATCGAAAAAACATGATACCCACTGTCCCCTCACTTGAAAAGATATGTCATGCGTTTAGCATCACCTTATCTCAGCTTTTTGCTGAAAGCGAATCGCCGGTATCACTGACCGAATCGCAGGCGAAGCTGCTGGACCGCTGGTCAAGATTGGACGAAAAGCAACAGGCTGTCATATTCCAGCTCTTGGACATTATGTGATAATTCAAGAGGACGGTCCCACGGACCGCCCTCTTGCTGTCTATTGAAGCCTTGCCAGAGAAGTGAGTATTTTCTGTGCCGCATCCCACAGCCTGTCATAGCTCTGCCGCAGTTCGTCCAGATCAGCGTCATAGAAACGACCCGTCTCATGGACGCGGCGGGTAAGCTGGTTGAGGTTGTTGCTGGACCGGCGCAGCAGGGAGACCATCCTCCCGCAGCTCCGGCAGTTCCAGGTTGACCGCATAGCCGTCCACGGCCATCTTGCGGAGATATGCCGCCATGTTGGTCGTACCGAGCTGCTCCATCTTCTGCTCGATCAGCGCCCGTTCCTCCGGCGTGACGCGGAATTTCAGCTGGACCTCCCGCTGACGGTTCGGGGGCTTCATCGCTCCTGCCCCTTGGACTTGGGTTTACCGGGGACGCTGGGAGCGGCGGAGACGGCAGATTTCTCTTGCAGCTTTTTCTTCACGGAGGGGCGGCGCAGCACGAGGGGCTGAAAGCGGTTTTCCTCTTTGAGAATCAGGGCATACGTCCCCTTCCGGCCCTCCAGCTTAGAGAGGGACAGGGACTGGAAGGGGAGCATGGACATCAGCCGGTCCGTGTCCCTGGTCTTGGCCCGTGCCAGAAAGTCCGGGGAGACCTGGGCCATGTAGTGGGTTCCGTTGGAGCTGTTGGGTTCCTGGGCCTCTTGAATCCGTTTCAAAATGTGTTCGGCCGCCGCCTTGATGTCCGCCGCCTTGAGGGGCTGTCTCAGCAGAAATTCATGCCGCGCCTGACTGACGAACATATCCAGAAGGCCGGAGTGAGCGCGCGTGATGAAACGATGGCGGCCAGTACCGAGGCGGCAAAGGCGGCGCTCAACGAGCTTTTGGCCGGGGAGAAACTCCCGAAAATGGCGGATATGAAAAAGGCCCGCCAGGAGCTGGCGGGAAAGAAAAAAGCCCTCTATGCCGAGTACCGCAAGGCCCAGGCGGATATGCGGCAGGCCGTGGCGGTCAAAGCGAATATTGATCATCTGCTCGGCGCAACGGACGGGCGGGAAAATAAGGCCCAGGAGCGATAGCGACAGGCCGCAGACAACAGGCGCATAGCGCCGGGACTTTGGGACACTTTGTCCCGAAGTCCAGCGGGTTTGGGGAGCTCCCCAACAAGCATTTTTGCGGGGCCAGCGGCCCGGCAAAAATAGCAGGTGTGGCCACACCTGCCCTGCTTGTCGTTTCGTGCGCTCCCATTACATGGCACAAAAAACGGAGGTCACGCTTTCTTACGCATCCTCCGTTTCCCGGGCCTGCTTTAGCCCCTCTGCCGTGGCTTTCATGGCCGGAGGCAGCGGCATTACCCCCTTTTACTCCATGGCGGCGGCCATCGTGTCCGGCCTTGAGGACTTTAACCTGACGATCCTGTATGGCAGCCGTACCAGTGACAACATTCTCCTGAAGGAGGAACTGGAGGAGCTGGCGCAAAACTCCGGCGGAAAGGTCAAGGTCATCCACGTTCTCTCTGACGAGGAAAAAGCGGGTTACGAGCATGGCTTTATCACGGCGGAGCTGATCCGGAAATACGCTCCGAAGAAATACTCCCTGTTCATCTGCGGTCCCAAGCCCCTTCACGCCTTTGCGGATGAGCAGGTGAAGAAGCTGGGTTTGAAGCCCAAACACGTCCGCAGAGAGCTGCACCTCATGCTGAGCTTGTACCCGCTTTCATAGTCCACGGTCTTAATCCCACTGTCTGCCAACTGTCTGACCGCGCTTGCAATTGCCTGATTGTAAGAGATTGCCCCAGACTGTACCTGCAAAAGAGCGGAATCAAGCGCCCACTCATATGCTTTTGCCGGTTCCAGGAAGGTCAGCCGCCCACCCTGCACCGCCAGAAAGCCCATGGATCCAGTGATGTTCTTGTATGCCGCCCAGGTTTGCCGCCGGATGGCGGCTATGTCCCGCTCATCCACAAGCCTCTCCAGGGCCGTCACACGGGCAAGGTCAATCACTTCGGTATAATATTGCTGATTGCGGGCCACCACATCGTCCAGCAGCTTCTCCAGCTTTTCCTCTCCGGTGCTGGTGGCCTTCCGAATGGCCTTCTTGATATCTTCCAGATCAATCCCGTGGGAGCGAAGGGCCCGGATATCCTGCACAGTCACTTCATTGAGCTGGTCCGCGACCCTGAGCCGGGAGCAGATTTCTTCCAGCAGCTTCAGCTCCAGGCCCCGGAAGAGCTCGGCCAGTTCTTCTGGAATGGCATCCAAGATGGTAGGGCTAAATGGGTACGTGGCCTCGATGATATAGTTCCCGTCTTCTCCCTTGCGGTGGATCTGGAGGTATGTATATTCCTTTCCGCCATCCATGACGGCGCTGGAAAAAGCGCACTCCTTGACGGTTCCATACCCCCAGGACAGCGGGAAGATATTGGGCGCGGTCACATAGTCGATTTTAAGGGCCGCTCCCTCGCCATTGGTTACATCCCCGGTCTCATTGCCCACACTCACCCCGGAGGCCCGGACCACATAGGCGGCGGTACCGAGAGCGGCTTTCAGCTCTTGCATTTCGTTGGATTTCACGGTGAAGTTGTTCGAACTGCATACGCTGTCGAAAAACTCCTGTTCCGCTTTGCCCTCTAGGGTGATCTTGACTTTCTCATTGAGCAGCAGGTTCGCCCAGTCTTCCGAAACCTTCTTCGCCATTCCCATGGAGTACCGGCGGCAGTCCACATGGCTGAAGCCGTTGTAAACCTGATATCTATGGAAGTTCCGGACGTTTCCCTTATACCAGGACTCCCAGACGGCAATATCTCCATAGAAGGAAGCGGGCACCGTGGAGAAACCCATGGAATGCAGTATGTTGATGATATCTGTCACGCTGTCGCACACCTCCTGCGATATACCCTCTCCAGCGCGTACCGTGTGCCGTCGATCAAATGGTTGTTGGCGTCTGGGTATCCGCTGATGATCTCGCCGTCCTTACTCAATATGAGTATAAGTCCCACCAGTCCCATTCCAAACCGGATGGTAAGTAGGGCCATTAAAGTTTGAACACAGCAATAGCCAAGTTCAATGTTTACATTTTTCTGCCGTTGTTTTTTGTCCAGTTCATAACGGTGATTTATTGCCATCCATATCGAAGCAAGCATCAGTAATGCGAAAGAGAATATAAGTGCCCCACGATAGAAGTCCTTATCTGGATAATTTGGATGGCGAAGTTGAAATATTATCTGAGTGGTCCAGCGCATCGCCAGCTCATAGCCGATGTTCAGCGCCTCCTCCGGGTCCAGCTCCCCAGGGGGGAAGGATTGGCGGATCTGATAGCACAGCACATCGGCGTCCCGCTTCTGCTCCCGGCCCGTGATGGATTTGTACCGGGCCTTGCTCAAAAAAACTCGCTGTCAGCGGTGAGGGGGTCGCACTCATAAAAGCGGATCAGGGACCCGTCCAGGGTCTTTTCCGGGTTCTGGCCGTAGTCAAAGCGGTCCGACAGAGAGGCCAGGATCGACTTGCCCCCGCTGATATGGTGGGATATGAGACGGGTCGTCGCCAGGGACAGCACCCCCTTGAACGGTGCGGCAACGCCGCGCCGTTTCATCAAAGATGAAACAAAATATTGCCATAATGTGTGCCCGCATGGGGAACCCATGCGGCATCGTTTTAGCAGAAAATTCCTGATAAAACGATGTGCCAAAGCAAAATGCTTTGGCACACACGCATTATGGTAAACGCCCCCAGGCGTAAAAATGCGACTGCCAGTAGCTTGTATTCAAGCTGGTAAATTGCACCGGGTCCCCACAGTGGAGCATCATCCCGTCCCCCACATAGAGGCCACAGTGGGTCACGCCGTCCGGGTTGGGCGCGTCGTAGGTGTAGCGGAAGAATACCAAATCGCCGGGCCGTGGGGAGCTGACGGGGGTGCAGTAGTTATAGAGCCCCTGGGCCCCCAGGCGGCCCACGTTCCAGCCGCATTGGTTCAGCACATAGGACAGGTAGCCGGAACAGTCAAAGGACGTGGCCGGGGAGCTGCCGCCCCAAACGTAGGGATAGCCCAGGTACTTCTCCACCTCGGTGAGCAAAGCGGCAAAAGCAGGATCGGAAAGATACTGCTCCGGCACGTCGTAGGGCTGGGGCGGGTTAGTGATGTACTTGTCCACATAGCCGGAGCCAGGGAACAGGTCGGGCCGATTGCCAAGGGCGGCCATATAGAGGGCGTACCGGGATAACTGCTCCCCTCCCATGATGTAAATGGGCAGGTGGGACAGATCCTCGTTTTTCAGCGTCACCGTGCAAATGTAGTAGTCGTAGTACACGCGGTAGCTGCTGGAATGTCACCTTGGACTGTTCCACCTTTGAATTGAAATGCGGTTCTGCCTGTGTCCGGCTGGGCAACCGAGAGTTTCAGATGCTGGAGCTACTCATGCGTCGGAAGGACGGCTGATTTCCACGGAGCAGTTCATGGAGCATATCTGGGGCTATGACAGCGAGGCGGAGATCAACGTGGTCTGGGCCTATATCTCCTATCTGCGCCGGAAGCTGGAGGCGGTAGGGGCCAACATCCGCATCACCGCCCGCCGGGGCCAGGGGTATCTGCTGGAGAAGACGATATGATCCCTTCCTTACGGAGGAAATTCATTCTCATCGCAATGGCTTGCCGGGCCCGGCGACGGGTACATACTGGGCCTTGTCTCCGGGAATCCCTCCGTCGTGGGCGATGTGTATGACGATCAGTGG
>JBCLRG010000052.1:0-18238 GCA_041223955.1 Oscillospiraceae bacterium 38-13 | reverse complement strand
CGCACCAGGGCGGGCTGGTGGACGCCGCCTGCCTGCACAGACGACACAAGCCCTTTCATCTCATTATCGTCCCGGACACCGAACGGGTGGTTCTGGAACGGGTGGAGCTGGTCCAGGTCCAGATAGACGATCTCCTCCTTTTCCCCACGGGAGGCGTCTTTGGGCTGGGTCGGCTCCTCCGGCGCGGGCGCGGGAGGGGGCGGGGCCTCCTCTTTCGCCGGGGCGGGCTGACTGGCCCCCTTGCTTTGCCTGGGAGTTTTGGCCGTCTTGCCAGCTCCGCCCCCGCCGGGGGTCTGCTTCTCCGCCTTGGGCGGGCGGCCCTTGCGCTTGGGCCTCTCACCCTGGGCCGGGGCCTCCTTGTTCTTGGGGCGGCGGCCACGGCGGGGTGGCTCCGCCGCCTCCTGGGGCTTCTCCCACTCCTGCCCGCCCTCCTTGGCCGGGTCCGTCTGCTCCTGCCCGGCCCCCGCCCGGACCGACGACAGGTCGATCACCTTGTTCGCCGGGGCCGGGGGGCCCTCCATGCCGGAGATCACCCCCTGGGCCTCCGGCTCCGGGGCGGGCGGGTCCGGGATCGTCATGCCGGGAAGTTCGGAGGCGTCCGGGATCGCCTCGCCCATTTCAAAAAGGGCGGCCCGCCCTTCATGCTCCAAAATGAGCTGCTCCTCCACGGTCAGCACCTCCGGCCCCGGCGGGGTGGGGACACCCGGCGCTTCCGGCGCAGGAGGCTCCGGCCTCTGCTCCTCCGGGGCTGGGGTCGTTTTCTTTTCTTCTGCCACTCGCTTGACCTCCTTACTTTTTCAAATACAAACGGGGCCAAAACCTTAGTTTGGCCCCGCCCCTTGATACCTTTTCCTCCTTTCCCTGTCACGCAAAAACGCCGCCCTTTTTACAGCCGGGCGGCGTTTTCGGTAAGGTTGACAGTCCATTTTGTTGTTGTTTATATTGTTTCCCTTTGTCAAGCGTTGCAACCGTTGCCACATAGGAAACAGCGTTAAATCCCTTGGAAAACAGGAGAAAACCAGCGCATACGCCCAGCACTGTACCAATCAAAATTCCGATACTGCCGAGTTTGCGTCCCTCCCGCTTTACAATCCGCTTGATTTGTTTTGGCGTTGCACCAATCGTCCGTAGCTGCCCGTAGCTCCTGATTTTGTCATTGATGGAGATATGGAAGATACTCTGGATCACAATATAGCCGCCGATCAGCACAATGGCAATCACGCCAGCCATCAGTGCAAAATTAAAGGACTTAGAAACATAAGTAAAATACCTGTTGTTCATGCGGAGATTAGGAAGCTGATATTCCTCTGTAATCTCCCTGCAATAAGAGGTTATCAGTTCTTCGCCCAACTGGTCGCTGTTTTTGAAATGGACATAGGCGCGATAGCCAGTCGGGTCAAACCCTTTCCATTCTGTCAGGGCAGCGTTGGAAAGAATGATAGCGCAGGTATTCGCTTCTTTTTCATTTACGCTGTCCATAATGCCGGTAACGACATAATCACCATGAAAACTCTCGGTATCTAAGGTCACAGTGTCCCCGATCTTGGCATTGTTTCCATAGGTGGAAAGAAAGTATTCGCTTACGACAACTTCATTTGCTTTTTCAGGAACCCGGCCCTCTAACAACTTCATCTGTGCCTTGGTAATCTCCATCATTTGCGCGTCGCAATACACATAGGACGCATGATAGCCCTGTTCCGAAAGTTCCTCACCCAGCATATAGTAGCCGCCTACGCGCTCAAACTCCGGCAGTCCTTTCAGGGTTTCAATGTCGTTTTCCTCCACGCCCAGCCAGACCGCCTCATAAGTATCGACAACCTGATTGCGCTGCATTTGTGTCAGGGAGGTAGACACAATTCCCGTAAAGCAGATCAGAAATGCCGCCAGTGCAACGGCGATCACTACCATCAGATTCCGGCGCTTCTCGCTTTGCAAACTTTTCTTTGCCAGCTTCTTTGTAATGGCGCTGGTATCATTTTCAAAAGGCCATGTCATAGCCTGCCACCTCCTTACTCCACAATCTTTCCGTCCTCAATGCGGACAATCCGATCTGCAAGACGGGCTATGTCGTTATTGTGGGTAATCATCACAACAGTTTGCCGGAACTCCGCACTGGTGCGCTTGATAAGCCCCAGCACCTCGGCGCTGGTCTTGCTGTCAAGGTTGCCGGTCGGCTCGTCGGCCAGCACGATAGCTGGTTTGGTAATCAGGGCGCGTGCGATAGCCACACGCTGCTGCTGTCCGCCGGAAAGATTGTTCGGCATATTTTTCAGTTTATCTTCCAGCCCCAGCAGGTGAACGATCTCGTCCAAAAACTTCTGATCCACCGTGTCCCCGTCCAGCTCCACCGGCAGGACAATGTTCTCATACACATTCAGGATGGGAACAAGGTTATAGTTCTGGAAGATAAAACCGATGTTGCGGCGGCGGAAGATGGTGAGCTGTTCGTCGTTCTTCTTTGCCAGTTCTTCGCCCCGGACAATCACGGTTCCGCTGGTGGGAGTGTCCAGCCCGCCCATCATGTGAAGCAGGGTGGACTTGCCGCTGCCGGAGGTTCCCACAACGGCCACAAATTCGCCCTCGTCCACGGAGAAGTTCACGCCGTCAAGGGCGTGGGTGATGTTTGGCTCTGTGCCGTAATACTTTTTCAGGTCAATCGTCTGTAAAACGCTCATACTCAAAACTCCTTTCAAGGCTTTCTGTCTGTTGATAAGGCTATTGTAAAACCCAAATGTCCGCGAAATGTTACAGCGGCCAAAAAATTTCATTGAAAATCGGGGTGAAATGTTACAACGCTCGGACATTTCAAAAAAATTTACGGCGGGCAGCCGGGAATGGCCGTCCGCCACAAAAAATTTCCATTATTCCGAAAGCCTTAAAACTTTATCTGCGATAGCCGCCATTTCTTGATTGTGTGTTATGATAATGCACATTTTTTCTGCAAAGATAGAGTGAATAGACTGTTTAAGTAAATTACTTGTAGCGACATCTAAATTTGAAGTTGCTTCATCAAAAATCATTACATCTGGATTTTTAACAATCATCCTTGCAAGTGCGATTTTTTGTCGTTGTCCCCCTGATAAATTTTTTCCGTTTTCATTTATTATAAAATGAAGTCCACCCGCAAACTCTGATATGTCAAGTCCTGCTTTTTCAAGAGCGTTCATAACTTCCTGCTCACTCGATTTGGGCGAAATATATCTTATATTGTCTAGTAATGAGCCTGAAAACAGAAAAATGTTTTGAGCCACAATACCAATTCTGTTTCGCAAATCGGTAACAGAAATATCGCGCAATTCAATTCCGTTAATCTGAATTGAGCCAGTGTAGTTTTTGTAAAACCCAATCAAAAGTTTTGCAATCGTTGTTTTGCCACTTCCATTTTTACCAAACAATACGATTTTGTCATTCTTATGGGATTGCAAATTAAAGTTTTGAACAACTGGCTTTTCTATATATGCGAAAGAAACATCAGAAAAAACAATATCCTCAATTTTTCCTGTTTTTTTGTCACCTGATACTTCATCTTCTGTTTTAAGTTTTAACAATTCTCCAATTCTTGATAGCGAAGCAAGTCCCGGCTGTACCATAATGCAGATACTGGATAAAAGCTGCATGGGTGCGAATACTAATAAGGCATACTGTGAAATTGCCCAATAGTTTCCCAAAGACATTTTTCCGTTCACAATCAGTAATCCAGAGCAAACAACAAGAATTACTGATGAAATATTAGAAATTCCTAATACTCCCTCCGAAGCTAAATTCATCATCTTGCCACGCTGAACAGATTTGTCGGCAACATTTTTTAATTGTTTGGAAATTTCTGAAGCGCGTTGCTGTTCTATTTTCATTTCTTTAACAGCAGAGATACCGCCTATATTTTCTTGTACCTTTCCAGATGTTTGAGCTGTTGATTCCAGCAATGCTTTTGATGCTTTTTTAATTTGGATGCTTGAATAATTTGTAAAGTAATATATTAGTGGTAGAAAAATAAGCAAGACAATCGCCAATTCCCATCGGATAGAAATAATGAGTGCCAATGCACCAACAAACGAAAATACGCTGGTTATAAACTTCAAAAATACTGGTGAGAAAAATACATTCAGTGTATCAGCTTCTTTAATGCGTTCCAAAATATATCCTGTTTGTTGATTGTCGAAAAATTCCATAGGTAGTTTTAGAATTTGCGTAAACAAATCATTTTTCAAGTTTGCAATAAAATAGCTGCTGGTTTTAGTCAGCTTTTGGCTGATAAAATAATTGACAGCAAAACTACCCACATATATACATATCAGAAAAACGCCACCTCCAATAATTATTTTAGGAGATATTTTAACAACGCCCTTATCCAAAATGAAGCTGATAATATAAGGTGGACATAGAGCCAAAACAGATGAAAAAATCATCAAAAGAACAAAGGATAGCATTTTCTTTTTTTTGAAATACGAAAGTGCAAAAAAGTATTTTTTCATACGAACATCCTCCTATTGTAAATCGTTTTACAGTTTCCCTATGGGCTATTGTAAAACCCAAATGTCCGCGAAATGTTACAGCGGCCAAAAAATTTCATTGAAAATCAGGGTGAAATGTTACAACGCTCGGACATTTCAAAAAAATTTGCGGTGGGTATCCGGGAATGGCCGTCCGCCACGTTCTATTTTACTAAAATTGAAAGACAGCAGCAGTTCAAAACAAGCTGCCTTTCAGCCCCTTTTTGAAAACTAATACAGCTCTTTCTGTTCCCCAAAATGACATTGTGACAAGCCGATAACTTTGCTTTTCCATTTCTTCTATTTTGCATTATACATCTTTATTACCTCCGTCAAGTGTATTTATCAGTTCTTGTACCTCATTAAAAAATCTACACAAATGAAACCCATCTGCCACAGCATGATGAATGTTCATAGTAAGCGGCATCATGTACCTGCCATGTGACATTTCATATTTTCCCCAAGTAATGACTGGTGCAAGAAATTTACCCTCATCAAAAACATGAACATCAAAGTGGCTGTATTTTACCCATGGTAAACAAGATACATCAAAAAAGTTCAAGGGCTGGTTTTCCACAAAAGCTCGATCCGCTTCATGTTTTTCTTTGTCAACCATGAAACGCTCAGAAAATTCAGATATATCATCAGAAAATTCCGTGACTAATTTTGTGAAATTTTCATCTTCTTTATGAAATTCTGTATATGACGGACTAATAAAATTCCATTTTATTAGATCACCAGTATCGTTCCAGCTATATTTAAACTCATCATGTGTATTAACAACTTTTGATACAATCCATATCATAGACGGATAAAATTTTAGATTATTTCTCTTTGAAAATTCTATTAGATTTGTCACATCAATCTCCACAGTTAAGCTCATAACAATACGCATATTTTCAATGTACCTCTTAAATAGCTTTCCTCTGCTCCACTCATTCAAATCAATTTTTGTATAGCTCATTTCCATATTCATTCTCCTTTTCATTTTTTAACTTTTTAAGAAAACACAAGCCTCTCCGAATTGTATAGAACTTCATACACTTCTAAAACCAATTCGCCTTTTGATTTCTAAATTGAGGAATGTCGCTTTCTTGATAGGGATTATAAGTATTGCGGTTACATCCAAAGTCTTTTAATGCTTTTATTTTATTGTCCTCTGTCCATTCAACCAAAGAAATGCCGTCAAATTCCTCTATATCCCCATTGTTCATTTCATTTTTGAAATACCATTCTACAATCGTTTGATTTTCTTTATGGAAGAATTGCTTGATTTCCCAAATTACCACCTTTCCACGAGTATTCCACTCCTGAAACCAATGCTTTACCACTTTACGATTGCTATACTGGGGACACCAACTTTCTGTATAGAGGACATCTTCTGTAAAAATATCATCAATGCCCATATCTTTCTGATAAAGCCACATATCAAACCACAGTCGAATCGTTTTTTCTCGTTCATTCATAATAGAAACACCTCATTTGTTTACTTTTTATTTTGTCGGCAGCATAATGGAAAATTCCGAACCCTTGCCCGGCTCCGAAACCACTTTGATATAGCCGCCCTGCCGCGTTACGATCTCGCGGGCCAGATACAGGCCAATGCCCACGCCCTGCTGTTCGTGTACTTCTTCCTCACGATAAAAGCGCCGGAAGATGGCGGCCTGATTGCTTTCGGAAATGCCTTTGCCGGTGTCGGCCACTTTGATCTCCACATACATTTCCCACAGCACCACCGACACCGTGATTTTCCCGCCTGCCGGGGTGTACTTCACCGCATTGTCCAGCAGGTTAAAAAGGGCTTCGGATGTCCATTTGCTGTCATGGGAAACGGCCAAATCCTCCGGGCAGTCCACAGACACGGCGATTTCCTTTTTCTCCGCTGCATACACAATCCCACTCATAGCCTGCGCCACGGTATCAAAGAGGCGGCCCGGTTTCTTATCCAACTGGATCACGCCCGTTTCCAGCCGGGAGGTTTTCACAAGGGCTTGAAAGAGAAAGTCCAGCTTATCCGTCTGGCTGCGGATTCCCCGGATAAAGTCGGTTCGCTCCGCCTCGGTCATGGGCTTTTCCAAAAGGGTGTCCGCTGCCATTTTCAGATTGCTTACTGGCGTTTTCACCTGATGGGAAATATCCGATACAAGGGCCTGTAACTCCTGCCGTTCCTCGTCCACAAGACGACGGTTCTCCTGCATGATCTGATAAAGCCTTGCCAGCCGGTGTCCGATTCTGGCAAGCTGGGTTTCGCTGTCCTCTGGTCGCTGGGGCGCTTCATTCCCGGCGATCATGTGGTCTAAAGTCTGGCACAGGTCAGCGGTAAACTGTGACAGCCGCTTTCCAAACGCTTGCGTCAGTACAAAAATCCCCACAAGGGCGCACAGCAGCAGCGCCCCGCCAGTCAGCAGCACCGCTGCCTGTTTTGTCACAAAAAACAGGGCTATGATAATCCCGGTCATGGAGAGGACAAGCCCCATTGCTACCCGGCCAAACAGCCGCTTTACCGAGAGGTTTTGAAACTTCATTTCGCCTCGCCTCCCGTCCACTGATAGCCCATGCCGTAAACGGTCTTGATGTAGGGCGTGCCACCGTCGGATTCAATCTTGCTGCGAATCCGGCTGATGGAGGTTGTCAGGGTGTGTTCATCCACAAACTTCTCGTCTATATCCCACAGCTTTTCCAGAAGCTGCCCACGGGTCAGCACTTGCCGGGGATTTTTGCGGAACAGGTTCAGCATTTTGTATTCCATCGGGGATAGGGTCAGGGGCTTGCCGTTTAAGGAAGCTGTCTGCTCCGAGAAGTCCAGAAACAGCCGCCCGTCGTTGTAAATATCCTTGGCCGGTTTGTGGTGTTCCAGCATGGCGAACATGGCTTTGATTTTCCGTTGCAAGGCCCCGATCACAAAGGGCTTTGTGATGTAATCCACTGCGCCCACTTCATAGCCCCGTATCTGGTCGCTCTCCTGATCGTTGGCGGTCAGGAAGATTACAATGGTGTCCGGGTGCTGGGGCTTTATCAGCTTGCACAGTTCAAAACCATTCCCATCCGGCAGGTTGATGTCCAGCAGCACTAAATCAAATTCCCGCTGGCGCAGGACATCAGCTGCGGTTCTGGCATTTAGGGCAGAAGTCAAGCCGTACCCGTCTGCGGTCAGGTTATAGGCCAACAT
Organism: Oscillospiraceae bacterium 38-13; assembly: GCA_041223955.1. GTDB lineage: Bacteria > Bacillota > Clostridia > Oscillospirales > Oscillospiraceae > Oscillibacter. Next base: position 10,579 of record JBCLRG010000052.1, on the reverse strand, counting down.
CTTATTCAAAAAACTGTCGTCCTCGACAATTAAAATCTGTTTCATATCCTCACTTCCTTTGCTTTTTGCAGATAGTATAACAGGCAAATGTCCGCGAAATGTTACAGCGGACAGATTTTTTCAAAAAAATATCCACCTCTATTATAATTTGATTTGGTTAGTGATACAAGGATAGCGGTTATATCTCACTAAAAAAACAGCATAATCATACCTGTCAGTCGGCATAATAAGGTTATTCCTTTGCGTAAATCGGCACGATAGAATATACTTGAGGTGAATGATTATGCCGATTGATGATTTAACCGCTTTAGGGCAAAAAATGCGGGAAGCCCGAAAAAGAAAAGACCTGACACAGCAGGAGCTTTCTGATATGAGCCATGTATCTGTCAAGCAGATTGCCAAGATTGAAAAAGGGCAGATGAATCCGTCCTTTTTGATTTTGAAGGCACTGGCAAAGGTACTGCCGATTTCTCTGGATTCTTTAATCAATCCGGATGTTTCCCCGGAAGACGAGGGAGCCGGTCAGATGAAGATGCTGTATTGCAGCTGCCCGTCAGAAATGCGTGAAACCCTCTTGCACCATACGCAGGAAACCATGAAAGAACTAACCGAACTATCCGGGAAATTTGAAACGAATTGAGCCGGCGAGTGAATTTAACAAATTCCTCACCGGCTTTGTTCTTTTTCGAGAAAAAGAAGGTTATCCCGTTCCGGGATAACCTTGGCAAGCAATGCCCCAGGATAGCCATCCGGCTCCTGGCGCTGCTTGTTGGGGATTCCCCAAGCCCCTTTTGAACACAGAATTTCATTCTGTGGCTGCGCGTTCCTGCGGAACGCTTTTCACCTGCCTGCGGCGGTGAGAAAATACGAAAAAACGGGCGCGTCAGCGGTCCTGCTCCTGTTCCTTTTCCCGGTCATTCTGGCGTTCCTCCCCGTATCCCATCAGCCGGTCCACATTGGCTTTTGCGGCCAGCAGTTCCCGCATTTCCTCGCGGGAGCGCCGGTACTCGGCATAGTCTTTTTTCTTTCCTTCCAACAACTGGGCATACTCGGCCTGCAAGCTCTTGACGGTGGGCAGCTTCTTGATACCCAAATCGTCAAATGCCTGTTTTGCCGCCTTGTGGAGCAAAATATCCGCTTCATGTTCCGCTAAAAATTTCTTGGAATATCCCGCCTTGCGGTAGGCCGCATAGACCTCGCGGGTCTTGGCATAATTGATGATGTGGGTCCGCAGTACGGCTATCTCCGCCATGCGGGTTTCCGCCGCCTTGATCTGCGCCGACAGCTCATTATGACGGGCGGTAGCCATTGCAGCTTTTTCCTCCAAGACTGCGTATTCCAGCAGGCCATGCTCGGTGAGGTAGTTCATTGTCTGCGCCATCTGTTTGAGGTTAAATACCTTCGCCCAGCGCGCATAGCCAGCGCCTTTCCCCGCCTGCAATTTTGCCTGAATATCCACCAGAAGATTGACCTTGGGCGGTTCTGGTTGAACAGCCGTTTTTTTCCTTGGAGTATGCTCTTTTTCCCCAGCCAGTACCGCCCGGATTTCTGCCTCGTTGTACCCTTGTCCCAGCTTCTCATCCATGCGGGCAACATTCTTCCAGCCGGGGGCTTTGAGCCGGATTGCCTGTCCCCGGCGCGACACCTCACAGCCCATTTCCGCAAGCAGCTTTAACAGCCCGTCAAAGTCTGCCGGTTTCTGTTCTAATGCCTGATCAATCATCACGCGGAGCTGTTCCCGGTGGGAGGGCTTTGCCTGATCCCCCAGCCACTTGTTATAGCTTTTTCCATGCGGTTTTGGGTTCTCTACAATGGAATAGCCGTTCTCAACACAGATGGTATCGTTGAGCCGCCGGACCGCGCGGGTACTGCCCCAAAAGTTTCGGAATTTCCGGTCACAGTTCAGATTGACCGTGTTCCAGATGATGTGGTTATGGATATGGGACTTGTCGATATGGGTACAGACCACAAAGGCGTGACTGCCCTTGGTGAACCGCTTTGCAAACTCCACGCCCAGCCGGTTGGCTTCTTCCGGGGTAATCTCGCCGGGGACAAAGGACTGCCGGACATGGTAGGCCAGCACATCGTCCTCGCCGCGTAGCCGTCCGGTGGTAGAAATGTACTCCCGTTTTGCCAACAGAAACTCGGCGTCGGCTACCCGGCTGTCACACGCAAAGCCGGTGACAAGCCTGCCGTTATCTGTCTTTTGCGGGTTAGATACATAGTCGATGATGTCACTGACAGCCTGACTTTCGGTGCGGCCCTTACCGGTGTGCAGCGGCATGATGCGTGTGGTTGCCATGATGGAATCCTCCCTTCATAACAAAACGGCCTGCATACGCAGACCGCTTGTTTCTTTTTATTCAACATTTTTATATCGGATTATCCTGTTTCATGCCAAAAGTAAATCACTCAAAGCTATCTGGCGTTTCCTTTTTCCCACTTCTCCAAACGGGATTGACACAGTGCGGCAATTTCGTTTTTATCTTCCTCCGTCACATCTCTGCGTCCTTTTGTCCGCTGGATTTCCAGATAGCTTTCATAATCGGAAAGCAGAAGGTCAAAAAGCTCCTTTGGGGTATGGCAGACCATGCCGCTGCAATAGCCGGGTAATTCCCCTGTCCCATGAAACTCCACCCGGATATACCCATACCGGCTTTTGCAGACTTCCATTTCTGTATCCAATTCCTGCACGTTGGTCCCGGCCCCCATCTTCTGGGTGGAGCCTAACAGGACGCGCACCTGGCCGGAGCGGACTTTGGAGAACAGCTCCTTTTTGCGGACTTCGGTATTGGCCTCATGGATAAAAGCGATCTGGCTGGCGGGCATACCCTGTGCGATGAGTTTCTGCCGGATGTCCTCATAGACCGTAAAGGCCAGCGGTTTCTCCGGCTCTGGAACCGCTTGTTCCAAAGCGTGAAGTATCGGGTTATCCAGCGTTTTAGCCACCTTTTTGGAGCCAGCCGCCTGGGGTGTGGAAATGTCGCAAAACACCAGCTGGGTCAGCTTTTCCGGCTGTCCGTCCCGCCAGATTTGCAGGATATTGTCCACGCACTGGTTGGTGCGCTTGGTGAACATATCTGCCTTTTGCTTCAGCTGTCCGTCATCGTCAATGACTTCCAGGGCGCAGAGCAGATAATAGCTGGAATCATCGGCAAATGCCGGTGTTAATACACACCGGCCCACAGAGCGGAAAATGCCGTTATGTCCGAAAAGTCCGCCGCCAGCAACAATCTGGTACAGGACAAATACATCACCGTCTCCGTGGCCCGGAAGAATGTAGACGAGGCCCGGACTTTCTTTCACCGGGTAGACGCGGATCTGAGCAAGAACTTGGGCAGACTGGACAGCGGGGCCAAGGCCCTGGACAGCTACGAACGCCTCCGGGTATTCCATGATTTCTTCCGGCCTGGAGAGGAACAGCATTTCCGCTTCAACATGGGGGAGGCCATGGGCCGGGGCCACCATTTCAAAGACTGCATCTGCCCGGACGGTATGCGCTTTCGGGCGGACCACTTCGAGATGGGCGGGAAGGTAGGCCGGGTTCTATTCCTGCGAGAGTACGCCAGCTATATCAAAGACAGCATGATTACCGACCTTTCCGACTTCCCCCGGAGCTTGATGTTGTCCATCGACATCCTGCCCATTCCCACGGACGAAGCTGTACACGAAATGCAAAACCGTATCATGGGTATCGAGGGCGATATTACCCGCTGGCAGCAGAAGCAGAACACGAACAACAACTTTTCCGCCGTTATTCCTTATGACCTGGAGCAGCTACGGGCTGAATCAAAGGAGTTCTTAGACGATCTCAGCACCCGGGACCAGCGTATGGTTTTTGCTAACGTCACCCTTGTACATTTGGCAGACACGCTGGACCAGTTGGATGCCGACACGGAAACGCTGCTTTCTATCGGGCGGAAGGAGCTTTGTCAGTTCGCCATCCTGCGCTACCAGCAGGAGGACGGCTTGAACACAGCCCTGCACTATGGCCTACGCCGGATTAAGACCACCCGGACCCTCACCACGGAAAGCACCGCCGTTTTAATGCCCTTCCGGGTCCAGGAGATTCAAGATGCTGGCGGCATCTATTATGGGATAAACGCCGTCTCCAAGAATCTCCTGATCTGCAACCGCAAGAAACTGCTGAACCCCCACGGCTTCATCCTTGGCGTCTCCGGCTCCGGCAAATCCTTCAGCATGAAAGAGGCGATTACTTTCATTGCCCTTTCTACAGACGATGATATCATTGTTATTGACGCAGAGCGGGAATACTCCGACCTGATCCGCGCCCTGGGCGGGGCCGTCATTGAGATTTCCCCCAACAGCCGCCACCATATCAACCCCCTGGAAATCTCCAAGGGCTACGGCGCGGGGGAGAACCCCGTTGCAATGAAGTCCGAATTGCTGATGAGCATTTGCGAACAGCAGATGGGCGTAGGCCAGCTTGGCGCGTTCCACAAGTCTATCATTGACCGATGCACCGCCAGCGTTTACCACGACTTCATCCTCAGCGGCGGCAAGGCCCGACAGCCCGTCCTGTCTGACTGGCGGAACGAGGTCAAGCGCCAGCCGGAGCAGGAGGCCCAGGAGCTTGCCCTGGCCTCGGAGTTGTTCGTGGAGGGCAGCTTGAACATGTTCGCTCATGAAACCAATGCCGACATCGCAAATCGGATTGTGTCCTTCGACCTCTATGAAATGGGGGAGCAGTTGAAGCCCACGGCGCTGAATGTCACCATGGAGACGATCCAGAACCGGGTTGCCGCAAACCGACTGGCCGGGAAATACACATGGGTATTCTTAGATGAAATCTACCTGTTTTTCAAATATTACTACAGCGCCCAATTCCTCTACAAATGCTGGAAGCGGTTTAGGAAATACGGAGCTGCCATGACCGGGGCCACGCAGAACGTGGAGGAATGTCTGCGCTCCGACACGGCCCGGCTCATGTTCGCCAACAGTGAGTTTTTAGTTTTGCTGAATCAGGCGGCAACGGACCGGGCGGAGCTTGCCCGGCTGCTGAACATTTCCGAAACGCAGATGGGCCACGTCACCGGGGCCGAGGCTGGGCATGGCCTCCTGCGAATTGGCGGCTCTATCGTGCCTTTCGCCAATGAGTTTCCCCGGAGCGGCGAACTGTACAGACTTTGGAGTACTACGCCAGGGGACAAATGACCCCTCCTTGATTGTCGAAAAATGCGTCTCAAATTGAGACGCATTTTTTGACCTACTTTGTACGATAAAGTCTGTTTTATTTAGCTCTGGCTTGCAAAAATAAAGGATTTATGCTATCCTTTAGCAATACGGGAGGGCATGGAAATATGGGTGAATTGCTGCATGAAAATTCCAAAGGCGTCAAGATAATCCGGGAAGACTACAAAAAGCGCAGTCAGGTCAAAGTTTTTTCCGAGTACAAAGGGAAACGATACATCCATCACTCATATCGTTTTAACCGAGTTTGGGAAAACTTTGATTTTCCATTCTGCTCCTGGGCAAATCTGGATTGCTGCGGTGGATGGTCTTATGATGGCGAATATCTTGATACTGCCGTACAGAAGGGGAAAAAGTTGTATGCTGGTAGGCACCAATATCTCAGAACACCGGATAGGCGGTGTACTCCGGGCACCCCAATGAAGGATGAGGCGTTACAACAATTCTACGCTTTTACAAAATCTCTCCCGGATAATATCTTTGCAGACATAGAAAGGCTGGTGGAGGCAGAACAGTTTTTGTATACCTTTATATGCCGCAAAGGGACAATAGCGGATTATTTTGATCTTGAATTAGTGTTTGAATTTTACAAAGTTCTTGGAGCAGAGTTGCCACAATCACTAAAACAAGCGGTTCGGGAGCTATGCACAAAAGAAATCAAAACCTTTGGAGGCCCAAATCCTCCCTTTGATTACCTTCATCTTAATCCAGCCGCCCCGGCTGAACTGATTACAACTGGCCTGCTCTTAGGATATCCTATAGAATCAACCGTAAGCCTCCTTTGCGGATATTAAGGCTTGATGCAACATTCCAAAAGCAAGTAAAAGATTGTCGAAAATGCGTCTCAAATTGAGACGCATTTTTTAAACAACATCTCTTCTACAACAGGTCAAGGGCCGACTCTATAGGGTCGGCCCTTGATCTGTTCGTTTCGGTTTGTTGCCTTTTGCGGGTTTGTCAGCGTTCTTTCATCAAGACTCTGACCTCTTTTACCGACATACCGGGTTTTTATCCGGCAAGAGGCTCGGGCTCTTCGATCAAATATTCCCCGACTACATTTCCTTCCAAGTCGTACACCGGAAGGACGCCCGGCTCTGCGCGATAAAGGTCCTTAGCACGCACAAGACCAGGGCCGTCGTCTGTAGAAATTACTGTTATCCAAACCGGCTTATAACCCACACTGCCAAACATCGTGAAGGAACCATATGGTTCCCCCTTACTGGTTCGCTGATAGGGACAATTGGCCTCAGAACGTTTTACCAGGGCTGTAAACTCGGCTTCTGTTTTCGGTAGCTTTACAGATTGACGTGTTTCCGTTCCCGGCTTTGTCGCCGCCGATGCTTTGGCGGTCTCCAGTTCCTTGGCCGTCGTTCCGCTGATGAAAGAGCCGTCCAGAACAAAAGTTCCGATTACCTTCCCCTCTTTATCATAGAGCGGAAGGACACGGTTTTTCTCCAGCTTGGACATGTAGGTAACGGCATCCTGCGTCGTAGCAGCGTAGGGATTCAGATCAGCCTCACGAACATAGCCGTGAACGCCGCCAGTTCCAACCGCCGACAACAGCGTGGGGGACGACATATAGTTGTCGTTATAGCCTGCCAGCAATGCAGAGCCGTAAGTTTCTCCCCGGCTATTGGCTGGATAGCCACCCTCGTTTTTCTTGAGTACCGTCAGCAGCTTTTCCGGGAACTTAAAGCTGTTGATTTCATGCAAATAGACGAAATCGTCACCGGCTGTCACACGTAGACTCTGATGGTTTACCACCATCAAGCCCTCACCCTCAAGACGGGTGGAACGGGTATGTACCCAACTGCAATATCCCTCGGGGGAAGCGGTAGTGACAGCCCCCACAAAGCTGGCAGGGGAAGCGTTATACCGCATACCAGTGCTGGCGCAGAGTTCGCCGTCCTCATTATACAGCCGCGCTTCTACGCCCAGGTTGCCCGCCGGAAAAATTTCTCCGGTCTTGGAGCGTAACCATGCGCCGCCCCAAGCAGAAGAATTTTCATCAACGTAAAGGGAAGACCAACTTTTGGAGAACAGCTCCTTTTTGCGGACTTCGGTATTTGCTTCATGGATAAAAGCGATCTGGCTGGCGGGCATACCCTGTGCGATGAGTTTCTGCCGGATGTCCTCATAGACCGTAAAGGCCAGCGGTTTCTCCGGCTCTGGAACCGCTTGTTCCAAAGCGTGAAGTATCGGGTTATCCAGCGTTTTAGCCACCTTTTTGGAGCCAGCAGCCTGGGGTGTGGAAATATCGCAAAACACCAGCTGGGTCAGCTTTTCCGGCTGTCCGTCCCGCCAGATTTGCAGGATATTTTCCACGCACTGGTTGACCTTGGTGCCGGGTTCGTCCGGCAGAATGGGATTGATGATGCGCTGGTCCAGCCCCAGCTTGCGGCCATCCGAGGTGATTTTCAGCATATTGTCCACCGATGGGTCAACGGTTCCCGAATGGACTTTGGCGGCGCGCTCGGAGAGGGCCTTCACCATATCCTGCTGGTGTTCGGTGGGCTTTGCTACGATATTGTGGTATTCCACCTCCGGGGTGGGCAGGTCCAGCTGGTCGGCGGTCTTGATGTCCGCAACCTCTTTGAACAGGTTCATCAGCTCCGGCAGGTTAAAGAATTTGGAAAACCTTGTCCGCGCCCGGTAGCCGGTCCCCTCCGGGGCCAGTTCCAGAGCTGTCACCGTTTCCCCGAACCGGCTGGCCCAGCAGTCGAAATGGGTCATGTTCAATTCCTGGAGCCGCTCAAATTGGAGGTAGCGTTGGATGGTATAAAGTTCGGTCATACTGTTGCTTACCGGCGTTCCCGGACAAGCCGTAACTGTTCCTCTCTGGATAATTCAATGGGCAGGGCGATTTCAACCTCCCGCGCAAGTTGGGCGTTCCCCGCTTTCTCGTAAAGCTCCACACTGTTCCACAAGGTAGAACGGTCAGAGAAAGAGGGCGGGGCATGGGGCGGCAGCATGATTTCAGAATGAATAACACCGCCTTTGTGGGTGTAGTCATGGGTCATACCGTCCCACTCATTTATCAGTTTTTCGCCGCTTCGGTAGGCGGCTGCGGCAACGGCAGACTTGCCTTTGCCCCGGCTGACTATCTTAATACTGCAATGGTAAATTGCTATGGTATCACCTCCCAGATAGGATATTCAGACTTGCTGAAAGTGAATAGCTTGCGAAGCAAGGTGTTCGCTTTCGGCAAGTACACAAAAGGGTAGACGCGCAAGCGTCGCAGGGGAAGTGTAGCTTCCCCTGTCTGCGGCAAAGCCGCCAATATCGGAGCGCGGGGAAAGTTCCCTGTGCGGAGATAAAGCCCTCGGCAGAGCGCACACGCCCGCAAAGGAGGCCGGATATGCCGAGACGGTACAAGCCGGGCCCGGAGGGTGAGATGCGCCGGGCATGGGGCGGAAAGCTCCCGGAGGAATTTGACCAGCGGGATATGCTGGCGTTCATGGCTGAAACCGACCTGCAACTGCAGGGGGCGGTATCAGCGGAAACACTGTCCGCGATACACGCGGCAGGTTACGACTATGAGGGCGGGGCGGTCATCCCCCGGCCCGGAAAGGAGGATTTATCTATGGCGAACACACAGACGGCGGTGCAGACCGCTGAAATGGCGGAGGCCGCCCAGGAGGAAATGCGCCGTCTGATTTTCGAGGCCCCCATCGCGGAGCTGGCCGAGCACCAGGGCATCACCATTGACGAGGCCGTGGCCCTGCGGGTGGAGCAGAACCTTGCCGCCGCCACTATTCCCATCGAGGTGACGGTGCGGCCCATTGAGCCCCAGAACAAACTGATAGGTTTTGCCAGCGTCAACTTCGGCGGCGTGGTGGTGGACGATTTCAAGGTGGTGAACGGGCAGAAAGGAGTGTATCGTAAAGGAACGGGGACACCCCGAAAACAACAGGCAGTCAGGCCGCAGGCGGCACAGGGGCGCGGGAAAGGACGCGCCAAGGTGATTTTGACGGTAGTATATCACAGACAACCGAATATGGAAAGGGGGCTAATCCTATGCCGGCAGTAACAGCAGACAGGACGATTGAACGCACCGACAAGCCGCTGCACATCACAAAGCGGATTGGCTCCACGACCTACAAGGTGAGCGTTCATTTCAGCAGGACGAGCAGGGAAACCATGGGCGATAAGCTGGTACGCCTGATTGAAAGAGACGCGGTGAAACAGTGAAAACTACACCGAAAGCCACAGCGCCGGACAGCCGGAAAGAGGGAACCATGAGCGATAACAAGCTGACTATCCTTTACGAGAGATTAAGCCATGAGGACGGGCGGGAAAACGAATCCCTGTCCATTGAGCATCAAAAGGAATACCTGGAGGAATACGCGGCCCGGAACGGCTTCACCAATGTTGTCCACCGGACGGATGACGGCCGGAGCGGCACACGCTGGGACAGGCCCGGATTTTTGCAGATTATGGATGACATCGAGCGCGGCAGCGTGGGCCAAATCCTGATTAAAGACATGAGCAGATTGGGCCGCGACCACTTGCGCGTGGGGCTGTTTCTGGAGCAGTTGCGGGAGCGGGGCGTCCGGCTGATCGCCGTGGCCGAGGGCATCGACACCGCCAAGGGCGAGGACGATTTCATGCCCTTCCGAAACATCTTTGCGGAGTGGCACGCCAGAGATACCAGCCGGAAGATACGGGCGATTTTCGGCGCGAGGACGGCGGCGGGAAAGCACGTCACCGGCGCGCTCCCCTACGGCTATCTGCACGACCCGGACGACCGCCAGAAGTGGATTTTGGACGAGGAAGCCGCCCCCGTTGTGAAGCGCATCTTCCAGGGCGTTATCGAGGGCAAGCCCCTTGCCAGAATTGCGGAGGAATTGACCGCCGAGCGGATACTCACCCCCGCCGCCCATTGGAGGGCCATCGGGGAGCGGGTGAGCATGGGCGCGTCGGGCGCAGACCCCTACAAATGGGCCACCGCCACCCTTATCCAAATCCTCAAAAAAGAAGAATATATGGGCTGGACAGTCCTCAACAAGACCGCCACGGAAAGCTACAAATCCAAGAAGCGGGAGGCCACCCCGCAGGAAAACCGGCTGATTTTCAAGGACACCCACCCCGCCATCGTTGACGAGGAAACATGGAATGTCGTTCAGCGTCTGCGGGAAACCAAGCGCGTCCGGGAACGCATCGGCGGCGAGCCGAACCCGCTGACCGGCGTTCTGTATTGCGCCGACTGCGGACAGAAGATGTACCACAAGCAGGGCAGCACCGGCAGGCCTGACCAGCCCCATCATGAGTATGTCTGTTCCAGCTACCGTCACTATTCCCGAAGCTGCACCTGTCACTATATCCGCGTCAGCGTTGTGGAAAGCCTGGTGCTGGAAGCCATACGGCG
>JBCLRG010000051.1:0-19357 GCA_041223955.1 Oscillospiraceae bacterium 38-13 | reverse complement strand
TAAGTTTTCAAAACGTTTTTTAACGTTTTGAAAACTTGCTCAGGCTGGCGAAAATCCTTTTTCGACAGCCTGAGCGGGGCCCCGGAGGGTCCCGCTGTTTTTCCCGTCAGGCCTTGGGATTCTCGCTGTCAAATACCGCCTTGGCGCTGGCGGCGAGTCCCGCCAGGCCCTGAAGCTCGCTGGGAATGATGATCTTCGTGGCCTTGCCGTCGGCCACCTTCTGCATGGCCTCCAGGGCCTTCAGCTTGACCACCTGATCGTTGGGAGCGGCGGCGTTCAGGAGGCGCAGGGACTCCGCCAGGGCCGTCTGCACACGGGTGATGGCCTCCGCCTCGGCCTCGGCGGCCATAATGCGGGCCTGCTTTTCGCCCTCGGCCTGAAGAATCGCCGCCTCCTTGGCTGCGGAGGCCCGGAGAATAGCGGCCTGCTTCTCGCCCTCGGCCACGAGAACCTGGGACTCCTTCTGGCCCTTGGCCTGGAGGACGGATTCCCGGCGTTCCCGCTCGGCCTTCATCTGTTTCTCCATGGCGTTCTGAATATCCTTGGGAGGAATGATGTTCTTCAGCTCCACCCGGTTGACCTTGATGCCCCAGGGGTCCGTGGCCTCGTCCAGAACGGAGCGCATCTGGGAGTTGATCACATCCCGGCTGGTGAGGGACTGCTCCAGGTCCATATCACCGATGATGTTCCGGAGGGTGGTGGCGGTAAGATTCTCAATGGCGCTCATGGGGTGCTCAATGTTGTAGGTGTAGAGCTTGGGGTCGGTAATCTGAAAATAGATCACCGTGTCGATCTGCATGGTGACGTTGTCCTTGGTAATCACGGGCTGGGGAGGAAAGTCGGCCACCTGTTCTTTCAGGGAGACCTTTTTCACCACCCGCATAACAAAGGGGACCTTGACGTGAGGGCCCTGATTCCATACGGTGTGGAATTGCCCGAGCCACTCCACGACGTAGGCGCGGGACTGCTGCACGATATGGACGTTGGAGATCACCAGAACGACCAGCAGGATAATGACGGCGGAAACGGGAATCCAAAACATTGCTTATACCTCCACTTTCTCTGAATATTGGACCATGAGCTTAACGCCCTCGATCTTCTGAACTTTCACCTGGGTTCCAGCGGGAATAACCGCGCCGTCGCTGCTGCGGGCGGTCCAGGTTTTCCCGTCCACATAAACGGCCCCGGAGGGCTTATCGTTGTCCACGGCCTCCGTCACCTTGGCGATCATGCCCAGGACGCGGTCGGAGTTGGTGGGCACATGAGGACGGCGCATAAAGCGCCGGACCAGGGGGCGGCTGAGCACCAGGGCCACGGCGGAAACGATGGCGAAGACCAGGACTTGCGTACCCAGCCCGGAGAAACTCCCCAGGGACCAGCCGGACATACAGGTAAAGAGCGCGGCCAGGGAACCGGCGACGAACCAAATGGAAACCATACTTTCGGTAAGCACCTCCGCGACACCGAAGAGCACGATGGCCCCCAACCAAAGCCAAATCATCATATCCATAATCATGTGCCTCCTTTCCAAAGCAACCTAAGATTTCACCTACAGTATAGCATACCCCACCAAGGAATAGTGTTTCATTTTCGTAACAATTCACAAGATGATGGGAAAAGCCTCCCCAAGCGCCCCGCACTTTGTGGCAGGGACCGGTTCCCGGAATGACTGAAAGAGCAGCTGGTCCATTCGACAACCACCAAAACCCCCGCTTGCACCGCGCCGCGGGCAGGGACATGCCTGTCTTATTCCAGACTCCCCACCGCGCCCCCGTAAACCGCATCCCCTTGTTTTTCTCTTTTGGACCGTGCACGGCCCGTTTTCTCTTTTTATTCCGGGAATAAAAAGAGAAAATGGGGGGTGCATTGGACCAGCCCTCAAAGGGCTGAAACCCTCCCCGCCCGCAAGGGCGAGCACCAGCCCCCCTCCTTGCCAAAGGAGCAGTTGAAAACCCTCCCCCCACCTGTTATACTGTAAAAAAGCAAATGAGAGCAAATGACAGCAAAAGAAAAAGAATGAGAGAGAATGAAAAGGAGGGACTCCTTTTGACCCTAACCATCCCCTGTCTTCTTGGCTTGGAAAGCCTAGTCGCCGCCGAAACCAAACGCCTTGGCCTCCCGGAGGTCCGGGCGGAAAACGGCCGGGTCCACTGTACGGGCGCCCTGGCCGACATTCCCCGGCTGAACCTGAACCTGCGCTGCGGGGCCCGGGTCCTGATGGAGCTGGGCAGCTTTCCCGCAGGGGACTTCGAGTCCCTGTTCCAGGGCGCCCTCTCCCTCCCCTGGGAGGACTTCATCCCCCGGGAGGGCGAATTCCCCGTAAAAGGCTACTCCCTGAACTCCGCCCTCCACTCGGTGCCCGCCTGCCAGGCCATCGTCAAAAAAGCCGCCGCCCGGCGGCTGGGAAAGGCCTACGGCTGCGAAACCCTCCCGGAGACGGGAAGCCGTTACCAAATCCAGTTTTCCATCATCAAGGACCAGGCCTCCCTCTACCTGGACACCTCCGGCGAGGGCCTGTACAAACGGGGCTACCGGGCCCAGAACATGGGCGCGCCCCTGCGGGAAACCCTGGCGGCGGCGCTGGTCCTCCTCTCCCGCTACCGGGGGAAGGACCCCTTCTGCGACCCCTTCTGCGGCTCGGGCACCCTGCCCATCGAGGCGGCGCTGATCGCCAAAAACCGGGCCCCGGGCCTGGACCGGCGCTTTGCCGCCCAGCGGTGGAAATCCATGGACTCCAAGCTCTGGATGGACGCGGCGGAGGAGGCCCAGGACAAGGAGTACCACGGCCAATACGACATCTGGGGCGGGGACATCGACCCGGCGGCAGTGGAGCTGGCCCGGCATAACGCGGCGCTGGCGGGGGTGGAGGACTGTGTGCGCTTCGAGACGGCGGACGCGGGCCGGTTCCGCCGGGACAGCCCCTACGGCCAGCTGGTGACGAATCCCCCCTACGGGGAGCGGCTGCTGGAAAAGGAGGAGGCCGAGGCCCTGTACCGCCGGTTCGGCAGGGCGCTGGAGGACCTTCCGCCCAAGTGGCGGGTTGTCGTGCTGAGCTCCCACACGGAGTTTGAGCGGTGCTTCGGCCGCCCGGCGGACCGGAAGCGGAAGCTGTACAACGGCATGCTGAAGTGCGACGCCTTCTTCTATGGGCGCTGAAAAAGCAGGAGGCGGACAGCCTGCCTCCTGCTTCAGGCTGTCGAAAAAGGATTTTCGCCAGCCTGAGCAAGTTTTCAAAACGTTTAAAAACGTTTTGAAAACTTATGATTGAAAACGAAAGGAACCCTTCCTGGGTTCCTCTCGTAACTCTCCTCCTTCCCGTCGAGGATGGTTTTTACGGTTTTTCGACACTCTGAAAGCAGGAGGCGGACAGCCCGCCTCCTGCTTTCCCTGTCCGGCGGGAAAAATCCCCGCCCATCCGGCATCCCCCGGTTATGAATACCGGTTCTTATTTGTGATACCGGGACCCCGCGTTGATCTGAAAGGCCCTGTAAACCTGCTCCAGCAGCATGACCCGGGCCAGGTGGTGGGGAAAGGTCATGGGGGACATGGAAATTCGGGCCCAGGCCTCGGCCTTGATGGACGGATGGAGCCCGAAGGACCCGCCAATAAGAAAGACCAGCCGTTTCTCCCCCTCCCTCCCGGAGGCGGCCATGGTCCGGGCCAGGTCCTCGCTGGAGCAGAGCCGCCCCTCCACGCACAGGGCCACCAGGCGGGAGGAGGGGGGCAGCTTCCGCCGGATGGCCGCGGCCTCCTTCTCCAGGGCCGCGTCCACCTGGGCCTCCGAGGGGTTCTCCGGCAGGCGCTCCTCCGGCAGCTCCAGAATCTCCAGCTTGCAGTACCGGCTGAGGCGCTTGGCGTACTCCGCCGCCGCGTCCATGTAAAACCGTTCCTTCAGCTTCCCCACGCACAGCAGCGTCACTCGGTGCATGCCGCGCCTCCTCCCAGCACATAGGCGCCGCCCAGGCCGTCCTGGGGGGCGGCGGAGAGCCGGGGGGACAGCTCCGCCGCCCGCAGCGCCGTCTCCACCGCCCGGAGGGCCATGGCGGGGGTGTTGTTCTCCCGGCTCAGGTGGGCCAGCACGATCTCCCGGGCCCCGGCCTCCGCCAGGCGGACGGCAAAGGCGGCGGCGTCCTCGTTGCACAGATGGCCCTCGGGGCCCAGGATGCGTTTTTTCAGGAAGAAGGGATAGGGGCCGCTGCGGACGGCCTCCACGTCGTGGTTGGCCTCCAGCAGGGCCAGGGCGACGCCGGGGAGCACCGCCGCCGCCTCTCCGGTGACAAAGCCGCTGTCGGTCATCAGGCCGAAGCCGCCGTCAGGGGTGTCGAAGCGGTAGCCGCGGGAGCCGGGGGCGTCGTGGGAGGTGGGAAAGGCGGTGACGGCGCAGTCCTTCACGAAAAAGGTTCCCTCCGCCTCCCGGAGGCGGTCCTCCGGAAGGACCATCCGCCGCAGCAGGTCCCGGCCCGCCTGGGCGGAGGCGAAGACGGGGCAGCGGGTGTGCTTCAAAAGGGTCTGGAGGCCGGAGATGTGGTCGGAGTGGGTGTGGGTGATGAAAATGCCGTCCAGGTCCCCCAGGCCCAGGGCCTGAAGCCCCTGGCGTATCCGGCGGCAGGAGATGCCCGCGTCCACTAAAATCGTTCCCCCTTCCCAGGAGAGGACCAGCGCGTTCCCGGAGGAGCCGCTGGCGAGGGTATGTATGGCGGTCAAGGGTTGGGCCCTCCTTTGCCTTTCAAATAGTCGCTGAATTCTTTCAAATCCGCCTTGACCTCCTCGGGAAGGCGGTTGTAATCCACATCCCGGATGGCCCCCTCCAGCACGTAGAGATGGACCAGGCAGACGTTGGGGTAGGTGAGCTTCAGCCGGAGGTATGCCTCTTTGGCCCCGGCGGCGGCCAGCTCCTCCGAGGAGCGGATGCCTGCGGCGGTCAGCTTTCGGGACATCTCTTTGCCGATGTTTTTCATGGTGCTCAGATCCGGCATGCCGTTCCTCCTCCGTGCTTACAGGGCGGACCTATATGTCCGCCCTTCTCCCAGGTTTCCACCGGCCTGCCGGTAGACGGCTCTCATTCATGCAACCTCTTCCGGTAGGACCTTGCACCATCTTTGCGGGGCCTGACCCCCTGGTCAGGCCATTTCTCTAGGGCTTCCACCCTTCTCCCGGAGGTGCTGCGCCGGGGAAAGGGCCCCTGCCAAGGCCGCCGTCAAAAAACAGGAGACGGAAGGACCACCTTCCATCTCCCTCCGGTTTCCGATTCAGCCCAGGCGCAGCCTCTGGCGCTCCTCGGAGTCCTCCACCGCCTGAATGCTGGCGCCGAGGCCCTGGAGCTTTTCCACAAGGTTCTCATAACCCCGCTCAATGTAATGAATGCAGGTAATCTCGCTCTGCCCCTTGGCGGCCAGGGCGGCGATGACCAGGGCGGCCCCCGCCCGGAGGTCCGGGGCCTGAATGGGCGCGCCCACCAGATGGTCCACGCCCTCCACCACGGCGGTCTTGTCGTCCACCTGGATGCTGGCCCCCATGCGGCGGAGCTCGTCCACATAGCGGTAGCGGCTGGACCAGACGCTCTCCGTCACCAGGGAGATGCCCTGGGCCAGGGAGAGGACCGTGGTGATCTGAGGCTGCATGTCCGTGGGAAAGCCGGGATAGGGCAGGGTCTTGATGTTGGCCCGGCGGAGGGGACCGTTCCGGCGGATGAGGAGGGTGTCCTCATGCTCCTCCACCTCCACGCCGCACTCCTGGAGCTTGGCGGTGATGCAGTCCATGTGCTTGGGGATGATGTTCTTCACCAGAATCTGCCCTCCGGCGGCGGCGGCGGCGGCCATATAGGTTCCCGCCTCGATCTGGTCGGGGATGATGGCGTAGCTCCCGCCCCGGAGGCGGTCCACGCCCCGGATTTTGATGGTGTCGGTGCCCGCGCCCCGGATGTTGGCCCCCATGGAGTTGAGGAAGTTGGCCAAGTCGACGATATGGGGCTCCTTGGCGGCGTTTTCGATGACGGTGCGGCCCTCGGCCATAACGGCGGCCATCATGATGTTCATGGTAGCCCCCACGGAGACGACGTCCAGATAGATGCTGGCGCCCTTGAGGCGTTCCTCCCCGGCGGTGGTGGCGCGGATGAAGCCCCCCTCCACGGCCACAGTGGCCCCGAGGGCGTTAAAGCCCTTCATATGCTGGTCGATGGGACGGACGCCGCCGAAGTTGCATCCGCCGGGCAAGGCCACCTCCGCCTGGCCGAAGCGGCCCAGGAGAGCGCCGATGAAGTAGGTGGAGGCCCGGATGCGCCGGGCCAGGTCGTAGGGGGTGCGGGTGGAGTGAATATGGCGGCAGTCGACCTCCACGGTGTGGCGGTCGATGCTGCGGACGCCGGCGCCCAGCTGCTCGAGGATGCTGAGGCACAGCGTCACGTCGGAAATCTGAGGGATGTTCTCAATACGGCAGACCCCGTCCACCAGAAGGGCGGCGGGAATAATTGCGACGGCGGCGTTTTTCGCGCCGCTGATTTCAACTTCGCCGAACAGGGGCTTTCCGCCCTGTATGATATATTTTGTCAAAACCTTGACCCTCTCTTCAAGCAACAATTTGCCACGCCGGGGCAGAAGGGCCTGCTGCAAAAAACAGGCGGCACGGAAGGCACAAAAACAGTTTACCCGGCTGACGGCGCTTCATACCCGTATTAGGTACGGGGAGGTAAATTCTTCTTTACAGACTTTATAATCATAGCACAGGCGGCGGCAAAATGCAAACCTTTCCTTTGGTTTTTTTCCATAATGTTTTGTCGGAAACGGAGATTCTCTTCCACGGAGACGAAGAAAATACCGGTTTGGAGGACGGGGAGGGACTGTAAAAAAATGACAGGCGAAAGGAAACGGGAGGGGCGGTATGGCGCAGGATTCAGCGCAGGACCCGGTATCCCCCGGCGATGATGATATAAACCCCGGCGTCCACATTCTGGACGAAGGCGCGGAAGGATTCCCTTTCGTTCCGGTAGATTCCAAAACGGTCAAATGCGTTCAGCATATCCGCCGGGCTGTCGGGGTCGTGGGCGTAATCGCCTTCCAAGAGGAAGATTTCCTTCCGGCGCTCGAAATTGCGGCGAGCTATGGAATCAATAAAATCCAAATCTGTAATTTCGTATAGGCCACAGGCCTCCGAACCGGTGGTGTTATCGAAAAAATTGATGTGGAATTCGATTGCGGTGGCGCGGTCGAAAAGAATCTTTACGGGGATTTTCCCGCCGCCGGGTTCATCGTACATTTTTGAGTGTATGGTGATTTCGGAATCTGCGCTCCGGGGGATTATTTCGATTTTTGAGATTTGTGCGTCGAAGTTTTTTATCAGCAGTTTTCCCGTTTTCATTTGTACCTCCGGAAAAGAAGAAATGGCCTACCGGCAGACCGGTGGAAACCCTGGGGACGGGCGGACACATAGGTCCGCCCCTACGGAAGCGCCTCCGGGAGAAGGGTGGAAACCCTAAAGAAATGGCCCGGTCAGGGGACCGGGCCCCGCAAAGATGGTGCGGGGTCCTACCGGAAGAGGTTGCATGAATTAGAACCGTTTACCGATAGAAGGGAGGTTCCGGGAAAAAGGCGGACACAGCACCGCACCAAAATTGACGCTTGTCAATTCGACAACCACCAAAACCCCCGCTCGCACTACGCCGCGGGCAGGGACATGCCTGTCTTATTCCAGACTCCCCACCGCGCCCCCGTAAGCCGCGTCCCCTTGTTTTTCTCTTTTGGACCGTGCACGGCCCGTTTTCTCTTTTTATTCCGGGAATAAAAAGAGAAAATGGGGGGTGCATTGGACCAGCCCTCAAAGGGCTGAAGCCCTCCCCGCCCGTCAGGGCGAGCCCCGTCCCCCGCCGGGGGACACCCCCCTCCCCCCGCTGGGGGAAGAAACCCCGCCCCCGGCGCTGACAGCGCCAGTATAGCAGTTTACATAATAATCCTCCGTGTCGGTGACAATCCTCCACACCGGGGCCAGGGACAACACCCCTCCTCCGGTCTGGAGCTCATAGCACAGCCGCGCGTCCGTCACCGTGGACACCACCGCGGCGCTCTCCCGCCGCATCCGCTGAAAAGCCAGCAGGGCCCCTGCGGCAGAGAGGGGCGGCTCCGCCCCCCCGGAGGGCCCCCCCCGGGACAGCAGCGTGCCGCTGACGGCAGTGAGGACGCCGCCCTCCACCGTGAACAGGGCAGTGCAGTTAAACACCGGAAGCCCCCCGTAAAGAGCGGAAACCACCGCGCTGCCATCCCCGTTCTCATCCAGCTGGAAAACCGGGGCCTCATAGGAAAACTCCCGGCAGAAGTCCCGGCAGAAATCCTCCGGGTCCTCCGCCAGCACGCCGGAGGCCTCGAAGCCGCCGTTGGAGCGGAAAAAAGCCTCCCCCGCCTGGCCGGCGTAGTGGAAAATGCCGCCCCCCTGGTCCGAGGAGGCGGGGGCCTTCCCCAGGAGGAAGGCGGCGGCCCGCTCCTCCTGAAGAGTGTCCCGGGTGAGGGCGACGCCGTCCGGCGGGCGGTCCCGGGAGATGGCCCGGGGGTCCAGCGTCATGCCGTCCTGACGGAAGAGGGCCGTCAGCTGCTCCGCCGTCCGCTCAAAGGACTCCCGCTCCGCCCTCCGGCGCTGGGCCAGGGAGGTGATCAGGAAAACATTCACCAGGACAAGAATCAGAATGATGATATTTTTCAGCTTCCGGCGGTCCAAGCCGGGTCCCCCCTTTCCAATTTCCCCGGCCTTCACAGCCGCGGAACTCTATCCCGCCCATCCGATGGGCCCTCAGTCGGAAAGCCAGCAGGCCCGGCTCTCCCCGCTCCGCTCCACATAGCCGATGGACAGCTCCCGCCCCGGTCCGGCCACCGCCAGGGCCTGGGCCAGGGGCAGCAGGAGGGAGGATTCCTCCATCCGGTTGTACTGCCGGAAGCGGACGGTCAGGCCGGTGACGGAAGCGCCGGTCAGCGTGAGCTCTGCGGCAAAGCCGCCGTCCTGGAAGCGGACGGGGACGCCCCCGGCCTGGTAGCCGAAGCGGAGGACGGTGACGTTCTCGTTGCGGCGGAGGCTCTGGAGATAGGGCCGGGCGTCCCCGGAGACGGGGGCCAGCAGCCCGCTGAGGAGGGACCCGGCCCCCAGGGCGGCCTCCCGCAGGGTGGGGATTTCCCCGGCGGCGGAAATCCGGAGGCTGGGGTCCCGGCCGCTCTGGTAGAACACGCTGCTGTCGGGGCGGATGCGGATGGTCCGGTCCCCGTCCATGATGAGCTCCGTCCCGTTGGACTCGGTGTGCCGGGTCCGGTTCCGGGGGTTGAAGCCCAGGGCGGAGAGGAGCCAGTCCGTAGTGGACAGGGGGTCCCCCAGGGTGAAGGCGGGGAGGTCCGGCGTCTCAAAGGGCAGGAGGGAGCAGGGGGCGGGGCCGCCGGAACCATCGTCCATGGCGAAGGCCGCGTTCCCCAGCTCATAGCGGCTGACGGCCTGGGCCAGGCTGTCGGCGGAGACGGCGGTGGCGGCCCGGAAGCAGGCGTCCTCCCCGTCCCAGAGATAGAGCATAGTTCCGCTGTCCTGGGCGGCGATGAGGAGGAGGCGGGCGTTGAGGTCCTCCCTGGGGGAGACCTCCTCCCCTCCCCCGGCCAGGCCCGCCAGAACGGACAGGGGCAGGGGCGCAAGGAAATCGTAATACAAAGACGTCTCCCCCAGGGCCCGGAGGAAATCCTGCCGGGTGCACGGAACGTACTCCCGGGCGGAGCCCAGGGCCTCCAGCAGGCGGCGGCCCAGGAGCTCCGTAAAGGCGTCCTGGCCGGTGGTGAGGGCGATGTTGGCATAGCGGCCGTAAGCGCCGGTGACGGCGGCCCGGACAGGGGCGGAGAACTCCGCCGAGGGCGCGGCGGCGGCGGGGCTGGAAGCGGCCTCGTCGTACCCGGAGAGGAGGTCCAGGCTGTAGAGCTGGGTCTGGGTAAGGAGGAGTACCGCAGAGACGGAGAGCAGGGTGATGATAACATTCTGAAGGAGGTTTTGATAATTTTTCATAGCGTATGCCTCACGGGGACGCGGCTCCCCGCCCCTGGGCGATGGGGAGGGTCATGCGGATGGTGGTGCCGGGGCCCTCATGGGGGACCAGGGCGATTTTGCCGCGGTGGCGCTGGACGATTTCCCGGGCGATGGAGAGGCCCAGGCCGGTGCCTCCGGACTCCCGGGACCGGGCCTTGTCCACCCGGTAGAAGCGGTCGAAGATCCGCTCCCGGTCCTTCTCTGGGATGCCGATGCCGTCGTCCCAGACCTCCATCCAGACGGTGTCCTCGCCGCACCCGGCGGAGACCCGGATGTGGCCGCCGTCGGGGGTGTACTTGATGGCGTTGCCCAGGATGTTCATCATGACCTGTTCCAGGCGGCTGCGGTCCCCGACAATGAGGGGCAGGTGCTCCAGACCGCCGCAGAGGAGCTCATGGCCCCGCTGCCGGGCGTTGAGGGCGCTGGAGCGGACGACGCTCCGGATGGGCTCGGCAAAGGGGAAGCGGGAGAGGACCAGCTCCGCGTCGCCCCGGTCCAGCCGGGAGAGGGTCAGGAGGTCCTGCACGATGTGGGTCATCCGGTCGGTCTCGGTGATGATAATGTCCAGGAAGCTGTTGGCGGTGCTTTGAGGGATGTCCCCCCCGGCCTCCCGGAGGGTCTCGGCATAGGTCCGGACGTTGGTCAGGGGGGTCCGGAGCTCGTGGGAGACGTTGGCGACAAACTCCTTCCGGCGCTCCTCGTTGCGGTGCTGTTCGGTCACATCGTGGAGCACAATGAGCACGCCGCCCCGCTCCCGGTCGGAGAAGGGGGCGAGATAAACCTCCAGCGTCTTCTCCCCGGCCTCCAGCTCCCCCTCGGCGAAGTTGGGCCGCTGAAGGGCCAGCATCTCCTGAAAGGGGTATACGGCGCCGAAGAGCTCCTCATAGGAGCAGTCGGGCCCCACGGGGCGCTGAAGCATGGTGTTGGCGGCGGGGTTGCAGTGAATGAGCTTCCCGTCGTGACGGAAGGCAACTACGCCGTCGGTCATATGAAGGAAGAGGGTGTCCAGCTTGTTCCGTTCGTTCTCCACGGCGGCCAGGGTGGCCTGAAGCACCCCGGCCATCTCGTTAAAGGTGTTGGTCAGGATGCCGATTTCGTCGGTGGACTCCACGGGGAGGGCGCTGCCGAAGTTGCCGGCGGCCATTTTCTCAGCGCCGGCGGTGAGCTTTTCGATGGGGCCCACCATGGTTTTGGAGAGGAGGAAGCTGAGGAGAACGGAAATCAGCAGACCGATAAAGAGGGCCTGCATAATGATTTGAAAAAGCTGGCTGTTCAGCCCGGAGACGGTGTCCCGGGTGTCCAGAATATAAATGATAAACGCGTTATCGCCGCCGAAGATGGGGATAGCGGCGTCCATATAATCGGCGGTGATGTCGCTGACGTCGCCGATGCCGGTTTCGTCCCTGCGAAGGACGGCGTTGCGGGCGGTGAGGAGATTTGGGCTCTGTTCCCTGGGCATTGCGGTTTCGTCGGCGGAACCGCAGAGATAAGCGCCGGTCTCGCCCTCGAGGACGAAGTAGTTCCGGGTGCGGTAATCGATGCCCAGTTTACCGGCGGTAACGTCCAGCATATCGCGGATGCGGGTAGCGCCGTCCTCCTGAGCGGCCTCACCCCGGAGGGAGGAGACAAATTCCCGCTGATCGGCGCCGAAGACGCTGTCGATCTGCTGATAGAAGGTGTTTGTAAAGAAGCCGGAGACGTTGATCGTCAGGAAGGCCCCCACCACCGCCATAAGGGAGGTGATCAACAGCAGGAGGATCAGGGTCAATTTCATGTGCAGGCTGCGAAACATGGCGGAGGCTCCTTTCCTGAGCAGGTTGGGTGATCGCGGTTTTCTGCCGTGTCAGAAGAAGGTCAAAGGGGAGATGGGTGGAAACCCTGAAGAAATGGCCTGACCAGGGGGTCAGGCCCCACAAAGATGGTATGGGGTCCTACCGGAAGAGGTTGCATGAATGAGAGCCGTCTACCGGCAGACCGGTGGAAACCCTAAAGAAATGGCCCGGTCAGGGGACCGGGCCCCACAAAGATGGTGCGGGGTCCTAGCAGAAGAGGTTGCATGAATAAGAGCCGTTTACCGGCAGACCGGTGGAAACCCTAAAGAAATGGCCCGGTCAGGGGACCGGGCCCCGCAAAGATGGTGCGGGGTCCTACCGGAAGAGGTTGCATGAATGAGGACCGTCTACCGGTAGACAGGAGGTTCCGGAGGACGGGCGGACACACAGGTCCGCCCCTACGGCAGCACCTCCGGGAGAAGGGAGGTTCCGGGAAAAAGGCGGACACAGCACCGCACCAAAATTGGCGCTTGTCAATTCGACAACCACCAAAACCCCCGCTCGCACTGCGCCGCGGGCAGGGACATGCCTGTCTTATGCCAGGCCTCCCACCGCGCCCCCGTAACCGCGTCCCCTTGTTTTTCTCTTTTGGACCGTGCACGGCCCGTTTTCTCTTTTTATTCCGGGAATAAAAAGAGAAAATGGGGGGTGCATTGGACCAGCCCTCAAAGGGCTGAAATCCTCCCCGCCCGCCAGGGCGAGCACCCGCCCCGTCCCCCCGCCGGGGGGAAAAGCGAACCTCCCCCTCAGGAGACTGAGAAATAATACCCCGCCCCCCGCCGGGTGAGAATAAACACCGGCGAGGCCGGATCGGCCTCAATTTTCTCCCTCAGCCGCCGCACGGTAACATCCACCGTCCGCACGTCATCGCCGACGTAACCATAATTCCAGACCTGCTCCATCAAATCCACCCTGGAATAGACCTTATTGGGATGACTGGCCAGAAAGGTCAAAAGCTCATACTCCCTCTGGGTAAGATCAATGGCCTTCCCGGCCCGGAAGACCTGATGACTGTCCGTGTTAATGGACAAATCCCCGGCCACGGGCATGGCGCTGTCCGCCGCCGCGCCCCCGGAGGGCGCCGCCATGGAGGTCCGGCGGATGTTGGCCTCCACCCGCGCGACCACCTCCCGCATGGAAAAGGGCTTCGTAATATAATCGTCCGCCCCGATCTCCAGGCCCCGGACCTTGTCGTCCTCCTCCTCCCGGGCGGTGAGGAGCAGGATGGGCACATTGTCCCCATCCTTCCGCAGGGCCTCGCACACATCAAAGCCGATCATCTTCGGCAGCATGATGTCCAGCAGGATCAAATCCGGCTTCTCCGTCCGGGCCATCCGGAGGCCCTCCTCGCCGTCATAGGCCTCCAGGGTCCGGTATCCCTTCCGCTCCAGGTTGAAGCGCAGGATATCCACAATGTTCTTCTCGTCCTCCACAATCAGGACGGTCTTTTCCTCCGCCATAAAGTTCCCCTTTCCGTCCCCCCGAAAGCCGGAGGGAACCCCATTTCTCAAAGCGCCAGCAGAACCTTCGCCTTCAGAACCGCCGCCAGGGTCTTGGCGTCCTCAATCTCGCCGGAGAGGCAGCGGCGGACCATCTCGTCAAAGGGAATCCGCTCCACGTTCAAAAACTCATCCTCGTCCAGGTGCTGGGCGTCCATCCGCAGGTCCCGGGCCAGATAGAGGTACAGCACCTCCCCGTAGCAGCCGGGAGAGGGCAGCAGCTTCCCCAGGGGCTCATAGCGCCCGGGCACCGCGCCGGTCTCCTCCCGGAGCTCCCGGAGGCCCGCCTGGCCGGGGTCCTCCCCTGGCTCCAGCTTCCCGGCGGGAATCTCCAGCACGGGGCGCTGGAACACATAGCGGTACTGGGTCACCGCCAGCACGTTGTTTTCCCCGTCCAGGGCCAGCACGGCCACGCCGCCGGGATGGTCCGCCACCTCCCGGAGGGCGGAGCGGCCGTTGGGCAGCTCCACGGTGTCCACATGAACGGTGAGAATCCGTCCGTGAAAGACGTCCTCCCGGCTCTGAAAGCGTTCCGTCAGATCCATGTTTTCCCTCATGACTCCGCATCCTTTCCAGCAGGGGCCCGGCGGGCCCGGTATTTTCTGTTTCCGGAAGGAATTATACCACGCCGGAGGGAAAATGAAAAGAGAAAATGTCCCGCGGGGCGTGTCCGGCGCCGCATTTTTCAAAGAGGACACCCGTAGGGGCGGACCTATGTGTCCGCCCGCCTGCCGGAAGTGCCAAGGTCCCGGGGGAAGGGCGGACACGCAGGTCCGCCCCTACATGGCCTGCCCTTCTGCCGGTAGAACACCGTGAAGGGGGCGGCCCCCTGGCCGCCCCGTCTTCCGGAACTGCCCATCTCCCGGCAGGCGGTTTTTATTTATGCAATCTCTTCCGGCAGGACCCCGCACCATCCTTGCGGGGCCTGACCCCCTGGTCAGGCCATTTCTTTAGGGTTTCCACCTATCTCCCCTTAGACCTTTTGGAACCCTGATGCCCCGGTAAACGAACCCATGTACCCATCGGTCTCCGGGAAATGCCAAGGTTGAAGGAGACGGGCGGACACGCAGGTCCGTCCCTACAAGATAATCCCTCTGAACAGGACGCTCCCTGTCCCGGGCCCCGGCGGGCGGGGGGATGAAAAAATTGATTTGTTCATATTTTACCCCTTGTTTTTAGGAATGGGAAGGGGTATGATAAATAAAAAACCACCCTGCGATGGAAGAGGAAAGGAACAGCGAAACATGAAACGCATGAAACGGACGGCGGTGCTGCTGGCGGCGCTGCTGCTGCTGCCCACGGCGGCGCGGGCCCGCATGCCCTTGAAGGCCCATATCCGGGAGGACGGTCGGAATTCCTATACGGCGGCGGCGTCCAAGCTGACGGAGCTGCCGGTGCTTTCTCCGGGCGAAATCCGGAAGACCAGCACCGTGGTGATCTATCCGGAGGAGTTCTTCCCGGCGGAGACCCAGGAGCCGGTGACGGTTATCCTGCCGGGCCGGGGACAGGGGAAAACGGAAGCGCCGGAGGAGACGCCGGAAGAGACCCCGCCGGAGGCCCCCACGGAAACGCCCCCCGAAGCCCCGCCGGAGGAGGAGTCCCAGGACTATCTGCCCCAGGAGAAACCGGCGGAGCCCGTTCCGCCCGCCCAGCCCGCCCGGAAGGAGGCGGAAACGCCGGCCTTCCCGGAGGCGGAGGACTGGCAGCTGCTGCTGGTGAACCCCTGGAACGAGCTCCCGGAGGGCTATCAGGTGACGCTGAAGTCCCTGCCGGACGGGCAGAAGGTGGACGAGCGGATTTATGACGATCTCGCCGCCATGCTCGCGGCCTGCCGGGAGGCGGGGCTGAATCCCAAGGTCTGTTCCGCCTACCGGACCCAGTCCAAGCAGACGTATCTGTATAATAATAAAATTGCCCGGCTGCGGAACGCGGGCTACAGCAAGGCGGCGGCCATTGAGGAGGCCGGGCGCTGGGTGGCCCGCCCCGGCACCAGCGAGCACCAGCTGGGTTTGGCGCTGGATATTGTGTCCAGCTCCTACCAGGCCCTGACCAAGAAGCAGGAGAAGACCGCCGAGCAGAAGTGGCTGATGGAGCACTGCTGGGAATACGGCTTCATCCTCCGCTACCCAAGCGACAAGGGGGAGATCACCGGCAT
Source organism: Oscillospiraceae bacterium 38-13 (assembly GCA_041223955.1). Lineage (GTDB taxonomy): Bacteria > Bacillota > Clostridia > Oscillospirales > Oscillospiraceae > Oscillibacter. Next base: position 3,839 of record JBCLRG010000051.1, on the reverse strand, counting down.
CGGCTATGAGCCCTGGCATTACCGCTATGTGGGCCGGGAGGTGGCCCTGGATATCCGGGAGAGCGGGCTGTGCCTGGAGGAGTACTTACTGCTGCGGGAGGAGACCCGGAGCGAGGGGACGAATTGGATATAAACGGATGAACGGAGACGGTTATGGCCGTCTCCGTTCGGCGCGTATGGAGGCGCCGGTTTCCGCGTTTTTCCGGGCGGCGGAGGGGCGGGCCGCTTTTCGGAGGGCCCGGGCTTCCGGAATGAGGCCCGTTTTTCCCCGGATTGTCCAAGGTGACTTGGATTTTTACGGAAAAAGTCCTGAAAAATGTGGATTCTTCCGTTGAAAAGCGGCGCGGTGTGGCATATAATAAGAGTCCGAAAAATTACCGCCGGGATCCCCTGGAAAGGTTTTCCGCAGGCGGTTTTCCCCTGTCCCGGAGCCCTGGAAACCCGGCGGCCCCGGAAGACAGAATTCCCCAGGATTGTCTATTTAAAACGGCCGTTCCCGCCGCCCCATCCGAAGGCGGGGCCCTGCGGTCCGGCCGTTTGAAACGAAGGAGAGTATCATATGCAGAATGAACACCTGAGAAATATTGCCATCATCGCCCACGTCGACCACGGCAAAACCACCCTGGTGGACGAGATGCTGAAGCAGGGCGGCGTGTACCGGGAGAACCAGGAGGTGGTGGACCGGGTCATGGACTCCGGCGACCTGGAGCGGGAACGGGGCATTACCATTCTTGCCAAGAACACCGCCATTCAGTACGGCGATACCAAGATCAACATCGTGGACACCCCGGGCCATGCCGACTTCGGCGGCGAGGTGGAGCGGGTCCTGAAGATGGTCAACGGCGTCATCCTCCTGGTGGACGCCGCCGAGGGCCCCATGCCCCAGACGCGCTTTGTCCTGAGCCGGGCCCTGGAGCTGGGCCACCGGGTGATTGTGGTGGTCAACAAGATCGACCGGCCGGACCAGCGGGTCTATGAGGTCATTGACGAGGTCCTGGAGCTGCTGATGGACCTGGACGCCACCAGCGAGCAGCTGGACTCCCCCATGCTCTTCTGCTCCGGGCGGAACGGCACCGCCTCCTGCTCCCCCACGGTTCCGGGCACGGACCTCAAGCCGCTGTTTGACACCATCCTGGAGTATATCCCCGCCCCGGAGTCCAACGTGGAGGAGCCCTTCCAGATGCTGGTGAGTTCCATCGACTATAACGAATTCGTGGGCCGGATTGCCATCGGGCGGATTGAACGGGGCACCCTGAAGCAGAATCAGGAGATTGCGGTGTGCAACTACCACGACCCCGAGGCTGTCCTCCGGAAGGCCAAGGCCACCGCGATATACGAGTTCGACGGCCTGGGCCGGAAGCCCGTCACCGAGGCCTTTGCCGGGAATATCATCGCCATGAGCGGCATTCCCGATATCACCATCGGCGATACCATCTGCGTTCCCGACACCGTGGAGGCCCTGCCCTTTGTGAAGATTTCCGCCCCCACGCTGGAGATGACCTTCTCGGTGAACGACTCCCCCTTCGCGGGACGGGAGGGCAAGTTTGTCACCTCCCGGCAGATTCGGGAGCGGCTGTTCCGGGAGACCCTGCGGGACGTGTCCCTCCGGGTGACGGAGACGGACCGGGAAACCGCCTTCAACGTGGCGGGCCGGGGCGAGATGTCCCTGTCCATTCTGATTGAGACCATGCGCCGGGAGGGCTATGAGTTCCAGGTCTCCCCGGCCCGGGTGCTGTATAAGGAGATCGACGGAAAGACCTGCGAGCCCATAGAGCGGCTGGTGGTGGACGTGCCCGGGGACTGCGTGGGCGCGGTGATTGAGAAGCTGGGCCAGCGGAAGGGCGATATGGTGGAAATGACGCCGGTGGGCAGCCGGATGAAGGTGGAGTTCCTGATTCCGGCCCGGGGGCTGTTCGGCTACCGGAACGACTTCCTGACGGATACCAAGGGAGAGGGCATCATGGCGTCGGTCTTCGACAGCTACGCGCCCTATAAAGGGGACATCCAGCGCCGGGGGAACGGGTCCCTGATATCCTTCGAGACGGGGGAATCCATCACCTATGGCCTTTTCAACGCCCAGGAGCGCGGGACGCTGTTTATCGGAGCGGGAGTCCCGGTGTATGGCGGCATGGTCATCGGCGTAAGCCCCCGGAGCGAGGACATGACGGTGAACGTGTGCAAGAAGAAGCAGCTGACCAATACCCGGGCCAGCGGATCGGACGATGCGCTGCGGCTGGTGCCGCCCCGGCAGATGAGCCTGGAGCAGTGCCTGGAGTTTCTGGCGGACGACGAGCTGCTGGAGGTAACGCCGAAGAGCCTGCGGATGCGGAAGAGCATCCTGGACCACGAGAAGCGGATGAAGGCGCTGCACGGAAAGAAGTAAGAGAATGCGAAGGAGCCCCCCCCGCGCGGCAAAGCCGCGCGGGGTTCTTTTTCCGTCCCCCGTCTCCCGTCCCGCGTCCCCCGTAAAAAAATCAACTGCGAACCCAACGAAGTGGTTCGCAGTTGAAAGCGAATGAATTCCCCGTCCGGCGGAGCTTTCCGCCCCTTCGGGGCGGGAAGCGCAGCGGTAAGGGGAATTCCTGAGCTGGTACGGGTAGTGGGGGTCGAACCCACACGAATTGCTTCACAGGAACCTAAATCCTGCGCGTCTGCCAATTCCGCCATACCCGCATATCCGGAGGGGAGCGCCGTCCCGGCTCCTGCTGTAGTATAGCATATCATCCGCGCGCCGTCCACCCCCTATTTTGCAAAGCCGCTTGCTCCAGCACCCCAACAGCCCCTAGAATTTTACAGCCTTGAATCCCCCGCGGAAACCATGTATAATCAAAGCGCAAATATCTCCCCGGCGCCGCCGGTACTCACAAAGAAAAGAGGAATTCCACCATGCCTACCCCCCGTGCCGCCGTGATTCACGACCTCTCCGGCTTCGGCCGCTGCTCCCTTACGGAAGTCATCCCCATTCTGTCCGTGATGGGCGTCCAATGCTGCCCCCTGCCCACCGCCTTTCTCTCCACCCACACCGGCGGCTTCGCGGGCTTTACCTTCCTGGACATGACGGAAGAGCTCCCCCGTGCCGCCGCCCACTGGAAATCCCTGGACCTGAAATTCCAGGCCATCTACAGCGGGTTCCTGGGCAGCGAACGGCAAATCGGCATCGTGGCGGACTTCATCCGGGACTTCCGGGAGGAGGACACCCTGGTGGTAGTGGACCCGGTGATGGGAGACGACGGCCAGGCCTATCAGACCTACACCCCGGCCATGTGCGCCGGAATGGCCCGGCTGGCGGAGCTGGCGGACGTCATCACGCCCAACCTGACGGAGGCCGCCTTCCTCCTGGGCCGGGATTACGAGGGGCTTCTGGGCGGAGGCCGGGAGGAGGCCCTCCGGGAGCTGGCGGAGGCCCTGAGCCTGGGCGGAAAGCGCTCCGTGGCCCTCACCGGGGCGGCGCTGTCGCCGGGGCAGACCGGGGCGATGTGCTTTGACGCCCGGTCCGGGCGGTGCCAGGCGGTGCAGGCGGAGTTTGTGGCCCATCCCCTCCACGGCACCGGGGATATTTTTGCCAGTGTCCTCACTGGCGGACTCCTGCGGGGGGATTCGCTGGCGGAGGCCGCCGGGAGGGCGGTGGAGTTTATTCACCGGTGCGCGGTGAGGACTGTCCGGCAGGGGCTGGCCCTCCGGGAGGGGGTGGATTTTGAGCCCCTGCTGGGGGGGCTGGCGGGGGGGCTTCCTCCGGAAGAGGGGGATGTTTGCTCGCCCTGACGGGCGGGGAGGTCATCAGCCCTTTGAGGGCTGGTGCAATGCACCCCCCATTTTCTCTTTTTATTCCCGGAATAAAA
>JBCLRG010000050.1:0-20735 GCA_041223955.1 Oscillospiraceae bacterium 38-13 | reverse complement strand
CCTTCCTGGGTTCCTCTCGTAACTCTCCTCCTTCCCGTCGAGGATGGTTTTTACGGTTTTTCGACACTCTGAGGCCCCCGGTCACAAGACCGGGGGCCTTCCCCTGTTCGGAAGGGATTTTTACCGCGCTCCGGCGGGGACGCGGGGCATACTAGGGGGTGGAAAGGAGTGCCCCATGAAAAAACACGCTGTACTTCTCTGGGCCCTGCTGGTTCTGGCGGCCTGGCCCTTCCGCGCCGCCCTCTCGCCGGAGAACCCGGCCCTCCGGTCCCCCCGGCACACCCTCGCGGCGGCGGCGGTGCTTCTGGCGCTCTACGCCCTCAAGGGCCTGACCGGGGCCATCCCCATCACCGCCCTGGAGGCGGCGGCGGGCCTGCTCCTCCCCTTTCCGGCGGCGCTGGCGGCCAACCTCTGCGGCGCGGCGGCGGCCCAGGCCGGGCCCTACCTCCTGGGACGCCGGACCTCCCTCTCCGGCCTGGCGGCCCGGTATCCCCGGCTGGCGGTGCTGGAGGGGGGCCGCCGGGTGTTCCTGGTCCGGCTGGCGGGGGTATTGCCCGGGGAGCTGGTCAGCCTCTGGCTGGGGGCGGCGGGGGTTCCCTGGCGGTCCTATTTCCTCTGGGGCCTGCTGGGGAGCTTTCCCCGGATTCTGGCCGGGACCCTGCTGGGGGCTTCCCTGTGGGACCTGGGGGGCCTCCGGTTCTGGATGTCCTGGGTCTTCGGCTGGTCCCTCACCGGGGCGGCGGTGCTGGCCCTGGGGCGGGAGTGGGCTCTCAGGCCTTTTTCAGCTTCCGGATGTCCTCCCCGAAGAAGGGGAGAATCTGATACTCCCCCTCAATCCGGGAGCTGATCTGGGGGGTGTACCGGCGGGCCAGGCCGTCCAGCTTCAGGTTGGTGGAGAGGATGGTGGCCCGGCGGCTCAGTAGGCGGCTGTTGACGATGGTGTAGAGGGCGCTCTGGACGAAGGCGGTGGTCATCTCCGTGCCCAGGTCGTCCAGAATCAGCAGGTCGCAGTCCAGGATCCGGTCCACGTCGGCGTCCACCTCCTCCCCGGCCTCCCGGCCGAACTTCCGGGCCTCGAAGCGGTCGAAGATGTGGATGGCGGTGTCATAGACCACGGACCAGCCGCCGCCGCTGACCTCCCGGGCGATGGCGGCGGAGAGGAAGGTCTTCCCCAGCCCCGGGTCCCCGGTGAGGAGAAGGCTGCCGCTGCCGGGGCCGAAGGCGGCGGCGTAGCGCTTGCAGGTGTTGAAAATCCACTCCATATTCTCCCGGGGGGAGATGCCCAGCTCCGGGCTGCTCTCCCGGGAGTACCAGGAGAGGGAAAAGGTCTCAAAGCTCTGTGACCCCAGGTCCAGCATCCGGCTCAGCTCCTTCTGCTGTTCCCGGGCGCAGTAGCGGAGGAGGCAGCGGCACATGGCCCCGCCCCGGTAGCCGGTGTCGCCGCAGAGGGGACAGGCGGGGGCCTCCTCCAGGCAGTCCGCCGGGAGGCCCAGCTGGGCCAGCAGCAGGGCCCGCTCCTCCTGAAGGCCCAGGTTCTGCTTCCGCAGGGCCTCCACTGCCGGGCGGGGGTCCTCCCCCCGGCGGAGGGCCCCGGCGATGAGGCGGCTCATGGTGGCCCGGAGCTCCCCGTCGATCTCCTCCAGCCGGGGCTGGCGGCGGAAGACGCTCTCCCGCCGCTGCCGGTACTGTTCCTTCCGCAGGCGCCGGTCCTCCTCAAAGCGCTGGAGGCCCCGGCGGAGAATTTTTCCATCATAGGCCATGGGTCATTCCTCCCGCTTTCTCTGTTCGATGTACTTGCGCATCCAGGCGTTGCTCCCGTCTCCGGCGGGGCGGGGCTCCGCCGAGTCCCGGCTCCGGATGTCCTCGGGCGTGTGGAGGCCCGCCTCATGCCAGCGGCGCAGGATGCCGTTGCAGTAGGGCCATTTCAGCTCATGGCACTTCAGCACCGTCTTGTCATAGGCCAGGGCCACCACCTCCGGGGAGAAGCCCCACTCCTGCCACTGGAGGAGGTATTTTTCCTCCGACGCGGCGGGGGGCCGGTCCCCCAGCTGAAGGACCCGCATGAACTGGGGCAGGGTCCGCTGTCCCTCGGTCCAGCGGCGGAGGTAGTCGGCGGCGGCGGCCTGGGTGTCGATGCCCCGGCGGGCCCAGGCATAGCCCTCCCGCTCGATCTGGCGGAGGGTAGGCCTCCGCCCCTCCCCCGCCCGGAGGGCCAGCCGTTCCGCGCAGTGGCACACCAGGAGGTAAATCACGTCGGCGGGGAGGCCCAGGTAGTCATACAGCCCCAGGAGCACCCCCACGTCCGGCGTGGTCAGCCGCTTGCCCAGGCGGCGCTCCACCTCGCCGGTGAGGCGGCGGAACTCCTCGTTGTTCTCCAGCTTCTCGGCCACCTCCGCCCGGGGATAGGAGGGGGGCTCGTCGGCGGGCTCCGGCGGCGGCTCCTGGGGGGCCACCAGCCCCAGCTCCCGGAGGACGGCCTCCGCCGCCTCGATGCGGCCTCGCTCCCAGCGGAGCTCCCCCGCCAGGGCGCGGGGGGGCGTGCTGCCGTGGCGGCGCAGGAGGGCCAGATAGAGCAGGGCGGCGTCTCCGTCTCCCCGCTCCAGCAGGCGGCGGACGGCTTGTCCCGAGAGGGTGACGGCGTCCTCCGCCGTGTGCAGCAGTACTCCGGGCATAGGTTCACTCCTTTCTGTATAAATAGCACGTAATATTGCGGCTTGTATAGCTGTCTTTTTGTCTGATCAACGGTTATTTTACACGGTTTTCCGGAGAAAAGCAACCTTGCCATTCCCCCCTGGGCGTGGTATAATTTTTCCCGGCTCACCGGGGAGGGGGATTTTCCCCCCGGCGGGGGGACGGGGCTGGTGCTCGCCCTTGCGGGCGGGGAGGTCATCAGCCCTTTGAGGGCTGGTCCAATGCACCCCCCATTTTCTCTTTTTATTCCCGGAATAAAAAGAGAAAACGGGCCGTGCACGGTCCAAAAGAGAAAAACAAGGGGATGCGGTTTACGGGGGCGCGGTGGGAAGCCTGGAATAAGACAGGCATGTCCCTGCCCGCGGCGTAGTGCAAGCGGGGGTTTTGGAGGTCATCGAATTGACCAGCGCCTCTTTTCGCTGCCGCTGGTGCTCTGGTAAACGGACTGCCGCTGATGTTCCGGTAGACGGACCTGTAGGGCGGACCTATGTGTCCGCCCGTCTCTAGGGTTTCTTCCGGTCTGCCGGTAGACGGTTCTAATTCATGCAATCTCTTCTGGTAGAACCCCGCACCATCTTTGTGGGGCCCGGTCCCCTGACCGGGCCATTTCTCTAGGGTTTCCACCCTTCTCCCGGTAGACCGTTTCCCCCGGAACCTCCCTTCTATCGGTAAACGGCTGTAGGGGGTGCCCCCCTTTTTTTAGAATCCACGGAAGCGAATTCTTATCACCAACAAAAGGAGTAACCCATGGAACTAGAGAGCATATACCAAACACTGGGCATCAGCCCCCAGGTCTACCGGTATGGCGAGGCCATTCTGGAGACGCTGGGGCAGCGCTTTGAGGCGGTGGACCGCACGGCGGAATACAACCAGGGAAAGGTCCTGGCGGCCATGCAGAAAAACCGGGTCAACGCCACCCACTTCGCCGCCACCACCGGCTACGGCTATGACGACGAGGGCCGGGACAACCTGGAGCGGGTCTACGCCGCCGTCTTCCACACGGAGGCCGCCCTGGTCCGGCCTCAGATCACCTGCGGCACCCACGCCTTGACGGTGGCCCTGTCGGCCAACCTCCTGCCGGGGGACGAGCTCCTCTCCCCGGTGGGGGCCCCCTATGATACCCTGGAGGAGGTCATCGGCATCCGGGACAGCGCGTGCTCTCTCAAGGAGTACGGCGTCACCTACGCCCAGGCGGACCTCCTGCCGGACGGCGGCTTTGACTATGACGCCATCCGCTCCAAAATCAACGGCCGCACCAAGCTCATCACCATCCAGCGCTCCAAGGGCTACGCCACCCGGCCCACCTTCTCCGTAAAACAGATCGGGGAGCTCACCGCCTTCTGCAAGCAGGTGAAGCCGGACGTAACCGTGATGGTGGATAACTGCTACGGCGAGTTTGTGGAGCCCATCGAGCCCTCGGACCTGGGGGCGGACATGGTGGTGGGCAGCCTGATCAAAAACCCCGGCGGCGGCCTGGCCCCCATCGGCGGCTACATCTGCGGCACCCGGGCCTGTGTGTCCCGCTGCGCCTACCGCCTCTCCGCCCCGGGCCTGGGCCAGGAGGTAGGGGCCAACCTGGGCCTGATGCCCGCCTTCTACCAGGGACTCTTCCTCGCCCCCACCGTGGTGGCGGGCGCGCTGAAGGGAGCCATCTTTGCCGCCAATCTATACGAACGCCTGGGCTTCCCCTGCGTCCCCGGCGCGTCGGAGGAGCGCCATGATATCATCCAAGCCGTGACCCTGGGGAGCCGGGAGGCCATGACGGCGTTCTGCAAGGGCATCCAGGCGGCGGCGCCGGTGGACAGCTACGTGACGCCGGAGCCCTGGGCCATGCCGGGCTATGACAGCGAGGTCGTCATGGCGGCGGGGGCCTTTGTCCAGGGGAGCAGCATCGAGCTGTCCGCCGACGGGCCCATCCGCCCGCCCTACGCGGTATACTTCCAGGGGGGCCTGACCTGGTATCACGCCAAGCTGGGGATTCTGATGAGCCTGCAAAAGCTGACGGAGGCGGGGCTGGTTACGCTCTGAGCATTCATCAACCGACGGAAAGGATTCAGCCATGAGATTACAAAGCGCGATTTTCGATATGGACGGAACATTGTTGGACTCTATGGGCATGTGGCGCACGCTGGGCAGCGTCCTTGCCCGGAACCACGGAAAGGAAGCCCCGGCGGACCTGGACCGCCAGGTAGCCTCCCTGGGCCTCTGGGAAGGAACAGCCTACTGCAAGGAAGTCTGCGGCCTCCCGGGGACGGTAGACGAGCTGGTGTCGGAAATCTGGGGACTGATCGAGGACTTCTACCAAAACCACGTAAAGCCCAAGCCGGGCGCAGTAAAATTCCTGTCTCTCCTGAAAATGGAAGGCGTGTGGATGTATGTCGCCACAGCCACCGACCGTCCCCTTGCGGAAGCGGCCCTCCGCCACGCGGGAATAGACGGCTATTTCCGCGGCATCATCACCAGCAAGGAAGCGGGGCAGAGCAAGCGGGAGGGCCCGGAAATCTACGAACGCGCGATGCGCCGCCTCCAGTCCAACAAAAAGGACACGGTGGTCTTCGAGGACGCGCTCCACGCCCTCCGGACGGCCAAAGCGGCGGGATTCCGCACAGCGGCGGTGTACGACGAATCGGAGCCGGACCAGGAAGAAATGCGCCGTCTGGCAGACTATTACATCCGCACCTACGACGAGATGTTCGAAACCCGCACTCCCCAATAGTCCTCAACCGCCACCGGCCCTCCGGCAGGCGGTTATTTTTTCAAAAAATCCCCCGTCTCCCGTCCTACGTCCCCCGTCCTACGTCCCCCGTCCTACGTCCCCCGTCCTACGTCCCCCGTAAAAAATCAACTGCGAACCCAACGAAGTGGTTCGCAGTTGAAAGCGAAGGAATTCCCCGTCCGGCGGAGCTTTCCGCCCCTTCGGGGCGGGAAGCGCAGCGGTAAGGGGAATTCCTGAGCCGTTGGCGGAGATGGAGAGATTCGAACTCTCGCGCGTTGTTTAGACGCCTACCGCATTTCGAGTGCGGACCCTTCAACCACTTGGGTACATCTCCATAGATTCCCGCTCCGAATGCCCCGGGAAACCGCTACCTATTATGCCACACTTTCCTCCCCGTTGCAAGGGGTACGCAAAAATTCTTCCCCCTCATTTTTCCCGCCATCCGCAAAAACGCCGGACCCGCGTCCCACGGGCCCGGCATTTCCTCAGCACGACGCCAGCAGCGCCTCCAGCTCCTCCCGGGAAAAGCGCTGCACATTATCGCAGAACCGGCAGGTCAGCTCCGCCCCGCCCTGTTCCTCAATCATGCTCCGCAGCTCCTCCCGGCCCAGGCTGAGCAGCGCCCGCTCCATCCGCTCCCGGCTGCAGTCGCAGCGGTACTCAATGGGGCGTTTCTCCAAAACGTCCAGCCCCGGCAGGGCGGCCCGAAGCAGGGCTTCCGGGTCCGGGTCGGCCTTTAAGAGTTCCGTCACCGGCCCCGCCGCCCGGAGGGATTTTTCCAGGGCCTCGGCGGTCTCGTCCCCCGCGCCGGGGAGCAGCTGCACCAGATAGCCCCCCGCCGCCAGGACGCTCTGGTCCCGGTCCACCAGCACCCCCAGGCCGCAGGCGGTAGGGATCTGCTCAGACTCCACGAAGTAGAGGGCGATGTCCTCGGCAATCTCCCCCCAGAGAAGGCCTACGCTGCCAACATATGGTTCCTTCATCCGGAGGTCCCGGATCACTGTCAACGTGCCCTGGTTGCCCACGGCCTCGCCCACATCCAGCTTCCCGTCCTCCCGGAGGGGAATGTCCACAGCGGGATTCTCCACCGTCCCCCGGACATTCCCCTCGTGGTCCGACACCGCCAGCAGCGCCCCCAGGGGCCCGCCGCCCCGGACTTGCAGCGTCAGGCTGGCGGCCTCCTCCTTCAAAGCGTTGCCCATCATGGAGGCCCCCGCCAGCAGACGGCCCAGCGCCGCCGTGGCCACCGGCAGCGTCCGGTGAATCTGCCGGGCCCGCTCCGTCAGCTCCCGGGTGGACACGGCGGAAACCTTTATCAGCCCATCCCTGGAAATCGCCCGTATCAATTGATCGCTCATAGCTCATCCTTTCGCCGGACCCTCCGGCATATCCATAAAACTGTGCCCCTCACTCCGCCTGGAACTGCCAGCGGTCCTCATTCAGCTCCGGAGGCCGGTCCGTCAGGTCCCCGGTGAGCCGTACGGAGGCAAAGCCCGCCTGAAGCAGGCCCCGGCGGACCTCCTCCTCGCTCCAGGCCCGCTCCCGGTGCTCCTCCATCCGGCGGGCCCACGCCCCGTCGGCGCGGAGGCGGAACAGGTCCACCTGATAGGTGCAGATCCGCTTCTTCTCCGAAAAGAAGGTCCGCCAGACACACAGGCTCTCCTCCGTCTCGTCCATATAAAGCTGCCCGTCCATCCGGCGGAATTTATAGGGGGTATTCAGGTCAAACAAAAACATCCCCCCGGGCCGCAGCCACCGGCGGACCCTTCGGAAGGTCTCCAGCAGGTCCCGCTCCCGGGTCAGGTAGTTCAGGGAATCCAGTGTGGAGACCACCGCGTCCACCGGCTCCGCCAGCCGGAGGCGGGTCATGTCCTGCTGAAGGAACAGCGGCGGGCGCTCCAGCTCCCCGGCCTTGGCGGCGGCCTGGGCCAGCATCTCCTCGGACCCGTCGGCGGCCAGAACCTCATAGCCCCGCCGGGCCAGGAGGCACGCGATGGTCCCCGTGCCGCAGGCCAAATCCAGCACCGTCCGGACCGGAACGGCGCTCTTTTTCAGCCGCCGCTCCAGAAACGCCGCCCGGCGGCGGTAGGCCCCGTCGTTCATCAGGCCGTCATAGCTGGCGGCCAGCGCTTCATAGGCGCTCATTCCTTCCGGTCCTTTATCCGTCCGAAAAGCCGGGCATAGGCCCCGGTGCCGTAGTTCAGGGAGCGGTTCACCCGGCTGATGGTGGCGCTGGAGGCCCCGGTGCGCTCCAGAATCTCATTGTAGATCATGCCGTCGTCCAGCAGCGAGGCCACTTCAAAGCGCTGCTCCATGCTCCGGAGCTCCGCCACGGTGCACAGGTCCTGGAAAAACTCGTAGCATTCCTCCTCGTCTTGAAGCTGCAAAATGGCCCGGTACAGCTGGCCGCTTTTTTCTTTTTTGCCAATTTTCACGCGAAGCCCTCCTGTTCGAAATCTGACAGGGGTATTTTAACATTTCAGTGCGCGAAAGTAAAGAGGCTTTCGCGGAAATTTTCGGCACCTTTTTCCCCCGCCGGGCATAGGCTGGAGAAATCCAGAGAAGGGAGCGGTGCGTGTGGAGGAGCGTTTGCGGTCGCTGAGGACGGAGCCCTTCGCGGCGGAACGGGAGTGGATGGTGGAGGGGGTGCCGGTGCTGTCCGCGGCGGTGGAGGTGCCCGCGCCGGAGGCCCAGGACCGGATATCCCGGCGGGTCCGGCGGTTCTACCAGCTGCAGTGCCGCGCCTTTCTCCGCTACTGCGAGCGGGCCCTTCTCCCCCAGGCGGCGGCGGAGTATTGGACGGCCCTGTCCGCCAGCCGTCCCCTGCCCGCCTTCCGGGCGGAGCTGCGCTACCGGGTGACGTATAACGAGGGGGGCCTGTGGAGCCTCTATACCCAGAGCCGGGAGTCCACCGGCGCCGGTCCGGCCCTCCTCACCCGCCGGGGGGATACCTGGGATTTGGCAACGGGGTATCCCGTGCCGCTGAAGGACTTCTTCCCCTCCGGGACGGCCTGGAAAAAGCGGCTCCTGGCCCGGGCGGAGGAGGAATTCCGGCGGCGGGAGCGGGCCGGGGCGGGCCGCTGGCGGGAGGACTGGCGGCGGGAGCTCCGGCGGCGGTTCAACCCTCAGAATTTTTACCTGACGGAGGAGGGGCTGGCCTGTTTCTGGCCCATGTACGCCATCGCCCCCGCGCCGGAGGGCGTGCCGGTGTTTCTGCTGCCCTATGCGTCCATGGAAGGCCTTTGCGGCGGGGCTAATCTTCCAGCCGTTCAGAGCCCAGCTCGCCGGGATCAATCCTGACGCCCCAGATATTCAGAAGCATGCATATGCGCTGGAGGGCGTCCTGCTCGTCGCAGCTGACCCGGACAGCCCGGGCAATCGCAAGGCCCAGTGAGCATGGCTTCTGCTCCTCCGGCGGCTCCGCGTGGATTTCGCGTTTCATATTGTAACCTCCACCAAGATTTTCTACATATATGTAGGGATTATAACATACGAACTCCATATCATCAAGGTAAACCTGCTACGTATATGGAGGGTTTTATGAAACGCAGTACGCCCATGCGCCGGAACATCGGCGCAAAGGTTCAGTATTACCGAAAGCAGATGGGACTGACACAGAAGGAGCTGGCCGCCCGCCTTCAGGTCATCGGCTGTGATTTGTCGGAGACCATAGTCGGGCATATTGAAACCGGGCACCGGGCCGTTTCCGTCTTTGAAATCGACAAGCTGACGGAAGTCCTCCATGTGGATTACAACGCCCTGTTCGCCCAGGATGAGACGTAAAAGAGACAGCCCGGAAGGGCTGTCTCTTTCTTCCCGCGTCTCACTTCACCGCCTTGACCACCAGGCGGGTCAGGGCGAAGAGGCCGATGGCATTGGGAATCACCATCAGGTTGTTGAACATGTCGGACAGCTCCCACACCAGGTCATTAGAGGCCAGCGTCCCCAGGAAGATGAACACCAGCGCGATCACCGTATAGACCACGATGGACTTCCTGCCGAAGAGATAGGTCATGTTGATCTTGCCGAAGAGGTTCCACCCCAGAATCGTGGAGAAGGCGAAGAAGAACAGGCACACCGCCACAAACATCGCGCCCAGGTTCTCGCCGAACACTACGCCGAAGGCGGTCTGGGCCAGGTTGGCCTTGCCGATGACCTCGGTGACGGAGCCGGTGTAGCCTCCGGCCAGGGGGCCGCCCTCGGTGTAGAGGGTGGAGATGATCACCAGGGCGTTCAGGGTCAGGACCACAAAGGTGTCGATAAACACGCCGATCATCGCCACCACGCCCTGGTCATGGGGGCAGGACACATTGGCGAGGGCGTGGGCGTGAGGCGTGGAGCCCATGCCGGCCTCGTTGGAGAACAGGCCCCGCTTCGCGCCCTGGCTCAGGGCGATCTTCAGCGCCGCGCCGAAGCCGCCGCCCAGAATGGCCTGGGGCTGGAAGGCATACCGGAAGATCATCGCCACCGTGGCGGGGAGGTACTTGGCCCGGACCACCAGGACCACCAGGCCGCCCAGCACGAACAGCGCCGCCATAACGGGGACGATCTTCTCCGTGACGGAGGCCAGCCGCCGGACGCCGCCCAGGAAGATCACGCCGCAGATTGCCACCAGCACCACGCCGATGATCCAGGAGGGCACGCCGAAAGCGGTGTTGAAGGTGGAGCCGATGGAGTTGGACTGCACCATGCACCCGAAGAAGCCCAGGGCCAGGATGATGGCGATGGAAAAGAAGCCCGCCAGGAACTTGCCGAACCCCCCCTGGAAGGCCGTGGTGATGTAGTACACAGGGCCGCCCTGAATAGCGCCGTCCCGGTCCTTCACCCGGGTCTCCTGGGCCAGCACGGCCTCGGCGTAAATGGTCGCCATGCCGAAGAAGGCGATGATCCACATCCAGAAAATGGCCCCGGGGCCGCCGGTGAGAATCGCGCCGGAAGCGCCCACGATGTTGCCGGTGCCCACCTGGGCCGCGATGGCGGTGGCCAGGGCCTGGAACGAGGTCATGCCGCTCTCATGCCGGTCCCCGGACAGGGTCAGGTTCCCGAAAACCTTCCGCATGCCCTCGCCGAAGCAGCGAATCTGCACGAAGCGGGTCCGGATGGAGAACCACAGGCCCACGGCGATGAGCAGGCCCACCAGGATGTAGTCGGACAGGTACGCGTTGATGGCCTGCACCAGGGGCAGAAGCGTGTCTTGCACTTGCTGTAGCATTTGAAAATCCCTCCTGAAATAAAAAAGGAACGGCACCGGCCGCTCCGAAAAAGAGAACAGGAAATCCGGCGGGCAACGCCGCCCGCCCGTTTCCACTCTGTCCTTTTACCTGAGAGATTCAGCGGCCGCTCCCACGCGCCGCCTTGCACCTTCGGTCCCCGTTTCCGGGCTTCTCCAGAGCCACATCCATTCCCGGTCCCCGCCCGCCGTCCGGGCGCCTGAGAGTTTCACTCCTTCGGCAGGCCTTCGTCCTCCGGGGACGTTTGCCGTTTCTCCAGGAATTTCCTTTGCCGTTATCCAATTGTGGTACTACCTTATCACGCCCCGTCCCCGTTGTCAATGGTCTATTTCCACAAAATGTCCGCGGCGCGGGGACGGATATTCTCTCTATGAAGACAAGGGCTTACAGCTCCCGCACCGTGACCACCCCGGCGGTGGCGCGGATCTCCTGCTGAAGGTGCTCCACGTCCAGCCCCTTGTGGAGCCGCAGGGTGAAGATGGCGCAGGCGTTGTGCTTCTCGTTGGAGTTGGAGTGGATGATGCCCATGTTGAGGATTTTCAGCCCGTGCTCCCGGAACTCCTGCAGGAGGACGTCCATGGTGCGGTTGTCGCTGTACTCGATATACAGGTTGACCTCCGGGGCGTTTTTCAGCATCCGGTATTCCACCCGGGAGAAAAACAGCTCGGCGATGAGAATCAGGGCCGTGGCGAAGAGGCCCCCCTCGTAAAAGCCACCCCCCAGGGCCAGGCCGATGATGGCCGCCGCCCAGAGGCCCGCCGCCGTGGTCAGGCCCTTCACCCGCTGGCGGCGGGTGACGATGATGGTGCCCGCGCCGATGAAGCCGATGCCCGCCACCACCTGGGCCCCCAGCCGGGCCATGTCGGTGTACTGCTCCAGGACCAGGTAGAGATACTGGCTGGTCAGGGTGGTCATGGCCGCCCCCAGGCAGATCAGAATATGGGTGCGGAAGCCCGCCGGGCGGCGCTTGTACTCCCGCTCAATGCCGATGATGCCGCCGCAGATCACCGCCAGGGTCATCCGCAGGGCCACGGACCAGATGGTCACGTCCCGCAGGCCGTCAAACAGAGATAGCATCCCGTTTCTCCTCCTTATAACCGCGCTCCGGCGCCGTCAGATGTCGTGGACCACGTACACGTCCTCCAGCTCGGAGACCGTGGCCAGAATCCGGGCGTGGGTCCCCTTCCGGTTCATCCGCAGGGAGAACACCGCGTTGGGGTGCTGGGAGGGGGTCTGCTTGCCGTGGTCCACCTCCACCTCATAGATGGTCACGTCCTGGGCCTTGATGCGGCCGATGATCTCCGCCACGTTGTCCAGGGACTGGAACTCCACATAGATGTTCATGTTCCGGGCGTTCTCAATGACGTAAAGCTCCACCGCCGGAAGGATGTGGACCGCCACGAAAATCAGCAGGAAGGCCAGGCCCACGCACTCGTAAAAGCCCGCCCCCACCGCAAGGCCCATGCAGGCCGAGGCCCAGAGGCCCGCCGCCGTGGTCAGGCCCTTGACCTTCTGCTGGCCCGTCACCAGGATGGTGCCCGCGCCCAGGAAACCAATACCGTTGATCACCTGGGCGCCGAAGCGGCTGACGTCGGTGCGGATGCCGATGTCCGCGGCCTTGTCCGCCCAGACCTGGTGCAGCATATAGGATTCATATTGGCTCAGCAGCATGGTGAGGGCCGCGCCCATGCACACCAGCATGTAGGTGCGGAAGCCCGCCGGGCGGTGCTTCCGGGCCCGCTCCAGGCCGATCATGCCGCCGCAGAACATCGCCAGCGTCAGCCGCAGCAACACGGAGGCGGTATTGATCTCCCGCAGGAAATCCAGTTGATGAATCACAGAAGCCTCTCCTCTCCCCCGGGCCGGTGGTCTGGCAGAATAAAAGAGAAGAACCGGCCCCCGCCGCTTCTTCCTGCGCGCTGTCCCCCACCGGGCGGAGCGAAAACGTTTGCAAGCGTCCTTTCGCTCCGTTCCATGTATTGTAATGTATTATAAGCGGTTCTACCGGGCCTTGTCAATCTTTTCCGCCGCGTCCAGCGGTATTTCGGCGGGTTTGCCAAATCGGCGTGTATTTTTTTGACGTTCTGCCGAAGCGGACCGGCGGGCGGCAAAGCCGCCCGCACGCAAACGTTCTCGCAGTTCTACCGGCCCACCATGATGTCCAGGATTTCCCGGTCCGTCTGGCGCATGCCCTGCCGGGCGAGGCGGCCCACGCTCTCGATGGTGGCCTCCACGCTGTCCTTGAGGATGCCCTCTCCCCGGAGGAATTCGTGCTTCCCGTTCATGTACATCTGCCAGCCCAGGAGGCCCGCGTCCACGGCGGCGGCGATCTTCGCGGCGCAGGAGGGCTTGGCCCCGTCGCAGACCATGCCGGAGCAGATGGCCAGGGTGTTGACCACGGTGTGGGCGATGACCTCATAGCGCCCGCCCTGAAGATAGGCGATGCCGCAGGCCGCGCCGCACCCGGCGCTGGTGGCCCCGCAGAAGGCGGAGAGCCGCCCGATGCCGGTTTTCTGGTGGATGGTGATGAGGTTGGACACCGCCAGCGCCCGGAGCAGCTGGTCCTCGGAGGCCCCCATGTCCCGGGCGTACTCAATGACGGGGAGGGAGGCGGTCATCCCCTGGTTGCCGCTGCCGGAGACGATGATGACGGGCAGCTCACAGCCGCTCATCCGGGCGTCGGACCCGGCGGCTGCGGCGGCCTTGGCCCGGACGGCCACGTCGTCCCCGTGGACAGCCCGGAGGGTCTTCCCCACCTCAGCCCCCCAGCCTCCCTTCAGGCCCTCCTGGGAGATGGCGGTGTTGCAGGCGATCTGGCGGCGGAGGACGTCCCGGACGTCGGCGGGGTCCAGGCATCCGGCAAAGTCCAGAATTTCCTCCACCGTGAGGACGGAGCGGTCCGTCTGATGGGGCTGGTCCCCGGCGGCGTCTCCGGCCTGTAAAAGGACCTCCCCGTCCCGCTGGAGCAGGGTGACGTTGGTGTGGAAGTCCATGATTTCGCAGCAGGCGCTGTGCCCCTGGGCTTCCAGGGTGATTCTGATGTAGAAGACCCGGTTTCCCCCGGCGGGGACCACCTCCATGGCGCAGGTCTCCAGGCAGTGCCGGATGGCCGCCCGGCCCTCGTCCGTGACCTGGGAAAGGACCTCCAGCTCCAGCTCGGGCCTTCCGGCGGCGATGCCTGCGGCGGCGGAGCCCTCCAGGCCCTTCATGCCCCCGGTGTTGGGGACGGTGACGGCCTTCACGTTTTTGATGATGTTGCCGCTGACCTCCACCCGGCAGCGCTCCGGGGCCCGGCCCAGGGCCTCCCGGGCCTTAGCGGCGGCCAGGGCCACGGCGATGGGCTCCGTGCAGCCCATGGCGGGGATCAGTTCCTCCTCCAGGATTTTGACATAAGCGTCATAATGTGGGGTTTTGCCCATATAAGCTCCTCCGTTCGTCACGATTCGTCTTTTTATTATGTCCCAATTTCTGTTTGTGTTTATAGCACATATTTCCAAAAATTGGGGGTGTATACTCATTCATTCCATTGAATTTGATTGATTCATATCGGATTCATGCATAAGACTATTCCAATCAATACGAACACACCATTTTACATGCCGCCATTCTGGATAACTCTTTAAATCATATTTTATGGCAGTGCCTTCGAAAATCAAATTATCAGTTTCTCCGCTGTTGGACGCATCATCGGAATAGAGGCTAACAGGCATTCCTTCAAAAAATGTAATTATACTGCCCATACTATCAACCTTGGTATCGTCTTTTGACAACAATACAATATCATCTGTAACCATTTCGTTTAAATCAACATAAACTCGTGCTTTTTCCATCTTTTGAAACTCCTTTTAACCTAAAAATTCTTGCTTTATATACTCGATTATAAATATTTTCTTACTACCCACAATGCATGTTTATAAGTCTTTTTTACATGAGTACACAATGCTGAAAAGGAGTTGCAATAATTACATATTTATTCGATGCTATGCCTAATCAACACAAGGAAAAATTGGGACTTTATTATATAGAAAAGGGAAGCGGATTACAAGGGAAATTCCGGGGGATGCCCGGATGGGGAGGGGGAAGCATGGGGACGCCCGGATGATAGAGAGGCGGAAACCCTGGGGGAATGGCCTGGTCAGGGGACCAGGCCCCGCAGGGATGGTGCGGAGTCCTGCCGGAAGCGATTGCATGAATCAGAACCGTCTTCCGGAAGCCGCCCCTTGCGGCAGCATTGCCGGGGAAAGTCCGGGAGCGGATGGTTCCGAAATCCCCGATTCCGGGGATGCCTCAGCGAATGACATGGATGTACAGCCAGAGGCCGAAAGGAATCAGGATTTGCAGGGCCAGAATCAGCGGGATGCCGAAGCGGAAGGATTTGTGGAGAGTCTTGTGGTGAAAGGCCCGCATGCCCAGCAGCGCCCCCACGCTGCCCCCCAGCGCCGCCAGGAGGAAGAGGGTTTTCTCGGGAATGCGGCGGACGGCCTCCTTTTTCTCCCGCCGTTTGGCCTTCCACTTGTCCAGGCCGAAGGCGAAGAAGGTGACAAGATTGAGCAAAACCAGCCAACAGGCCAGAAGCCCCCAGGGAGAGCCGACGGCGACCCAGACAAAGTCGTTGTGCTCCTGGGGCAGATACAGAGATTTTTCCCGGGACCCGGCGGAGAGAAGAGCGAGCTTCATATGTACACCTCATTTCAAAAAATGGGCCGGCTTTTCAGCCGGTCCATTGTAACACAGGTTTCAGTTCGCGGCAAGGGCCGCCAGCTCCGCCGCCGTCTTCGCGGCCAGGCGGGCGTTGTTGAACACCAGCTGAATGTTGCTGTCCAGGGAGCTGCCGCCGGTGAGCTCCTTGATTTTAGCCAGGAGGAAGGGGGTGGTCTCCTTGCCGTGGATACCCTTGACCTTGGCCTCGTCCACGGCGTCGCTGATGGCCTTGCCGATCACGTCCGCGTCCATGGAGTACTCCTCCGGGATGGGGTTGGTCACCAGCATGCCGCCGCCCAGGCCCATGTCCTGCTTGACGAAGAAGGCCTTCGCCAGGTCTGCGGGGGTGTCGATGCGGTAGTCCACGGCAAAGCCGCTCTTCCGGGTGTAGAAGGCGGGAAGCTCCTCGGTGCCGAAGCCGATGACGGGGACGCCGTGGGTCTCCAGATATTCCAGGGTCAGCCCCAGGTCGAGAATGGATTTTGCCCCGGCGCAGACCACCATCACGGGAGTCCGGGCCAGCTCCTCCAGATCGGCGGAGATGTCCATGGTGGTCTCGGCGCCCCGGTGCACGCCGCCGATGCCGCCGGTGGCGAAAACGGAAATCCCGGCCATGTGGGCGATGATCATGGTGGTGGTAACGGTAGTAGCGCCGTCCCTGCCCTGGGCCACGAGGACGGGCAGGTCCCGGCGGCTGGCCTTGGTCACGCCCGCGCCGGTCTTGCCCAGGTAGTCGATTTCCTCGGGGGAAAGCCCGGCCTTCAGGCGTCCGCCCAGCACGGCGATGGTGGCGGGGACGGCGCCGTTCTCCCGGATGATGGCCTCCACCTTCAGGGCGGTCTCCACGTTCTGGGGGTAGGGCATGCCGTGGGAGATGATGGTGGACTCCAGGGCCACCACGGGCTTCCCGGCGGCAAGGGCCTCTTTGACTTCCGGAGCGACGTCCAGATACCGGTTCATGTTCATGCTAGTAAACCTCCATACAATAAAGTCCAAGCTTCAAATTATGCTAATGCTTATATCCGGCGGGGATACCATATTTTCATCATGCCATGAAGTCCTCCGGAGCGAACCGGCTCCTCAGAACGCCCTCGCTCATAACGGGATTGATGGTCTCCCGGCTCTCCATGGCGATTGCGGAGGCGGCCAGCCCGGCGGCGGCGGTCTCCTTCAAATCCGTGCCCTGAAGATAGGCCCAGGTAATCGCGGCCATAAACGCATCTCCGCAGCCGGTGGCGTTCACCATCTTCCCGGGGAGGCAGGGCAGGCGCATGCGGCTGTCCTGACCGGCGGCAAAGACGCCCTCGGCCCCCAGGGAGATAAAGACCCGGTGAAGGCCGGTTTTCAGCAGGGCGTCGGCGGCGCGGTTGAGGCCGTCGTCATCCGTAACCGGCACGCCGGTAAGGAGCTCCGCCTCCAGGCGGTTGGGCTTCAGGGTGTGGAGCTTGCCCAGGACGGGCTTGAGCTTAACCGCCTTGGCGGTGGAGACGGGGTCGGCAAAGATCGGGGCGGGGCAGTTGTTGGCCAGCCAGACAATGCTGTCCTCGGGGATGTTGGTGTCGATCACCACCACCTGGCTCCCGTCCAGCAGTTTTTTCCGCTGGGAGAGGGCCTGGGGCGTGAGGTGGTTGTAAATCTCCATATCGCTGACAGCCAGGGCCATGTCCCCCTGCTTGTCGTTAATAAAGAGATAGGTGGAAGTCCGGCCGCCGGTAATCACGGGGGACTGTGAAATATCGATGCCCAGTTCCCCGCAGCTGGCGGCCAGCTTCTGGGCGTTGAGATCATCGCCGAAGGCGGTAAGGAGGCGGACATCCAGCCCGAGGAGGGCCATATTGTGCGCGATGTTCCGGCCCACGCCGCCCAGGGAGGAGTGGACCGCGCCGGGGTTGGAGTCCCGTTCGACGAGGGGGGCGGAGGGCTGACCGCCGATATCCACATTTACCCCGCCGACGACAGTGACATAGGGTGCGGTCTGAACGATGTAACCCTTGCCGGTAATGTAGCCTTTCCGCATCAGGTTTGAGATGTGCACAGCGACCGAGGAACGGGTGATGCCCGCCTTTTCGGCCAGTTCCTTCTGGGAAATGAGGGGGTTTTCCTCGATCCAGTTTAAAAGCTGCCGCTCCCGCTTGGTCATGGCCCACCTCCGCATAAACATAAATTAATTTCATTAATCTAATGCTTATTGTAGCAAATATCCGATAAAAGTCAAGGGGGATTTCAAAAAATTTTCAGCAGAAGGTTTAAGGAGAGATTGGAGGAAACCCTAAAAAAATGGCCCGGTCAAGGGACCGGGCCCCGCAAAGATGGTGCGGGGTCCTGCCGGAAGAGGTTGCATGAATGAGAACCGTCTACCGGCAGACCGGTGGAAACCTGGGGGACGGGCGGACTCGTCGGAAGAAACTCCGCGCACTCCGCTTCCGCCGCCGAAGGCGGCGAAAGCTCCGCTCCGCTCCGTTCCTTCCTCCTCTCCCCACCGCAAACGCTTCGCTGGTTTGCGGCGGGGGCCCCGGTTTTGGGGTTGGCCTACCGATAGTGGGTGGTTCCTGAAGAAACGGTCTCCCGATAAAATGGAGGTCGTGGTTTTCCCACCGCACCAAAATTGGCGCGTGTCAATTCAATAACCTCCAAACCCCCGCTTGCACTGCGCCGCGGGCAGGGACATGCCTGTCTTATTCCATGGCCCCAGGCGCGCCCCCGTAACCGCGTCCCCTTGTTTTTCTCTTTTGGACCGTGCACGGCCCGTTTTCTCTTTTTATTCCGGGAATAAAAAGAGAAAATGGGGGGTGCATTGGACCAGCCCTCAAAGGGCTGATGACCTCCCCGCCCGCCAGGGCGAGCACCAGCCCCGTCCCCCGCCGGGGGACACCCCCTTCCCCCTGTCGGGGGAGAAACCACCCATCCCCTTATGGGAACCAATCATCCCCCACCCCCTGGACTCCACAGCCCCCATGGGCTATACTACCCTGTAGAGAGGAGAGCGGAACCATGAAAATCAACATCACCCTGAACCCGGCTCTGGAAGAGCTGCTCATCCACATCCTGTCTCCAGGAGAAACCCCGGAGCTCTCCGCCCTTTTGACCCGCCTGGAGGAGCCCCAAACCCTCACCGGCTTCCGGGAGGGGGCCGCCGTCCCCCTCTCCCCGGAGGAAATCCTGCGGTTCTACGGCGAGGACAAGGAGGTCCGGGCCCAAACCGCCACGGGCGTCTATACCGTCCGCCTCCGGCTCTACGAGCTGGAGAACCGCCTGGACCGGCGGACCTTCATTCGGGTCTCCCACTCGGAAATCGTCAACTGGAAGCGCGTGACCGCCCTGGACCTGAGCCTGTCCGGCACCATACGCGTGACCCTGGACGGCGGCATAACCACCTACGCGTCCCGGCGGTATGTGAAGAAAATCAAGGAGGTGCTGGGAATATGAACGAGAGCGGAAGCATCCGCCGGGAATTCCTCCGGCGGGCAAGGGCGGGCTTTCCCTGGGGAATCGCCCTGGTGTACCTGATCTTCCTGGCCGGAAACGCCTTTTCCATCCCGGCCCCCTCGGACGGGGCCCTGCTGGTGGTCTCCCGGGACATGGCGGAAGCCTGCGGCAGCCCGGTGGCCGCCGCCCTGATTCAGCTCCTTTGGTCCGGCCTCCTGGGCGCGGCGCTGCATACCATGGAAATCCCCTTCCTCCTGGAGCGCCGGACCCTTCTCTTTTCCGGCGTCCACTTCCTGGGGACGGCGGCGGTGTTCACCCTGGCGGGGCGGCAGTGCCGCTGGTTCCCCGTCCGGGAGAGCTGGCTGTGCCTTCTGGGACTGCTGCTTTTGTGCTACGTGCTGAAATGGGCCGTCCGCTTCCTGGAGTGGCAGTCCGATATCGGGGCCATCCGAAAATCCTCGGGCCTGCCCTCCACAGAACCGGCCTGGAAAACGCTGGCGCCCTACCTCCTTCTGGCGGCGGCGGTGGAGCTGCTTCTGCCCCCAGGCCTGCGGCTGGTGGATGCCCGGGACTTCCCGGTGCTGACGGGGATTTTCTACCCCTTCCTGGCTCTCCCCCTGTTCTGCTTCTTCAGCGCCTCCTCCCTGAGCTCCCGCCTCCGCCGCTGGTGGATGGCCTATCCGGCGGCGTGCCTGGTGCTGACGCTCCCCTGCGTGTTCCTCCTGTATAACTACACGGCCCTGTTTCAGGCCTGGACGGCGGGAGGGGCCGCCCTGGCGGGGGGAGCGCTGGGCACGGTCCTGCGCAAGCTGAAAAAAACAGAATAACCCCTGGAACAAAACCGCCTCCCTTTCCGACTAACCTGGAAAAGGAGGCGGTTTTATGAAATTCCAGAAATTCGCGTTTGCCCTGACACTCTGCCTGTGCCTGACGGCCTGTGCCCCCGGCGGTACAGCGCCCTCCGCGACCCCGGCGGCGAACCCCGTCCCACCCGCCCCGGCGGATGTCCCGCCCTCCCTGGCGGTGGACGAGGAGGCGGCAGTTACCCTCTTCCGCGTGGTGGACGGAGCGGAGGAGGGGAACCTCCTGCTGGCCAAGCTGAGCCGCAACATGGGCGCGGATGTGTACCGCCTCCCGGCGGGGGATATTCCGGTGACTCTGGACGGCGCGGCGTCGGAGCCCTCGGCCCTGGAGGACGGCATGGTGGTGGAGGTCTCCCACAACGGCGTGACGCTGGAAAGCTACCCGGCCCAGTTCGGGCAGGTCTATCAAATTGCGGGATATTCCATCGGCTCGGAGAAGGACCCGGCGGAGAGCTGGTATGACCTGTGCGGGTTGTATCTACAGGTGCTGGACGCCCTGTGGGAGAAGGACGCGGGGCTGAATGAGAGGATTTCTCAGGCGGCGGTGGACCTGTCCGGAGCACCTGGGGGATTGACCGAAAGCGAACAGGCGGCGCTGATCTGGCGGTTTGGGGAAACGCATGGCGTGGAGGCGTTTGCCGCGACCTTTGAGGAGCTGGAGGAAGGGGGGTATCTTTCCTTTGAGCCTTTGGGAGAAGACGCACCGGAGGGGGCGGCGTTTACCCATTGGAAGGATGGGTGTTTCTTTGCCATTGAGGCGGGTGAAGCGCCTGTGGGAGAGGGGGATTCTCCGGCGGCGCTGGCCTTTGGGGCTAAGAAGTGGAGGTCTTCCCTGGGGGCCTATTTTCTCCATGATTGTTCCGCCGTGTGGGATGCCAGCGGCAGATTGGAGAAGTATGTTATAGGGGCAGAGATGATTTCCTGAGAGTGGGATTTGGAGGTGAAAGGAAGGTCTAAGGAGAGGCGGGTGGAAGCCCTGGGGGAGGGCGGACACATAGGTCCGCCCCTACGGCAGCACCTCCAGGAGAAGGGTGGAAACCCTAAAGAAATGGCCCGGTCAGGGGACCGGGCCCCGCAAAGATGGTGCGGAGTCCTACCGGAAGAGGT
>JBCLRG010000049.1:0-20941 GCA_041223955.1 Oscillospiraceae bacterium 38-13 | reverse complement strand
GCCGGCTATCTTGAGGAGTGGAAATTTCACAATACCTACAGCGGAACACCCCAAGGCGGAATCATCAGCCCAATCTTCTGTGTTGCTGCAATATTTCTATTGGAGAACAATAGGCTCAACGCATAAAAATTCCTCCGTTGACATCTACTGTGCTCCCTGTAATGTAACTGGCCCGGTCAGATGCCAGAAAAGCCACTACTTCAGCAACCTCCTGTGGAGTTCCCAAGCGCTTCATGGCAATTTCGTTGGTAGAGAATTGCAAATCTTTTCCCATTGGCGTCATAATTAAGCCTGGAGCCACCGCGTTTGCGGTAACATTATGGCCTCCCCCTTTGTGAGCCATGCATTTTGTGGCTACAATGACTCCAGCCTTTGAGGCGGAGTAATGAATGCCAGCGAACAGCCCACCCCGCTCTCCGGCTAATGACGCAATGTTGATAATCCTACCGTAATTTTGGCGAATCATCTGTGCCATGGAGAGCTGGCTCAGGAACACGGTGCCCTTGAGATTGATGTTGAGCACACGGTCAAATTCCTCCTGAGTGATGTCCAGGAAATCCACCTGTCTGGCCACACCAGCATTATTTACCAGAATGTCAATCCGGCCATACTTATCTATAACAAAATCCACAAGGGCCTGTAGTTGGTCATATTGGGAGATGTTAACAGCGCAGGCCGTACAATCTCCGCCTAGTTCGGCCGCTTTTGCCTCGGCGGCCTCAGCGTTCATATCCGCGACAACGACTGTCGCTCCCTCGCGACGCAGCACGTCCGCGATGGACGCTCCAATTCCCTGCGTAGCGCCTGTGACCACCGCAATTCTATTGTGCAGTTCTAGTTCCATAAAACAACCCTGCCTTATCGGTTTTTTCCGGCAAATTAGCCGCCCAAGTAGCTCTTTTTGACGTCTTCATTGTTTGCCAGGAAGTCACTGCTTCCCTCCAGGGTAATTTCCCCCGTTTCCAGAACATAGCCCCGATGGGCCGCCTTCAGCGCCATATTGCAGTTTTGCTCTACTAGAAGCACCGGCATTCCATCGCGATTGATGTCCTTGATTATCTCGAAAATTTCAGCGACAACAATTGGGGCAAGACCCAAGGAAGGCTCGTCCATCATAAGCATCTTCGGGCGGCTCATCAAGGCCCGGGCAATAGCCAGCATCTGCTGCTCGCCGCCGGAGAGAGTCCCTCCCTCCTGCGTTCTGCGCTCTTTTAAACGCGGAAAGCGCTGGAACATTTTTTCAAAGTCTTCTTTGATTCCGGCGGAGTCAGAACGGTGGTAGGCGCCAATTTTCATATTTTCTTCAACGGTCAACTGGGGGAAAATATGGCGGCCTTCTAAACACTGGCACAGCCCCATAGCGGCAATCTTATTGCCGCCAATTTTCTGGATTGGCTTTCCCATAAAAAGAACTTCACCGCTTACCGCAACATTTTCCAGCAGGCCGGAAATTGTGCGCAGGCTCGTCGTTTTCCCTGCACCATTAGCGCCAATAAGGGTAACGACCTCACCTTCATCCACATGGAATGAAATTCCTTTCAGCGCATGGATTGGACCATAGCTGCAATGCAAGTCCTTTACTTCCAAAATGGCGGCCATTTCATTCACCTCCCAAGTAAGCGGCGATTACAGCAGGGTTTGTCTGAATCTCAGCAGGAATACCCTCCGCAATCTTGGTGCCATAGTTGAGCACATAGATATAATCGGAAATATTCATAACCAGCTTCATGTCGTGTTCCACCAAGAGAACGGTAAATCCCCGTTCTTTGATACGGAGAATGGTTTCGCTCAAGTCCACCTTTTCCTTGGAGTTCATACCGGCCGCCGGTTCGTCCAGCAGCAGAAGCTTTGGGTCGCTGGCCATCCCGCGGATAATCTCCACCAGGCGCTGCTCACCGTAGGACAGGCTGCCAGCCACCGAGTTGCGCTTGGCGGTTAAACCGACAAATTCCATCAGTTCCTCTGCCTTTTCCAGGGCGCGTTTTTCCTCCTCACGGTTTTTCCGGGTGTGGAAAATTGTGTCGGCCAGGTTATATTGAATGCGAGGATGCAGGCCTACCAGGACGTTATCCAGTACACTCATGCTTTTGAATAAGTGAATTGCCTGATAAGTGCGGGACATGCCTGCCTCATTAATTCGGAAAGGCGGCAGGCCAGTGACATCTTTCCCGTCAAAGAACACCTTGCCGGAGGTGGGGGTGTACACGCCACTGAGAATGTTGAAGCAGGTGGTTTTTCCTGCGCCGTTCGGTCCAATCAGCGCGCAGATGTCGCCTTCTTTTACATGCATGTCAACCTGATTAACAGCAGTCAGGCCGCCAAATTTAATCGTAGCACCTTCAGTTCTCAGCACGGTTCTTCAGCTCCTTTCTATAGGTGTGCTTTTGCTTAAATTCGTGGAGGAAGCTAATGATGCCCTTGGGCATAAACAGCAGGACGACGACAATAAACACACTGTAAATAATCATCTGATAGCTGCCGGTAACTTGAAGTACCTCCTTCAGCAGCGTCACTACCACCGCGCCAACCACAGGTCCCCATTGCGAGGCCAAGCCTCCAAAGAGCACCATCGTCAGCAGGGGGACAGAGCATGCGTCACTGGTAAAGGTCTCCGGGCTGATAAAGCGGATAAAGTGGGCATAGAGCGCTCCGGCGAAGGCGGTATAGAACGCGCTGATTCCAAAGGCGATGACGCGATAGCGGGTTACATTGATGCCCATACCGTTGGCAGCTGCGGTGTTGTCACGGATGGCGATAAACGCCCGGCCCATTTTGGAATTTACGATTCGGGTCTTTACGAACATAAAGAGGACCGTAAAGAAGAGCAGCAGATAAAAGTAAGAAATGGAGCTCTTAAACCGGAAGCCGAAAAGGGAAATGACGGGGATACCATACAGGCCGGTAAAGCCCTCGGTGATATTGCCGGGGGAGTTGACCAGAAGAAGGTAAACAATTTCGCCAAAAGCGATGGTGGTTAGGGAAAGGAAATGATACTTAAGCTTTGAGGCGGGATAGGCCAGAACAACACCAACCACTGTGGCAATAACCGCTCCCAGGAACATGGAGAAGATGCCGGGAATGCCTAACTTCAGGCTTAAGAGCGCAGAACCATAGGCACCAATAGCGTAAAATCCGGCGTGTCCTAGGGATATTTGTCCGGAATATCCAAACATCAGATCGAGGCCGGAGGAAGCAATTACATAGATAAGAATAAAGTTAAGCACCGTGAATATGTAGCTCTGCCCCAAAAAGAAGACCGGAAAAATGCACGCAGCTGCAATCAGGATCAGATTTACGGCGACAGACCGGTGAATGTTACCTTTCAACATATAAGCCTCCCTTCCTCAATCCTGCAATGCGCGCTCGTTAAACAAACCCGTAGGCTTGAGGAACAAAAACAGCATCAATACAGCAAATGCGATAAAATCCTTGAAGTCCGAGGAAATATAACCGGCTGCAAAAGTTTCGACAAAGCCGATCAGCAAGCCCCCGGCGATTGCCCCGTACATATTTCCATATCCGCCCACTACGGCAGAGGAGAATGCACGCTGGCCAATGGTAGCGCCAATCGTCATAGACACACCATAGACCGGGCCATAGAGCATTCCTCCTACGGACGCCACCGCGGAGGACAGTCCCCAGGTGACACCGGTAGTTAAGGATACGTCGATCCCACAGGCACGGGCGGCCAGAGGGTCTTGAGCGGCGCTGCGCATGGCGGTGCCGAACTTTGTCTTCGTCATAAAAATATGGAGGATAATCATGCATATCCAGGCAACAATCACCACCATTAGAGACTCAGGCTGGATACTGATTTCTCCGAGTTTCAGATTGCTGATACTCAAAATACTGGGAAATTCCACGCGCCTGCTGCCCCAGATGACCATTGCCAGATTTTTGAAAAATATAGACAGCGCAATGGTAGCCAGTACGATGAAGTAGCCCTGGGACTTCTTCAAAATTTTGCGGATTACCGCCCGCTCCAGCAGCATTCCCACCAGGAACATGACGATCATTGTTAAAAAGAACGACACCACGAAGGGAAGTCCAATGTACCGATAAAATGTCAGCCCAACAAAGGCCCCCAACATGAACAGGTCGCCCTGGGCAAAGTTCATAAGACCGGAGGCGCGGTAGATGATGCTGTAGCCCAAAGCGATAAGTCCGTACACGCTTCCGATCATCAGGGCGCCAATTAATAACCTGATAAACATATCTGTCTCCTCTCCGCCTGTTTAAAAAGAGGCCGCCAGCCACAACAGCCGGCGGCCTCTTTCGCAGTGGTTTTTCGAATAGATCGGTACTGATTACTTGTTCAGATACTCATCAAGCAAGATATCCTTGCCGCCATCAATGATATACAGACGCGACTCCGTCAGGCCCTCGCCAGCGCCGATGGAGAAGTCGAACGTACCCTGAAGGCCCGCGTAATCCGTAATGGTATACAGCGCGTCACGGATAGCTGTGCCATCAGTGCTGCCGGCCTTTTCCGCAGCAGCCTTCAGCAAATACATGCCATCATAACAGCGGACAGCGACCTCGGAAGCGCACATTTTGCCAAAGCGGTCCAGATAAGCCTGGAAGAAGTCCACCAACGCAGGGATGCCCGCCTCGGAGGGATCACTCTGAGGCATCACAAAGCAGGCGCCGTATACAACTCCGTCGGCGGCGGCTCCAGCCACATCCTTAACCTCCGGGGCCCCCAGGCTCTGCTCTCCGATGATGTAGCAGTCGATCCCGTTGGCGCGGCTCTGCTTGACCATGGGAGGCAGGTTGTCCGTGGTGGCGATAATATAGCAGACATCCGGGTTGGCGGCAGCGATGTTGGAGCATTGCGCGGTGAAATCACTATCACCGGGCTTCATGCTCTCGGTGGTAACAACCTCCAGATTGTACTCTTCGCAGAGGGCCACCATGTTATCCTTTCCGTTTTTGCCATATTCGTCCTGACTGTAGAAAATGGCAATGGTGTGAGCGTCCAGCGCTTCACAGGCCTGAATGGCACTGAGGGAGCTGTAATAGGTGCTCAGCGTGGGGCGGAACAGATAGGTCCAGCCCTTCTGCAGCCACTGGGGACTGGTGCCAGTGCCCATCAGGGGAATCTGAGCCTCTTCCACAATGTCGCCGCAGGCCTGAATGTTGCCGCTGTGCAAAGAGCCGACAATGGCGTCCACCTTGTCAACCTCCAGCATTTTGTTGACACTCTTCACAGCCTCTTCCGGGGAGGACTTGTCATCATAGGAAACCACCACAACCTCTTTGCCGCAGATACCGCCAGCGGCGTTGATTTCCTCAGCGGCAAGAATCACTGCATCGTTCCCGGCGGTGCCCATCAGAGAAGAGGGGCCGGTCAGAGGCTGGAAGACTCCGACAGTGAAAACCCCGTCAAAGCTGCTGCCGGAAGAAGGCGTTTGGCCATCGGAGGAACTGGAGCTGCCGCCATTGCTGTCCGCCGGGGGCTGCTTGCCGCCGCAGGCGGTCAGCAGGGAAAGTCCCAGCACTAGGGCCAAGAGCAACGCAAAATACTTTTTCATCTTTCTTCCTCTTTTCTTAATTTTCTATAACGAACTGAGGCGAGCCACAGTCATTACCAGTTTCAGGGATAGAGAAGTTCCCTATAATTTTCCGCAGAGATCAGCTTACCCGGAGGCATGAACACATAAGGCAGCGGCTCCGCTTTTTCCATGTAAGCATACATGTAATCCACCGCCTGCCGGCCCATATCGGGATAGTCCGTGGAAACGCTGTAATACCGTCCGGCCAGAAGAGGTTCTTCTTCAAAAACGCGGCGGGAATTTTTCTGGGCTCCGACAGCGCAGAACAGAAGCCGGTTTGGATCCAGGTGTGCCTCCCTGATATAGTCAGTAACGGCCTTACAGCCATCGTCGTTAAAGCTGAGAATAACATACTGCGTTTCCGCGCCGGTACGGCTAAAGTAGTTATTGATGGAAAAATACTGACCTTCGGCAGAGGCGGAAATCACTTCCAGCTGAACATAGCTGTCGGATCCAAGGCTTGGAAATTGTGAGGAAAACTCGTCCAGAAAGCCACTGACAATCTCTGTGGCGTCCGTAAGGTTGCTCATTTTGCACATGATGACGGAAACCGGCTTTTCCAAATCCAAGGCTGCCTCTTCAAAAATTGCCTCCGCTATCGCGGCGGCGAGGTTTCGACCGCTTTGATTGCCCTGGATTTCTATACCGGGAATCTCCTGGCCCTCTCCGTCTTTCAGCCGGCTGCTGACCGTAAAGATGGGGATGTCCAAAGCGTGGCACTTGCTTAAAATCAGAGGCCCCAGCGGTTCGGTGAGAGCGGAGACCAGCAGGGCGTCCACAGAAGTCCGGCCGAGTTCCTCGATATAGGACATCAGCATCTCGCTGCGGCCTTTCCCGTCCACGATATTGCAAACCACATTCAACTCCGCGCAACGCTCCAGGATCCCCTGGGCAATATCCTGATATTTGGTAAGAGAAAGATCCTCACAGAGATACACGAACCGTTTCTGCTCGGGGGGAGAAATGGGCAGCCTCCCATCAGAATCCAAATCTCCAGAAACACTCACCAGAATACATCTGATGAGAAACAAGGTTATGGATAGAAAAAGCATCCAAGAGTGTACAATCCGGGGAAAACGTTTCTCGTGCAGAGCAAACTTCACCATAAGCATCCTCCTCGAATGCTATTATTATAGCGAAAATGACGGGGCATTTTACATGGATAATTTGCGTAACCAATTTGTGCGTTTTTGCAGACCAGAAAAAATGCGCCTTCTCACTTGTGCAGTTCCGACAAGGATATTGAGGATTTTCCAGCCTGACTGGCAGATTTAAAAAAAATTTGAGAAAAATGGTTAAAAAGGGCCGCTTGCATGGAGCAAACAAAGCTGGTATAATTCCCTCACATGATCTGCGGCGGGGCAACTGCGCGGCACCAGTCCCGCCGCCGGAAATCTGATTGCTGAAGGTCTGGATGCCATTCTATCAAGGGCTGCCCTGTATGCTGTTTCTTTGCAAAAGAAAGCAGCATCAGCGGAGCAGATAACTGCGGATTTTTTAATATGTGCAGCGGTACAGTTCCTGCAGAAGGGGGCTCCGCTGTTCGGTTTGCAGATGGATTCCATTTTGAGAAAGCGAAATAGGTCTGGTTTCCCTTGACAGAATGGCAGCGGCGGAAAGGCTGGCATTTTGCGACACTTGTTCTCACATTGCCGCATTCAGCGGCAGATTATCGGGCAATATAGCATCCTGCTCATTTCCCTTGCGGCTGTGCTGCTGCTTACAATTACGCCCTGTATGACAAAACTTTTGAATGAATCCTCTCAGGACATTGTGTCTCAGTTGGCGATTACACTGGGCACCCAGGTGGATGAACAGATCCGAGGAATGGACCGGATTGCCCGGCAGGTGATCTATTCGGATAATATTATTAATGATTTTTTGCACCCGATGGAAAAGCAGAGGAGCCTCTTCCTCCCGTTGAATACGCGCCGCGCCATTACAAACCGGCTCTATGACATTTTAACCCCGTCCATTGCACAGTATGAGCAGCTCTCCATTGTAGACACGGCCACAGGGAATTATATCGGCATTGGCATGTATCCGTTACAGACGCTGATTTCCGTTCGAGAGATCAGCGACATCGACTGGGTGCGGGAAACCCAGGAGGCTAGGGGAAGAATGTGCATCATCCCTCCACACAGGGAACTCTGGCGGGAATCGGACCGCAATGTTTTTTCCGTAACCCGCGCTTTCAAAAGTTATTCCGACATGGAGCAGAGCTACAATGGAATTGTGGAAATTCCTTGTGATACCAGTTTTTTGACCCATCTTTTTGAGAAGGCCAGTGCTGAGAATAAGTACGTAGAAAAAATTTTTCTATTTTCACAGGATAGGTCTATTGTCTATGCCTCCCATCCCGATGACGTCCAGATGTACCAGAAACTGCTGCCCTCTCTGGAGGAACAGCGGCTCCGCGATGACCAATATGACGTGCTTTTGGGGTATGCAAAGCTGGAATTGGCTGGATGGCACGTGGTAATCCAAGCGGATCGTGGACAAATTAATTCCTCGCTGTCCAACATCATTACTATGATTATCATGGCGATTGTGGTGGGAGTTGTCTTGGCTTTGATTCTGTCCGTTTATCTCTCCCGTCAGCTTACGCGGCCCATTCAGCAGATTTATCAGTCTATCCAGCAGGTTCGGGTGGGCAACCATTCCGTGGAGGTTCCCAGTACTCCGGAGGGCGGCGACAATGAGCTGGAGCAGCTACGGGATACCTTTGACCATCTTTGCAGCAAATTGAATCAGGCGGTGAATGAGGCCGCGCTGGCGCGGACCTGCGAGGTGGAATCCCGCATGGCCGCGCTTGAGGCGCAGATCAACCCCCATTTTCTTTACAACACCTTCGCGATGATTCAGACTATGGCGGACAGCAACGCTTGCGCCGATGTCAGTGCCATATGCAGTGACCTGTCCGATTTGCTCCGGTATTCCATTGGCAGCGACAATACACCATCCACGATTTCCAGCGAACTGCGGTCCTGCTCCACCTACTTGAATATCATGTACCGGCGGCATTATACCCAACTGTCTTTCTCGGTTTCCATGGACCCGAAGCTGGAGAATTGTCCAATTCCTCGGATGGTACTGCAGCCACTGGTTGAAAACTGTTTTAAGCACGCGTTTCAGCATAATGACGTGTGGCATGTGGAGGTGTGCGCGGCCTGGAAGGGCGAGGCCTGGACGATCACCGTTTCGGACAACGGCGTGGGCTTTTCGCAGGAAACTATCCGGTATATTTACGATGCCATTGCAAAGGAGAACCACGCTCTGTTTAGCGGGAATGACGGCAGCAAGCGAATCGGGCTGGTCAACACCGGCATACGGTTGAAGCTGTTCTGGGGAGATGACCTGATTTTTGAGATATACAACCTGCCGGAGGGTGGCGGCTGTGTTCGCCTGGGAACGAAAAGGGGGAATTACTGTGAGTAGGGAAAAGAATCTCGAAGTTCTGATTGTGGAAGATGAGCGTTCCCTGGCAGAGTATCTGGCAAGGCGGATTAGCGCGCTGTCCTCTCGGTTTCAGGTTGCCGGAATCGCGTCTAACGGCAGTGAGGCTCTTCAGATGATGGCAGGGCTTCAGCCAGCCATTGTCTTCTGTGATATTCAAATGCCTGTTATGGACGGGCTGGAGTTTTTGAAAGAAGCGACTAAGCTTCGCCCAGGTGCCAAGTATGTTATCATCAGCGGATTTTCCGACTTTGAGTATGCGCAAGCTGCTATCCGGTATGGAGTGAAGGATTATTTGCTTAAGCCGCTGTCCGACGAGAAGCTGCATGAGACACTGAGTAAACTTATCACAGAAATCAGGACCACGGATATTCCGGCCCGCTATGCGGAACTTCAGTCTCTGCTGACAAGGCCCCCTGATACGGTCCGAACCACAAAATCCGGATTTCAGTTTCATCTGGCCCTGCTCACCGTGGGCAACTGTGTGGTCACCGCTTCTGCGTTTACCCCGGAGATGGAGGAGAGCTTCGAGACGCTTTTGAACTCCATTGATTTTGCGGGTGTGATCGACAGCCTGATCCCGGACCATATCTGGTCGCCCATGATACTGGGAGGGTCTATGTTCAATACCCGGTTCCTCCTGTTTGAGGACGCCCATTTTACGGATGAGGCATTTCGGTTGTTCTGCGGCGACTTCCACCGGGAACTCAGCATGCTGCCGGATTTACCACCGGTTACGCTGACATTTTGCGGACAGGCACTTTCCGCCGAGAAGCTGTATACTGCCGGATGGAACTTGAACAAGTATTATCTCTCTCACTGCACACCCTGGAAACCGGCCATATTGCAGGCGGGAACGAACAGCGCCATCAACTGCTCCTATAGTGCGCTGAACTTTGATGCCATTGTGCAAGCCTTTCAGATCAGCCATTACGACACGGCAAGAAAGGCGCTGTTTACGCTCTTGCAGAAGTGGTATGACGAAGAGGTGCCCCTGTCTCAGTTTTACCAAAACCTGCAGTTCCTGCTTCAAAGCCTGCGCCGCATGTCGCCAGATCCAGATTCGGAAGACTGGAATCTCCTGATTGCGGACAATGCGTTTTATTTCTGTTTTACTCAGACATTTCAAGCCTTTTGCCAGAAGGAATTCAACTCATTGGCGGATAAATTTCACATACAGAGGGACGAGTGGTCGGCGGAGTCGGTAATGGAGGGGGTCCGGGCGTATATCGATGAACATTACCGGGAACCTATCAACATCTGCGAGTTGGCCTCTAGATTTTATATTTCCCCGTCCCACCTTTCCCGCCAGTTCAAAATACGGTATGGCTGTTCTCCTGGCAGTTACCTGATAGATAAGCGGATTTCACACGCGTGTAAACTGCTCCGGGAGAATCCGGAAATGGGCGCGAAGAATATCAGCTCCCTGGTGGGCTACAGCGATCAGTTCCACTTCAGTAAAATCTTCAAAAAATATACCGGGTACGCCCCCTCCGATTACCGCAAGCAAATGTCCATATAAACGGAGAACAGGAAAAACCGCCTCCCCTGGTGGAAAGGCCATTGCGGCCATCCAGCCAAGGGAGGCGATGCTCTGTGAGGAGAATGGAAGAAAGCGTCTTTGGGAAAATTTCGGCACGCAGTTTTGCACTGGAAACAGATTTCTCAGCAGCCGTGTTTTTCTGGTTTGGGAAAAAAGTTATTTTAGTCTAGTGGGTTTGCGGGAGAATTCAAACACACCGGGAGCGCCGTCATATGTACAATAAAAGCTTTGGCGTTTCCCGAGGGTTTCATCCTCGATCTCAGCCTCAAAGATAATGGCGGCGCCCGGCTGAGACATCACATGCTGCTTCGCTGTCTCGTAGTCATCTACGTAGTAGGCGATATGATGGATATTTTGTCCGACGTGCCGCATGAATTCCTGATGGGGAATTCCATTGCCGCTGACAAATTCCACCAGTTCCACCTTTGCCCCTGTGGCAGGTGTTCCCAGCGCAATGCGCAGCTTGCAATCAAAAATCTCTTTTCCATAGGACCAGGCCCTCTGAGGAACGAAATCGTATACGACAAAATCCTGGATGCCCCAGGCCTCGCCCATTTTTTCCACAGAGGTGTCTACGTGGTCTACCATGTAGCCGACATGGCCGATTTCAGGAAATTCCATAATACCGCCCTCCCGTTTTTGCATTGCCGCTGCTTTCTAGCTAGTTGTGGACTCACTGGTAAACGGCGGCATGTGCGTTTTTGATACGTCCATTATAGCGGAGGCCTTTGGAGAAGCGAATGCATCAAAATGACGGAGGGGATGTCTTTTCCTGCCCAGAGGGAAAGGCTTTTGAGCCATGCGAAAGCGCTGCACGGTGGGATGAAGTCCGCTGCGGCGTTATAAAATCTCCCATCGGCAGGTGCGGGGCAGTTTTCAAATGGAATTTGTCTCGAGTTCGGCTGCGTAAGCGTCCAAATAGAGGATAGCGTGAATCAACATCTCCCGGGAAACATGAAAAGGCATATTGGAGACATTCCAGCGCTTCCCGTATACTTCATCCACCAGGCGCGTGATATTGCTGTCCCGGTTCTCCGGTGTCAGACCCAGGTCCGCCGTACAAACCGGCAAACCCACATCTTTACAGAACGCGAAGATCTTGGAAAAGCGGGCAGGGTGGTTCTCCAAAATAAGCTGGATAAGGGCACAATAGCCCACGCCCGCGCCATGCAGAGTTGGGAGGATATCCATGACATGAAAGCCCGCCTGAAGCCCATGAGCAATGGCAACGCCAGTGCATTCAAATCCAAGGCCTGACAGAAGAATCACGGCCTCCACCACGTCCTCGTAAGCAGGGGTCCGAACGCCCGCCGCAGCAGCACGAACTGCGGCACGCCCTTTCTCCAAAAGGATATCATAAGAGAGCCGGGCAATGGACATGCCTAGTTGGGTAGGACGGTAAAGCCCGCCGGCGACATTGCAGACATTGTTGTTGGCATAGGAGGCTTCGGCTTCAATGTAAGTGGCCAACGCGTCCCCGATTCCGGAGACGAACATAAACAGGGGAGAACGGATCGTTAGCGTGGTATCCACCACCACGTAGTCCGGGTTTTTGTAGTGGAATAAGAGCTGGGGCATTTCCCCTTCGTTGTTGAGAATAGTATGAGTGGAGGTGGGGGCGTCCGTAGCAAGAGAGGTGGGCACATTGATGATGGCTTTTCGAAAAAACGCGCCGATAGCCTTGTTAATGTCACAGGCCTGTCCCCCGCCGATGCCGAGGAAGGTATCTGGAAGCTCAGGCAGCGCTTTTGTATATGAAATCAACCGTTCCAGCTCCGCGGTGGAACTTTTTCCGGAGAATCTAACGGCATGAGCGTGCATTCCGGCGGCGGCGAACATGGCAGGGAGTGTTTCCCGGAATTCGTCGAAAAAGAAAGCGTCAATGATGACCAAGGCCGTATTTCCATAGTTTGCGGCGAATTTGGGAAGACTGCGCAGTTCACCGGGACCCTGAATATAACGGGATGGGCTTCCGAACGCGCGGGCTTCCTTGGCCTTTCCGCTAGGCATGAGGGACCACTCCTTCCTATAAAACCACTCTCATTACAGGGCTGACAGGGACAAGAATCATGCAATCAGATATCAATCCCAATGTAGTTTTCTCTACGGAACACTCCAAGAGAACAAAGGGTCTCGCCGAACGACGGAGTTTTTCAAAGAGAAGCCTGGCCATGTCACCTGGAGCAATGCGTATAAATCTGTCTCTCCGCAGCGTAGGCATCCAGGTAACAAATAGCGTTGAACAGCATTTCGCGGGAAACATGGAACGGAACATTTTTTACATTCCAGCGATGTTCGTAGACTTCCTCTATAAGCCTTTGGAGGTTACTATCCCGATTTTCCTGCGTCAGGCCCAGATCCGCCGTGCAGACGGGCATTCCAAGGTTCCTGCAAAATTCAAAAACATCCTGAAAGCGCTGTTCCTGATTTTCCAGGATGAGTTGTACCAGGGCACCAAAGCCGACGCCGGCCCCGTGCAGAAGGGGCGGGATGTCCATGGCGTAAAAGCCCGCTTGAAGTCCGTGGGCGATGGAGACGCCAGTGCACTCAAATCCCAGGCCGGACAAAAGAATCACCGCTTCCGCAACGTCTTCATAGGCGGGCGTTCGCAGATGGAGTTGGGCTGCCCGCACGGCGGCCGGACCCTTTTCCAAAAGAATGTCATAGGACAGTTTCGCGGCCTGCATGCCCAAACAGGTGGGCCGGTAGGAACTCCCCCCAGCATTGCACACGTTGTTGTTGCTATAGGAGGCCTCCGCCTCGATGTAAGTGGCAAGCGCATCCCCAATTCCGGCGAGGAACATGGGAAGGGGTGACTGAACGGTAATCTCGGTGTCCACCACAACGTAGTCTGGATTTTTATAGTGGACAACCCGATGAAAGAGGGCATCCTCGTTGTTTAAAA
Source organism: Oscillospiraceae bacterium 38-13 (assembly GCA_041223955.1). Classification (GTDB taxonomy): domain Bacteria; phylum Bacillota; class Clostridia; order Oscillospirales; family Oscillospiraceae; genus Oscillibacter. Next base: position 7,482 of record JBCLRG010000049.1, on the reverse strand, counting down.
TGGAGTGGGTGGATGTGGGTGCATCCGAGGACAGCGAAGTGGGGACGCTGATGAACGCCTTACGAAAGGCGGCACCCACGGCTTTGTTGATGTCGCAGGCCTGCCCGCCGCCGATGCCGATAAATGTATCCGGAATCTGAGGAAGAGCTTTGACCGAGCGGATCAGATCCTCCAGCGCCTGTTCAGAGCTTTTTCCGGAAAACTTCACCGCGTAAGCCGTCATGCCCTGGGAGGCGAATAGCGCGGGAAGGCGCTTGGAGTATGCTTCATAAAAGAATGTGTCGATGATGAGCATAGCTGTGTTCCCGTAGTTCGCGGCGAACGTCGGAAGATTATTGATCTCCCCTGGTCCTTGAATATAGCGGGAAGGGCTCCCAAATGCCCGAGATTCCTTTGCTTTTCCTTCCGGCATAGCGGTACAACTCCTTTGCTGCTTTGTATTTCTGTGTGGCAAACCCTGAAATGCTCCGCTCAAGCACTTTGTTTCCGCTCCAAAACCCGGCGGACCGCCTCCACGATATGATCCGCTGTGAGCCCAAAACGGTGAGCAAGATAATCCTGACTCCCAACTTCTCCAAATTCGTCTTCGACCCCGACACGCTCCAGCGGAGCGGGACTGCGTTCGGACAGAATCTCCGCCACAGCACCGCCCAGACCGCCAGCAACCTGGTGGTTCTCCGCTGTGACGATGGCTCCGGTCTTACAAGCGCATTCCACCACCTGGTCTGCGTCCAGAGGCTTGATCGTGAACATATCTACCACGCGAACCCGGATACCATGCCCAGCCAGAATTTCCGCCGCCTTCAGAGCCTCAATTACCATGATGCCTCCGGCGATGATAGATGCATCGGTTCCGTCACGCAGAAGGATGCTCTTCCCGATGGTGAAGCTAGAACCTGCCGCATAGACCTGCGCCGCCCGGCGCCGGGGAAACCGCAGATAGTGTACACCATAGGTATTTGCCAGCTGGGGAACTAAGCTGCGCATCATCGTGCCGTCGGTAGGTTCCAATACAGAAATGCCCGGCATCACCCGCATAATCGCGAGATCTTCAAAAGGCATATGGGTTCCCCCGTTGCTGGTGGCAGTGATGCCGGCGTCGCCGCCGATAATTTTTACGTTCAACCCGGCATACGCGCAGCTCTGAAAGATCTGATCATACACCCGGCGGCTGGCAAAGACGGAAAATGTGTGGAAGAAGGGGACGAGCCCTGCGGCAGACATACCAGCTGCCATGCCGCATGCGTTGGCTTCCATGATGCCCGCGTTTAGCTCCCGGTCCGGGAAACGCTTTGCAAAGGGTTTCAGTCCCATAGAACTTCGCAGGTCACAATTGACGGCAACGATTTTTTCATTTTGCTCCGCTTCATGCATCAAAGCTTCACAGTAGATTGCCCGCATTTCCAGCGAGTCCATCTCGTGGGTATCCGCTAAAGTTACCATTTGAAATCACCTCCCGGATAGGTTCCCGCCTGATAACGACGCTCAATCTCGGCGATGGCCGCTTCTCCCTGAGTGGGGCCAAAGGTTAAATAGTGGTTGAAATCTTCTTTTTCGGCAAAATCCACACCCAGGCCCTTGCAGGTGTCCAGTACGATGCAGTGCGGCTGGCCAGGAGTTTCTTTCGCCAGCTGGACAGCTTCCCAGATTGCTTGAACATCGAACCCCTCTACAGTTTCTACATGAAAACTGAAAGCCCGGAATTTGTCTTCAAAAGAAAAGGGGGCGCAGATGTCCTCCAGGCGTCCATCCAGCTGCTTTTTATTCCAATCAACAAATAGGACGAAATGATCCAGCTTTTCGTGAGCGGCGGCGGCACAGGCCTCCCAGACCTGACCTTCGTTGCACTCCCCATCGCCCACGATGCAGTAGGTCCAGTTGGCCCGCTTTTGCAGGCGGTTAGCCCAGCAGATGCCTACGGCGGCGGAGATACCCTGGCCCAAGGAACCGGTGCTCATATCTACGCCGGGCACCCGCTGCCGGTCGGCGTGGCTGGGTAGGCGAGTGCCGCCTTGGTTCAGGGTGTTCAGCCACTCCATAGGGAAAAACCCCTTCAGCGCCAAGGCCGCATAGAGGGCTGGAGCGCAGTGCCCTTTGGAAAGCACCAGCCAGTCTCGCTGGTCCCACAAGGGGGTTGTGGGGTCGACCCGCATTACGTCCCCGTACAGGACTGCCAGTACATCCGCAATGGAGGCGGAGCCGCCGATATGACCAAAGCCCGCACTAGCGATGGTGCGGATTGTCCAAATTCGGATATCCGCGCTGAATCTTCTCAGCTTCTCAAAGTCTTGTGAATTCATGCTGCCTCCTTAGAACCTATTTGAGAACCACTTAATTGCCGGTTTGAAGTGTTCTTCTAACTGTTCTCGCTGATTTCTGCTGTAATTTTTAAGGTATGCAGTGAAAAGGGTGCCTTGCTCAGGCAAAATGGATTCTAATTCAGAATTCTGCTGTTTTAAAACACGCGTCATCATTGTAAAGTAGTGATTATTAAAACTCCGTTTCGAGGGCGATCTGCTATCCGGCGGCCGAGAGCAAGTCAGTCTTCCAACACAATTATACGGTGCTCTGGTTTGCCCTTCCCGTATGCAGTATTTTTCTTGATGGCGCACTTATTGCCGCTGACCATGCCGCAAGGGATTTCCGCAATCAGTTTCCCGGTTACTGGAATCACCATTCAGTATTTGCAGTTCTGTTTGGAGCCTCTCCACTCACTGTTTGTGCGGAACTCTTTTTAAACCATACGGCAACCCTCCATCGAAGTTCTTAGAATTCGGCACGGTATCATGTGCCTTATTATTGTTCATTATGATTGTTCATTATGATTGAAGAGGAGGTGATAATCCATGTTAAATTTTGATTTTTGCTATGTAATATTGTATTGGTCTTAGATGTGTGTTATTGAAGGAAAACACGATGGCATATTCCTCTAATGCCTAATGAACATGCCTGTCCAAATATCTGATTTGATTTCCGCACAATCCTGAATATTGAGAATTGCAGCGGAAATCCCAGATTGAACCGTCTGTATACCATCGTTCGCTTCTACGGGATTGATCCCAGGGTGCTCTTTTACCATGAGAGGGAACTGGACGATCCCGCCCGGTCAGAGTTTCACGCTTTGGTTGCTACCTGCTCGGAAGAGGAAGCGATCAAACCGGCTTCCATTGCACGGGCAATCCTTGAGGTGCTTCGGGAAAAAAGGCACGGTCAATCTAGAGAATCATACATAGCATCAAAAAAGGCGGCAGCTTCCCGAGTTTGGGGAGCTGCCGCTTCGTCAAACGCTTTCGTCGCTGCTTACGACCGTCTTCAGCTGGGCCACATTAATGCGGGTTAAGGAAACGCTGGCGGAGCAGATCGCAATGTTGGCCGGGGCTGGAGTAACAGAGTATTTCACGGACGGTGCGGACGGGACCGATTGCTGGGCGGCTGAGATCGTCCTGTCCCTGCGCGAAAAAATCCCGCGCTGAAACTCCGCTGTGTCCTGCCCTATGAGGGGTGGGCGGACAGGTGGAGTGATTCAGCGAGGGAGCGGTATCGCTCTATTCTGAAACAGGCCGATTCGGTTGACTATGTGAGCCGCTAGTACTATGACGGCTGCATGATCGACCGTAACCACCGGCTGGTAGAATCGGCTGATTTGCTGCTGGCCGTTTTTAACGGAGTACGTCGTAGCACCACCGGTGCCACCGTCAACTATGCCCGGAAATTAGGGCGGGAGATCATAGTGATTGACCCTATCACCAGAAATATTCGCCGTGAAAAAACGCAGTCATTAAAACATAGCATCTTAGAGCCAGAGATAAATCCGCTACAATAGATTTGACAAAATCTATTGTGGTGGTGCGCACACATGACCTGCGCTTACATCCGGATATCCACCCGCGACCAGAACGAGGACTGCCAGCTTGCGGCCCTGACCAGCCTGGGCATATCGGAGGAGAATCCGTTTTTGGATAAGCAGGGCGGCAAGGACTCCAACCGTCCCGTCTGCCAAAAGTTGATCAAAAAATGAAGCCGGGCGACCTTTTGATTATCAAAAGTATCGACCGGGACGGCATATCACCAAGGAAATACAAGCGGGCATCCGGGCGCTGGATATGCCCCTGCTGGACACCAGCCATCGCCGGGACCTGCCCGGGACGCAGATCGCGGACATCGTTCTCCGGCTCTTGTCCCATGTAGCGCAGAGCGAACGAGAGAACATCCGCCCGGCGGCAGTCAGAGGGCATCGCCGCCAAAGACGTGAAATTCGGAGCGGAAGCCTGTACCGGAGGATTTTGACGAGTGGTATCCTGGCGGCGCAGGGAAATCACCGGACAGGCCCTTTGCGCATATCACCGCCGTCTATCGCTGGACCAGGGAGCGGAGCCTGCCCTTCCAGCCCATCACGGGAAAGAACTCCTGCTACCCATACAGCAGAACGGAAGCATAAAACACGCCGTCCTCATAGACAAACTTCGCCGTTCCCCCGCTGCGTTCCGTTGCCCGCCGGACTACCCAAGTGCCAATCCCAAGGCCATCCCGCTTCGTTGACCGGAGCCGCTCTCCCTCCCAGACCGGGGCCTGTTCGCAGGAGTTGTCCACGGTAATGACTATCTGGCCCTCCTCCCATGCTCCACGGGCCTTAATAAACGGAACGGAACCACGGACCTCCCGGCAGGCGTCTACCGCGTTCTCCAGCAAATTCCCCAGCAGGGCGCAGACCTCCGGCTCATTGAGCGGGAGGCGTTCCGGTATGTCCAGGCTTACATCATAGCGGATTCCATATTTCCGTGCTTCCTCCCCAAAGTGCGTGCAGACGGCATTGAGCGCGAAATTGGGGGCAAAGGTCCTGTGGATGCCGGCGGGGAGCTTTTCCTCATACGCCTGCAAATACTCCTTCAGCCCGTCTATGTCCTCCCGCTCCAGATAGGCCTCTATCACGCTCAAATGCTGGCGCAGATCGTGGCGGACCGCTTTCATGTCCTCCATGTACTGTATAAGCCGCTTGTGCTGGGTTTTCTGGAGATTCAAAAGCTGCTCCTGGGTTTCCGCCTGTTCCACAAGGGCCGCTTGGCGGCGGATGCCGTCCAGCGCATCCAGCAGGATGGAGTAAACCACGAATATGCACAGCAGCAGAAGCACCCGCGCAAACAGGAACCGAAAGGAGCGAACCTGCTCCACCGAAAAGTCATTGGTAAAAATCATCACAATGGCGGTGGTAAAAGCCGGAATCGGCCACACCGTCCGCCAGAACACCGGCGCGTCCGTATTGAGAACCTTATCCCTGGCATTGGCAAAAATGCGGATCATAAAGGGAACGGATACCGCCAGCGCCGCGAGGCTGAGCAAGGTGCTCCGCCAGGAGATGAAGTTGGAGACGGGATCATAGAAAAACCGGGCCTCCAGGAACGTAGCGGCTCCCCGCAGAATCATCGTATAGTTCATGACGAACGGGTACAGAAACAGCAGCTTGCTCCGATCATCCTTGACGGAGAAAAAATAAATACCCATGTAAACCGGTGCGAAGGCAAATTCTATCGCGCGCCCGTCTCCGCCAGCCTGCAGCGCACGCCCATAGGAAAGCGAATGCAGAACCTGAAACAGGGAAACCGGCAGCAGCACTTTCCACAGCGGAAACCGCAGACGGTCCCGGAAGGGATAGTAGGCCATCAGGTGGGAGGGAATTGCCCGGACCAAAAGATTCACGGCGGCCTACCAGAAAACGCTCACGCCCAGCCCCCCCTTTCGAGTACGAATGAATTTCCATTCCGTATACGCCTGCCGAATCTCTTTCTTCCGCCTGATGGGAACGGCCAGCGTATCCCCGTTTTTCAACACCAATATATCATCGTTCACCTGCGCCACCTGGGACAGATTGATCACCAATCCCCGGCCGCAGACGCAAAAACGCCCGGTATGAGGGAGCTGGGCGGTGAAGTCCTGGAAGGAACAGCGGGTGCGGTACACGCCGGAGACCGTGTTTACCTGGATGATGTGGTCAAAGCACTGGGCGTATAGAATCCCGTCCAGGGGCACGTCTACCGGCGCGGAGTGGCCCCGCCCGGAGATTTCCAGCAGGGAGATGGAGGACGGCCTGGACAAATATTCCCGCGGCCGTTCCATGCACCGGGCTATCTTCTCCGGGGTCAAGGGCTTGACCAGATAATCCGCAGGCCTTACGTCAAAGCTCTCCACGGCGTAGTCCTGTTCGCTGGTGGTAAAAATGATGGGCAGCAGCGGCTCCGATTCCCGGACCTTTCGCGCCGCTTCTATGCCGTTCACTCTCCCCAGGAGTATATCCATCAATAACCCGTCACAGGATTTCGGGCGGTAGTGCGCCAGGAAATCCTCGCCGCTGGCATAGAAGGAAAGATCCACGTGTTCCCCGCGGCGGTCACAGTCCTGCCGGATTAGGTCCGCCAGTTTCTCCTGGTCGAAGGGTAAATCTTCTACGATGATCAGATGCAAAAAAATCACCTCCGCGCCGCCTGTGGTGCTGTTTTTCAGAAACATTCGTTCTGGAGCGAAAAATTCACGTCGTGCCAAGGCCGATTCACGTCGTTCTTATTGAACGCGCTCCTCAAAACCAATAAACTGAATGTAAATACAAGTAGTTTATCACAGACCGCGCGCTTTCCGCAACAGCAAATCAGGGAAATGGGCAATAAAAAACGCACCGGCAGACGCGATATTCCGTTACGGATAAAGTGTGCCTTATGCGAAACAAGGAGGATATTATGATAAGACGAATTTTGAGCATCATCACCGTTTTGGCCCTGTGCCTGGGGGTGCTGCCCGGAGCCGCACAAGCGGCGGATGACGACGCGTCCATATATGGGGCGGCAAGCTATACCACTCGCTTAGATTTCACGAATGTGGGAAACGAGGAGGGCCAAACCCCCGCCGAAGGTCCGGGGTATCGATGGGAAGGGGATGCCGGCAGCGGTTATAGGCTGACTCTGGACGGGATAACAATAGATGTTCCGTATGAAACGCCGGTCCCGCCTCCGTTTGTTACACAAGCGCGCAGAGCGGGAATTTATCTGCCGGCCGATGGTTACGTTACCGTAGAGCTGATCGGTCAAAATTTGATCACTGCCGGAGACGGACACGCAATTTATTGCGATGGCGGTCCTGGCATTACGGTACAGGAACGGGAACTTTAACCTCCGTTACTTCAGGGGAGGTTGTCGCTAACCGAACCGATGGAGATGTGGTAATTAAAGACGTAACCATCCGGGCGGACGCTCGCGGCAACGGTTTTGTCACTCGCGGAAGCGGCAATATTGTCTTTGACAACGCGAGAATATATATCGACTCGCAGGGTACAAACGCCCCTGTTATTTTCGCACAGACCGAAAATATTACCATTAAGAACAGCGTTGTAGAAGTGACATGCGAAAAACATCCAACACTCCTGTAAATAGTAAGATAAAGTGTACCAATATCCGCCACTGAAAGGATACCAATCCTCGCCACAAAAGGGGCCAAATC
>JBCLRG010000048.1:0-21134 GCA_041223955.1 Oscillospiraceae bacterium 38-13 | reverse complement strand
TTTTCCCGTTCCAGACAGGCGTTCTTGATCCGTAGCGCCTCTTCCGGTGTCTGGGACGTCTGGGATGCAAGACGCTTCCCTCGCCGGTCCTCTAGTCCCGCTACGCCTATCTCCTGATACCGCTTTACCCAATTTTGTATCACCTGGGCCGTTGTGCCGTATCTTTCTGAGAGTTCAGAATAGCTTTTTCCGTTCTCCGGGTGTTCCCTGACCGCCTGAACTCGCTCATCCCGGGTGTGCTTTCGCTTCGCCATAGATACCCCTCCTGCCTCTTCAACAGAATTTCTATGTCGATAATACTCCTTTATCCAGTCCAGAACAAGGTTCCCGGAGTGCAGTTTGTACTTTTCCGCGATGGCCATGGAACTGCCCTGGCCGGGCAGGTATTCCTCCACAGCCTTTTGCCGGATTTCCTCACTGTATGTCCGCCTCTAGGCGTTCCCATTCTCAGAGAGTGCCGAAACGCCCTCCGCACGATACCGGCTGATCCAGGTGTGCATGGTAGAATGGCCTACCCCTGCACGCCGCGCCGCCTCCCGCATCCGCCTCCTAAGGCACTCCCGGATGAGTTTTTCCTTTTCCTCCAAGTCCATTTCAATTCGTTTTCTCATACCTGCTCCCCCTCGTTTTTATTGTTTTCCTGACTGCCTTTTAGGAAGCATATCACCGTGTCCAGAGCTTTTCCCGTCCCCCGCTAGAGCCCCCGCGCGAGCCTAGCGGAGCGGGTCGCGTGGGGAGAGGAGGAGCAGTGGCGGAGGTTTTGCAGCGACCAGTGCCGGAAAACGTACCATTGCCAGAAGGTATTGGAGTAGCAGCGAAGCCGGGTACGTCCCCCACAGATATGTCCAAACTGCGGAAAGGAGTTCCAGCCGGAGTGGGGTACAGGCAGTCAGCGGAAATTCTGCTGCGACGCGTGCCGGATAGAGTGGTGGAAGCAGTACCACAAAGCGCGTCCCGTGGAAGAACATGCGTCTTGCGGAGCGGCCCTGACGGGAAAACAGAGGGGAAAACCTACTGCAGCCGGTTTTGCTATCTTTTGGCGATGGAACAGACGCACGTGGAGGAAACCTGCGAATGGTGCGGGGAGAAATTTACAGACGCCGGCGGACGAGGGCGGCGGTACTGTAGCTGTGCCACAGCGGCCCGGTTCACCCTGCGGACGCGGCGGGGAAGCCGACGTATCCCCTCAGAGGAGCCTGAGAACTGGAAGGAGAAGCTGACGGAAGCCGCGCGGGTCTGTGGAGCCAGGAAACGAGGGAAGCGGGTCCGGCTGGTATGCGGGATTATTAGTATGTACGCGGGATTGGAATTCTGCAGCCAATTATTTACGCTGGAGGAAGATTACAAAAAGCGGCGCCTGTCTTTCGACCAGAGGTTCCAGGCCCGGTTGGAGCGCTCCAAGCCGGTGGCGGAGGCGTTCTTCGCCTGGGCGAGAAGAGAATACGAGAAAAATCCCGTGCCGAAGAGTATGCTTGGCGCGGCGCTGACCTATGCTGTGAGGCATGAGAGCTGGCTGATGAATGCTTTCCTGGACGAGCGGCTGGAGCTGGCCAACAACCGGGCGGAGCGCTCCGTGCGGCCCTTTGCCTTGGGGTGGAAGAACTGGCTGTTTTCCAACACGCCTGGGGCGCCAGCGCCGCAATCTATTCTGTGGTTGAAACCACAAAAGCCAATGGCCTGAATCTCTTTGAATATCTCAAGTTTCTGCTGGAGCTTTTGCTGACAGGCTGTTCGCCCCAGGGTTGCTTGCCTTGGATGCCGCTTGCTCGAATTTCGCGTTGAAAGGCGGATCCTTTGGGTTGCCTTTGTACCTTACTATTTTACGCTTGCGGTTGTAAAATTAAATGCGAAAGAACACGAACCAACCCGACAGGGTGCAGAACGATTCGTCGCATTTATTTTTTGTCTTTGTCTGGGTCTGGCCGGAAAAGATAACAGAAACGGGGGGAGATGGCGTGACGTTACAAATATATAACTTTTTCACGCCGTCGAGAGATTGCCGCGCTGTATTAGGCGAACGAACGACCGGCGGATATTGCCGGACGGCTGGGCGTTACCAGGGCAACGATCTATCGGGAGTTGAAGCGCTGGGAAACCGTCGGAGAGGATGGTGCTCCGGTTCTGGGCCGGAACCGGCCGCAGGTTTACAATCCGGTTATCGTCCAGCAGACGGTACAGGCGAATTTCAGGCGGCGGGGGCGGACCCTGGCAGACGAAATGCAAGGAGGTTTCGACGGGGGCAGTGTTTGAAAGAATCATGGAAAGTCCGGAAGTGCTAGGGAAGTTTCTTGCGTGCTTGCCCCTTGCATAGGGTCCATGGGATGACAGCTTTCATGAACAGTTTTGCACGACTTGTCCCACGAGAAATTGCGACGCTTAAGGCAGCCTGTGAAAGAAATACAGTCGGCTGACCCCATTAAGAGGTTTCGTCCGTAATACACCCTTCTGGGGCTTGCCCAAGTCTCTGGCTTAACCGAAGGCGTTGGTTTCTTCTGACAAACGGCTTCGCCCCAGTCAGGGCCCGCCTTCCGATTCCAGGCGGTAGCCCACCTTATAAATTGCCACCAGGCGGCTTTCCAGGCCCAGTTTCTTCCGCATCCTTTGGATATGGAGGTCCACGGTGCGGCTGTCGCCCAGAAATTCCTCGCCCCAGACCTTTTCATAAATCCGGTCCCGGTATAGGGCGATGTTCCGGTTCTGCATGAACAGCAGCAGTAAGTCATACTCCTTAGCCGTCAGCGCTACCGGCTGTCCGCCCTTCCGGACTACGCGGCTGGCGGTGTCGATCTCAATGTCCGGCGCCAGGGTGAGGACCCGTCCTGTCTTTCCACAGCGGCGGAGCACAGTCTCCACCCGGGCCAGCAGCTCCATCAGCTCAAAGGGCTTGACAATATAGTCCTCCGCTCCCAGCCGGAGGCCCTTTACCCGGTCCTCTACCTGCCCCCGGGCGGTGAGAAAAATCACCGGCACCTCCAGCGTCTTGCAGTATTCCAGAATCTCATATCCGTCGGCCACGGGCAACATGATATCCAGCAGCGCCAGATCAAAGGGCCGGCTCTCCAGCAAATCCGCCGCCGCTCCGCCGTCCGGGGCCCAGACGCAGCAATAGCCCGCGCCATCCAGCGCGGTTTTGATCAGATTGGCAATCGGGGCCTCGTCCTCGGCAATCAAAATAGTGTTCATAAAAACCGCCTCCTTTCCCTGGGCATTTCGCTTCGCCTCCGTCCGGCGGCGTCCTGGCGTTACGGCTTTCCGCCGATGCGGTTCCTCGCCCGCCACTCCCTGGGGGAGAGCCCATAGCGCTTTTTGAAAGCCCGGGAGAAATGCAATTGGTTCGGATAGCCGCACCGGGCCGCGATTGTGCCGATGGGCTGGGCCGTGCCTTTCATCAGGTCCGCCGCCTTGGACAGGCGGAGGCGAATTAGAAACTCCTGCGGCGGGCAACCCATGCTGTCCCGGAAGAGCTTGCTGAAATAGCTCCGGTTCAGCTTGCACACCGCCGCCAGTTCTTCCACCGGAAGCTCCCGGTGGAAGTTTTTCTCCATATATGTGATGGCCTCCTGAATATAAAAATCCTTCAGCTGGACGCCCCGGAGAGGACGCCGGGTGGAGGAGCTCTGAATCAGCCCGTCCAGAAACAGAAACAGCCGCCCGATCAGCTGAAGCGTGGAGGCCTCGGAGTGCTCCGCAATATAGAGCATCGTATCCCGCACCGCCTGACCCTGCGCGGGGGTCTGCGGGACGTAAAAGGGCTGGGAGGGTCCCAGGCCGGCGCTCTCTACGTACTCCTCCACCCGGAGGCCGTCAAACTCCAGCCAGATATATTTCCACGGGCGGTTTCCATCCGCCGCGTAGGTGCTGACCAGGCCGGGGCAGATCAGGAAGCCCTGGTCCGCCGTCAGATTCCGCACGTGCCGGACGCCGTTCTGGTCTGCGCAGTTCACATGGCCCTGGCCGGAAATCACATAGTGAAACAAGTAGTGATTCCGGACATAGGGGCCAAAGGAATGCAGAGGAGCACACTGCTCCCAGCCGTATTGATAGAGGCGCAGGTCCAGGAAATTCTCGTTGGGAAACACGGAAAAGGAGTAATCTTCCAAGGGAACACACATCCTTTCTTTGCCTCCTTGGGCAGGACCGATTGTATCACAATTTTGCCGGGAAGCCAATAGAAACTTTCACCGCCGGGCTTTTTTCCGGATTCAGGATTGTGTTTCCGCCGGGAGTCTGGTATAATCGTGGGCCGAACAGGCTTCCGGTTTACCGGAAAGCTCCTTAAAAGGAAGTGGTTTTAAATGGACAGACCCAGAGGACGGGAAAAGAACGTCACCGGCCCGGCAAAGAAAGTGGAAAAACGGGGCTCCGGCCTTGGAACCGGACCGGTGGGCTCCGGACAGAGCGGAGGAGGCTCCTCCGGCTCCCGCAGCGGCGGCGGAAAGCGCTCCGGCGGAGGGCTGATGAAGCTCATCATACTGCTGGCGGTGCTGCTGCTGGGCGGCGGCGGGAGTTTGGGGGCCCTGATGGGCGGCCAGGGCGGCGAAAGCCTTACCGCCTCCGCCGGGCAGACCAGCGCTCCGTCCGGCGGCGGGGACATCAGCGCCCTTTTCGGCAGTCTGGGAGGCGGCAGCGTCTCCGGCGGCTGGGCGGAACCGGCCAACACCGGGCGCTTGGATGAGACCGTGGCGCCGGGGGCGCGGGAGAAGTACACACGCCTCCTGGGAGACGGACGGGACACCGTTACCCTCATGGTCTACATGTGCGGCACGGACCTGGAGTCCCGCAGCGGCATGGGCACCGCCGACCTTCAGGAGATGCTGGCGGCGGACATGGGGAAGAATGTGAACCTGCTTGTCTATACCGGCGGGTGCGCGGGCTGGCGGAACAATCAGGTCAGCAGCAAGACCAACCAGATCTGGCAGGTGAAGAGCGGCAAGCTGGCCTGTCTGGAGAAGGACCTGGGGGCCGTTTCCATGACGGACCCCTCCGCCCTGTATGGGTACATCCGCTGGTGCGAGCAGAAATTTCCCGCCAGCCGGTACGGCCTCATCCTCTGGGACCACGGCGGGGGAAGCGTCAGCGGTTACGGCTATGATGAGAAATTTGCCTCCAGCGGTTCCATGAGCCTCTCCGGTGTGGATCAGGCGCTGGAGAAGGCCGGGATGAAATTCGATTTCGTGGGCTTTGACGCCTGCCTGATGGCCACGGCGGAAACCGCCCTGATGCTGGCGGAGCACGCTGACTATCTCATCGCCTCCGAGGAGACGGAGCCCGGCGTGGGCTGGTACTACACAAACTGGCTCACCGCCCTGGAGAAGAATCCCTCCATGCCCACCGTGGAGATCGGGAAAAATATCGTGGACAGCTTTGTGGACGTCTGCGCCGAGAAGTGCCGGGGACAGCTGACCACCCTGTCCGTCGTCGACCTGGCGGAGCTGGAGGCCACTGTGCCGGAGGCGCTGGCGGACTTCTCCCGGGCGGCCTCCCGGATGATCGAGGCGAAAGAGTATCAGACGGTTTCCAATGCCCGGAACGGGGCCCGGGAGTTTGCCCAGTCCAGCAAAATCGACCAGGTGGACCTGGTGCATCTGGCGAAAAACCTGGGGACTTCCGAGGGCGAGGCCCTGGCGGAGGCTCTGCTGGGGGCAGTGAAGTACAACCGGACTTCCTCCAATATGACCAACGCTTACGGCATCTCCATTTACTTCCCCTACCGGAAGTCCTCCGGCGTGAATCAGGCTGTGTCTACCTACCGGGCCATTGGGCTGGATGACAGCTACAGCAAGTGCATCCGGGACTTTGCCGCCCTTCAGCAGGCGGGACAGGTGGGCTCCGGCGGCAGCGGCTCCCCCCTGGAGGCGCTGATGGGCCTCTCCGGCGGCGGGTCCGGAGGCGGCGCGGACGCCATATCCACCCTGCTTCAGGCGGCCCTGGGCAGCGGCTTTTTCACGGACCGTTCCCTGGATTTGGACAGCTCCGCCCAGTACGTGGCGGAGCACCGGTTTGCGGCGGAGGACCTGACGTGGACGGAAGGGGAGGACGGGATTCCCGTTCTCCGGCTCGGTGAGGACCAATGGAAGCTGGTTCACGCGCTGGACCTGAACCTCTTCTATGATGACGGCGAGGGGTTCATTGATCTGGGGCTGGATAATGTGTTTGATTTTGACGATGCGGGAAATCTGCTGGGGAATGTGGAAAAGACCTGGCTGGCGGTGAACGGCCAGCCTGTGGCCTACTACCATGATTCCACCGTGGACGACGGGGAAACCTACGCCATCACCGGCTATGTGCCCGTGCTCCACAACGGCCGCCGGGCGGAGCTGCTGCTGGCCTTTGACAGCGAGACGCCCTACGGTTATGTCACCGGCATCCGGGCCGTGTACGGCGAGGAGGAGACCGGGACTGTCGCCAAGAGCGATTCCGTTCTTCAGGAGGGGGATGTGCTGGAGTTTGTCTGCGATTACTACGGCTATGACGGCGCGTATCAGGACAGCTATCTTCTGGGCGAACCCCTGACCGTCTCCGGAGAGGGCCTGACTATCTCCGATGTGCCCTTGGAGGGGGAGGTCCGGGCCGCGTACCGGTTCACGGACCTCTATCAGCAGAGCTGGTGGACGCCGCCCCTTCCCTGATAATTCTAAACCGGACAGCGGCGGGAGCACACTCTGCCCCCGCCGCCGCTTTTTTATTTCCGCCGGACCCACTTGCCGAAGAGGGTCTTCTTGTAGTTCAGAAGCTCCTCCTTGGCCTTGCTGAAATCCCCGGCCTTCTGGAGATACGCCACGCCCTTGGGGATGTCCTCGGCCACGCCCAGCCCCCGGACGTAGAGGCAGCCCCGCATATAGTCCGCCTCCTGGTTCTTCCAGTCGATCTCATTCAGGCACTGGAGAGCCCTTCCGTAATCCTGAGCCGTGCCCCAGCCGTTGAAGACGCACTTCGCCAGGTAGAACGAGCCCCAGGTGCTGCCCAGCTTGTCATGGGCGATGGTGAGATGATGGACGGCCTTCGCGTAGTCCTGGGGCACGCCCTCGCCCAGGAAATAGGCCCGGCCCAGATGGTTGTTGGCTCCCATGTGATCGGGGTCCAGAGCCAGCTCCTTTTCATAACACGCGATGGCGTAGGCGGGGTCCTTCTCCACACCCTTCCCGTCGAAGTAGAACCAGCCCACGTAGAACCAGCTGTCCGGATTGTTGGCCTCCGCAGATTCTTTGTACCAGCGGAGGGCCTCCGGGAAGCGCTCCTGCTTCCGCAGCTCCTCGGCGTAGATAAACTGGTGGGTGGGATAACCCATCTCCGCGCCCATCTTCCAGAGGTCCCGGGCCTTCTCCGGCTGGGGAGCGATGATGTCCTCGTCTCCCTGGGAGTAATACCGGTTGAGATTGTTGGCGGCAAAGTGGACCCCGCCCCGGAAGGCCTTCCAGAACCAGTCTTCACACTTGGAAATCTGCTCCTTCAGATACGCCTTGAACTCCGCCTGATTGGGGAAGGAATCCTTGCCCTTGTCCTGGATGCGAAGGAAATCCCACCAGAAATAGCTGTTGCCAACGACGTACTGACAGAAGGCATCTCCCTCGTTGGCCAGGGCCACCGCCTGATCAAAGGCCTCCTGAAGGCTGGCGAAGGGCATTTTCTTCTGGAGGGAGGGCGTCAGCTCCCCGCTCCGCAGCGCCACCAGCACTCCCAGGGCGCTGCCCTGCTCCACGGATTTGTGGAGGAGCTTTGTGGCCATATCGTCGTCCTCCGGAAAGCCGTGGCCGCCCCAGACATACTGATAGCCGCAGTAGCACCGGGCCAGCACGCAGCTGGCATCGCCGTCTCCAGCGGCGGAGGCCTTCTCCAGAAGGGCGAAGGCCTCTTTGCCCCGGCCTGTGCGGACGTTGTAATAGATGTCCTGAAGGGCCTGCTTCACTTCACTGCTCAAAACCGCTGCCATGATGGAAAACTCTCCTTTGTTTATTTTGATTTTGGAACCCGCTTCCAGTCCCGCACTCCCGGCAGGAACTCTCCCCGGGGATATCCCGTCAGCCATGCCGCCGCCTCCTTGGGCGGCATTTTCGTAATGTAAAGGGCCAGGGCCTGCCCCTCGGGCCGGGTGGCCTCCACGGTGCAGCGGCCATCCGTCCGGTCTCCGGCGGTAACGCGTATCCACATGTAGCCCGAGGCGTGGGTCAGGTCCGCGATCTGATAAGTACCATCCACAATGCCCTCCGCCGCCGCCTGAACGTCCTCCTCCGTAAAGGTGGTGTGAGTTTCCGCCGCGCCGCTGGCGTAAACCAGAGCCAGCTTCGCCTGAGACGCCCGCCGGGGCTGGGCGGGCTGGGGAGCCACATACAGCCGCCGCAGCTCCCAGCCAGTCAGCTCCGGAACCTCCCGGCGGAGCCAGCCCTGGAGGATTTCTTCCGCCCGGCGGGGGTCTGTGGTCAGGGCCAGGGCCAGGTTTTCCTCCTGTCCGGAGGGGCTGATCTCCAGCAGCAGGAGGACCTTCGGCTCCCCGGCGGACTCCTCCTGAATCAGGCAGTCCAGAGACCGGAAGGTCCGGCCTCCGCCGGAAACGGGACGGGTAGGAGTCAGCTCAAAGCCTGTCTCCTCCCCCTTCAGGCAGTGCTCCAATATTTCTGTGACCAGCGCGGGCGTCACCCGGGAGGTCACGTCTCCGCCCCGGCGCTTCAGAATCATGTCCTGGGGACCGCCGCTCAGGGCCTCCCGCTGGGCGGCCTCTGTGGCCCGGCGGTTCCGCTTCTGCTGAAATTCCCGCTCAAAGGCCTCCCGGCCAATCTCATCCATGCTCCAGAAATCCGAGAACTGGCGCTTGTCTCCCCGCCGGGCCTCCGGGACCCGGAGGGACAGGCACTCCGCCGCCGCCTGGAGGTCCTTCAGGTCCCGGAAGGTGGTTCGGGTCTGCTTCCAGCGGTCGTCGACAAGGACCAGCTCCAAGCTGCGCACATTCCGGGGACCGGCGCCGGGGGCGTTCCGGCGAAGCTCGTTGACGGTGAAGATGCCCCGGATGCGGCCAATCCGGTTCGCCTCGTCCCCCAGGACCCACTCCCGGCCCACGCCCACCGGACCGAACCACTGGCCGTTCTCCTCCAGGTCCCGGTCCACCATGGCGAAGAGTTCCTCCGCCGGAGGGGCCTCCTCGGGGTAGGGCAGCTGGTTCCGGATGGACTTGGCCAAGGCGCTTCGCGCCGGGAAAAAGGCGTCCCGGATGGCGGTGCAGGCGAGGAGGAATCCCCCCAGCAGGAAGAGGGGACCGCCTATGCCGCAGGACACCAGGATTACATAATCCGTGGTGCCCCAATCGGTCCGGGAGTGCTTCAGCCCCACAATCAGCATGACCAGCATCCCCGCAGACAGGAGCAGCACCAGCAGCGCCCAGATCAGCCGGAAGAGCCGCTGCCGCGTCCGGCTGAGGCAATAGCCCTCCTCCGCGCCGTGGGGGTTGTTTTTCCGCTGAAGCCCTATCAGAAGCATGATGACGGGAATGGCAAGCAGACGCAGTACGGCCACCAGCAGCAGGTAGACCACGATATTCCAGGGCCAGCGAAGGAAGGCTCCGCCCTTCTTCTCCTTCATAATCTCAGCCTCCTCGCGCCCCGGAAAGGCGGGACGGTTATAATTGCTGATTTTACCACACCGGCGGGGCTTTGTCCAGATCCCTCCGGCGCATGGTTTCCCGGCGGATACGGCCTTGACTTTTGAAACGCCGGAGGGTATATTTGTGGTAACAAACCATTACGAAAGGACGCGTTCGTATGTTCAAGCTGTTTGGAAAAAAGGAGGCGCCGGAGGAGCGGCTGGCGGAGTGCGCAAAAAAGCGGGACTGGGCGGGGCTCGCCAGGGCTTATTACGATCTGGGCGTCTCCGCCATGGACCGGGGGAGCCTGGATGAGGCGCAGCTCTGGCTGCACCGGGCAGACACGATTTACAGCGCGCGGGACGAGGTCTATGAAAAGGTGGGGGAGAAACTGGCGGACGACTGCGCCGGCCGCATCGGGCGGCTGGAGGAGGCCCGCAGTCTCTACAACGACGTCCCCGCCCAGGTGGAGGAGAAGGCGGCGGGCCTGGAGGATATCCGGGTCCGGATCTGGGGCGTGCTCTCCCTGGCCCGGCTGGTCCGGCTGGGGAACCGGCTGGCGGCCTTCCCCGGCTGTGAGGCGCTGGGAAAGCTGGGCTGGGTTGTGGACACGGCCCTGGCCGCCTTTCAGGCTCCGCCGTCGAAGGAGGCGTTTGACGGTCTCCAGTCCCTGTGCGGGGCTCTTTATGAGATGGGGGATGACCTGGCCTTCTGGGGCGCGGGAAACGAGGTGGATGTCCCCGGCGGCGCGCCCTTCCAGGTCTTTGACCTCAACGGGCTCATGGGGGTCCATCTGGAGATTGACGCCTTCCTCTCGGGCCTGGTGGACATGATTCTGGCCCTCAGCCAGGGAGAGGAGCCCCCCGCCGCGGGGGCCGGAATGATCACCGGAGCCCTTTTGCCGGACTACTACGTCCGCACCGGCGCGGGGCGGCTGGAGGAGGTCCCCCAGATCAAGGCCGAGATCGGGCGAATCTGGGACGATTACGAGTTCGTCTGCTCCGGTCCCTCCTGGGAGGCTGTGGCGGAGCGGGCCGCGCGGTACATGGAGCTGGACGTTCTGGCGTGAGACAAAAAAACAGGCGGAGGGGTTCCGCCTGTTTTTCCGTCCTTTGGCTCATATTCATTGACAGCCGGAATATGGATGTGGTATCATCTAAAAACCATACATATTGGGAGGGCGCCCCATGGATATTTTTGAACTGCTCCTCATTGCCGCCGGCCTGTCGATGGACGCCTTTGCCGTCTCCGTCTGCAAGGGCCTGTCCGTCCAGCGGCTGGAGACCCGGCACTATTTTATCACCGGGGCCTGGTTCGGCGGCTTTCAGGCGCTGATGCCCACGATTGGCTTCCTGCTGGGCTCTGCGTTTGAGCGGTACATCGTGTCCTTTGACCACTGGATTGCCTTTGTCCTGCTGGCCCTCATCGGCGGGAACATGGTGAAGGAGAGCTTCTCCGGGGATGAGGAGTGTCACGACGCGTCGTTCTCCGTCCGCACCATGTTTCTTCTGGCGGTGGCGACCAGCATCGACGCTTTGGCGGTGGGGGTTACGTTTGCCCTGCTGCCGGATGTTCACATTGTCTCCGCCGTATCCCTCATCGGCGTTACCACCTTCCTCCTCTCCGTCGTGGGCCTGAAGGCGGGCGGCGTCTTCGGCCTGCGCTACAAGTCTCGGGCGGAGCTGGCGGGCGGCGTGATTTTGATTCTTATGGGCCTGAAAATCCTGCTGGAGCATTTGGGAATCCTCGCGTTCTGATGAAAACGCCCGCGCCGTTTCCGGCGCGGGCGTTCGACTGTTTACCGGTCCATCAGAATCAGGTTCTGAATGTTGTTCCGGTTGCTGCCGCTCTGGAGAAGATAGACGCTGTAGATGGCGTTGTTGGTCACGTCCAGGTACAGGGAGCCAAAGGTCTCGTGGGGCGGATAGACCCCGAGCCACGCGGAGTCCATGGTTTCGATGTCGTAATTGGTGGGCATAGGGGAGAGGTTCGTGTCCGCGTAGAAGAACTGGTAGGTGCCGGGCATGATGCGCTTGAAGGCGGCGACCTCCTTGAATCGCAGGTCCGCCCAGACCACCCGGCCGTCGCTCATGATGACGTCCATGGGGCCGCTGTTGTAGGCGAGATTCCCAATGCGGAAGCTGGAATACCCGTTGGTGGGCGGGCAGCAGCTGTCGGTGATCTGCATCAGGTCCAGGCCTCCGGCGGTGTTGATGATGGCGATGGTGGTGATGCCGTTGGACTGGAAGGGCATGGTCTTTTGAATGTAGACATAGCCGTCGGTGCCGGTGACGGTAACGGTCTGATAGCCGGCGTTGACCTGGCCGTAGGTAGTGGCGGAGGCGTAGTTCAGCAGGTTCACGAAGCGGCGGTTTCCGATAAAGATGCGGAAGGCGGGATAGCCATAGCCCGCATTCAGGAACCGCACCTTGGCCGCGCCGGGCCACACGCCGCCGATGACGCCGGGCAATACGATGATGCCCCCGCAGCCGCCGCCGGGACAGGGCCATACCGTATTGCCGCCGTTGCCCGGGCCGGGATAGACGGGACCGCCCTCACCGGGATTGGGCAGGGGGATTACGGGCTCCACAACGCCGCCGCCGTCGGGGCCGGGGTAGACGGGGCCGCCCTCGCCGGGGTTGGGCAGGGGAATTACGGCTTCGCCGCCGTTCATGTTGCCGGGGTAGACCGGTCCGCCCTCGCCGGGATTAGGCAGGGGGATTACGGCGTCCGCCGACCGGCCGGACCGGGCGGTGGGAGAAGAGAATTGCCGCATGATATTCTGTTCCATATAAGCAGCCGGAATCGGAATTCCGGCGTCCTCCTTTCAGTTGGGACTGAACCAGCTTATGCGGAAACCCCCTTTCCGGTTCATGAGGCGCGGGGGAGGGGATGAATATCAAAAAGAAAGGAACCCGGTAAGGGTTCCTTTCAGCCTAGTAAGGAAGGGCGGCTTTCCCGTCCATGAAGTCCAAGACCCGCTGCCGCTGGTCCCCTTCGGGAATGAGGTCCGGGCAGTAGTTGTTGACGGAGCCGGTGTAGACGTAGCAGGGGAGTATGGCGGATTCCTCGTCCGTCAGCCGGCCGTCTTCGATGCAGAGGGTGAGCTGGTAGATAATGGTCCGGTTTTCCGGCTTGCGGCTGCCTCCGAAGCAGAAATTCCCAAGGGAATAGATGATTTCCCGCCCCTTGTAGATCTCCCGGGGCTGGAGGACGTGGGGATGATTTCCCAGCACCAGGTCCGCGCCGTTGTCAATCAGGCGGCGGGAGGCCCGGACTTTCCATGCCTCCGGTATGTGGACGCCCTCCGTACCCCCGTGGTAGAAAACCACCTGAAAGTCCGAGTTTGCCTCCGCCGCCTGGATCCGCCGGATGATGGCGGAGGCCTGCCCCTCGTTCCATAGGCCGTGGCAGATCACCGCTATGCGGTAGCCGTTTTTCTCCAGGTAAAATGTGCGGTCGTTGCCGCCGTATTCCAGCCCGGCGGCGGACACGGCCCGGACAGTATCTTGATATCCCCGGGTTCCATAGTCGCCCGTGTGGTTGTTTGCCAGGGACACCGCCTCGACGCCGGAAGAGGTGAGAATGTCCGTATTGGCGGAGCCGGAACGGAACCAGTAGGCGGGGTCGGTGCTCTTCTCCTTGGGCGTCAGGTTCCGGTCGGTCAGGACGTTTTCCAGATTTACTACGGTGAAGTCATCGGCCTCGAAGATGGGGCGGACGTTCTGGAGAAAATAGTCGGGCTTTTGGCTGGCGGCGTAGTCCAGGAAATTCCCCGCCGCCCGTTTGCCGTGGAGGGAGGCCAGCAGCATGTCTCCGGTAAAGCTCAGGACAATCCGGAAATTCTCCGGTGTTTCACCGGGCCGGGGGACCGGGCCGTCAAAGGTGGGGAGTTCCGGTTCCCAGAGCAGGGGGTCATTGAGGCCGGTGAGATCGGTGAGGCCCGCCGGGGCGGGGACCGGCCCTGCGGCGAGGACGAAGGTCATCAACTGGAGAGCCGCCAGGAAACCTGCCAGGTAACGCATACAATCCATTCCTCCTGAACGTTGTGCCCTGTTTGAAAACGGGTGGAAAGTCCGGCGGTGGCCGGGGGCCGGTATGATTCAAACAAAGCCTTACAGCGTCGGTTTTCTGCTTTTTTGAGTTTCTATTATAACAGAAATCCGGCGGAATGGGAAGAGGGAAGAACGGAAAAATTTGGAATCCGGAGAGCGGCTGGCGCGTTGGGGAAATTTTTTTGAGCCGGGTTTGTATGAAGCTGTGCAAATGCGGCCCGCTTTTGCTGGGGATTAAAGGAGGGAGGTGAATGGTTCGATTTACACGCGGCCAAAATCCGGCTGGCTGCTTGGTTACAGGGAGGCTTTTTATGCGTTTTTATTTTCAGGACAACAGCGTTACTTATGGGTGCGGCGGCACGCAGGGCCCCGGCGGCGGTACTCCGGGAGTGGACGGGAATCCGGTAGGCACGGTTATCAGCTTTCTGGGCCGGACGGCACCGGAGGGTTATCTGGTGTGCGACGGTGCGGAGCATGCTGTAGAGGATTATCCGGCTTTGGCGGATTTCTTCCGCCAGCAGTTCGGCGCGGCCGGCCATTTCGGCGGGGACGGGGAGAGCACCTTTGCCGTGCCGGATTTGCGGAATCTGTTTCTTCGGGGTTACCATGGAGAGGCAGAGGAGAAGTTGAGCGGGGATGTGGGAGAGAAGCAGGAGGCAACTCGTCACTTGAATATTTCGACTGACAGTAATTCAGCGGAGTCGTATATTCAGATTTTTGCTGGTGAGAACGGAAAGTCCAGTTATCCAGACTTTACAGATTTCGAGGGCGATTCTGGGGTTCAGAGTTATAGCAGAACCGCTATTGATACTCTTGTATCTTCTTCCAGTTATTTTACCGCCCGCCCCGTTAACGCCGCCGTACTCTACTGCGTAAAAGCCGTCTGAGGAAAGGAGGCTGCACCATGCCGGAACCCTGCACGGACAATCCCCGGGACTGCCCGCTGTTTTCCCGCGTCGCGGCGCTGGAGGACGAAATCGAGCGCAACAAGGCGGCCCACAAGGAGTTCTACGAGAAGCTGGAAAAGTCCAGCACCTCCGTGGCCCTGATTGAACAGCGCCTGGAACAGATCAAAGAGGACACGGCGGAAATCAAAAGCGCCGTCCGGTCCCTGGAGGCCAGGCCCGCCCGCCGCTGGGAGGGACTGGTGGAAAAAGCCCTCTGGTCCCTCTGCGCCGCCGTCATCGCCTTCCTGCTGGGGAGAATCGGGCTATGAAAACGGAAGAACAAAAATCGCAAACCGGCGGAGCGTTCGCCGGGAACGGGAGGAAGGATATGAATAAAGCAATCGTCAAGCGGCTGGGGAATCTCCTTGGCGTGAAGTCCCTGGTGACGCTGACTCTGACCGGCGTGTTTACCTATATGGCCGTAACGGGTACCATCAGTCAGGATTTTATGACCGTGTATGCCGTGGTAATCGCGTTTTACTTTGGCACCCAGAGTCAGAAGGTTCAGGACGCACTGGAGGGCGGCGGTCATGGCAACGGCTGAAAAGGTACTGGCAATTGCTGCGGCTGAGCTGGGGACCCAGGAATCCCCGGCAAACTCCAACCGGGTCAAGTACAACACCTGGTACTATGGCCGGGAGGTCTCCGGGAAGGCCTACCCCTGGTGCATGGCGTTTGTCCAGTGGGTTTTCCATCAGGCGGGGATGTCCCTTCCCCTGAAAACTGCCTCCTGCGGCGCGCTGATGAACGCCGCCCGGAAGGCTGGCCGATGGGTGACGGCGGATTACCGCCCCGGAGACGTGGTGATCTACGACTTCCCCGACGGCGGGGCTGTGGACCACACCGGTATTATAGAAAAGGTAACGCCCTCCCATGTGACAGCCATCGAGGGCAACACCAGTCAGTCCGGAAGCCAGTCCAACGGCGGCATGGTCTGCCGGAAGACCCGGCCTGTAAGCCTGATTGCGGGTGCGGTGCGTCCGGACTACCAAAAGGACAACACCCCCAGCCCCGCTCACCGGGAGGGTGTCGAATGGGCCCGGGAAAACGGCATCCTCACCGGCGATGCCTCCGGAGACCTGAAGCTCTCCGCCCCCGTGACCCGGCAGCAGTTTTGTACGATGCTGTACCGCTTTGCCCGGAGCATGGGCATGAATGCCGAAATCTGTTGACCCGCCCTCATCCGCTGTGGTATGATAACCCCATAGTAAACTTGGGAGGTCAATGGAAATGGACATTGGTTTGATTGCGTGCCTGGCCGCGTGCGGAGTCGGGCTGCTGGGGTTCCTGGTGTTTCTCATATGGCTGATTGTCCGAATTGTGAACTGGGATTCCAAATGGCCCGCCATTCTGGGTATGATTCTCTCCCTGGCCCTCCTGGGCGGCGGAGCGTACTTCACCCTGACGGAGCACCCGGATTTCCAGATACCTTATGTCAGCGGCTTTGTTGAGAATGTCAAAGGGTTTCTTCAGAAGGACGGCGGGGAGCAGGGCTCCGGGAGCTTCGGGGCGGAAAAGGGGCTGCTCAAGGTCAAGATTACCGTTCCCGCATACTTTTTGGAGGAGGTAATGACCCAGGAACAGCTTGACGAGACCGTCAAGGAGGAGAAAAACGTCCAGTCCGCCACCCTGAATGAGGACGGCTCCGTCACCTATGAAATGAACCGGCTCCAGCATTGGAAGATGATGCGGGAAGTCAGGAAGAACATTGATCAGGGCCTGTCGGAACTGGAAGGCTCCGCGGAATACCCGAACTTCGTTTCCATTAAAGCGAACCGGAACTATACGAAGTACACCGTGACGGTCAGCGCGGAAGAGCTGGGATTGATGGATTCCATGTCCGTCCTGGGCTTCTACATGCTCAGCGGTACATACCACGCCTTTAACGGCTCCGCTCTGGACAACGTCAGCGTGAAATTCGTGAACGAGGAGACGGAGGAAGTTATTGAGGAATTCGACTCCAGCGATCTGGAGGAGGACAATCCGGCCGGATAAACCGGCGAAAACCAAAACGGCCGGGCGGGAACATCCTTTTCAGGATGCCCCGCCCGGCCGTCCGGCGTTTCGGGAGTATCGGCTTAAACCGTGGCAAATTCACCGTCCCACAGTACCTTGCGGAACTTCAGGGGGTCGGTATTGCCCTCGGTGGAGAACATCAGCACCTGGCTGTAACGGTCCAGACCGATGGCCTCCCGGAGGTCCTTGTACTCGTCCGTCTCCATCAGAGCCGCGATCAGGCCCATGCCCACCGCGCCGCTCTCGCCGGAGATGACCACCGGATCGCCCTTCACGGGCACGCCCAGCATCCGCATGCCCCGGGCGCTGACCCAGTCGGGGCAGGAGACGAAGGCCGACACGTGGTTGCGGAGGATGTCCCAGGAAATGGTATTGGGCTCGCCGCAGGCCAGGCCCGCCATGATGGTCTTCAGGTCGCCGTCCACCACCCGGGGGGAGCCGTCGCCCGCCAGGGCGCCCTGATACAGGCAGTCCGCGGCCTGGGCCTCCATGACGATGAACTTCGGCGGGTCGTTGGGGAAGAGGTTGGTGAAGTAGCCCACCACGGCCCCCGCCAGACTGCCCACGCCGGCCTGAACGAAGACGTGGGTGGGGCGGTTCACACCGATCTGCCGGAGCTGCTCGGCGGACTCTCCGGCCATGGTGCCGTAGCCCTGCATGATCCAGGAGGGGATCTCCTCATAGCCGTCCCACGCGGTGTCCTGGACGATGACGCCGTGCTCCGTCTGGGCGGCCTCGGCGGCGGCCATGCGGACGCAGTCGTCGTAGTTGACCTCCTCAATCGTCACCTGGGCCCCTTCCTTGGCGATGTTGTCAAACCGGGGCTGGCTGCTGCCCTTGGGCATGTGGACCACGGCCTTCTGGCCCAGCTTGTTGGCCGCCCAGGCCACGCCCCGGCCATGGTTTCCGTCGGTGGCGGTGAAGAAGGTGGCCTGGCCGAACTCCCGGCGGAAGGCCTCGCTGGTCAGATAGTCATAGGTCATCTCGGACACGTCCCGGTCCATCTCCTTGGCGATGTACCGGCCCATGGCAAAGGAGCCGCCCAGGACCTTGAAGGCGTTGAGCCCGAAGCGGTGAGCCTCGTTCTTCACGAACAGGCCGCCCAGGCCCAGGTACTTGGCCATGCCGTCCAGCTGGGCCAGGGGGGTGATGGAATACTGGGGGAAGCTGCTGTGGAAGAAACGGGCCTTCGCCACGTTGGATAGGGACATGACGGAGAGCTGCTTGTCTTCGCTCTTGGGCATGCGGTTGACCGTCCACTTGATAGCCTCTTTCATAGTACGCCTCCAAATAAAATCATTCCTGGTTTTTCGCTTATACCCGTATGATAGCACAGAAAACAGAAAAAGCAAGAGCTATTCTAAAAAATTTTTAGGGAAACTAAAAATTTAGCAGACTCCATAAACCGGAAGCGGTTTTTTAGGCGGAATCCCTTTGGAGGACTGGGACGCGGCGAAGGGAAGAATTTGCGGGGCAAAAAAAATTGTATAAATTTTAACGAATATTTTGTGTGAAGTGTAAAAAAGAAAAAAAGCGGCGGAAGGCAGTAAAATTGTACTTGATAATTTCGGGGAAGAACCCTATAATAAAGATTGTGAGCAAATTGGCAAAGTCGTAATTTGCTCTCTTTTCCCGGCTTTGAACGGTAGTAACAGAACCTGAAATTTTACAAAATAACAGGAGGAACAATCATGAAGGTAGCTATTTTTGGCGCGGGCACGATGGGCAGCGGTATCGCTCAGGTTTTCGCGGCGAAGGGCCACACCGCCCTGATGTACGCCAGCAGCGTGGCGTCCGCCCAGAAGCACAGAGATAAGCTGGCCGCTTCTCTCCAGAAGCGCGTCGACAAGGGCCGGATGGAGCAGGCCGCGGCCGACGCGCTGATGGCCAACGTGCTGGTGGAGGAGAAGTCCGCCTGCGCCGACGCCGACCTGATCATCGAGTGCGTCAAGGAAGACATGGCCACCAAGAAGGCCCTCCTCGGCGAGCTGGACGCCATGTGCAAGCCCGAGGCCATCTTTGCCTCCAACACCTCCTCTCTGTCCATCACCGAGATGGCTAACGGCCTGAACCATCCCGTGATCGGCATGCATTTCTTCAACCCCGTCCCCAGCATGAAGCTGGTGGAGATCATCCGGGGCGCGAAGACCACCCAGGAGACCTTTGACGTGATCTGGAACCTCTCCAAGGAGATCGGCAAGGAGCCCGTGGAGGTCAACGAGGCCCCCGGCTTCGTCGTCAACAAGATCCTCATCCCCATGATCAACGAGGCCGCCGACCTGCTGGATACCGGCGTCGCCAACGCCGAGGGCATCGACACTGCCATGAAGCTGGGCGCGAACCATCCCATGGGCCCCCTGGCTCTGGGCGATCTGGTGGGCCTGGACGTGTGCCTCGCCATCATGGAGACCCTGTATAACGAGACCGGCGATCCCAAGTACCGTCCCAGCCTCCTGCTGCGCAAGAAGGTCCGGGCCGGAGAGCTGGGCCGCAAGACCGGCAAGGGCTTCTTTGACTATTCCAAGTAAAACCTGAGAAAAGGAGTATATAAGGTATGGATTTTCATCTTTCCAATGAGCAGCTGATGCTCCGTAAGATGTACCGCGAGTTTGCCGAGAACGAGGTCCGGCCCCTCGCCGAGGAGATCGACGAGGAAGAGCGCTTCCCCATGGAGACCGTGGAGAAGATGGCCAAGCTGGGCATGATGGGCATCTACTTCCCCAAGGAGTACGGCGGCGCCGGCGGCGACGTCCTGTCCTACGCCATGTGCGTGGAGGAGCTTGCCAAGGTCTGCGGCACCACCGCCGTCATCGTCTCCGCCCACACCTCCCTGTGCTGCGCCCCCATCTTCGAGCACGGCACCGAGGAGCAGAAGCGGAAGTACCTGCCCGACCTGCTGAGCGGCAAGAAGATCGGCGCCTTCGGCCTCACCGAGCCCGGCGCGGGCACCGACGCCTCCGGCCAGCAGACCACCGCCGTCCTGGAGGGCGACCACTACGTCCTCAACGGCTCCAAGTGCTTCATCACCAACGGCAACGTGGCGGACACCTTCGTGGTCATGGCCATGACCGACAAGTCCAAGGGCAACCACGGCATCTCCGCCTTCATCGTGGAGAAGGACTTCCCCGGCTTCTCCACCGGCAAGCACGAGAAGAAGATGGGCATCCGTGGTTCCTCTACCTGCGACCTGATCTTTGAGGACTGCATCGTCCCCAAGGAGAATCTGCTGGGCAAAGAGGGCAAGGGCTTCAAGATCGCCATGATGACCCTGGACGGCGGCCGGATCGGCATCGCGGCTCAGGCTCTGGGCCTGGGCGAGGGCGCCGTGAACGAGGCTGTGAAGTACACCCAGGAGCGCGTCCAGTTCGGCCGCCGCCTGAGCCAGTTCCAGAACACCCAGTTCCAGCTGGCCGACATGCACTGCCGCATGCAGGCCGCCCAGTATCTGGTGTACGCCGCCGCCTGCAAGAAGCAGCTCCATGAGGACTATTCCATGGACGCCTCCATGGCGAAGCTCTTCGCCGCCGAGGCCGCGTCCGACGTGACCCGCCGGGCCGTCCAGCTCTTCGGCGGCTACGGCTACACCCGTGAGTATCCCGTGGAGCGCATGATGCGCGACGCCAAGATCACCGAGATCTATGAGGGTACATCCGAAGTCCAGCGCATGGTCATTTCCAGCCGCCTGGGCGTGAAATAAGATAGGAGGTAAAAGGTCATGAAAATCATTGTTTCCATCAAGCAGGTTCCCGATACCTCCGGTAAGGTCGCGGTCAATCCCGACGGTACCCTGAACCGCGCTTCCATGCAAACCATCACCAACCCCGACGATATGAACGCCCTGGAGGCCGCCCTGAAAATGAAGGACGCCACCGGCTGCAAGGTCATCGTGGTCACCATGGGTCCCCCGCCTGCGGCGGGCATGCTCCGCGAGGCCCTGGCCATGGGCGCGGACGAGGCCATTCTGGTTTCCGCCCGTGAGTTCGGCGGTTCCGATACTTACGCCACCTCTCAGATTCTCGCCGCCGCAGTGAACCGCATCGGCGTGGAGGCGGACGACATTGTCATGTGCGGCCGTCAGGCTATCGACGGCGACACCGCCCAGGTGGGCCCCCAGATGGCGGAGAAGCTGCACCTGCCCCAGATCACCTACGCCGCCGATATTGCCAAGGAGGGCAATACCGTCACGGTCAAGCGGATGCTGGAGGACGGGTACATGACCATCAAGGCCCAGACTCCCTGCCTCATCACCTGCATCAAGGAGCTGAACGAGCCCCGTTACATGAGCGTCGGCGGCGTGTTCGAGGCTTACAGCAAGCCCTTGACCACCTACGGCTATGACGATTTGAAGGACGATCCCCTGATCGACGCCACCACCATCGGCCTGAAGGGCTCTCCCACCAACATCTTCAAGAGCTTCACGCCTCCCCAGAAGGGCGCCGGCATGATGCTGGAGGGCGCGGACAAGGCCACCTGCGAGAAGCTGGCGGGCATTCTGGCCGCCAAGCATATCATCTGAGAAGGGGGATAAAACGAATATGTCTACTT